>NZ_JASTLC010000001.1:7132248-7765029 GCF_030499575.1 Streptomyces sp. DG2A-72
GAACTCCTGGATGCGCTGGTCCCTGTTCTCCCTGATCGCCGCCGCCGTGCTCGCTCTCACGGCCGCCGCCGTCCACACAGCCTCCGAGGAACAGCCCGAACTCGTGCCGCTGACCTGCCCCGAACTCATCCGGCTCCTGCGGGCCCTCACACTGCCCCCACCACTCCGCGACCGTGACCACGTCCTGCACTGGACGGCCTGGCGGTGCCACCACCAATCCGTCGCGACCACCTGCCATCAGCGACGACACCGCCGTCACGACCAGCCGTGATCAAGAACTACAGCTGCCGTGTCAGTTGCCTACTCGTTGCTGATGCGGACTTCCCAGCCGTTGTCCTCAAGGTGCTGCAGCAGCGGCTCCGCCTCGGATATGCGGCCCATTGAATGAAGCCCGTACGCCAGCGTGCGCATGGCGCTGAGGGCATACCGGTCTGACGGTCCGTGCGTTCTCTTCCAGACATCTACGACATGCTCGGCGAGCACAATCGCTGCCGGTACTTGTCCATGCTCAAGATAACCCCTGGCGAGGTTGTACTCAGCTTTGACTGTGTCGGGGTGGTCAGGTCCCAACGCCTTCTTCCGTTCCGCATACACGGCCTCCCGCAGCGGGATAGCTGCTTCACCCTCCCCGCAGATGACCAAGCAATCCGCCTGTTGCTCTACCGCCGCTAGGGTGTTCATGTGATCGGCGCCGTCGTGCGTCTCATACCAGCGTCGCGCATAGTCCCACAGCTTGGCTGCTCGGTGCCAGACCTCTTGGAATCCGTCACGGTCTTCACGCATGGTGGTGATTTCCATCGCCACTGCCTGGGTCATGGACACTGCGGCGCGGTCAGTGGCGGAGAGCGGATGGCGGTCAGGATCGTTGAAGCTGTCCGTCATCCTTTTAACGGCGGCACCGATTTCGTCCCAGATCGTCTCGGCCTGTCGAGTCACGGAATGGTTCGATCCGAGCACATCCGCGTACAGCCCGGCCGTGGACATCAGGGACAACGCCTCGAAGAGTCGGCCTTCCGCCCGGTAGAACAGGGCGAGTTGACATTCCAAGCTGAGAGTCTCGGCAGCCGCGTCACCGAGTAGACGCCGCGCCTCATCGAGCGCCTCACTGAGTAGACTGAGTAGGTTGTGCGCGGCATCGCGATCTCCGGCCGCGTAGATCGACGCCGCCAACTCGGATACACAAAGTATTGTGGCTGCGTCCTGGTTCCCAAAGAGCCGCTGGAGCTGACCGTAATTTTGGGTAAGTAACGTGACGGATTCCTCGATCCGCCCCGCCTCTCGGTACGCCGCACCGAGGTGGCAGAGCGTGATCAGCGTTTCATGATGCTCCCAGCCGAGACGCTTACTTTGTTCCCGAAGTCGCCCCTTGAAGTACCTGACCGCTCTACTCGGTCGACCGTTCGACAGATATTCGAGAGCACGCTCATCGGCGACGGACCTCCCGGCTTCGATCCACTTGCGCCACGAGCCCATGTTTGCCTCCCGACCGTCGGTGCCGCAGGAGCCTACAGTCGGCTGGCCGGGAGGGGTCCCACTCCTGGTCGGCGGATGCGCGAACAGTTCAGGGCTGACAGGTTTTGGAAGTCGGCACCGTGGGAGATACGCCACTGTTGGCCACCAGTGGTGGAGGTTATGGAGAACGGCGCGTACGGCGCTACTGAACTTCCTGAGCCTCGACATCCCAACATCACCCTGACGAGCCGAAGTCAGTACTCGCGGCAGCCACGATGCCCAAGCGATCACTCACCGTGTCCGGCACGCCAAGCGGCTCGCGAATACGCGACACCTCAACATGCGAGCCCACCAGTCCCAAGGCCGAATACTGCGACTCTCGAATACCGACACTTCACCAGTGCCGCCGTGATAGCACCGAAGCCATCGTCGGCGCTATCACCGGCACACTGCGCCGCCCCCAGGCTGCTCTCCTCGGCCGCTACAACCAGGACGGGGTGCTGCGGCTAGTGGCCCGCAGCACCCCACTGCACTCCGAGGCGGCCCGGCGTCTTGCCCTCCACCTGACCGCCGCCGGGCGTGGGCACCCCTGGGACGGCGTACGGTTCACGACGTCGTGGGGATCCCGCACGCCGCTGGACGTCGTCCTCATCGAGCCAGAGCTGGTTGCGGAGATCTACGTGGACACCGAGCAGGACAGGGGCGTCTGGCGGCACCCGGTGCGGTTCGCCCGGCTCCGCGAGGACATGGCGCCCGGCGACGTCGCGGCCTTTGGGGAAGGTGCGGTGTCGGCCGCCGGGTGACCGCGCGCGATCAGGACGCAGAGCCCTGGGGGCGAGGCATCGGCCGCCCAGCACGCGGGGCAGAGAACCTGCGCCTTGGAGCCGTAACGCTGGCTCAGGCCCTGGCGCCGTGGGCAGTAGCCCACCTCTGCCGGGGAGCAGCCCAGCAGGAGCGCGGCGGCTGCCCGGTCCATGGTCGGGTCGATGCGCTGGGCACCTCGTCCATGTGCCCGAATATGCGTCCGGCGCCTCATCTGGGCAGGTCGGGAGCGGGTGCGTCGGTTATGCAAGGTCGGTGCCCAGCTCCGTGTCCGGTCGGCAGAACTGGCAGGGCTCGATATTGGGGTCGGTGAGCGCGGCCCGTGCCTCGTCGGCCCTGATCCGATGCGGCGTGCCCTCGATCATGGTGCAGTCGGCCATATGGATCAGGGCGGGTTCCGGCCCGTTCGGCGTGCGCTTCTGCTGCACCACGAAGCCCACATTCTTCGAGGCTGGCGGGGCAAAGCCGGTCAGTGGTCCGGCCCCCTTGGGTGGGGGTTTCGTCCGCTGCGGCTGCGGGCGTTCGGCGCGCATGAGGGCCTCTCGTACCGTGTTCCGCTGGAGCCGCAGGTAGATGGCCACGGTCTCGATCTCCGCGATCTGCCGGTCGAGGAAGGCCAGGATCACCCCGAGCCGGGCCGGGTCAGGAGGCAGCTGGGACATGGCGTGCCCCATCCCCGTTCGGTGGGACGACGCACATAGTCAGCTCCTGCCTCCCCACCCGGTCGTGTGCAGCGCCGACCGTGCAGCCGTTCGCTGGCTGCTCTCCCAGTGCGGATGGAACAACACCGCAGTCGACAGCCGGATGAGCTTGCGCCGCAGCACGGTCCGCGGGTGGGCGGAGAGCTGGCGGTAGGTGGTGTGCCACTCGCCAAGGGTCTGAGCGAGCTCATCGGGAATCGGTCGCATGCTTGGATTCAATCACATGTTCGATTTTTGGCCAGTGGGACCATAGCGTTGTGACGTTCAATTGTGACTGAGTGGCCCAGTTGGTTGTGACCGCGCTTCCGTGAGGGATCGACTCGACGAGGTACAGGCCGATAATGCATGGGCCGTAGCGGTGACGGAAATGCGGCCGCAACCGGGTGCCTGTCCGTTGTCCGTGACTCAGCCGAAGTCGAGCGCCGTAGGAACGACGGGAGTCGCCGGGCCAGATCGGTGGTTGCTCCAGTGCCTGTCCCGTACCGAGCTGGACGTGCAGCCCCGCAGACCAGGGCACTCTCGATCCCTGGGCCTCTTGAGCCTCTGCTGCGTTGTACGCCGGTGCGGGGCGCTGCGCTGGGGTGTGCGGCCGGTGCCCCCTGTGCGCCGGTGGGTCCCGCTGGCGATGGGGAAAGCGCAAGGCAGAGGGTATCCGGCGCGATCGTTGGTGGACGGTATGCGGAAAAGCGAGCTCATGTCGGAGTCGAGTTCCACAGGCTCCTTGCCGCCCGGGGCGGTTGCGCCTGCCCGTGCGGGGGCCGTGGTACGGCAGGCCCTGGGTGAGGTGGTCGGGTCCCTGCCGGAGGGGGTACGTCCGGTGGCCGAGTATCACCTGGCGGTTGGTCCTTCGACTCCAGTTGGGGTGGGGCAGGGCGGCAAGGGAGTGCGGGCCGCTCTGGTGTTCGTCTGCGCTCGGGCTGTCGGCGGGAGCGAGGAGTCGGTGGTGGCGGGAGCGGTGGCGGTGGAGCTGGTGCACGGCTTTTCCCTGCTGCACGACGACATCATGGACGGTGACCGATGGCGTCGGCACCGGACTGCGGCGTGGGTGGAATTCGGGGTGCCGGCTGCCCTGTTGACGGGTGACGCACTGCTTGTCCGGGCCATGCGGGTGGTGGAGCGGACCGGCTCCTACAAGGCCGTGGCTGTGCTGGCGGAGGCCCTGGAGGGCCTGATGCTCGGTCAGAGTCTGGATCTTGACTTCGAGCGGCGCGACCAGGTGGCGCTGGAGGAGTACCGGGACATGGCCAAGGGCAAGACCGGGGCGCTGATCCGTGCCGCGTGCGCGCTCGGCGCGGTCCTGTCCGGAGCTCCCGCATCGACGGTGACGGCCTTGGAGCGGTTCGGGCAGTGTGCCGGGATCGCGTACCAGTGTGTCGACGATGTCCTGGGGCTATGGGGCGATACCCAGCGGATGGGCAAGCCCGTGGGCGGTGACATAGCCCGCGGGAAGAAGACCTATCCGCTTGTGGCCGCTCTGAGCGCCGGCGGGTCGGCGGCCCGGCGGGTGCGTGATCTGTACGCGCGCTCCGGGCCCTGGTTGCCGGACCGTGTTGCCGAGTTGGTGCGGGCGGTGGAGGAGGCGGGCGGACGGGCGGCGGCCGAGCAGGAAGCCGCCGCGCAGTTGGAGCATGCACTGCACCACCTGGACCGCGCCCGCCTGCCTGCCTCGGTGCGCGCGGAACTTGCCGCGCTGGCTGACGGCATGATCCACCGCCACCGGTGAGACGGACCCGCCGCCCACAGCCCAGGGCCGAGCCACCCTTTGTTCGCTGCGGACCACAAGGCGTCGGCCGGTGACTCCGTCCCGGGCCCGGTCGCCGGAAAGTCGAGGACAAGATGACGGGTAATGAGCAACCCTCGCTGAATACACCGAGGGCCGGTGCCCCGGCGACATCGGGCGCAGAACACGTGACACCCCGGTATGAGGCATCTGCTCGGCACCCGCGTCCGGCCGACGGTTTTCGTTCGGGGAACGCCCCGGGTCGGACGCCCGTAGTCGGCCACCTGCCGCAGCTGGTGAGGAACCCGTGGCCGTTCCTGGCCTCGCTGCCGCGCTACGGCGACCTGGTCACGGTGATGATCGGCCCGCGTGCCCTGCACATGGTGTGCGACCCCGACCTGCTGCACCAGGTGCTGGTCGATGACCGCACCTTCGACAAGGGCGGTCCGCTGTTCGACAAGGCTCGCGAAGTCCTCGGCGATGGTCTGCCGGTCTGTCCCCACGCCCAGCACCGCAGGCTACGCCGCCTCGTCCAGCCCGCCTTCCATCCCACCCGGATGCCCGGCTACAGCGCGCTGATGGGCGAGCAGATCACCGAAGTGATCGATGGCTGGCAGGACGGCCAGGTGATCGACGCGCTCTCGGCCGCCCACGAGATCGCCACCGGCATCGCCACCTCCACCATGTTCTCGACACGGCTGGACGCCGCCACCCTGGCCGAGGCCCGGCAGTGCGTGGCGATCACCATGGCCGGCATCTATCGCCGGCTGCTCACCCCCACCGCGCTGGAACGCCTGCCCACCCCCGCCAATCGGGCCTACGACCGGGCTCGCGCCCGGCTTCACCACATCGTCGATCAGATCATCGACGAGCCTGGCCGGGATCGCACCGACCACGGGGATTTGCTGTCCATCCTGCTGGCGGCTGGCTCATCGGGCACCGACGGTATGACGCCGCAGGAGATGACCGACCAGGTCGTCTCCTTCTTCATCAGCGGAATCACCAGTGTCGCCAGCGCCCTGGCGTGGACCCTGCACCTGATCACCGACCGTCCGGAGATCGCCGAGCGGCTGCAGGCGGAGTCGGACACGGTGCTGGCCGGGCGGATCGCCACCCATGACGACCTGCCGCGCTTGGACCTGGCCCGCCGGTTCGTCACCGAGACGCTGCGGCTGTATCCACCTGGGTGGATCTTCACCCGGCGGGTGTCCGCCGACACCCACCTCGCCGGCCGTCGGCTGGCTGCCGGCACCGTGCTGGCCTACAGCCCCTACCTGCTGCACCGCCGCCCCGACCTGTTCGCCCACCCCGAACGGTTCGACCCCGACCGCTGGCTGCCCGAGCGCGCCGCGTCCATCGCCCAACATGCCTACGTCCCCTTCGGAGCCGGGCCGCGCAAATGCATCGGCGAGGCTTTCACCCTCGCCCAGGCCACCCTCGTCCTGACCTCCATCACCGCGTGCTGGCACCTGCGCCCCGTTGCCGGGCAGACGGTGCGGCCCGCCCTGCGGGCCACCCTCATCCCCCAGCGGCTGCAGCTGGAAGTCGACTCCCGCCGGACCTGACCACCGCCCCGCCCGCATCCGCACGGGGCAGAGAGCCGAGGCACGATGACGCGCACCCCTGGCTCCGAGCTGCGGCCACGCCTGCGCTCCCGCTACCCGCTGCGGCGCAGCGCCCACTACCACCAGGACCTCGCCGACGGCGTCGACAGGTGGTTCCTGTCCTGGGGTCTGCTGCCCGATCCCCGACAGCAGACCGTCTTCCGGCAGACGAACCACACCTACCTCGCCGCGGTGTGCTGGCCGGCAGCCGACCGCGACACGCTGTATGACCTGGCGCGTCTAGCCGCTGCGCTGATGGCCCGCGATCACCAGATCGACACCGCCCCGCACGACCACGCCCTGGACACCGCGCGGGCCTTCCTCACCGAAGTGCGCACCCAGTACGCCCACCCCGCCGCAGAAGGCACCGATCCGCGCTGGGCCCCCGTTTTCACCGACCTGTGGCTCAGCCTCGCCGCCCACAGCTCCCCGCGCTTCATGACCCGCCTTGCCGACTCGATCGCGGACTTCCTGACCGGCTGCCTCACCTACCGGCAGACCACCGCCACAGGCGGCCACCCCCGCGACCTCACGCACTACCTGCGCACCCGCCGAACCACCATCGCCCAGCGCATCGACCACCTCCTCACCGAACTGAGCCTGTGCATCGAACTCGACGACACCGTCCTCACCCACCCGCTGATGGACCGGCTCCTGTTCCTGGATGTAGAGCGCACCATCCTCGTGCAGGACATCCTCTCGGCCCCCCGGGAACTGGCCGACGGAGAAACGGAGAACGTCCTCGCCGTCCTCGCCGCCGAGCACCGGTGCACTCCGGCCGAGGCTCTCCCCGACGCCCTGCGCCTGTACGAGCAGGCCATGGACGCCTACGACCACACCCACAGTCACCTCCTGCACACGGATCTCAGCCGTCAACCGCACCTACGCGCCTACCTGACGGCCCTGAACGACTTCAACACCGGCCTGATCGAATGGACCACAAACTCAGTCCGCTACACCCGCTCACCAATCGCCCACTGGACCATCCCGGATGAGATCGTCCACCCCGGCAACAACTCGCCCGGCACCCGAAACCTCCCGGCCCCGACGCCGTCACCGCAGCAGAACAACTGATCAGAGGGGCCCGGGCCGGCAGCGCGCGGACTGCAGGACCGTACCCTCAGGGGATCGTTCCGTCATGCGAGTGGAGACGCTTGAAGACGTCCTCCTGCCGGGTCTGAACCTCAAGGTGCGGCAGCTCATGACCGTCGATGGCAACTTGGTGGTCGACACGGCGGGATGCGGGCAGCCGGGCAGGTGTCCGCAGTGCGCGCATCCTGCCACGCGGGTTCACAGCCGATATTGGCGTCACGTATCCGAGTTACCTGTCGCCGGACGGGGGTTGATCGTCCGTCTGCACGTGCGGCGGTTCTTCTGTGATCAGCCCCAGTGCCAGCGCCGGACGTTCGTGGAACAGGTGGCGGGCCTGACCGAGCCACGCCGCCGTTCCTCACCGGCGGCACGGTCGGCGATGCGGGCCGTCGCGATGGAACTCGGCGGGCGCCCGGGCCAGCGTATGTGCGCGAAGCTGCGACTCCACGGCCGGCGGACCGCACTGCTACGGCAACTGCTCGCCCCGCCCGTGCCGGCCCGGGCACCGCGGATTCTGGGCATCGACGAGTTCGCGTTCCGCAAAGGGCGGACCTTCGGCACCGTCCTCGTCGACGTCGAGACCTCCAGGCCCGTTGACGTCCTGCCCGACCGCGAGACCGACTCGGTCGCCACCTGGCTCCACGAGCACCCCGGCGCCGAAATCGTGTGCCGTGACCGCCTGATGGCCTTCACCAAGGCCATCAGGCAGGCGGCCCCTGACGCACTTGAAGTGGCCGATCGCTGGCAGTGCGCCATGAGGCGCCTGTGCGCCGTGAGGCGCGGTGAATCGAAGGAGGTGCAAGACCTCCTCGCCAGCCTGTCGCAGCAGGCTGGTGGGAGCTGAGCGCAGTCCGACCCGGGAGACGCCGGGGAGGGCGGGAAGCAGCGCTGACAAAGCCGGGACGGCCTGGAACTGCCAGACGGGCCGGGTCCGGCGAGCGAGATCAGAGGGCATACGAGAGGAATCAGTGGTAAAGCTCCGTAAGCGTGGCACCGGCTCAAATCTGGTGGATATGGGCCGGGTTGCAGTGCACAGTCCGCCGATATGGCGGGTTGACTCCGTAGCCGACTTGGCGTGTCGGTGGGGAGGCCATGGTGAAAGCCTGCGGCGTAACCGTGGCGATGCTGCCGGGGCAAAGCTGGATGCCGGACTGATCGATCGATTCACCGTGAACACGGGAACCATCCCGCATCGCTCCCTTGGCCCGGTATCCATCCGGGTTCTTGGGATAGATGCGTCGTCTGTCGAAGGTGCGGGATGGGGCGGAGGTCCCGTAGTAGTCCGAGCGGGCGAGAGGCCCGTGCATGGCGAAGGGGGCCAGCAAGTCAGCAGTACGGATACTGGAATGCCGGGAGGCCGTTGGTGAATACCGACGAGCTGGAATACGTCTTGCTCAAGGCGGAACGCCGGGTACTGGAGATCCAGACCAAGCTGCACCGTTGGGCCAGTGATGATCCTCATCGCAGGTTCGATGATCTGTACAACCTCGTCACCAACCCGGGCTTCCTGCTGGTCGCCTGGGATCGGGTGCGGAACAACAAGGGCGCACGCACGGCGGGAGTGGACGGCGAGACCGCCTACTACATCGAGTCCGTGCGCGGGCTGGAAGGGTTCCTTGCGGAACTGCGAGAGGATCTCAAGGCTCGCACCTTCCGGCCCCTCCCGGCGCGGCGCCGCGCGATTCCCAAGGCTGGCGGCAAGGTCCGCTATCTGGGGATCGCGACCATCCGCGACCGGGTGGCTCAGGCGTCCTTGAAGCTGGTGTTGGAGCCGATTTTCGAGGCGGATTTCCGCCCGTGTTCCTACGGGTTCCGTCCGAATCGCCGGGCTCACGACGCGGTGGCTGAGGTGCACCATTTCGCATCTCGCTCTTATGAGTGGGTGGTTGAGGGTGACATCAAAGCCTGCTTCGACGAGATCTCGCACTCCGCCCTTATGGACCGGGTGCGGGGGCGCGTCGGAGACAAACGCGTCCTGGCCTTGGTGAAGGCATTCCTGAAGGCGGGCGTCCTCGACGAGGACGGCACGCTGGTGGATACCGATGCCGGAACTCCGCAGGGGTCGATTCTTTCCCCGTTGCTGAGCAATGTGGCTCTCTCGGTTCTGGACGAGTACATCGCCCAAGGGCCGGGCGGGCCAGGAGCCAGCCCTTATGGGAGGGCCAAGCGGCGCCGCCAAGGTCTGCCCAACTACCGCCTCGTGCGGTATGCGGACGACTGGTGCCTGCTCGTTTCGGGCACCAAGGCGCACGCCGAAGCCCTGCGGGAAGAACTCGCCGGGGTCCTGTCCACGATGGGCCTGCGCCTGTCGCGGGAGAAGACCCTGATCACCCATATCGACGAGGGCCTTGCCTTCCTCGGATGGCGCATCCAGCGTCACCGGAAGCGAGGCACCGGCAAACGATACGTCTACGTCTATCCGGCCAAGAAGGCCCTGGTGACCATCATGGCCAAGGTGAAGACGGTCTGCCGGCGGAGCACGAACCTGTCGCTCGAAGACCTGCTGCGTCAGCTCAACCGGATGCTGCGGGGATGGACCGCGTACTTCAAGTACGGATGCTCGAACGCGACTTTCAGCTATCTGAGGGCCTACCTCTGGAAGGAGATCGTCAGATGGCAGGAGCGCAAGCACCGGCGTGTTCCCTGGAAGGTACTACGCCGACGCTACGGCATATGGCCCGCCGAGGGCGGGATGGAACTGTTCGATCCGGCAAGGGTGAGCGCCAAGCGCTACTACTACCGGGGAACACGTATCCCGATTCCTTGGCCGAGCACAGCATGAAGTGAACACAGACCCATGGGACTTGTGGAGAGCCCGGTGCGCTTAGCGGTGCACGCCGGGTTCGGGAGGCGATCCGGAGAAACGGGCTGGTCGTGAGGCCAGTACCGCGCTCCGGGTCGACCTCACTGTCGTATCCCCGATTCAGTCGGGAAGAATTTGGAGGGAGGTTCTTGGGTCTGATGGCTTACCTAATCCGGAAACGGTGATGGGACCGCAGCATGCCAGAAAATCGACGGCCGGGCTCAGGCATTGGAGACGGGGCGTCGAGGGACCCGCGTGACACGGTGAAAGCTGGATTGCCTGAACCCCAATCTCCAGAAGACTGAAGGTCAAGTCCGCCGGAAAGATGCCTGACACCGGCGCCGCACCCTGCGACGGCTTGATGCCAGTAGCCGTCGCAACCTCCGGAGTGCGGAGCGATGCCCAGCGAGGGCATTCAAGGAGATGAGTAGGGCACCTAAATCACGCTAGGACGTACGACAA
Organism: Streptomyces sp. DG2A-72; assembly: GCF_030499575.1. Taxonomy (NCBI): domain Bacteria; kingdom Bacillati; phylum Actinomycetota; class Actinomycetes; order Kitasatosporales; family Streptomycetaceae; genus Streptomyces; species Streptomyces sp. DG2A-72. The sequence goes on from NZ_JASTLC010000001.1 coordinate 7,142,905, forward strand.
GGACGAACATGGGATCGCCTACGGGAGGAGATCTTCCTAAGGCGACGGAGGCCCCGTAGTAGTCGCCGGAGTCACGACCGGCCAAGGAGGACGGGAAAGCCGTCTGCATCGGGCGAAGGGGGCCAGGTGATCGGACACCACAGAGTCGGGAGGTATGCGTAATGCAGAGCGCCGAAACGGTGCTGGGTGTCCTCCGCGAACGCGGCAGGCGTGGCCTGCCGTGCAATGAACTGTATCGACAGCTCTTCAATCCGCAGTTGTATCTGCTGGCCTACGGACGTCTGTACTCCAACAAGGGAGCGATGACGCCCGGGGTCACGGGGGAGACCGTGGACGGCATGTCGCTGGGCAAGATCGAGCACGTCATCGATGCGCTGCGCGATGAGCGGTATCGGTGGAGCCCAGCCAGGAGGGTCTACATCCCCAAGGGGAGGGGCAGCACGAAACTGCGGCCGCTCGGCCTGCCGCCGTGGTCGGACAAGCTCGTCAGTGAGGTCGTACGTCTGCTGCTTGAGGCGTACTACGAACCGACCTTCTCCGACTCCTCCCACGGCTTCCGTCCCCGCCGGGGCTGCCACACAGCATTACGTGATGTGGCGAAAACCTGGACGGGGACAACTTGGTTTGTCGAGGGTGACATTGCTCAGTGTTTCGACCGGCTTGACCACTCGGTCATGCTCCGAATCCTGGGCGAGAAGATCCACGACAATCGGTTCCTTCGGCTGGTGCGCAACATGCTCAAGGCCGGATACATGGAGGACTGGACCTGGAACGCCACACACAGCGGGAGCCCGCAAGGTGGGGTCGTTTCTCCAATCCTGTCCAACATTTACCTGCACAAGTTGGATGAGTTCATCGAGAAGGTTCTCGTCCCGGAATACACCCGAGGAAGAGTCAGGAAACCGAACCGTGCTTTCAAGCGCATGTGGGAGGCTATGGCAAGCGCCCGGAGGCGTGGAGACCATGCCAGGGTGAAGGAGCTGCGCAAGCAACTCCACAGCATGCCCAGCATAGATACCCAGGATCCTGGCTATCGGAGGCTGAGGTATGTGCGCTATGCCGATGACACCTTGCTTGGGTTCGCCGGACCAAAGGCAGAAGCCGAGGAAATCAAGAGGAGCCTGGCGCAATTCCTGCACGACGAGCTCAAGCTGGAGTTGTCGCCGGAGAAGACGCTCATCACACACGCCCGAACAGGGGCGGCGAGGTTCCTCGGTTACGACATCACCGTGCTGCACAACGACCGCAAGATCTCTGGCAGGCGGCGCTCTGTCAATGGGACTATCGGTCTGCGTGTCCCTCGTTCGGTGGTATCTGCCAAGCAAGCCCAGTACAAGGAGCGCGGCAAACCCGCGCGTCGGCCCGAGCTGCTGAACCACGATGACCACGAGATCATCAGCACCTACGGGTCGGAGTACCGCGGCATCGTCCAGTACTACCTGATGGCCGGCGACGTCTTCCGACTCGCCCGGCTGCAATGGGTCATGGAGACCTCGATGCTCATGACGCTCGCCAACAAGCACCGCTCGTCGGTGTCGAAGATGGCCCGCCGGTACGCGGCCACCACCGAGACACCGTTCGGGCCGCGTAAGTGCTTCGAGGCCCGCGTCGAACGCACCGGCAGGAAGCCACTGGTCGGACGGTTCGGCGGGATCCCGCTGCGACAGAACAAGAAGACGGTCATGACCGACCGTCGGCTGGCCCCGGTCACGATCAAACGCAAGGAGCTGGTCACCCGGCTTCTTGCTGGACGGTGCGAGGCATGCGGACGCGTCGACGAGGTGGAAGTCCATCACGTCGCCAAGCTCGCCGACCTCGGACGGTCCGGGCACCGGCCGCCGTGGGCAGATCTCATGGCCGCACGACACCGCAAAACCCTCGTGGTCTGCGGAAGTTGTCATGCGGACATCCACGGTACAAGACCTGTGCCAGCACTCACGGAGTAGTCACCGGAGAGCGACGTGCGGCGAAAGTCGCACGCGTCGTTCGGGCTGGGGGCCGTTGGAAAAGGGCCTGCTCAGCAGGCACCTCGCCGACGGCCCACCAGTACCCTCCTCCAAAACCTTTCGACAGCCGTGGAGAAAACGTGCCGCCGACACCGCGCATGCCTGCGCCGACCCGCCGCCGCGGCCGGACCGCCGCCGGCTGCCCCGACGACTCCCCTCCTGGACCGCGTGCGTCAACGCCACAGGGATGTCAACGAATTGGCCGCCACGGGGCTTTCCCTCAGCGCCATCGGCCGCCGCCTGCAACTGGACCGCAAAACGGTACGGTGCTACCGGCACAGCGATCTTGACGACCTCCTCGCCTCGGCACGGGACCGGGGCGCAGGCGTACTCGAAGGGCGTGGCGATCCCCACCCACGCAATGACTCCCAGCCCTCGCACCATCACCTCATGGATCATGCGCCCGCAGGAGACACTCCGCCCCTCGGATACCGCACGGCTGGAAACAGCACGGTACGCCTGCCCGGAGATCGCCGCCGCCTGCGACCTCGCACGGGAATTCACGGACATGGTCCGCCACCGTCATGGCCACCTACTGTGGGACTGGATTCACAAAGCCGAGCTGAGCGGCCCCGAGGCCATCGGCATCTTTGCCGGCTCCGTCCGCCAGGATCTCCCCGCCGTCACCGCGGGTCTCACCCTGTCCTACAGCTCCGGCGTCGTCGAAGGCCACGTCAACAGAATCAAAACGATCAAACGGCAAATGTACGGTCGAGCCTCGTTCGCTCTACTCAGAGCTCGCGTCCTCCTTCAGCCGTAGCCATCACGGAAGAGCGGTCAGTACCCTTCAGTTGGCCATTGAGTGACTCAGTTGGTCGCCCGGGTGCTCAGGGTTGTTGATCAACACCTGGCAACACTTTAGTCCGCGCACAGCGTCACCTGGTCAGCCGCCTCCCGTTTCCGTGAACACCATCAGTTCACGTGAGCGTGTGCCCCCCAGGCCGGCGTCACAACTATCGGTGGATTCAGAGCTGTCCAGCAACCGATGAACGGGTGCGCTCTACGATCGCCGGTAGCTCAGGAACTGAACGCAGGGGGGCGTATGAGGCTGGTGATGAGCGATGACTATGCGGCTCTTGTCTCTGGCGTAATCGCAGTGGTGCTGGTGCTCGGCTTCGTCGAGTTCAGTTCCTTCCAGAAGCATGGCTTTGAGCAGGGACAGGCGATGGTGAGCGAGCTGGAGGAGGCGGAGACAGATGCTCTGCAAAGTATGAGGGCAGGCGTTGGTCCATCACCCGAACAACTGGCGCGCGTCAGCGAGGCAAGAGTGAGAGCACGTGCCCAGGTGCTGCCACGAGTTGTGGGTCCGCTTGCTCTATCGCTCCTCTGGGTCCTGCTCTCTTCCGTATTGGCCATCACAGAGTGTCTGGTCATCTGCTGGGCAGCGATTGATGGTCACGGTCCCGCCCCATGGCTGGCCAAACTCTCTCTCTATGCCTCCGCCACAGGAATCGTCGCTCTGCTGATCGGTGCTCTCCATAGGGCGCTCATGCTGCCTCGTCTCCAACTCCCGCCATCCGAGCGCACCGATGAGGCAAGTGAGGAGCTTCGGATTCGGCTCAGTGTGTATCAGGAACAACATCGCGGACGGCTCTGAGCTGCGTCGCCATAAGGTCGTCGGATAGGGAGGCAAGCACCTCCTGCAGGCTGACAGTCGACTGCTCCTCTTTGCGTCTTCTGTTCATGGAACAAGATCAGCCCGAGCGCCAGGGATGCGCGATCCCCCCGGGGGCGAAGGGGTGAAGACGGTACACCACGCGCTTCTCGTAGGACCGAGCATGGGGGCGTTTATCCGGAGTCCAGGAGCGGGGTCCGGATATCGGGAACCGCCCCGGCACATGAACTGTCGTGCGCGTCGTGCTTCACCTGCCGCGGCCCCCGCCTACTGTCTCCCTGTGGCTCACTTTTGCACGCACTGCGGACATAAGTACCCAGATGCTGTCATTGAGCAGACGGCGCGAGGGGATCTGCAGTGCCCCCAATGTGGGAGTAGCAGCGTCAGCGCTGAGGCGTCGGCTGGGCACGCAGCGGCTTCCGCGACTCTCAACGACACTGTAGACATCAAGATCGCGGCCCATCTTTGGCCGCGCTGGGCACGCATTGCGATCGACGGGGCACTGGATGCCCGTCGGGCCCGCTCACGGGCGGGCGAAGCAACCACGCCCGCCGCAGAGTCTGCGGCATTGGATGACGAATTTGACGCCTCACTGATCGCCGTGGCCGCCTCGGCTGCCGCGCTGGAAGCCCTCTGTGGCTCCCTGGTGGTACGCGAAGTGGTCGCAGGCAAGAAGCTGGGCGAGAACCAGCCTGCCAAAATCCGCGAGTCTCTGAAGCTCGTGTTTGTTTCGCGGCCCTTCAACGACGGGTGGACCGCCGAGTTTGATTGGCTCTATGACCTTCGGGATCCGGCGATCCATCACCGGGAGGAGCCCAAGAAGACGGTCCCTCACCGATCCCTGGGCGTGTACACCGGCCCCGAGTACGTCCACTACTCCACGGAGTCCGCAGACAAGGCGGTCCATCTGATGCTGGACGTCCTGCGCTGGTGTGTCGGCAACCCGAAGCCTGCCGTACCTGCTGCCCGTACGTGGGCGGAAGCCAACGAGCCAGTTGTGGCCAACCTGGAGAGCCGTTGGCAACCGGCGTGAGCCATGCGGTGGAGGCGGGCAACAGCCGGCCAGCGATCCTGTCACTGTTACCGGCCAACTGTGAGGTTCTGACCGCGCTTGCGTGACGACCACGTCAGAACCAGAGGGCGCGGTACGTCGTCGAGCTTGCGCGTTTTAAGCCGTCCTTGGCTGTGTGTCGTTGAGGTAGTGTCTGGCCGCCTCAATGAAGCTGGCAGCGGCGTTTGTGAAGCTCTCGCGATGTTCGCGTGCCACCTGAGGCGTGCCCTCGTCCTTGGAGGACACGTCCCACAGCAAGTCGGCGGCTTGGTCCTCAGTCAGAGCCCCGACTGCCACGGCTGAGGCGAGGGCCGATTCTGCGGACTCACACGCAGCAAGCCATGCTTCGCCGTACTCGCCCATCCTTTCCGCACGGACCTGGCGATCAGCGTCGTGAAGTGAGCGATGCGTCGTCGGGATTGCCCGTGCAGCCTCATGCACCCTGAGTACTGCTGTGTGTGCGCTCCGAACCTCGTCCACATGTCGCCCGGTTACTAGTGCTCTCCAGGATTCCAAGATCTCGCCCTGCTCATAGAGCATGTTCGCGAGCTCAACACCACACAGCGTTACGGAACGGGCGGCAGACAGTACTTCTGGAGGGCCTTCGAGTTCGACTGCCGTGATTGCCGCATGCAGCTGGTCAAGCGGCTCCCTCAGGGGCTCTGGAACATCGCGACCGGCACGCTCCTCAGCTGGCGCCATCGCGCGCTGAAAGACATCGGAGGCCGCGATGAACGCTACGTAGGCAGCTCGCTGAGCGGCGCGGTTCTGTTGCTCGAGGGTGGCGGCGTACTGAGTCTGCGCTGTGGTGACGGCAGCGCGGTAGGTGGCTTCGGCCTGAGCGTGGCTTCCCTTGGCCTGTATTCGAGCCGCCATCAGGGTGCCGACGATGCCCAGTGCTACACCAGTCAACGCAGCGCCAGCGCTCAGTAGCTCGGAATTCATTCAGGCGGCATCCTCTTCACGGCGGAGTGGGCAGATTCTGGAGGGGCTGTGGCCACTCCTCCGTGACGGCTCAGCCCGGCGACGTAGTGCGCAGTCTGCTTCCGGGCGCAGTTGTCACGCAACCGCGGTCAGAACCAACTGAAGCGCTCAGTCACACCGGTTCTGAGAGGGCCGGGGACCAGCAATGGTCTCCGGCTACCTGACCACACCTGTGACTGAGTGGCTCAGCCACAACCACCGTGGCGAGCGCCATGAAGTTCAGCCACCATCGTCACGCTGGTCCCACAGCTCCCCAGCACGCTGAGCCGCGCTGAAGGCACGCTCAAGCTCGCAGACTGCGCCCTCCACTGTTCAGTGCGTCGGAGTGGCGCGCCAGTGAACTCCGGCTTGGGTCTCCCCGTACTCGATCATCTCGGCGCTCTGTCGTGTCGCATCCCGACCGTTTCCAGCAGCCGCTGCGGTGCAATGTTAGCGGCCTGTGTGACCGCCTTGACCTTGCCGGTGACCAGGAGGTTGCGGGCTCATTCGATAGCCGCAGCCGCCGCTGCGCGGGCAAGTCCGCGGCCCCAGTGATATCTGGGGCGTGCGTTCAAGGGGTCTCTTCCAGTAGCCGGACAAGTGCCTGCAGTTGAGGGCCGCGTTCGTCCTCGTCCAGCCCGTCTGGCATGGGTGGCCACTCCGGTGCCTCGGTGTACGCGCGGGTCACATTGGAGGTGCGCCAGGCGATGGCCGGCGCGCGGACGTCGCCTCCGGCCAAGTCGTCGCGCAGGGGCAGCAGTTCCACCAGCCACGGACGCGGGTCGTGGTACAGGTAGGAGAGCTCGCCGTCTTCTTCGAGGCGGTGGAGTTCCAGCAAGAGATCGTCACCGACGATCGTGGTCCTAACAGCAAGTCCGTCTTCGTAGAGGGCTATCTGGTGGGCGAGAGTGGCCGGTAGCCGCAGCCACAGAGTGCGTGATCCTTCCTGGCTGAAGTGGAGACCGGCGTCGAAGTACTGGGGAATGAGCTCGTCCTCAGTCCCGAAGATTGGGTGTTCGTTCCAGTCGGTCCACTGGTCCAGCACGAGGGAGTCGGAGGTGACGTCCGCCCCAGGCAGCTTCGCACGCAGTTTGAGCATCTGCTGCTCGGTGAGGTGGCGGCCGAGGGCTCGGAACTCGTAGTACCAGTGCTTGTTTCCTCGCCGACGGCGGTGTCTTTCGCTCGGGACCGATTCCAGTTTGGGCTGGGGAGCCTTATAGCGGATTTGGTACCGGTACCATCTCCAGTCCCGGATTGCTTTGGCTTCAAAGCGAGGGTCAATGTAGCCGCAGGCTGGGCCTTGTTCGCCGTCGTATCCCAGATCCCGTTCTTCCTGATTGTAGGCGTCCACATCATCGGGGTAGACATTTTGCAGGTACCAGCCAAGAAACGCCGTGAGTAGAGTGGCCCGCTGTTCGTCGCCTGCTCGCTCGATCTGGGCGTGGACCGCCTTCCACAGCTTGTTGGGATGGGGATAGTCGGTCCGCATCCGTGCAAGCTGTACGCGGAACAGCTGTACGAGCGCGCCGATGTCTCGATCGGCCTCGGGTCGGGCCTCCGGGCGGCCCTGGTAGCTGTCAGCAGGGCTGGCCAGCCGCGCCAGCACCGCAGCCGTCAGGCGGGTCAGCACCCGGGTGCAGGATGTTGAGTGCAGTGGGATTTGATGCAACTTCAGCCCGCCAGTCGCGCCGTTGCCGGAAGACGCACGCTCCAGAAACAACAGCACCCCCGCCTGCTCATTCAGCCAGAGTCGATGCCAGACTCCGCTATGTGCTGCATGCGCTGCAGCGATCTTATCCAGTTCTCGCGCGCTGGGATTCTCGCCTCGTACACGCCGCACAAGGTCGTCAGCGTCGCCGGTCATGCCGGTGGCGATGAGCTGGTACTGCTGCTGGCTCATGGATAGCGTCTCCGGTCTGGCTTGTGTCCACTCCGGCTTGTGAGATCACTGTCGTGATCGCGCCAACTCATCCGGAGTCCTGCAGCGCATGAGCAACTCTCCGAGAGACCGGACGGTCCTGCTTGATGCCTGGTGGCCGCGAACCAGTACCAGCCCCGCGAAATGACGCTCCTAGCGCGTTCGCCCTAGGTTCGCTGGCAAGGAAGCCCGAGCAACTGGGTTCCTTGTCAAACGCCTCGATTGGATGACAGCGGTCACCAGTTCTGTCCGCCGACATCGAACCCAGTCCGTGGAGTTCCTTGCCATCCAGCGCAGTCGTCGCAGGTCACGGCGTTGGTGAGCGGGGACGGCCTCACCAACGCCCTTGCCAATCAAGTTAGTCGCCGCAGGTCAGCGCAGGGCGGACGACTGGATTCGCTGTCCAAGGACAAGTTCGCCTGTGGCAGACAGGAAAGATCCCGAAACGACTGGCCAACGCTTCTACGGCATGTCAACGTGGACGCCTTCCCGGAAAACACCAGGTCAGAGAGGTGATGCCTGTGGCCTTGGACGTGGCCCAGCCCGGATTCGCCACCACTGTCGAGGCGCTGCGGCTGCACTCCTGGAAACTCGGTCCCGGCCGACCGATGCTGGTGATCGACCAGTTCACGGACGCCGACTTCAAGCTGGTCGTGGACGACCGCGCCGATGTCCATGTGAACAGCAAGGACGGCAAGTTCTACCTCGGCTGGTTCCCGACGGGCCGTCCCGGCACCGACGGTGAGGGGTGGGTGATCGCGGTCACGGGCACTGCGAAGACCCGCGGGTACCGGGTGTCGTTCGACACCGAGACCCCGGCGGACATCGTCGCCGCCGCCGTGGCCCAGGTCCTGGCCACCTCCCAGCCGCTGTGAACGGCATTGTGGCCCGGTAGCCACACCACCGGGTCGTACACAACTGCATGCCCCGCTTTGCCCGGCCCCGGGCCCCCTGTCCGCTACCGCGAGGAGAACTCTGTGGAAGACCCGCACCTGCCCGAGATGACCGTCGGCGACCTCATCGGCCTTCTGTCCGCTTGTGACCGTGACGCGCCGGCCCGGCTCGCCATCAATCCGCTCTTTCCCATGGCTCACCGCATCGGCGGAGTGATCGCCTCCCAGGACGAAAACGGCACCCCCGTGGTCTTCGTCGCCGAGGCCAACGACGCCGAACAGATCGGCCACCTGCCGCCGGACGTCGCCGTCGCTCTCACCTGGCACGAGCCGACCGAGGCTCCCTCACGCCGCCGTCGCACGGCGACTTCGCCGCGCGACGGCGGCAGCTGAACCACCCACGACCTCACGGAGGCGCCCCTGCACCCGCACCACCCCCACGACCCCTCCCACCCGGACTCGCCGGACCCCGTGTACTGGGTCACCCCTCGCCATCTGGCCGGTGACGACGGCGCTCTCGCCGAGCGGATCGGCGACCTGCTGACCGGTATGGGCTGGCGCCTGTGGCCAACCTCCCGCCACACCCTGCTGTACGTGAGCCCCGACGAGCTGCGCGGCGCCGAATGGATCCTCGCCAGCTACCCCTTCGAACTCGGCGGCTTGCCCGTGGCCTGGCAACTGTCCGTCCGCCCGCACGCAACGAGCGCCCTGACGGAGTGGAACGCCTACTTCACCACCGGCGTCCCGCACGAGGCACTCGCCGACCTCCTCATCGCCCTCGACGCCCGCGAGATACCCGAGGTCGGGTTCGACGAGCCGGAGGCGGTCCTGGCCACGCTCGTCGCCCAGGGCTGGATGAGGGACGTGGACCGGCCCACGACCACCGCCACGGATCCCGGCTTCGCCTCCAGCATGTTGCTGGAGGAACTGCCTCCGCTCATCCAGGACGCCGACCCGCGCCCCGACCTGATGGGCTGGCAGGCATGGGCGGAACCCGTCCTCGGCGCCCCGTACCTGTGGTGCGCCAGCTTCAGCGCCAGCGTCCCGCACGACCTGGTCGCAGTCTTCGCCGCCTCGCTCGCCTCCCCGGTCCCCGTGCCCCGGCGCACCCTGCCAGACGGCGCGCAGGAGCGGCTTATCGTCGTCCGCCGCGACTGACGACACCGCTCGCCACCCACCCCGATGCCTCATCCCCTGGAGGTCTGCTTGCCCCTGCCCTTGATCCGGCTTTCCATCTCTCCGAGGAACGGGACCGCGCACCACGGCGTCGTGATAGGCACCGAGCCGTTGACGGTGTGCGCCACGCACTCGACCGATCTCGCGCCCATCGCGGAGAGCACGGCGCATTCTCTGTGCCAGAGCTGTACGCGTGCCTGGCTCATCCTCACCACGCACCCCCACCCCGACGGCGAGCCGGATCTCCGGCCCGCCGCCGGCACCGGCAAGAGTGCAACCGCTCACCGGCCGATCCCGGGGCATCTGCTGGGCTACTGCGGCAAGCCGCTTCACGCGCGCCCGACGTCGGCCCGGCGGGTGTGCGCCAACTGCTCGTCGCTCGTGGCGGCCCTGGAACGCTTCCATCGCCTCGCGGGTGAGGTGAGCGTGCTCTCCGAGGGATCGTGCCCTCGCGACGAGGCCGTGCTGTGGGCGCCCAACGGCCGCGGAAACCTTGTCACCGGGCACCGCCGTCATGCCGCCTCCGGCACCGCTTGGTGCGGCACGCCGCTGTCCGGGCCGAATCCCGACGCGAGCACCGAATGCGCCCCTTGCCGCCGAGCGTGGAGGATCGAGCGCGACCGGCGGACCGGTGCGTTGCCCCGGATGCGGTCCCGTGCCCGCTGGTGGCACCAGCGCAGGGAGGTGGAGACTTTCGCGGGCCGCGCCGCAGACATCAACTCCGGTGACGTCTATACGCTGTCGGGCTGCCCGGATCAGCACCACGTCCTGACCGTGACCCGCCCGGCCCGGGGCCGGCGGCTTGCCGTCCTCGTCTATCTCCCTGCTGAAGACGAGATCGTGGAGCTGGGGATGCACCACGACCGCCTGCTCGTTATCGAACGGCCGCATATGCCGGAGGCGGGCCTGCCCACGCTGGCATGACCCCGTGCGGCGGTGCGGCACCGGCCTGCTGCGATAGCGCCAGTGTCAGCCGACGGTCATGACCCAGAACGCCAGGGCCCGGTTCTCTCACCTTCGCAAGGTGAGAGAACCGGGCCCTTTTCATGCTGTCAGGGCGTTGTGTCTTGCAGGTGTTCACAGGGCACCCGGACGGTGCGGGTAGTGCGGGAGTAGCCCTACAGGCTCCGTAGCGGCAGGCGCCGTGTGAGTTGTTCGACGTAGTGCCGGACATGGGGCGGCATCGGCTCGGGCAGCGCGTCGAGCGGAAACAGGCGAAGAGCCTGGCCCTCACCGAGGACCAGTTCGTTCTCGGCACCGTCCCATTCCACGACGAACACGTGGGGTGGCGTCTTGCCCTTTGTCCGGTCTCAGTGAAGGTAGCGAACGGTCCGCCCAACGTGGCGAGTCCTCATAGGGGCGGTTCGCTCGCGTGGTGTTGCCGGTCCGGGGCTGATGGGGCCGCTAGGGTCCCGGGACGTGACGGAGAAGAGGGAACGGGGCTGTTTCTGCGGGTGCGGCAAGAGCGCAGAGATGGGCAGGTGGTTCGTTCAGGGCCACGACGTCATCGCGGCCGCCGCCCTGCGCGCTGTGGAGGAACTGCGCCTGCCACGCCAGCTGGTCTCGCTGGGGTTCGGCCCGGAGCGCTCGGTGGTAGAGGCGGCCGTCCGGGCGGCAGGCTGGGTGCGCTGCCTTGGGTGCGCGTACGTCGGGCCGTCGGCCAACCACACCTGCACCGCCGGCGCCCCGGCTAGCGATCGGCCCCCCGCTGAACCCGAACCCGGACTGGAGCAAGCGCAGGAGCCCGTACCACCGAGCCCCGCCGCAGCGTCGCTGGCTGAGTCCGGGGCTGCCCAGGGCCGATTGCTGCCGAGTGCGGACGACCCAATGTGGGAGGCGGTGCCGCTGCATCTGCGCCAGCAACTGCGGGGCCCCGCGCACCAGCTCGTGTCGCCAGCGCAAGGGCCGCTGAAGGCGCGGGAGAACCGGCGTCTGCTGAGCGCGGTACGGGCGGCCAGCCGGATGCGGATGACCGGCGCCCACTGGACCCTGCTGCTCACCACCGGCCGAGAGTCTTTCGGTAGCCCGCACAGCCAGCGTGCCCAGCTGCTGTACGGGGTGCTGGAGCAGGTGGCGGCTCAGCACGCGGCGCCCGCCGAGGTTGAGGGCGCTTGCCCGCAGGTTCGCCATGTTGAGCGAACTGTTCGCCACCTTCACTGAGACCGGACACCCTTCTCGTACGCGGTGACCGCGGCCTCCTCGATCGCGTCCGGCACGATGCCGGTCTCCTCCAGCAGCTCACGAAGGATCGTCTCGAGCGGCGTCTCGTCCGCCTCCGCTCCGCCGCCGGGCATCGACCAGTGCCCAGGCCAGCTGATGCCGGCCTTGTGGTTCCGCAGCTGAAGCACGATCTCATGGCGAGGCGTGGTGACGAACGCAAAACACCCGCGGGTCTTCGTCGGCCGGCCTGCCACGCCGGTGACCTCTCTTCGTACGACAGTATCCGCGTGGCGCCCGGCCCGAGGCTGGGGCCGCATCACGGTTCTGACGGTGCGCAGTTGTCTGGGGACCACGGTAGTGCCGTATGACGAATGCCCCGTCCTCCCCTGGAGGCAGGGGAGGACGGGGCGGGATGGTGTGTCACGGGTCAGTGGGCCAGTGCCGTTCGTACGGCGGCGGCGAGGTGGGCGTTGACGAGGGCGGGCGACCCGGAGACGACCACCAGGATCGTGCCGCTGCGGATCGCCGTCTGCTTGACGACACTGCGCTGGCCACCGGCGCTGTACGTGAGCAGCTGACTCCACTGCTCGTCACCGAGCCGGGGCGCACTCACCTGCTGGGTACGCATGTCGATGAGCGTGCTGCCCACCGACACCTGGTAGGCGGGGCACGACGTCATGGCGTTGAAGATCCGGTTCACGCCCGTGGACAGCTTCGGGGCGGTGTCGCTGTATAGCTCCTCGGACACCTCCGAGCCGTTGGATGCCGCGTAGGTGAAGGTCACCTTCGCCGAGTGGGGAAAGTTGAGGCTGCCGCCAGTCGCCGCCTGGCCGCCGAGCTCGGCCAGCGCCGGGCAGCCGATCACGGTGACGTCGTCGTGCTGCTGCACGGTGTCGGGCTTGCGGGTGTAGCCCTCGCCCAAGTCGGTCTCGTTAAGGAGCCGTTTGGCCAGTGCGGCCGAGGACAGCGGCGTGGCCGCCGGGGTGTTGTGGTCCTCCGCGTGCGCGGCTGCGGTGGAGGACGTGGGGTTGGAGGGGCCGGAGGTGTTGTTGGAGCAGCCCGCCAGGGCCAGGACGAGGCCGAGGCTGAGGACGGTCGTGGTGTGCAGGCGCATGCGGAAAACCCCTAAACGGCGCGGTGCGGACGGTCTGACCGGGCCGGCCCTCCAACTGCCGGCAGATGCGAAGGGGGTAGGGGTTTCGAGAGGGTCAGTGCCCGAGGTGACGCAGGCCGTCCTCCAGGGTGGGGTGCCAGTGGTCGACGGGACCGGAGTTGCGGTTGTACCAGGCGGCGTCCAGACGCGGCTCGATCACCTGGTGGCCTGCCGGGCAGCGCAGCCACACCGAGTCGTCGTTCATGTTGAAGACGATCCAGTCCCGGTACGCGCCGCACTGCGTGCAGGCGTGGACCTCGCCGTCGATGACGAGCGGCGGCATCCAGCGCATCATCACGCCTTCGACGTCATGCCGCGACGGGGCCCGCAGATCGGCCGGCGGGAAGTCCGGCACGGCAGTCTCCGCGTCGTCTGTGGCCGGGGACTTGGTCTGGACGGTGTCGCCCGGCCAGGGCTCGTGCGCGTGCAACTGTCGCAGGGCGAGCGCCTCACGCTGAGCTTGGCGGAACTCCCTCTCGTCGCGGGCACGTCGTCGGAACATGCGGTCTCCATCCCCTTGTCGTCTGGCGGGCACATGGAGAGTGCCCTAAGCGTCTGACCTGCCGCAACGTTGAAAATTCAGAATGACCGGGGCTTGCGCGGCCGGTCCGTGCGGCTCGTGGAAGCCTTCGCGGTGCGCCTGGGGGTCCGGGCTGCCGTGGTGGTGCCGGGCTCGGGCATCGCGGAGGCGTCGGCCGGCAGGTCGGCCATGCGGCGCAGCCGCCACACCAGCACGTCGCTGATCGAGTCGGCGGTGTCCAGCTCCCGCCGCTCGGCAGCCTCGGCCAGTAGCGCGGCCGGGTCGTGTCCGGCGTTCTCGGCGTCGGCGAGGGTGGCCGCGAGGGCGTACCAGCCGGCCTCGGCCAGGACCTGTTCGGCTAGTTCGGGCACCGCCTGACGTAGGTAGGCGATCTGCTTGTGCCGCAGGGGCTGGGACAGGCGCCGGCCCCGCTGGTAGAGCACGCCGATCGGCATGCCGGCGGCGGCCTGGTAGGCGGCTCGCAGGTGCTCGGCGGCCTCGCGGGCGGCGGCGGCCTGTTGGGCGTGCTGCTTCTTTCCGTGCCAGTGGGCTGCGGCGGTTACCAGGAAGAACGCCATGTCGATCAGCATCGCCGTGGTGGCCCCGTCTTCTCCGCGGCCGAGCGCGGGCCCGCTGTAGACGAGGTCGCGGGCGGCCTCGCGCAGGGCACGGTCGTGCCCGCGCTCAGCTCGGATGTGGGAGCGAGTGGCCCGCTCGAACGCGAAGGCCGCCTCGCGCAGTTGGGCACGGGTGTGGGCGGCGGAGGTTTTGGCGAGCGCGTCGAGGACCTCCCCGGCGGCGGCGATTTGCGCGGCCACCACCGCGTCGTCGCCCTGGTCGATGACCAGCAGCGCCTGCCATGCGGCCGTGGCCGCGCTGCGCCGCGCCGTGGCCGGACCGCTCGGCGCGCTGCCGGCACCGTGGTCCGGTGGCGTCTCGCCCGCCTGGTGGGGGGTGTTGTCACCGGACCAGCGTTCGCGCAGTCGCGGCAGGGACAGGTCCGGGGCGAGGGTGGAGCCCGCATAGAACACGGGCTCCTTGTCCTCGTTGCGGTCGTCGGGGAGTGCGACCTTGTAGCCGAGCAGGTCGCCGGACGGTGCGACGCGCTTGTGGATCAGCACGCCGGCCGCGGCCAGCCGGTCGAAGAACTCGGTCTCGCTCCCTACTCCAGCCGCCGCCTGCCGCACGGTCTCGCGCAGCTCCTCACGGGCGGGGCGCTCGCGGCCCTCGCGTTCGGCCTTATGGCGTTCGGCGCTGGTGGGGCGCTTGGCGGCGGTGCCGTCACCGGCGTTGAGCTGCCTCAGCCCGTAGTCGATCTCGATCTTCCGTGCTTCCTCCTGGGAGCGTTTGCCGTCTTGGCGGATGCGGGCTTGTCGGCCGTCTTCGCGTACGACGGTGGCGATGATGTGGATGTGGTCGTCGGCGTGGCGCACGGCGGCCCAGCGGCACGCGGCGGCGTCGCCGGCGGGGGCGATACCGGTGGCGGCGACCATTCGCCGCGCGATGTCCGCCCACTGCTCGTCGGTGAGGATGGGGTCTTCCGGTGCAGCACGGACGGACAGGTGCCACACGTGCTCGGCGGGGCGCCGGCTCTTGGGCAGGGCCATGACCGGTTGGTCGAGGAGGCGTTGGAGATCGCCGTACGTGGCGTTGGGGTCGCGGCCTGGGTCGGGAGCCAGGCTGTCCCAGGCGGCGACGAGATGGGGGTCGATGTGCTCCTCGTGGGTGCCGGGCCCGTACAGGTAGTACAGCAAGCCGATTGTGCGCGTACCCATGTCGTGGACTCGGGGGATCATGCAGCAGAGGTCTCGCTGTCCACGTAGTGCTGAGTGAAGGCGTCCACGCGCTTCGCGGCGCGGTGCACGGCCGAGAGGACCGCCTCGACCTGGGGGGCCTCGGCACCCGAGTTCAGGGCCTTGGCCACCTGATTGAGGTTGTTGCCGATCTGGCCGAGGTGGCGGCGCAGACTGAACAGCTCGTTCACCATCTCTCGCTCGCCCGCGATCTCCGCGGCTGTGCGGTCGAGGTCGCGGGCGGCCTTGAGCGCGGCGTGGGCGAGGAAGCTGGCGACGCTCATGCGGCAGACGGTGGCAGCGCGGACGAGGAGTTGGTACTCATCGTCGTTCATGCGGCAGCTGGGCTGACGCACGCGCTTCTTCTCGTCGCGCAGGCGCTCGCGCTGCTGGACGTGGGGCGTCGGTGGCGCGGCGTGGGCGCAGTCGGCGCTGTGACAGGCGTGCAGTTCCCCTTCCTCTGGATGCGCGCCGCCCTCGGTCGCATCCAGAAGGATCGGCGCCCCCCGGTGCCGATCCTCTCCCGCACCTCCCGGGGCGGGGGAGGCAAGAGCATTGCTCCCGGCGGGAGCAATGCTCTTGCACCAACTTGCTCGCGACGAGAGCGAGTTGGGGACCGGCTCATCCGGTGCGGGGGTGGGGCTTGTCGTCGGGTTCGTCATCGGGTTCGGTGCCTCGTGGTGCGTATGCGGTGCTGGATTTCGGCGGCGAGTTCGACCATGGCGGCCGGGCCGTTGAGGACGCGGACGGGTGACTCGGCGCAGTGCTGGACGAGCCACTGGCCGTTCGGGGCCAGGACCGCCGCGTGCACAAGCTGGCGGCGGACCAGGACGTCCGCCCAGGCGCCTGCCTCTGCGCTGGTCGGGAGGGACGTGCGGTGGTTGTGGGAGTGGATGGCGAGTCCTCCGTGGCCGGGGCGGTGGTCCGGCACAGGGCCGGACCACCGTGTCAGAGGGAATGGCGTAGGGGATGACCTGCGGTTATGCGGGTTTCAGCTGCATATTGGGCAGCGCTCGTAGTGCCTGCTGAGCACTCTGGCCATGCGGCCTTTGACGCCGTGGACGGTCGTCGCGCTGACCTTCCCCGCCCGTGTGCCCTCGTGGACCTTGGCGTGGTTGCTCAGGTACGTGATGTCCCGCTCGTAGCCGCTCTTGATGCGGTCGAAGGATGCGCAGGTCTTCATCGGGTCTTCCTCGGTGTGCGGGGCAGGTGCGCGAGCGTCGGGTCTTCGTAGAGGTGGGCCTGCAGCTCGGCGAACAGCTCGTTGCTGACTTTGATGTTGTGTCTGCGCAGGTGTGGCCGTATGGCCCTGCGGGTCATTCGCCCTTCTGCGAGGGCGGCCTTGCGGGCGACCTCGACCTTCACCTCCCACGGGATTTCGTCGTCCTGGTCCGCCGGGTCGGACTGCGCCGCGGACGGGGAGCCGTCGGGGTGCGTGGTCCGCGTGCCCTGCGGACCACCGGAGGAGTCGTCCTCGTCTAGGTCCGCCGGTTGGTCCGCGTGGTCCGTGGCGGGGCTGGTCCGCTGGTCCGGAGCCTCAGTGTCTTGGTCCGCCGGGGCGGATTCCGTCGGCTGGTCCGCGGTCCGCAGGACGTGGTCCGTGGACTGCGGGTGATCCTGGGCCTGCATCTGGTCTGCAGTTGAGCCGTGGGCCGCGACCTCGTGACCGGCTTCATCGGCTGGTCCGCCAGCGTGGTCTACCCGCTCGTGGTCCGCCGGTCGTGCTGGATCGGCAGCCGCGTGACCTGCGGTGTTGCTGGTCCGCTCCTCATGGACTGTCTCCTGTGGACCAGGACCGGTCGGCTGGTCCGCAGGGTGGTCCGCATGGTCCGTGGCGGGATTGGTCCGTTGGTCTTGAGCCTCAGCGTCGTGGTCCGCCGGGACGGGTTCCGTCGGCTGGTCCGCGGTCTGCAGGCGAACCTGTCCACCCACCTGGTCCCCGGCATGGCCCTGGACCGCGCGCTCCGGACCAGACTGGTGCGCTGGTCCGCCGGCGCTGTCAGTACGAAGTCGGTGGTCCGCGATGGTCCGCTCCACGGGTACGGCTGCGGTGCCGGAGGTACGAGGTGCGCTGGGACCGGTCTTGGCCGACACAGTGGTCTCGGCTGGAATCCGGGTCCGGTCCGCGTTGACCTTGGCACCGAGGTGTACGGCCAGTGCGGCGGCGACTGGTGGCACGGCTGACACGGCGATCACCAGGTAGGGGCCGGTCTTGAGGTGTCCGGTCGACGCCAGATGGCCCACAGCGTTGAGGATGACGGACACCGCAACACTCGTGAGGGTCAGCACGCGGCCGAGGCTTTGGCCAGCGCCTGCCGCGATCCAGGCGAGGCCGGCGACCAGTGCCAGGGCGTCGACGCTCACAGGGAGGGACCAGGCGAGCACGGCACCCCAGCCCACGGCGCGTCCGAGGGTGGCGAGGGTGTCGGCGCTGGCGGCCATGGCGACGGCTGTGACCAGGGCGGCGCCGCCGACGATCAGATTGCGCTGGGTCTTGGTGGCGCCCACCTGCCGGACTGTTCCGTCGGGGCGGTCGCGATGGCGAGCCGTTTCCTCGCTCTGTCCGGCAGGGGCCGCGGCGGGATGTGCAGCGGTGGGGTGGGTCATGCGGCCTTTCCGAGCGCGGTGATCAGGGCAGTGGTGTGCACCTGGCGGGGCACGGGTGAGGTGGTCACCTCAGGTTCGTCGCCGTCTTCACCCTCGCTCTGGGGGTGCTGTTCGTCGGCGGCGTCGGTCTCCTCGTCGTACAGGCCCCAGTAGCGGTCGCGGTCCGTGACGTCGTGGGCGGCCTGTCGCATCAGGTCCTTGGCCCATTCGAGTTCGAGTCGGAGCGTGTAGGCGAGGCGCTCGACCGTCCATCCGCGGGCGTAGGCGTGACGGACCACTGCCTCGCGCTCGGCTTCGCTGAGGTGCACGTCGCGCCCCTGGAAGGCGGCAAGTACGCGGCTGTAATCCAGGCGCTTGCTGACCCGGGCGTGCCAGGGACGGCGCTCTGCCTCGGTCAGTCCGCCCCACATGCCGTGGCGGATCTCGTTGTCGAGGGCGTAGTTGAAGCAGTCCTTCTTGACCGGGCACCGGCCGCAGATGGACTTGGCCTCGGCGATGGCCTCGTGGCTGCGAGGAGCGTGGAAGAACAGCTCGTCGGCGTCCTCGGCGGGCATGCCGTAGCACAGGCCCCGGGCGTGCCAGCTGTGGTCGGCGATCCCGCGCAGGGGCGGACGGGCGGTGTCGTTCGTGGTGATGGTGCGCAAGGCAGTCTCCGGGTACGCCTCGGTGGGGCGCGCGGTGCCGGCGGTGGGTGGATACGGCGCGGCGCGGTGATGAGGCGGGGTGAGGGCGCGGCAGTGCCGCACCGGAGGTGGCGTCAGGGGGAGGGGGCCGGGCTTCAACGGCGCAGGAAGCGGCGGTCCGGGCCGGTGAAGTGGACCGGCGTGCACATGCCGGACAGGCGGGACAGGACGCGGTCGCCGATCTTGTCGCGAAGGACCGGCTGCTGCGGGGGCACGCTGCGGTCGCGGACGGGCGGCAGGTTCGTGGTGAAGATCGTCGGCAGGCGGTTCTGGCAGCGCCAGTTCACCAGCCGGAAGGTGATCTCCTCCGTCCACTCCGAGCCCTTGGCGGCGCCGAGGTCGTCGAGCAGCAGCAGCGGCACCCGCACGATCCGGCGCAGCATGTGCTCCGGGTCCACACCGGCCTTTGGGCGCATGTCGGCATACAGGTCGGCGGCGGTGGTCGCGTGCCAGGTCACGCTGCACCCGGCGGCGGTCAGGGCCCGGATCGCGCCGTACGCCTGGTGGGTTTTGCCGGCCCCGGTGTCGCCCCAGAGCAGCAGCGACGGGCCGTGGGCGATCCGCCGGCGCCCGGCCGTGCCGAAGTGCGGGTTGAGTCCGCCCGCGTTCGGCTCGACGGCTGCCTCGGTGATGGTGCGCACCCAGGCGGCGATGTCGGGGTGCTCGACCACGGCGCTGCGGTAGTCGACCGGGATGCGCTCCTGGGCGGCTTCCAGGGCCGGGATCGGCTCCGGGGTGTCCGGTAGCGGCGCGGTCGGGTCGATGCCGCGTTCGGCCAGCTTGGCCTCTAGGCGGGCACGGAGCCGCTCCCCGATGGCGGGCTGCGGGTCGGCGAGACGTGCGCGGGTCACAGGCGGCCTCCGAACGTCGTCGGCTCGGTCGGGTTGAGGTACGGCGTGTAGCGGGAGGTGCTGGTGCTGGCCCAGGGCCCCGCGCCGGAGGCGGACGACGGCACCGAGGCAGCCTGCGGGGCAGCGTTGACGACCTCGTTCACCAGGCTCGGCAGCACGCTCGGGTGCAGCCCCTTGGCCCGCAGCCGCTCCAGCGCTACGCGGATGTCCTGCGGCTCGAAGCGCTCGTCCAGCAGGACCTTGACCTTGCGCCCCAGAAGCCCGAGGAAGTCCTCCGGCGGTCGGCGCGAGCAGTCCCGGATGTACTCGGCCACCAGTTCCTTGGCGGAGACCGATCCGGAGACGGCGTCGGGTGCGGGCGCCTCGCGCCCCGTAAGGAAAGATCCAGGATCCAAGATCCTAGATCCAGAGCGGGAGTCCTCCGGTACTCCTCCCGTAGTCCTCCCGGAGTCCTCCGTGAATGCTGCCTGACCTGCAGTTTTCCCGGACGGTGCCGCAGCAGGGGCAGCGAGCCCGTCGAGAGGCACAGACACAGGTTCACCGGCGGCGTCGGTGGACTCAGCAGGGGCGGTGGCGGCGGGAACGGGGCTGTGCACCGCTCCCTGCGGGCTCCCGGAGTCCTCCCGGAGGTTTCCGGGTGACGTTACGGAAACTTCCGTGCGCGCCGTGGGGCAGTCACCGGTCTGGCACTTGCCGCACGGCTGACTGCCCTGGTGGCTGGGGCAGCGCGGCACACGGGACGCCGTGGGCTTGTTGATCTTCTGGTGGTGCTCCCACGTCACGACGTGGAGCCACGTACGCCCGTCACAGCCGGTGTAGCGGCAGATCAGCCCGGCGGCGGCCAGTTCCTCCAGGTCTTGGGCGACGTGGGCGGCGGTGTGCTCCGGGCGCAGGGCCCACAGCCGACCGGCGATGATCGCCGGGTGGTCGCGGTGACGGCCGGAGTCATCGGCCTGCGTCAGCAGCCCGATGAAGGTGAGCATGGCGGTCACCGAGCACTCGGCCAGCGACTCCGACTCGAACATCTCGGGCTTGACGGTGCGGATGCGTGCCATCAGGCACCACCGCCACTGCGCCGCACCGACGGGGTGGAAGGGGCACAGGCTGCCGCGCCGGCCGGGCACTGTGGCCTTTTGCGCAGGGCAGTCGACATGCGAAACTCTCCTGTGAAGTGAAGCCGCGCCGGTACGCCCCGTGGAAAGGGCCGGTGCGGTGATCTGGGTGAATCTCCCGCCCTTGCACAGGCAGGAGTGTCATCTCGCGATCGGCGTCTGTGAGCTGCACGCTCCCAGGCGCCGTCGCTGTTCTCCGGGCCGTAGTCCCGGCCGTGCTCGGGGCGGTGCGCGTTGCAACGCTTCTCCTCTCGTGCAGGTCGCGTGGCCGGTGCCCCGCGGGGGACCAGCAACATACGTGTGACCTGCCACGACATCCAGACTTAGCTCTTGAATCCTCTACAACTTGTCGCGGCGGCGCTGAGGGCGGGCCGAGGAGGCGGAGCGAAGCGAAGGAGCCACGATCGCCGGGAGTCACATGGCGCACGCCCCGAGCGGGCTGGCCGCTCGGCTTAAGAGGTGCTGCGGCATGGCTCGGACTTCCTGACGGGGAGGGGGAGAACGGGCTGCCCGCTGCGGGGCGGGGGCACTACTGGCCCCGGGCACGCAGGTGGAGCACGCCGCGCCGTCGCGAAGAGGGGACCTCTCGCGCGAGGTGCGGGCCTCACCGCAGCCAGGAGGGGCTCGTGGGGAGGCCGAAGCCAGAGGGCCAGCTGTATGCGAAGGCACCCTGTTTTCGCTACGCTGAAGCTATTCCCAGCCGAAGCAAAAGTCAACAAGATGCATTCGCTTCAACTTGCAGAAAAAAGCGAGGTCTGATGCCTGCCCGTCACTTCGACCGACACCGTGCTCGCGCGGTACGGCGAGCTGCCGACATCCTCCAGAGCGAGGTGGCGGCAGAGCTGGGCGTGTCCGACTCCGCGGTAGCGAACTGGGAGGCCGGCCACTCCTCGCCCGATCCGGAGAAGCTACCCGCATACGCGGCGGCGCTCAGAGGCGACCTGGACGAGCTGTTTCCCCGTACCGGCCTGCCCGACCTGGCTGACCTGCGCTGCGATGCCGGCATCTACCAGTACGAAACGGCCGAGGTGATCGGAACCAACAGCGCCGGCCCGGTCGCGGGGGCCGAGCGCGGTGACCGCCTGCTCAAGGACAAGTACGTCCCACCCCTGGCAGCGAAGTACGGCGTCAGTGAAGCGGAGCTGCGCCGGGCCGAGGACCGTTCCATGGCCGCCGCAGAGGCGAGAAAGAACGGCACGGCGGCAGAGCCGGGGGCCCAGGAAGCTGCTGCGGAGTTCAACGGACCGCCGGGATCCCTCGCCGAGAAGATCACGCTGATTCTGCAGCGCTCGTATCCCGGTCCACAGGGACCCCCCTCGGACGCCGAGATGGCGGCCGACGTGAATGCCCATGCCGGGGCGGCGATCATCACCGAGGCGGGCTTCGCCGATCTGCGGACCGGTGTCACGGACACGGCGCCGCCCGCGGTCCTGGACGCGCTGGCCACCGTGGTCGGCGTGTCTCGGATGTACTTCGAGCCGGACGAGGCCGTGGCCGCCCAGGTCTATGAGGGGCTGCAGCTGCTGGCCGCCGCGAAGAAGGGCGCCGTGGGCCGGGTGAGGGCCCGCGGCCTGGGCTCGCGGGGCCTGCCGCCTAAGGCGATGGCGCTGGTCAACGAGCTGGTGGCGGAGCTGGAGGAGAAGGAAGCGGAAACCGGCAAGTAACCCGGCCCGCAGCTGCGGGCCGGTGGCGTGGCTACTGCTTCTTCTCTGTCGACGAGCCCGGCTCGTGCACTCGTCCTGCCGCGATCACCATACGGATCTGGCGGAGGGCCCCGAGGTCATCCAGCGGATCTCCGTCGACGACCAGCAGGTCCGCGAGGAGTCCGGGCGCGATCCGGCCCGTCTTCTCGCCCAGCCCCAGGGCTCCGGCCGCGTCCGCGGTGGCCATGTCGAGGATCCTGCTGTTGGGCAGGCCCAGATGCTTGTAGAAAGCGAGTGCTGGCACGAGCCCGTCGAACCCGGCTCGCTGCACGCCGGCGTCCGTTCCGGCAACGAGCTTGGCGCCGGCCTCGGCCATCTCCCGGACCAGAGCGAACATGGCTGCCGCCCGCTCCTCGCCGAAGAAGCGAGGCAGCATCTCCCAGTGCGGACTCACGGCCGGACAGACCACGATGCCCTGGTCGATGATCTTCTTCAAGACGTCCCGACGAAGATCGAAACCGTCACTCGTCATCCAGGTGCAGTGCTCGATGGTGTCCACGCCGGCGTCTACGGCCGCGGCGATACCGTCCGCTCCGTGAGCGTGCGCGGCCACCGGCACGCCAGCCTGATGCGCCTCGTCCACCAGGGCCTGGAGTTCCTCCGTGGAGAACTGGCTCTGCCAGCTCTTCGGACCGTCCTTGGTCAGGCCGCCACCGGTCACCATCGCCTTGATCACGCCAGCGCCCGCCGCGAGGTTGCGCCGCACGAGATCACGAACCTCGGCCGCGCCGGAGACCTCACCGCCCAGGAAATAGCAGTGGCCTCCGGGCGGAGTCGCCGGTGTGCCCGCGGCCACGATACGAGGGCCGGGAGTGCCGCCCCGGCTGATCTCATCGTCGAGGCGGAAGGCCAGGCCGCCTCGGTCGCCCAGGTCTCGGACCGTCGTCACACCGCTGAACAGGAGCTGCTCCGCGCGCCGGCGCATGTCCTGAAGCAGTCGCTCGTCGCTCGACTCGGCGAGGGCGGCCACAGGCTCGCCGCCGCCGTCGAACGCGAGATGCACATGCGCGTCGATCAGTCCGGGCACCACCGTCGCGTCGGGAAACGCCAGGTGCGTCCCGTCGGCGCGGTCAGCGAGCTGCGTGCGCGGCCCGACTTCGGTGATCGAGTCGCCCTCGACGAGGACAGCGCCGTCTTGCAGGTACGTCCCGGAGCCGGTCAGGACCCGGCGGGCGGTGATCAGCATCTCGTCTCGTCTCCCTCGTTCTTCCACGGTCACGCGGTCAGCCCGAGCGCTTCCGACACCGCGATGAGCTGGCGGACATCCGCGTTCCGGTCGTCTTCCTGCGGCACCGCCAGGGCGACTGCCTGCCCCGGCGCCGGGTCGCCGTTCTTGATCATGGTCACGGCGGATCGTAGGCGCCGGGCCAGCTGAGTCGGCTCAAGGTCCAGCAGGTTGGTGCCGTCCTCGCCGCGCACCAGGTAGGGGCTGATGTCGACCAGTCCGTCCCGGCATTCCACTATCCGCCGGTGGTAGCGGCGGTGCACGCCACGCGCCCGCCACCGGTCCCAGAGCCCGCGGGAAGCAGGGCGCAACTCATTCTCGGGGTAGACCTCGATCAGCAGCTGCCACAACGGGGTCAGCCGACGGTGATCTCGCCGCCGGCGCAGCCACAGCCGCGTCGCCGTGATCCTGGCGCGAACCCCCGAATAGGTGATGCCCGCGACGAAGAGCAGACTCGACACCACTAGCCCGACCGCCACGCTCGCCGTGAGCCGGTGCGGCACGGACCCCCCGCTCCACCGGACGGCGACGAAGACCGCGCGGACGGCGCAGGCCACCGCCATCGCCCCCAGTCCGATCGCGGTCATCCACAGCCCCGTAGCGTGAGGACGCCGGGACATGCGGGCATATCGGGCGGACCACCATCCGGCAGCACCGAGCGCGTACATCAGATACAGGCCGGCGCCGGCGTAGAAGAAGGCGACCTGGGAGATCGTCATATCCGCCGTGCTGAACGAGCCGGCGAGCGCCTCGTGCGGCACGCTCACAGCCGCCAGGATGATCGCCACCGCGACCATGGCCACGACGACGCCTTCCCACCGGGCGCGACGCCGCGCCGCTTGCCCGTCCGCCGAGTACAGGTAGAAGCACATCAGGAAGTAGACCGTCCCCAGCAGCAGAACGTTTTGGGCCACTTTCGCTGCGCCGTGCCCGGCCACGGTGTCGATGCCGGTGGCGCCCCCCGGCATGGCCACCGGATACGACAGGCCCGCGCTCAGCAGGGACAGGGCGACCGACCGGGTGGGAGCGTCGTGCGGGGCGCGTGACCACAGGTATAGCCGCCATATGACAGCAGCCGCGATGATCAGCAGGAGTATCTCGGTCACGGACTACAGCCACCCTCGCCGGTCGCCCAGGGCGGACTGCACCCGACGTACCTCCGGGTCTTCCGACAGCGGGGGGAGTTCGTCGAGCACCGAGGACCACTCCAGGATGATCGTGGCCGCGAGCTCGACCGAGCACTCCTCCTCTTCCTCGTACGAGCAGCGGCGGGCGACCCGCCGGATCAGCTTGGGATCGAGTACGGGTATGAGGGTCGCCCAGCCCTCGACGAAGTCGTCCGGGGATTCCTCCGGCGACTCCTTGCCTTGGTCCTCCTCCCACTCGTCGACGAGGATGTGGAGGATCTCGTGGAGGATGATCTGCCGCTGGTGGAGCCGGGTCGTCTCCTGCTGGTACAGGATCACGTCTATATCCGGCATATCGATCCACAGCCCCGAGGGTCCCGGCTTCTCCAGCGGGAAGGGGCGCAGGACGATCGGGCGTCCACGCCTCTCGCTGAGCGCCCGGACCAGTTCCTCCAGGTCTAGAGGTGGATGGATGCGGAGGTTGCGCAGCTCTTGCCGCAGTCGACGGTGGAGGTCGCGCTCCACGGTCCGCCTCTCGGCGCGACGCCACCGCCCCAACCGTCGGCGGCCCGCTCGCTCCCGTGCAGGCACCGGAGATTCCGGAGCGTCGCGACGACTTTCTCCCGGAGACATTGGGCAATCCCTTCGTACCGGCCGTACGGGGCTCTTGCTCGGAGCCGGGCGCCAGCCACCACGGGTCAACGATGTTCGGGTCCCGCGACGGCGCACATGAAGGTGATCATGGACGCTGAGACCATCACCGACCGACGGGCGCATGCCGGCCTCAGCGATTGAACGCGAGCAAGCGCTCGACCCCTTCTGGGACCGCGCGCGATCACTAGCGCGAACGAGTGACCGGCCCGGCCGACGCCCTTCGGTGAGGCTCGCGGGAACAGTCACGGACCTTACGTGAAGCTCGCGTGAGATCAAGGCCGGAAATTGACATCTAAAGGAGCCACGGGAGGCGGTCACCACTCCCGATAAAACCTGCTAAATCGTTCATTCCTCAGCTTTGATCATGGCTCTGAACTGGTGATTCACTTGTGGTCGTTTTGGTCGCGCCCGCATGGCTGCGTGCACACTTCCGTTACCGGTTTGAGATATTCCGCGAGAGGTCAATGGGGACATGTCTAACTTAAAGCCGCATAGTGTCGGCACCTTTGGGTGTGGGTGCTTGTGTGGGAGCGGTCACTTCTGTGTCAATCCGGGCGAGGCTCCGCGTTACGATCCCGGGCATGCCTAGCGAGAAATTCAGCCAGACGCCTGAACGCTCTGCGTTCTGGAGTGAATACCATCTGTGCACGCTGACCACTCTTCGGCCCGATGGAAGTCCGCATGTGGTGCCCGTCGGAGTCACCGTTGATGCCGACGCTGGAGTCGCTCGGGTTATCACGCGCAAATCAAGTAAGAAGGTCGCCAACATTCAGGCGTTTCGCCCCGGCGAAGCCCGCGTGGCCGTCTGCCAGGTCGACGGAGGACGCTGGGCCACCCTGGAAGGAACGGCCGAGGTGCTCACTGACGCCGCAGCGGTCGACGATGCCGTGGCGCGCTACGCCGACCGGTACGGACGGACACCGGCCCCGGACCCCGAGCGGGTGGTCATCGAGATCACGATCGAGCGGAGCATGGGGCTGGCCGTACTTCCCCGCCCTGCGTCGGCTGAACGTGCCGCGTGAGCTGCCCACCCCCTGTTGCCGTACGAGCGGCGGCATGCGGCGCAGGTCGATCATGCACAGCCCTTGGTGTCGGCGGAATCTTGAGGCTGGCGTTGGCGCGGCGTCGCAGGTGACGTGACGCTCAGCTGTTGGTGAGGGCTGCGTCTCGGAGCATGGCGAAGAGTTGCAGAATCTCGTCCTCCGTGGCCTTCGTCGACATCGCGAGATAGCGGATCACGGCTAGGCTCAGTTCCCTGACCGCAGGGCCGTCGGGCGTTTTGGCTCATCGCCGGTAGGCATCGATGAGAACTGCTGTGATGGCGGTGGTGGGATCGTTGTCCACCAGGCGCCCCGGCCCGCGCCGGCTCACCCGGCTGACGACGTGCTGGTGCAACTGCCGTGTCCTGCGCTGTACTTCCCTGTCATGGACGGGGCGACAGCAGCAGTCATCGGCGCGGCCATCGGCGCGCTCGGCGGGGTGAGCGGCAGCTGGCTCACTGCGCTCGCGCAACGCAGCCAGCGCCGGGACGACGAACGCCGTTGGCGTGCTGACATTCGGCGCGAGGCGTACACGGACTACATCTCCACCACGAAACAGCTGTCCGCCGCCCAATGGAGGATGGCGGAGTGCCTGTGGGCGCAGGACAGTACGCCCGACCAATGGCGATCCGCCTTTCGTGAAGTCCATGACGCCTGGGCGGCGTTCAGCACCGCCGCGGCAGCGGTCACGGTGACCGGGCCGAGCGCCGTGGCGCACGCTGCCGACGCCCTGCGTACGGCCATGTCCGACATTCAGAATGCCACTATGGACTGGTTGACCGGCGCTCACACAGCCGGTCACGGGCGCCTTGAGGAGTCCGACGTCCGGTTCCAGGCCGTGGCCAAGGCCAAGCAACCGCTGGACAAGGCGTTCCAGGCCGCCGCGCGCGCAGCCCTGGACACCGAACATCCGTGATCCGGGATGCGCGAGGATCACGCGGAGACGCTGAGCTCCCTGCGTCCGCAGTGGGGCGGCCCGCCGGTCGAGGCAGTCGGTGACGGAGCCGGCCTTTCAGTCCTCCCTGCCGTACCTGGAGTCCCACGCCTTGGCTACCGGATCGGTTGTACGGCTTGGAGGATGACACCCAGCGTGGTCCAGTCCACTGCACGGGGATTGTCCGGCTGCAGGAGGTCGCCGAGCCGGGCGACCTTGCGGGCATATCGGGCGGACCGCCGGTCGCCGCCCAAGAACAACTCCTGCATGCCACAGCGACGGCCACGGCCGATGACAAAACCGCTGCTGCCGAACTCACCGCTGTACGCCAGCTGCAGGACGACGACACCAGTCCCCGCGCGACCTTCCTCCGCCACCGGACCCAAACCCACCGCAACTGGCTGCGCGCGAACGAAGAACGCGCCAGACTCCGATCGGACTGGCAGCGGTTCCTCACGGAACACGACGTGCTCGTCACACCTGCCGCACCAACACCCGCGATCCCGGCAGGCAGCCGCACCCTTACGGTCGACGGCCAGGAGCGGAACTTCTTCGACCAGACCGGCTGGACCAACCTCGCCAGCCACATCGGTCTCCCCGCCCTGGTCGTACCACTGGCCACGACCACCCAGGGGCTGCCCATTGGCGTCCAGATCATTGGCCGGCCATACGCAGATCGCGTTCTGCTCGACGTGGCGGAACGGCTCGCGACGCTGCTTCGTGCCTTCGGGTGAGGAAGCCGTCACCGCTACGGTGGCGGCCGATGTTGTGTTCCGGCGGCGGCTCGTGCTGCCCAGCCAGTCCACGGAGATCTCGCCCCCGTGCTCGACCCGCAGCCAGTCGCACATGGCCGGAGCACTCCACGTCATCCCCGTCCCGGCGGGGACCCCGAGCAGCTCGGCCAACTCAACGCGGTCCGGTCGTCTGGCCCCGGAAGCTTTGCCGGAAGGCTCGGGCGAGAGGCATCGGGCAGTGCCTCGATCCCACCGGCCGTGAAGCGGTGGACCTCGGCGCGGACCGTGACCGGATGACACTCCAGCAGATCGGCGACCTCGGATACGGACCTGCCGCGGTCCAGGAAACGGATCACAGAGGTCGAGGCCGGATTCTTCACGCGCTACGAAGTGGCGTGATCAGTCTCGTGTCCTGCTGCTGGGGCTGGTAGTTCAGGTGCCGGAAGGGCACGGCCGGGCAGCGAGGTCTCCGTGACGCGCACGCCTCGCTAGGGCCTGTCCGGCGGATCTTGTGACTGTTGCGGTCTCGGGTCGTTGGCATGAGCATGGGGCGGGGAGATCTGACGAGTGACGAGTGGGTCCGACTCAAGGCACATCTGCCGAAGTCCGGGCAGCGGGGCGGCCGTTGGGAGAGCCACCGCCGGGTGATCAATGGGATTCTGTTCCGGCAGCGCACCGGGGTGCTGTGGCGGGATCTGCCTGCGCGTTTCGGCAAGTGGAAGACGGTGTACGAACGCCGTAGGCGCTGGTCGGCGGATGGCACATGGGACAGAATCTCCGCGGCCGTCCTGGCCGGCGCCGATGCGGAAGGCCGCATCGACTGGTCGATGGTGAGCGTGGACTCCACCTCCTGCCGGGCCCACCAACACGCCGCCGGAGCACGCAGAAAACCCCCGCGGCTGCCGGGAAAAGACGCACGCCCCGGCAGCACCGCCCCGACGAGGGGCTCGGACGCTCCCGGGGCGGCCTGACCTGCAAAATCCATCTCGCCGGTGAGGGCGGACGCCGCCCTCTGACTCTGTTGATCACCCCGGGGCAGTGGGGCGACGCCCCGCAGCTCATCCCGGTCATGGAACGCATCCGCGTCGGCCGACTGAGCGGCGGACGCCCCCGCACGCGGCCG
Source organism: Streptomyces sp. DG2A-72 (assembly GCF_030499575.1). Classification (NCBI taxonomy): domain Bacteria; kingdom Bacillati; phylum Actinomycetota; class Actinomycetes; order Kitasatosporales; family Streptomycetaceae; genus Streptomyces; species Streptomyces sp. DG2A-72. The sequence goes on from NZ_JASTLC010000001.1 coordinate 7,171,946, forward strand.
GAACACCTCGGCGGAGACAAGGCGTATTCATCCCGCCGCAACCGCCGTTACCTGCGACGACGCCAGATCAAGCACACCATCCCCGAGCCGAAGAACCAGCGGGCCAACCGACAGCGCCGCGGCAGCAAGGGCGGCCGGCCCACCGGCTTCGACGCGACGATCTACAAACGGAGGAACGAGGTTGAGCGAACGATCTTAGCGCTCAAGAACTCCCGGGCCGTCGCGACGAGATACGACAAGAGGGCCTACATCTTTCACGGCACCCTCACCCTCGCCGCCATCCGGCTCTGGCTCCGGCCGTGAGCCTCCGGAGCAGAGTGTGGACGGGAGCCCCCTGCCATGAGGCTCCCGTCACTGCCCGTGCTCTCTCGGAAAGGATCCACACGGACATGACCCAGCGTTGCAAAAAACCAGCCGCTCTGTGGCGGCGCAGGAGCCCCGGCGAAGCCATCACCCGATCGGCAGAACCATCGTCGTCATGGCTCCTACAACATGATCCGCCGGACAGGCCCTAGTGCTGGATTCCTCTTTCGCTGGGTATATGGCCTGGTGGCGGGGTAGTTGATGGTGCTCGGGGGCGGGTGCTGGGCGATGGTTCTACGAGCACGGCCGACGCGTGATGAGGACGAACGGAGAGTCGTTCGCCGGTTGTCGCGGGCGCGGAAGGCTCCGCGTGATCTGGTGATGCGGGCCCGGATGATCGAGCTGAGCTGGTCGGGGCTGCGAGTGCCGGCGATCGCTGTTGAGCTGGGCTGCAGCCAGAAAACAGTGCGGTGCTGGCTGCACCGCTTCAACCGCTCAGGCCTGCAAGGGCTGGATGATCTGGGCGGCCAGGGCCGCAAGCGACGGATCACCGAGGAGGAACGCTCCAGGATCATCTCCTTGGTGAAGACCGTGCCGCCGGGGCGACTGCGGTGGGAGCCCGTCGGGGAGCTGTGGGCCTTCGACGAGTCCGGGCCGGCCGAGTGGACCCTGGATTCCCTGGCCGCGGCAGCCCGGGCCGAGGGGATCGAGGTGGGTCGCTCACAGGTCCGGCGTATCCTGCTCGCCGAGGGTGTGCGCTGGCGCCGCACCCGGTCCTGGACGCGGTCGAAGGATGCGGACTTCGTCCCAAAAGGACACGGATCATCGGCCTCTGCACCCAGCCGCCCGACGGTGCGACGGTGATCTGCGCCGACGAGCTGGGGCCGGTGATCCCGCGGACGTTTCCGCCCGCACCTGCCTGGTCACCGGACGGACACCGGATCAAAGCGGAACTCGACTACAGCCGCGGACCGGAGAAAATGTGGGTCTACGGAGCCTTACGTGTCCGGGACGGCCAGCAGATCACCATGACCGCGTCCTCCCGCAACAGCGTCTTCTACCAGCAGTTCCTGCAACAGGTCGAGGACGCCAACCCGACCGGGGAGATCTGGATCGTCACCGACAACCTGTCCTCCCACAACAGCCTGTCCACGCGGACCTGGCTGGAGGACCATCCCCGCATCCACCACGCCTTCATTCCCGTCGGCGCGTGCTGGCTCAACCTGCAGGAAGGATGGTGGCGCATCTTCCGCAAGACAGCCCTCGCCGGCCGGTCATTCGCCAACCGCGACGACATCGACCAGGCCACAGCCCTGGCCACCGCCCAGCTCAACTCCCGTGCCAATCCCTGGATCTGGGGCAGGCCGACCCCGCCAACTCGCTTACTACGGCGCCGATATGTGTACACCATTTGAGGAATCCAGCACTAGTAGTGCTTCGTTAGGTTCTGGCTCTGCTTCTGCGTGTGGTGAGGGGGCGGCCGCAGGTGGTGCAGGTGCCGGTCCAGCACCTCAGCAGGTCCTGGAGGACGTCGAGGACTTGGTAGAGGGTCAGGCCGGCGTGTGTGCTTTTGGGTCGAGCCGCCGGATGGTGAGGAAGGCCTGGGCGGCGGTGACGAGGGTGACATGGTGGTGCCAGCCGCGCCAGGTGCGGCCTTCGAAGTGGTCCAGGCCCAGGCCGTGTTTGAGTTCGCGGTAGTCGTGCTCGATGCGCCAGCGCATCTTGGCCCATCGCACCAAGTCCTCAACCGGTGTGGTGACGGGCAGGTTCGATATCCAGTAGCCGGTCGGGACCTGCTGGTCTGCGGGCCATTCCACGAGCACCGTGCGTGGGGGTAGAACGCCATCCCAGTGGTAGTGGCCGCCGCCTGCTGTCTGAGCGGCAGCCAGAGCCTGCTTGCCGGCCGGTCGCACGGTCAGGACGGTGAACCGTGAGGCCATGGGTCCTCTGCTGCCCTGCCGCCAGGTGACCTCGGTGAATGCCGCGGTGGTGGCTTCGCCCGCGTGGACGGACAGAGCTTGTGGCGGGGTTCGGTAGCGCGGCAGGGTCGGCGGTCCCAGGCCGCCATAGGCAGGCCGGTGCGGCTCGGCCGCCTCTGGGTGGGCGACCTCCTTCCCGGTCAGCGCCAGCACATAGCGCAGCCCCCGTTCCTCCAGGGCGATGCGGAACGGGGTGCTGACGCCATAGCCGGCATCAGCGACCACAACCGGGGCCTTCAACTCCCACTCTGCGAGTGTGTCGAGCAGGCCGAGCGCGAGGCGCCACTTCTCCTGATGGCCGACGCTCTCCGGGATTCCGGCCCTACGGCACCGGTCCGGCTCGTCCGCCCATTCCCGGGGCAGATACAACTGCCAGTCCAGCGGACACGATGCGGTGTCGGTGGCGGCATGGACGCTGACTGCGACCTGGCAGTTCGCCCGTTTCCCGACCGCTCCGCAGTACTGGCGGGACACCCCGACCGACGCTTGGCCGCACTTGGGGAACGACACATCGTCGATCACCCACACCTCAGGCACGATCGCCTCCGACAGCCGCCGGGCGATCCGCCGCCGGACCGGCAGCGGATCCCACGGGGACTGGTTCACGAACTGCTGCAGGGCCTGCATGTTCCCGTCCGGCAGCCGATCGGCCATCGGCTGGATCGACTTGCGCCGGCCGTCCACCATCAGCCCCCGCAGATAACACTCGCCCCACCGCCGCTGATCCCGCCGCGGCAGCGAACCAAACACATCAGCAACGAACTCCGATAACTCACCCCGGAGCCGTTCCACCTCCCCGAGCTTCACACTCACCAGCATGCCGCTGACCAGGCAAGATCGGCAGAGCTAACGAAGCACTACTAGTGCTGGGTTCCTCTTTCGGTGGGTATATGTCCTGGTGGCGGGGTAGTTGATGGTGCTCGGGGGCGGGTGCTGGACGGTGGTTTTACGAGCTCGGCCGGGGCGTGATGAGGACGAACGCAGGATCGTTCACCGGCTGTCCCGGGCACGGAAGGCCCCGCGGGATGCCGTGATGCGGGCCCGGATGATTGAGCTGAGCTGGTCGGGGTTACGCGTGCCGGCCATCGCTGAGGAGCTGGGCTGCAACCAGAAGACGGTCCGCTGCTGGCTGCACCGCTTCAACCACTCGGGTCTGCCAGGGCTGGACGATCTGGGCGGGCAGGGCCGCAAGCGGCGGATCACCGAGGAGGAGCGGTCGAGAATCATTGCGCTGGTCAAGACCGTGCCGCCGGGGCGGCTGCGGTGGGAGCCCGTCGGAGAGTTGTGGGCCTTCGACGAGTCCGGGCCGGCCGAGTGGACCCTGGATTCCCTGGCCGCGGCAGCGCGGGCCGAAGGGATCGAAGTGAGCCGCTCACAGGTCCGGCGCATTCTGCTCGCCGAGGGCGTGCGCTGGCGCCGCACCCGGTCCTGGACGCGTTCGAAGGATCCAGACTTCGTCCCAAAAGGACACGGATCATCGGCCTCTACACCCGCCCGCCCGACGACGCGACGGTGATCTGCGCCGACGAGCTGGGGCCGGTGATCCCACGGGCCTTCCCGCCCGCACCTGCCTGGTCACCCGACGGGCGCCGGATCAAGTCCGAAGTCGACTACAGCCGCGGACCGGACAAGACCTGGGTCTACGGCGGCCTGCGCCCCGCCGACGGCCAGGCCGTCACGATGACCGCGTCCTCCCGCAACAGCGTCTTCTACCAGCAGTTCCTGCAACAGCTCGAGGACGCCAACCCGACCGGCGAAATCTGGATCGTCACCGACAACCTGTCCTCCCACAACAGCCTGTCCACCCGGACCTGGCTCGAGGACCATCCCCGTATCCGCCACGCCTTCATCCCCGTCGGCGCCTGCTGGCTCAACCTGCAAGAAGGCTGGTGGCGCATCTTCCGCAAAACTGCCCTCGCCGGCCGGTCGTTCGCCAACCGCGACGACATCGCATACGCCACCGCCCTCGCAACCAGCCAGCTCAACTCCTGTGCGACCCCCTGGATCTGGGGCAGACCCGCACCACCAACCCGCCAACTACGGCGCCGATATACGTATACCGTTTGAGGAACCCAGCACTAGTGCTGGGTTCCTCTTTCGGTGGGTATATGTCCTGGTGGCGGGGTAGTTGATGGTGCTCGGGGGCGGGTGCTGGACGGTGGTTTTACGAGCTCGGCCGGGGCGTGATGAGGACGAACGCAGGATCGTTCACCGGCTGTCCCGGGCACGGAAGGCCCCGCGGGATGCCGTGATGCGGGCCCGGATGATTGAGCTGAGCTGGTCGGGGTTACGCGTGCCGGCCATCGCTGAGGAGCTGGGCTGCAACCAGAAGACGGTCCGCTGCTGGCTGCACCGCTTCAACCACTCGGGTCTGCCAGGGCTGGACGATCTGGGCGGGCAGGGCCGCAAGCGGCGGATCACCGAGGAGGAGCGGTCGAGAATCATTGCGCTGGTCAAGACCGTGCCGCCGGGGCGGCTGCGGTGGGAGCCCGTCGGAGAGTTGTGGGCCTTCGACGAGTCCGGGCCGGCCGAGTGGACCCTGGATTCCCTGGCCGCGGCAGCGCGGGCCGAAGGGATCGAAGTGAGCCGCTCACAGGTCCGGCGCATTCTGCTCGCCGAGGGCGTGCGCTGGCGCCGCACCCGGTCCTGGACGCGTTCGAAGGATCCAGACTTCGTCCCAAAAGGACACGGATCATCGGCCTCTACACCCGCCCGCCCGACGACGCGACGGTGATCTGCGCCGACGAGCTGGGGCCGGTGATCCCACGGGCCTTCCCGCCCGCACCTGCCTGGTCACCCGACGGGCGCCGGATCAAGTCCGAAGTCGACTACAGCCGCGGACCGGACAAGACCTGGGTCTACGGCGGCCTGCGCCCCGCCGACGGCCAGGCCGTCACGATGACCGCGTCCTCCCGCAACAGCGTCTTCTACCAGCAGTTCCTGCAACAGCTCGAGGACGCCAACCCGACCGGCGAAATCTGGATCGTCACCGACAACCTGTCCTCCCACAACAGCCTGTCCACCCGGACCTGGCTCGAGGACCATCCCCGTATCCGCCACGCCTTCATCCCCGTCGGCGCCTGCTGGCTCAACCTGCAAGAAGGCTGGTGGCGCATCTTCCGCAAAACTGCCCTCGCCGGCCGGTCGTTCGCCAACCGCGACGACATCGCATACGCCACCGCCCTCGCAACCAGCCAGCTCAACTCCTGTGCAACCCCCTGGATCTGGGGCAGACCCGCACCACCAACCCGCCAACTACGGCGCCGATATACGTATACCGTTTGAGGAACCCAGCACTAGGCTGGACCGTCCGTCAGACAGACGTCCTGGCCGTATCAGGAAGCCGTGGCCGAACCCGGATCCTGCGCCAGGACATCCGCAGTCACACGGTCGATGGTGTCCATGAGGCGGCGGCCCTCGTCCGTGAACATCAGGTCGCGGTCATCTGAGTCGGCGAGCGCGGTCATCGCGCGGATCAGGTAGCAGATGAGGGGGCCGCCGGCGTAGCGGGGGCGTTCGCTCTCCGGTGTCAGGCGTACCTCCCTTAGCGCCCGCCGCAGCCGCATGTCGCGGGTTTCCCGCTCTTCGCGTCGCGTTACCGCGCGGGCCAGGGGCAGCAGGTGGCTGTCCGGGACGGGCGCGTGGATCAGGGCCCGCAGGTCGTGTTCCGTGCTGGTGGCGGCGCTGTTGTCGACGAGGTCGGTGACCCGGTCCCGGTAGATCTGGTGGGCCGTGTGCTGCTCGATGATGAGATCGTCGAGGTGGCGCAGTTCCGAGGTGGCGTCGGCGCGCCACAGGATGAGCCGCTTGAGCAGGTTCACGGCCCAGGGCTTGGAAGAGGAGGCGCGGAATGGACTCGGGCAGGGGCACTCCAGGCTCAGCGGTCCGCCCCAGGTCCCGATGACGGTGAGCTCCCGGTAGTTGCCGCACGGGCAGGCGAGCGCCTCGACCCCTCGGTGAGGCAGGTAGGAGTTGGACGGCGCGAACAACTCGTCGGACATGACCCTGTTGTGCCAGTCGGCGTGGGCGTCACGCCATTCGACGAGGATCAGGCGCGGAGCAGCGAAGTGCCACTCGGTCTCCCCAAAGGGTGCGGCTGGCTCGCCTTCAAGGGGCTCCGCCTCGCGGTATCCGTCGTCCAACTGTCCTAGCCCCCACTATCGTTGTCGTGGTCCCTCCACCGTAGTGCTCACCGTGGCGCGGGTGCATCCGGGCGGGGCCGTTCAACTCCGCCTATTGTCCGGGGCGTTCGGGCGACGAGTGCATCCTCGCCGACGGGTTGTGGTCACAACTCCTGGGCGAGGGACCACAAGCGATGAGCGGCATGCTCCCAGGCCCGCTCGTTGTCGGGCCCCTCGTGGGCTGCTTCCAGTTCTGCCAGGATCGCCGCGCCCTCGGCAAAGCGGCCCACCGCGAGGTCCAGTCAGACCAGGCTCAGCCGGTCCTCAGCGATCGGGTCACGCAGCGCAGCCACCGTGTAGGCCGCCCAGGCTGCGGTCGGCAGGTCCTCACGGCGCGCCGGGAGCGCCCCGCCGACCGCCCGCAGGGCCACGCCGTTGCGCTGCACAGCGGCGAGCGACGCCGCGTCGCCCAGCGGGAAGGGCATGACCGCCTGCAAGGCAGTGGCATCAGGCTCGTTCAGTTCGTGCCACGAGGACCAGTGCGCCCGTACGGATTCGCCTGCGTCCTGCGAGGTCGGGCCCGGAGTGCAGCCGTGCGCCAGATAGAGATGGGCGCGCTCGGTGCTGGTGGCCCGAGCGGTTGCCACCGCACCGAGTGAGAAGAGCCATGTGGCGTACAGGCCGGTCTCCTCGGCGAGTTCGCGGCGAGCGGCGTCCACGGGTTGCTCGCCCTCGTCGACGAGGCCCCCCGGCAGATCCGTGATAGTGCCGTGGAGGTAGTGGTGCTGGGTGACCATGGCCACCCGCCCCCGATAGACGGCGAGAACCCGGACCGAGTCCGGCGCAGCGACATGCGGGTACTCCACAACGGCACCGTCCGGACGCACTGCATTGTCGACGGTCAGGCGGATACGGCCCTGTGGGCCGCCCGCGAAAAGGAGCCGACCGCCCTGCCTGCGCCAATGATCGTCGCCGTTCATGCCTTCAAGTATCGCGTCCGCATGGTCGACTTGACTCCCGACCGCGCGACCTCCGCCGACTGGGTGACTCTGGCTCCGGCCATGACCCGCCGGACAGACCCTTAGTGGCCGGAATGGCCGGTGTTCAAGTCGAGGCACAGGGTACCCAGGGTGGAGGCGAGCTCTTCCAGGGCACGGATGTACGCGCGCAGCGCGAGGGGAAGGTGGGTACGTTCCCACCGGGCCACGTCGTGTTGCCGCTGTGCCCACACCGCTTCCAGGCCGGACAAGGCCGGGTTGCTGTCGTCCAGGGCGTTCCAGACCAGGCCGATCGCCAGGCCGAGGGGCTGTGCGGGGTGGACGTCGAGTTCGGCCTCGCCCTTGTGGTGTTCCTGGACAGTTCGGAGAGTGGCGCGGAGGTGTCCGATCCGCAGGGCCCGCTGGATCCAGGCCGGCCCCTGGACGTGGCCGGGCAGCTCGGGAGTGTCGGGTAGCGCCTGGAGCGTGGGCAGCAGTTCGGCCGCGGCCTGCCGGGCCTGGGCCTGGGGTGCCCACTCTCCGGTGTGCAGTTGGTGGATCGCCTCGGCGACGGCTTTGGTGGCATACGCGACGGCGGGCTGCCATCGTGGCGGCTGCCCGTCACGGAACGGTCCGGACGTGAGGTCCCGGCAGCGGTCGCCCAGCAGCACCAGTGGGGGCTCAAGGCTGGTGGCGTCCTGGGTGTCGCGTAGTGGGCGGTTGTCGTGCAGGTCGCGGAGCTGATGCCAGGTCGCGATGCCCCGGGCAGCCTCCAGGAGTTCGTCTTCGCGTTCCCGTAGCTCCTGCCAGGAGCCGGTGACGGGAGCGGGGTCCCAGGCGGGCAGCGGGTCGGCGAACAGGCGCTCGTGCAGGGCCCCGCCCAGCCACCACAGCGGCCGGGCCAGGTCCACGTCGTCGACCAGCAGCCCCTCGTGGCGTGCCGCGCGCCACACGGCCAGCGCCAGGATCCGGTTGGCGGGCAGCCACGTGTCCTCGCGCTCGCTGATGGCCTCGGGGGTGGAGGCGGTGCCGGAGGCGTACAGGTCGAGGTCGTCCGCGTGGTAGCCGATGTGCCGTTGGGTCAGGACCCATGCCTGGCGCTCGGCCCGTGTCCAGGCGTCCAGACCGTAGGCGCTGCGGTGGGTCTCCTCCCATGCCTCTTCGTCCAGGACGACCTGCAGTGCCGCGCTGCGCCAGATGACGTTCACTGTGTTGTCGGCGGTGGGCGGGGCCAGCTGGATCTCGTAGCCGTGCGGCAGGGGACCGCCGGACAGGTCTCGGCGTTCGTCGTCGAAGTACCAGGCCGGGGCGATCACGGAGCCGGTTACGCCGTCGAACTCCCCGCCGACGCCCTGCACGTGGGTGCCGGTCGGCAGGGGACGGTGCAGTTCTTCCTCCAGGGCGTGGCAGACGGCGTCCACGGCCAGGCCGCGGCAGACCACGACGGCCGGTTCCGCGGAACCGCGTGCGAGGCCGCGTGTCATGCCGTCCCACCTCTGCTTCGAGAGAGGGGAGTGGGGGTCGGCGGGCCAGGTGCGGGTCAGCCACAGCCAGGTGGCGATCAGCGGATCGCTGTCGTCGTCCACCGTGGCGGGATCCGTGTCCGTGGAGAGGGCAAGGTCCGCGCCGACCAAGGGGGTGGCGAGTTCCCGGACACCGCCGTTCAGGCGCGAGAGATGCCACAGCAGCGATCCGAGTGTCACCGCCTCCACGCCGCCCGCCCTCTGGCGGCCCAGTGCCGCAAGGGCGATGGCCAGCACGTTGCGGGTGCCGGTGTACTCCCAGTTGTTGTCGGTGACGGTCAAGGCGGCGGACGCCAGTTGCTGCGCCCTGGTGACCGCCAGACCCCACTGCCCTGTCATGCCGCGCCTTCCTCAAGCCGACGAGTTCACGCTGTCTTCCTGCCGCATGCTCCCACGCGGCCCGGACAGCGTGCAGACCACGGTCCGGCCGACGACGGCCCTCGTCCTCCAGGTTCGGTGGAGCTATGGCCGGCAGCGTTGCTGCCGTCGCTGGCTGGCGTGCCGATCGCCGAGTGACGGCGAAGGGGAAACAGCGCAACACAAGCCATGGCCAGAGACGATGGACTCGCCCGCCGCCGATCGAGACCGAACAGGGGGACGTCTTGAGGCACTCCGAGAAGCGGATCGCCCTGCTGGACATGCTGTGGGAGCACGAGCAGGCCGCGCGCGAGGCTTGGGTTGTGGACGGTGTGCCCGTACAGGACCAGCAGCGTGTGGAGGCGCTGGTGAGCGAGGGGCTGGTGGAACTGGCGGACCGAGAGATCCGCGCGGAACTGTCCGCGCGCTTGTCCCGGCCCGTGCGCTGGGCAGCGCGGCTGACCTCCAGCGGCCGTGACGTGCACGCCTACGCGCATGCCGGCCCGCCGCAGACCTTCGGTGAGCCCGAACCCGGGCCCGGAGAACAGCTCGTGGAGTTGCGCCCGGCCCAGATGGACGCGGTACGGGTCTTCGTCCGTCTCGCCCGTGACCTGGCCACGGGGCCGGCCGAGGGGCTCGCCGAGCGAGTGCGCACCGCGCCGTTCAGCCGCACCGACAACCGCTGGCGGCTGTGCCTGACCCAGGAGCAGATCACCTCGGTCGCCTACGCGCTCTACCTGCACCGGCTGAGCAACTCGGAGGCCGAGGCCAACTGCTTTGCCCGCGACTACGGCGTCGTCTACCGGCCCTCCCCGACGACCGGAACTCCGGTCCCGGTCACCCTGGGCCAGCGCACCAGCAGCGTGGGCCGGGGGTGAGCGCTTCGACCCCACGATGTCCGGCCCGTCTCCGGTCACCGCCTGTACGGCTAGGCTCGACTCTCCATCGGGTTGGCGCGTCCGGCGCCGCCGGATGCCGGCGACGAGCCGTCCAGCTGTGTGCGGTATCCGGCAGCGGGATCAGAGGCGAAGCTCGTAGACGAGTGTGGAGTGCGAGCCAGGGATGATCAGGTCAGCGGTCTCCACGGGCCGAACGGTTTGGGCGTTCGCGTCACCATGGCTACCGCCGCCTGCGAACCTAGCCCGCGTATGGCCGGGGTGACAGCTCGATCGGTCTTCTGCCGGGGCCGGGAGGTCGGAGGTGTCGGAGGGCATGGTGCTGGGCACGGTTGTGGCCATGAAGCACAGCGCGGGCGCGCGTTCACGCGGTAGCTTCGACCGGTCGGCGAACCCGCAGAGCCCCGCGCCTCGTTGACCTTTCCGCCGACCTGCTTGGAGTCACCGCATGACGGGTGTCCTGCCTTCACGGACGCTGCCGGACGAGATGGCCTACCTGCTGCCCACCACGGCGCCGGACGTGTGGCGGGCCGCCGTGGCACGCGCCGCCCAGCTTCTTGCACCCACCTGGGATGAGCGCCCCGGCAACATCGGGGCACTCTCCTTCATTCTGCTCACGCTGTCGGTCGAGCGTGAGCTGCCCCCGCAGTCCATCCCCCTGGCCGCCACGGTGGAGAACCTGCGTGCCCAGCGCGGGGAACCGGAGGAGCTGAGCCGGCGGATCGAGGCGGCGGGAGTGACCGCCGGCGTCCTGGGCGCGGGTGACAGTCCCGGCCCGCTGGACACCCTGTGGAGGGACCTGAGCACCTGGCTGGAGGCGCCGGGCGAGCCGATGGGCGACGTACCGGGACACCCCCCGGTGCTGTGGGCGGCCGTGCGCGGGCTGCGCGACGTGATCAGCCCCCTGGACGAAGCCGTCATCCGGCAGACGCCGGTGCCGCTGCCCTCGCTCGGAGCCCTGACCATCCTCGTCGGGCGCTACGTCCAGATCGTCACTGCCAGTGCCATCCGACCGGTCAAATGCGATACCTGTGCCGGGTGCGAGGGCGGGGTGCTGCGGGTGGACGGCCCCGCGGTCACTTTCGTGTGCGCCGAGGGACACACCACGGCCCATCATCAGCTGGAGGTCCGGCGCGTACGCAACGCCCTCGCGTACGCCGGAGTGCCCATCGGCGCTGCGGTGGCCGTCGAGGGCAACCTTCCCGTCACCAGCAGCGCCTACTGCGAACGGTCCGACCCGCGCCGCCTGTCTCGCTTTACCGCTGGCATGCTGGCGTGACACACCGGGTGACGATCACGGGCGCCGGCGTCACCGTGCGGACGCCCCTGAGCTGAGTGCCCGTCCGGCGCAACAGCGCCGCCGGGCGCCGGGCCGCCGCCCGGTATCGCGCCCGAGGAGGCACACTGTGGTCAGGAGCGGGCGGTCGCGGGCGGTGGCGGCAGCTCGTCCGGGGCAGGCAGGTGGGTCCGCTGCAGCGATGCCACCCATGCGGGAAGGTCTTTCGAGCCCAGCGTGTACAGCGTCTGCTCGCGGCGCGGCTCGATGACCTGGCCGGACTCGTCCGCGTGTACGGTCGGGGCGTGAGCGGCGTAGGTCCACCATTGCGCAGGGAGCCGTGTGCCGTAGAGCGTTTGCTCGGCGGCGTAGCGGTATTCGATGGTGAGCCGCTCCACGCGCAGCAGCTGGTCGTCCGGGGCGGTGCACTCGGACAGGATGTTGGCCGGACGCCAGCGGGTGTAGGGGTGATGGCCGATGGTGAAGCGCACCGAGCACGTCGACCTGACAGCTGGACGGGCCGCGCACGCCCTGCCGGGGCTGGCCGCCGCGGCCTGACCCGGAGCGAGAAGGGGGAGGTCGTCGTCGGGATCCGGGTGAACCTGCGGCAAAGCCCGCCCGGCGCCGGCCTCCCGGCCGTAATACTGGCCGCCATGACGAGTGCCCCCGACGCCGCCCCCGCCCCGTTTTCCCGCATCAAGATCCGCACCGGTGCGCTGGTGTTCTGTGGCGACGACGTCGCCCTGATCCGCCGCAACCGCCCCGACTCGATCCACTACACCCCGCCTGGCGGCAACGTCGAGCATGGCGAGGACCTGCTCGATGCGCTGCGGCGCGAACTGGCCGAAGAACTCGACCTCGACCCTGACCGGGCCAGAGGGCCGGAACTGCTGTGGGTGGTCGACCAGATGGTCTCCCGCCCCGGGCCCACCCCGCCGCCCCGCAAGCTGCACCTGATCTATCGCCTGCACATCACCAAGGCCGTCCGCGCACGCCTGGCCGCCGAGGAGCACGACGAGCTGCCCGACGGCTCCCACGAGGTCGGCATCATCGAATGGGTCGACTACCGCAAGACCGCCGAGCTGCCGATCTTCCCGCCGATCGGCCCGGCCCTGGCCGCGCTGTCCTCCCCGCACGCCACGGTCTCCGGCGCCGCATTGCCGGCCGTCACTGACGACAATTACGTCTGGGTCTGACACCCCGAGCAAACACACAGGTCGGACCGAACCCGCCCTCGCATCCATCCCTGGCGGGCGGCGGCGCCCCCAGCGCTGCGCACGGATGACTGCGGAACTGGGTTACGGCAACGGTGCGTTGAGCTGACGATGGCAGACGGCAGCCGTAGTGACGAGCCGGTTCACCGATGCTTCCGGCGTCGATTTCCGCCTGTGGTGGCCGTGTGCATCGCGTCGGTTGCCCAGTGACAACGAGGTTGGACTACCCGTCTCGTCAGCTCGTGGGGGCCGCTGGCCTCAGCAACCCCTTGCGGTACAGGGAGAGAGTCGTGTGCTCGACTTCGGAACGGGCCTGTGTGCGGTGGACCTTCAGGCTTCGGGAAGTGGCCGTGATGGCACTTTCGAGCGTTCCGTCATCCGTGACCGAGCGGAAGACCGCCAGGCACTCCTGGTTGTAGGCCAGGCTGTAGCCGCCCGTCCGTGTGTCCTTCACCGCCAGGAGCCCCTCGTTGTCGAACCACTCCGCATACGGCGACACGGCAAGGCGCTGTCCCGGTCGTGGCCCGGACAGGTGATCGACATGGTGCTCCGGGGTCGCAGCGTGCCAGTCGAGCAGTGCCTCGACAGCGGCCTCGTGCAGATCCTCGTCCACGACCTGGGTCCAGGTGCAGTCCTGGCATCGGACGGCGTACTGGAAGCCCTCTACGCGCACGGACTGGTCGTAGAACGCCCGGTGAGTTTCGACCATGTCCCGACGCTAGCTGTCAGCGGTCCGAATCCGATGGCAGATGGTCCAACTTCGCTGTTACCGGGCATCGGTCATGCAGACCTTGAACGAGATCCAGCTGGGCGACACCCGGACGTAGGCCGTGAGGGTCCCGTCAACTCCCCTCTAGGCTGGGTACTTTGGTGGGTCTATTCAGCGGAAGCCCAAGGCGGTGAGGGGACGTGGCGGCAGACTCGACCGGGGTCGGCCCTCAGTCAGGAGATGGCGGCCGGAGCCATGGAGAACCCGACAGCCGGGCGCAGGGGGCGCCGCGTTCCAGCGCGTCCCAAGACAGCGACGGGCTGGCCACTCCATCGCGTAGTGGCCGCGTTCGGGCGCGCACCTCGGGTAACGCCGCTGCCGCGCGTAGCGACAGGGCAACCAGGCCGACGCGTCCAGGAAGCCAGGACGGCGGCGACGCTCCCCAGCCTGCCGACGATGCATCCTCGTACCGCAGCAAGAAATTCTAGGGCACGCTCGTCGTCGCCCCGGTGATCGCGACCGCGCTCTCCGCTTGGGTTACCGGCCTGGGGCCGGCTATATGGAGATTATTTACGGAAGACACACCGGGCCCCATCTCCGATGACGACTATCATCATCCCGCTTACCCCGGTGCGCCCTGCCTGTCTCAGCATCTCGCGCTGGTACGGGAGTTGCTGACGACCAGCCCGTGGAACGGGCCGAGCAGGCCGAGGCACTGCTGCGGCACGATCAGGAACACCGCGAGCCGAGCACGGCACCGCACCACGGAGCCGAACGGCCAGATGCCCGCGCATACGTGCGCGAGCAGTACGCCCTGTGGACGGCTACGAGCAGCTGACCGTCTGCGGCATCCCGACTGCCGCCAACACACTGGAGGAACTCGATGACCGCCCAGCCGCCGCCCTTCGGCGACGACCTCTTCGCCGGATGCCACTGGTGGGCGACCGCCCTCACTGACTGGCACCGCACCGCACGGCCCGAGGTGTGGCGGCGCGACCAACCCGCGCCGAACACGGAACCGACCGCGCAGCAGTACGGTGCCGTGACCGCCCTGATTGCCGTCGCGCTGTACGCCACGGCCCGCGAAGGCGGGCTTGACTCCCTCGACGGTGAGGCTCTGGCCGCGGTGCCACTGGAACCGGTCTATCAGCGTCTCGACGAGGGCGCGCTCGACAGCGTCCAACGCCTGGTGAAGGACGTCGGCCTCCCCGCTGACCACGCCTCGACCGATGCGCTCGCCGCACTGCACACGATGCTCGACACCGGGACGGGCGCCGGCATGGAGGGGCTGTTGCTGCGCTACTGGGTGATCCGCCTCGCCTATGAGGTGGTCCTCGGGAACGTCAGCGCCGGTCCCACACCCCGTGGAGTCGATGCGGGCGAGTTGGTCACCATGCTCCATAACGGCCGATGGACCCTGCGGCTCGGCGACCGCATGCCCTACCTGCTGACACACCGCGCGACCAACGGTGAGTCCTGACCCCGGGGGAACCAGCCGGGACGGCGCACTACCGCGCCCGCTTCGTTGGGGGTGTTCCTCGACTGCGGCCCTGGTCAGGCCGTCCGCATCGTTCCAGGCAACGACGAGGGCGGAAGGCCCGATGCCAGATCAACTGCCGCGTCGCCCCCTCGGCAACCCCCGCACGGACCTCTTGGCCTCGCTCCCAGTAGCGGCGTCCCTCAGGGGTGGCGAGGACCGACTCGGCCGCCTCCCGCAGGTGCACCGGCGTCAGCCCGCCGGTGCTTCACCGCCTCCACCCGCAGATCGTCACGCCTACGGGCACGCCGCTGAAACACCGCAACGACCACGAGCACGATGACCGCGACGTTCAACGCGAGACTCAAGCTGAGCACAGTGATCGCGTTTCCCCCAAGGGCCGTTCGGTTCCTGCTGCCTGATCGTGCAGGTCGATCGAGACGGTGGCAAGACTGCGCAGAGCTTCGTTCTGGCCGCAGTCAGCTGCTGGCGGCGGCACTGTGCCCGAGAGCGGCCGTCAGTACCGGCTGCCATCGTTCGTCCCCGCTCGGCGCCGACGGCAGGATGATCGTGCGCATTCCCAACGCCTCACCACCACGGTCGGCTTCGGGATTGTCGCCCACCATCAGCGTGTGGTGCGGCTGCACCCCCAGCCGCTTGCACGCCGTATGGAAAATAACCGGGCTTGGCTTCCTTGCGGCAACGTCGTAGGACATTACGCAGTCGGAGACCCATCGCAGCAGGTCATGCTGACGCAAGATGGGCCGGAGGTCCCAGCCGATGTTGCTGACCACCCCGATACGGATTCCGGCCCTGCACAGTCTCCCTATCGCGCGGCGCACAGCCGGGTCAATGCGCCATCCCTCGGCGCTCATCGTCCTGCGGTACAGCGCCCCGGCGGCATCCGGCCAGGGCAGCCCGGCCTCGTCCAGGAGACGGTGATAGACGTCCCGGTGGGCCTTGGGGTCCAGTTGCTGCCGCCACCACGCCGCAAGGCTGTGCGGGGACAGATCCGTCGGCCGGCGACCGCCCGGTAGACCCGCCGCCTGCGCCTGCCGCGCCCAGGCGCGGCGATCTTGCACCGGGACCGGGATGCCCGCCTCGTCCAGGGCGCCCGAGAGCCATTCCTCAACGCTTTCCAGGTGTGCCATCGTTCCTGCCCAGTCCAGCAATACGGCCTCAACAGGGCCCGGCCGCGCAGGGGCGAAGGCCGGTTCTGCCGTGATCTCGCGGGCCGCCAGCGCGTGGACGTACGCGTAGCGCGCGGTCACCTGGGCCACATCGGTCTGGGTCGGCGAACACCGGAGTAGCGCCATATCCGCCTCAGCGTCCTGCTGTTCGGCGGCAAGGCGCTGCATGGCGGCACCATCGACTTCATTCTCACGGAACAGGTGGTGCAGGCGGACGTGTCCTGCGCCTGAACGCGCGCGGTCAATGAGGATCATCGCCTCAGCTATCTCATGTTTCTCGGGCACGCGTCCCCCTGGCGTCTGAACGACTGGTCGGCCCTGCCTCAGAGGGAGGAACCCGGTGCAATGGCACCGAGGTGCTCCATGTGATCGTTTTCTCGCTGCTGTCGGGCGTGAGGTCCTCAAGGCCGAAGGCCGAGATGGGCAGCGGTGCGTGCCTTGGCCCCACCCGACGCAGTAGCCGCTGTACCTGATCGGAGTCGGCCCCACCTTGGGCATAAGCGATCGTGACGTGCGGGACAAAGGGCTGGTCGTGTCCCTCGCCGACCGTTCCGGTGCTCACCGGACGCCACCCAACGGGATCTCCGCCAGGGTCTTCCAGGTGATGGTCTTCTCGGTGTCGTTGGCGACGACGTCGACCAGGGCAATGGTGTCGACGTGGAGCGATGCGTGGCTGGGGCGGACTCGGCGTACGCGTCGGTGCAGTTGGCGGTAGTGCTCCGCGTCCACCTCGGCTGTGGCGTACGACTCCGTCAGGTGCAATACTCCGGTGTCGTACGACGTGGCTTCGGTGCCGAGCACGACCTCGAAGGCCCGCGTGGCGGCGGTCCGCAGCTGGTTCAGCGGCTCGTCGGGCCCGAGGTCGAAAATGATGCCCGTGCCGTAGACCAGCGGGCTGCCTACAGTGATGGTGAAGGGCGCGAAGCTCTCCATCTGCCGGGTCAGTTCGGCGGCCAGAGCGCGCTGTTCGGCCTCCGTGACCTCGGCGGCGGGCTTGGCGCTCAGCTGATACAGCGTGATGTGGAACCACTCGTCCCCGACGTGCGTGAGCGGATCGTCCTTGGTCGCGGTGCGGATGCCACTCACAAGGTCGGCGAGCTCCGGGTTGGCGCCGAGATCCACGGGGACATAGGCGTGGACGAGGGACGGCGCCGTTCCTGCCTCCCATGCACCCGTGCCCTGCTGAAACGTGAACGGCTTCATGAGTAATCAACCTACCGCCCCGATCACCAAAGGCGGGCTGCCTAGGGGAAGTTGACCACGGATCACTGCGGCTGATTATGCGGCAGCCACAGCACGTGCGGCTTGATCCGGTCTTCGTCCGGCCCGTCCGCTGCCGTCCACAGCCGCTCCTTGTTCAGGAACCGCCTCACCGGCCACCCGCCTCAACCGCAATTTTCACCGGGTCGACGGTGATCCAGGGAATGAGGTGATCCGACCCTGCCAACGCCGCCTTGCTGCCCTGTACCCCGTACTCCTGCAGCGCGGGGACGACGGGGCGGGAGGCGAGGATCAGGTCGATGCGGCGCATGCCCCAGGGGTCGGGGTCGCCCTGGCCGTCTGGCCAGTGGCCGACCGTGGGGTGCCAAGGCACGCCCAGGTGGGCGGCGGCGTCGACCATGTAACCGTCGCGCAGCAGGTTCTTGGTCTGCTCTCTGTCCGCCAGTTGTCTGCGGAAGCGCTTGCCGATTCGGTTGGGTTGGACCTGGTATTCGAGATCGTCGTGACGCTGTTTCAGGTACGGCTCGGCGTCGTAGTACTTTCGGCGCCACTGCCACCATCGACGTGGCCTTAGGGCCGCGGACAGGGCGTTGAAGTCGCCGATGACGAGGGCGGGCTTCACGCCTCCCGTACGACGCAGCAGGCCCTTGATACGCAGGGCCTCCTCCGCGCGCCAGTTCGGGCGGAACGGGTCCCCCTGGTAGGAGACCAAGGTAAGGGGTTCGGCGGCGCCGATGTCGAAGGCGAGGGTGGTCAGCCCGTGCCAGAAGTCGGGTGCGCCCAGGGGCCGGTAGCTGCCGGATACGTGGCCGACGGAGTCGGGGTTCCACAGCACGGCCGTGTACCAGGCGCGGTGGGAGTTGGCAGCCATGGCCACTCCCTGCGGACGCCCAGGGGTGGCGGGGACGGCGGCGCTCAGGCCGCAGTCCTCGGCGAATGCCGCGATCGTCAGGGCGGCGACGGCGTCCCACTGCGCGGGCGGCGTGGCAGCTTCGTCGACCACGACCTCCTGGAGGCCGAGCAGGTCGGGACCGAATTCCTGAACGGCCTTGACACGGGTGCACCAGGCGGTACTGCCGCGGGCGTCGAGCTTGAGCTTATAGGCGTTGTAGTTGCCGATAAGTATGGCCATGCGTTGTCTCCGTCCGATCGGGGCGGCACGGTCACCGAGAGGCGCCCCGGCATGGGGCCGGTGAATGGTGTGACGCGGGCGGGCGGTCGGTACGGAGGGCAGTCGGTTTTGGCCTCACTCACCCACCTCGCTCTTCAGCCGGTCGAGCGCGGCTCGAGCGATGTCGGCAGTGGCATGGTCCGCGCGAGCGCGTCCTTCGGCCAGCGACCGTGCGGCATGCAGGCCGATCAGGCAGCGCAGAGCCTGCCGTTCGTCATGTCCCAGAGCGCGGCCGTAGCCGTGGAAGAACGCGGTGCGCACGCGCGGCCGGGTGGCCCACGGCCCGTAGGCCAGGTGGATGAAGTCCAGGACGGCCGGCGCGAAGCGCGCCCGCCAGCTGACGCAGGCCCGCCACGGCCTGGCGTGCCGTCCACAGCCGAGCCATCCCGTCCGCCAGCAGCCGCTGCGTGGTCCGGTCGGACACGATCTCGTTTCCGTGGACGTCCCGGGTCACGGTGACGGAGACCATGCCCAACTCCACCAGCACGACCGGAACCGCGGAGTCGGCGTCCTCCAGCACGAGTGTCTGGACTCGGTCGCCGGGCACCGCGGTCGGGTCCACCAGCCTCCGGGGCGTGTTGTCGTCCTCCCACGGTGAGACCTGCGACGGCGCGCACAGGGCGTGCGCCAGCGACGCCGCGGACTCCACAGTGACGCCGGCCGCATCCCTACGCGTCCGCAGCAGGACGGAGGCATGCTCCACACGCAGATCGATGGGCCGCCCGCACACCATGCAGCCGTGTATCGGCGTGTAGCGGCACACACGGGCGAAGCCCGTCACGTATTCCGGTCCCAGCACCCGGCGTACATCGTCGGCCATGAGGACGGTGTCCGGCAGAACGAGCTCCCGCGCGCTGTGGTCCCCCAGCCGCATCGGCTCGCTATGCGGCGGTAGTTGATGATGCTCGGCCACTGGCGGGAGCCCTTCACCTAACGGGGTCTAACCGTGTTCCTGGCAAGTCCAGCCCTATTGTCGGTGAGGCCGTGTGCATCGGGGGAAGACTCCGCCGAAGTGATCGGGCGATGGCTGAGTTCGACGGGAGCATCTGGTGTGGTTTCCCATCCGGCGGGACCATGAGATGGAATGGGCGGGACTGAGGACGGGGAAGCGATGAAGAAGATCAACATCAAGAACGGCTACCGGGAGGAGTTCCCGCTGGACGGCCCGCCCGAAGGCTTCCCCGTCGATCACCGATGGCAGTTCGAAGTCGACCGGATCGCCATCGAGCGGCACGACGCCGGCACCGCCAGCTGGAACCGGAACATCTCCGATCACTCCGAGTTCAACGGCTCCGAGTACATGGACGAAACCGGGATCGAGCTTCTGGGCTGCCCGTCATGCGGTAACCACGAGCACCTGATCGTGGACAGCCGATGGGACGACCCGCTCACCCTGCTCTGCCGGTGCGGCACCGTGACGACCTTTCCCCGGCAGGACGAAGAACCCAGCCGCGATTGGGCTCGCAACCTCCTCAAGCGGCTCATCCTCACCGCAGCAGACCCGGGCTGGGATGCACGCCGCCTCCTCCAGCGTCTCGCCAACCACCAAAACGACGAGCGCCAACGCCGAGCCCGTCCGCACTACCTAGCACCAGACGACCGCGACGCCCGCCTCGCCGACGCCGTCGACGTGGACGCGGACGATCTCGGCACGGCGCTGTACACCGCCCTCGACGTGCAGCCGCCCCGCCGCCACGGCGGCCACCGGTTCGCCCTGCTCATGACCCACGTGGCGCTCGCCCTGACCGTGCCGGCCGTGCGCGACAGCCCCGACGGGCTGCGCCTGGCCGAGGCGACCGCAACACTGCTGCGCGACCTTCAGGCCGAAAGCGCGCGCACCGCCCACACCCGCAGGCCGGTCCTTGACCAACTGCACGAGTGGCAGCAGGAGGACGGCCCCGCCGTTTGGCAGGCAGCCTGGGCACGCACCCTGGAACTGGTCCAGCCAGCGTTCACCCGGTACCTGATGTGTGAAGGGGTCCTCGCCGACGGAGCCGCCGCCCTGACCATCGCCCTGTACGTCATCGCCCGCGAGGAAGACATCGCCCCAGCCGACGTGCTCAGCCCTCAGATCCGAGAACTGGCCGAGACCCGGCCCGGAGAGACACCGTACGACGTGGTCCCCCGCTGGGAGGAGCGACTGCGCGCCCTCGGGCACGACCCCGACCAGGACGGTCCCGTGGCCCGCTTGTGGCGCAGGCTGCGCACGGACCACACGTCGCCGCCCGGAGCTACCTCAGCCCTGTTTTCCCGGCGGGGCCCGGCCCTCACGGACGGCCTTGAGTGCGTCCTCACCACCAATTGGGGCGTATACCTCGATCACCACTGCCAGCCGCGCACGTAGGCAGGAGGAAGACCGTCTGGTCAACAACGCCGCCGCCATTACGAACACGAATGTGCTCGTCGCAGCGCCGCTGCTGCGGGCCGTCGGCGCTGCACCCTGCCAGAACAAGGCCGGGCTGGTCCGGCGCCTGACTGGACCAGGTTGCTCTTGCATCGCCGCCCAACACGACGTTCGGGGGGCCAGCGTTTGGCTGTGGGGCCGTCGTCACCAGGTGTGTTGCTCGGTCGGTGGGTGGGTGCGCTGCAGCATGTCAGCGCGCGCGGCTCGGATAAGCGCGTGCCGCAGCACATGGAGACTGTCGGTGGCAGCACGAGCGTGTTGCCGCGCGGTTTCTGCGTGCTCCCACGACTGCACGACCTCTGGCTTCGGGAGATCCTGGTGGAGGCTACGTCCGATGCCCGCGCCTCGTTCGCGTGCGCGGACCGATCCTTGCGCGTCGTGGTGCTGGACATGGGTCTCCCAACTGGTCCACAGGGGTGTGAGTTGCCCCAGTGCGTGTCGGGCGCGGTCGCGTGCCTCACCTAGGTAGTCGGGCAATCGCTGGTCGTCGAGTTCAGAGATGGCGAGCAGCAGGTCCATGCTCGTGTTGATGAGGCCGGCAACGCTGGTCCACTCCTCGTCGGAGTGCGGATCTCCCCGCAGAACCCCTCGCTCCCAGTCGATGTACAACGGGGTGTCCATCAACAGGTCCGTTTGAAGGCGCAGGGCGAGCGCGCGGATCCGGCGGCGGATCAGCATGAGGTGCCCTCTCTTTCAGCCCGAAGTCGTGTGCTCCTGACACGGCGAGGATCGTTGATCACAGCGACTCGGGGCCAGCGCCGAGACCACCCGGGCACCCATCGGACCGGCGTTGGCACCCTTCTACTCGCATCCGTACGGTAACGGCTATGACGGAGACACCGGACCAGCGGAGGCTGAGCGGCATTGCCCGCTCGCTGAACCGCTACGAATGGTCGCCCACTCTCGAGGAAATCGAGTGCGGCGCCGACTTCTTCAAGCGAGCGAAGACCATCGAGGTGGCAGAGAACCCGGGCTTCCCTCGCGGGCCGGAGCCAGAACCGTGGAAGCCGCGCCTGCACACGGAGAACGTTGCCGTCCTGGCCCAGGAGGTCGGCATGGTGCAGGACGAGCTTCTGCCCAAGTGGCGTGCCCGGTTCCCCGTCGGCTCGACCATGGTCGAACTGATCGAGATGTATATCCGGGGGGCACAGCCGATCGTCCAGCACGCGGATGCGGTGCTGACAGCGTGGCGCGAGGCTGCCCTGCCTGAGCCGTCAGACGACGAACTCGCCTACCGGACCCGCTATTCGGGCCTCTCGGTAGAAGAGGCCAGGGCGCGGCTCCGCTACCAGATCGCCGCAGGCTGGGAAGAGGACCCCTCCCGCCGCGCCCTGTGGGAAGAGATGCTGCCAGCATGGACCCGTCTGGGAGCCGTGCGGTCCACGATGATGGCCGCCGTGACGGGAGACGTCGAGTACTGATGCTGGCAGCTCACCCCCAGCTCCGTGGACACAGCTAGGCTGCAACCATGTCTGCTGATCCGCTGGCTGATACAGCCGCCCATCTGCGGTCCCGGCTGCTGGCCTACCTGGGCTCCGACCTCAGCCGCCAGCACTACGCGTACGTGCTCCGGCGCGGGCAGACCTTCACCATGCCCGCGGCCTGGGGAGCACTCCCGCCGGAGCAGCGGATCGAGAAGGTGCTGGCGGCTGAGACACGGCGCGTGGCAGGCGGCCGCACCTTCGCCCTGGATGCGCCGGTGCTGAAGGTTGCCCGGACCGTGGCCGAGCGGCGGGAGCAGGAGCTGCCGTTCACTGAGGAGGTGCTGCCGGCCCCGTCTGGGATGCTCACGGCCGCCGAGCCCTTGTGTGATCTGGGCCAGGCGTCGATGGCGGCCGTGACCTGGGGGCCGCCCATGGAAGGCTTCGGGCCAGGTGTGCATCTGACCTGGTGGGCCATCTATCACAGCCAAGAGCCGGGTGACCGATCGGATGGCCCGGAACTGGTGCCGGACCTCGACCTGCATCTGCCCTACGCGCCGCGGGTGGACTCCCGCCTGTGGCAGGCCGATGTGTCCTCCGGGCTGCTCTACTCGCACCTGCCCCTGCGCACGGTCGTCGCTGCCTGGTACGCGTTGACCACGCGCGGCGTGGAGATAGCCGAGCACCGACCCGAGCCAGCCCTCGGGCGGGCCTTGGCCGTGCAGAAGGCAAAGCACCGCAGCGTCAAGGTCGCCGCCACCGCGTCAGCCGAGGCTGTCCGTGAGACCCTGACCGCCCGCGCTGAGGCGTATACCGCGCCGCTGCGCCAGGGTGGCGCTCTCGGCGGATTCCGCAATGGGGCGAAGACGCCAGCCACGGCTTCGCACGGCGTCTTCGATCCCGAACTCGACTACCAACTCGATGTCACGGGACGGCGCGTGGCGGCCTGGTACCGGCAGGCGGCCGAGCACTGGCACCGCCTCGAATTGGAAATCATCCAAGCTTATCCGGGGATCTTCCAGCAGTTGGAGGAGCTGCGGGTGCGCGAGTTCGGCCGATGGCCTTCCTGGTGCTGGTTGCCGACTGCTGCGGTAGCCGCCTGGCTCGTGCACTTCTACAAGATTCCGGCCCAGCAGGCGATGTGGGACGGGACACGCATCGCGGCAGTCGGTGCCTGGCGCAGCAGGGGCCGACATTCCTTGTTCCCGGCCGACGACCAGCCCGCTCCGGGGGCCTGGGCTCCGGTACCGCGGGAGCTGCCGGAGCGCATGCCGGCGCCGGGCGTGGGACTGATCATCCCGGGACACGACAGCCCTCGGCTCGTGATTGCTTTCGCGGACCACCGTGAGAATCAAGAAACGGGCCCGGAGCTGGTGCTCATCTCTAATGAGGGCGTATCCGGCTGCTCCTTCCGTGACCTGACCAAGTTCACCTTGCTACTCACCGGCGAGACCCTCACCGACGCGGTCCGAGCCACGCACCAGTACTACGACCAAGTGGCTATCGCCCTCGGTGAGGACCCCGCCCCGGACGACGAAGCCCTCTATGCCGAGCACGCGGAGGAGCTGTCCCGCTTGGTCCGCCCGCTGACGGCAGCCTGTGCTCCAGATGCGCCCGTGGCGGAAGCCGGCGTGTTGGTCGGCCGGAAAGTGGAGGCACCATGGCCGCCCGAACCAGGGCTCCTCGACGAGATGCAGTTGTGGCTGCTGGGAAACCGCGGCACGGCGTAGCCATGCTGTAGGCCCTCAATCGGAATGTCCCGTTCTGCTGTGGTGACCTGTGTGTTTCCGGCTTATCGCATTTGGGGGTCACGGCGTCGCGCCTCACGATCTTGGCCCTTCGGGCCGGCCGCGTCGGCTCAGCATCGCGGTCACCAAAACCAAGCGGCCGTCAGGCCCGGTGAGGACGGTGACGCGTTCCTATCGCTCACGGCTTGACCCTGCTCATCCCATATGCCGTGGAGAGCCGGAATCTTCCCCGCGGGTCGGCTTCAGGAGGGCTGGGTTGCCTTGACGACGGTCAGTCCCTCCAGACCCTCGAAAAACCTGGGATTGCTCACCGCGACCGCTCCCGCGATCCCCACCACGGGTGCGGCCTGTGCGAGTGCGACATACGTCAAGCCCGCCTCGCGGAGCCGGTAGTCGTGCAACGCGGGTGGGAGTTGCGCCACGGTGTTTGTCAGCACTGCCAGGGCCTCGGTCGCGGCCTTGACCACCCGCCACCGTTCGTCGGCCGCCTGCTCCAGCATGAGGGCTCGCCATGGTGCGGCGAAGGGTGCCGACGGGGCTGGCCAGTGCACAGATCCCGGCGCCGGATGCTCGGTGCCAGGGCTGATCCAGCGCCACAGTTCCCACCGGATGTGCTCCAAGTCGAGATCGCCAAGGATCGTCTTCGTACGGACCATGGCAAGGTGAAGGCACTCGGCGATAGCGGTCGTCAGCAGGCCACGGTCGATGTCGGGATCAATGGGACCGAAGTTCCCGAGCAGATCGGGATGTTGGGCCTGCCAGCGTTCGATGGCCTGCGCCCACTCGAAGCACTCCGCGAGCGGAGGCTGTCCGTGGAGCGCGACATACTGCTCGTCGAACTCGGCGAGATGCTGCTGCACCCACTCCTCAAGCGTCATCGTCATGGATGTGCAACCTCCCAGGTGAGAAACAACAGACAGTTTGCCCGCCTGCGGGGGCGCAACACCACCGAACGGCGTAAGGCCGCCGACGCCTCCAGACGGTGACGGAGACGAGTTCCCGGCATCCCATTGCGCCGAGTGAACGATCAGACAGGAGTGCGTCTCACCGCGCCGTCCTTTGGGCCGGACAAAGGCCACTGTCAACGAGAAGGGGACACTCGAAAAGCGAAGCTACACATGCCGGGAACGCCATCAGCGTCGTCGGGCTGCAGCCGCTGACGCTCAGTTCAACAGACGCGCGGGAGAGGGCACCCGGAGACACAGGACTTCTGTCGGATTCGCCTTGCTACGGCCAGGCCGGTGATCGGGCCCGGCCGTAGCCAATGGCAGAACTACCTCGTCTAAGCCTTCTGCATGCGGGGGTTGATCGCCACCATGCGCTGCTTGAAGGTCGGGTCGGGCATGTCCTGGTTGGCCGTGATGGTGCCGGTCACCGGATCGAGGTATCCCCAGTCGCCCTTGGTGCCCTTGCCGCAGATCATCAACGTCACCGTGCGGCCCGGTTCGTGGATGTCGGTCACTTCGTGAAACACGTGCAGCGGCAGGTGGTTGGCGCCGCCCGCTGAGTGCGTCATCGTCGTGGTGCTGACCTTGCCGTCGACCAGCTCGTATCGCTGTTCGTCGTAGCCGCCGAGGAGGACGTGTGCAGTGAACGGCCAAGGGTGTCCGTGCGGTTGGGGCTCTTGACCGGCGCGCAGGTCCGGCCTCATCCACAGGTTGACCTTGATAGTGACGTCCGGACTGCGCCGCAGGACTAGCTCTGCCTTATAGCCGACGCCGTCCGGGTTCGGGACGAGCGTCCATCCGTCCTCGCTGGTGAACACCTCCCAGGTGAGTGACTCCTCCGGGGCATGCTCGGTGAGTCCGGCAACGACGCGTTCGTACATCTCGCGGTCTACCGTGAGGCCGGGGATGATGCGGACCTGTTCCATACGAACCTCTCTCCTGTCTCTCTTTTGTCTTTCCCTACGGTGAGCGCAGGGCTGGATCTCGCCGTGTGAAGAGAACACAACGCGGCGATGTCGATGGCCCTGGCGGGCAGGGGCCAGGCGGGGTCACCGCTTTCCGTAGAGCGGTACGTCGAGAATGCGGTCGAAGATGATCTCGCGCCGGTCGTGCCACTGGGCGACAAGGCTGATCGTGTCCACGCGCATGGTGACGGGATCGCGGCCGTGATCGCTCAGCCACACTTTCAGCGGTAGTCGGTCCACTTCCCCCACGGCGTAGGCCAGGCTCGCGTGGGGATAGTGGGCTGCGGGAATCGTAGGGAACCGGCCTCCGGTCGCCTTCGCGGTCGCGTCGGCAGTCAGCTGCCACAGCGGACGCGATGCTGCCCCTGGCCGCCCTGCACACTCGATCGCGACGCTGCCCAGCGCGGGACGATCCAGGACCAGGTCGAACGGAGTTCTGCCAGCACAGCCCGCACGAACCTCGGCGACCATCGATTCGACCTCCCGCTCGGAGACCTCCTCCACGGGCGGGCCGTGAAGAAGGGTGACGTGGAAGTTCTCCGGCTGCACGGGAACGAGGTTGGGGCGGTGGATCAGCTCCTCGTACGGCTCGTACAGCTCATTCCGCACCCACTCCACCGACGCAAGCGCATGCCAGTGGTAGTCCTTCCGGCCCGCCGGCCAGCGATCGATCACTCGTTCGAAGAAATCCTGCACTGCGTTTTTCCCTCTCCTATGAGGACGTGGGTTCCGGATAGCGGGGCAAGGTGGCTCACGAGGACCGACAATGGCGCGGTAGCGGACCGGGTGCCACAGAGCCTGGTCATCGGCATTGCGCGATCATGTGCAGCCGGGTACTGACGTTGTAGCTGTACGCCGCGGCGGAGGCCGTGATCAGCGGTTGGCGTTCCAGCAGCGTGGCCGTGTCGGACGCCTCGGGCATCACCCAGACCCACGATGGTTCCAGACCGTGCTCGGTCGCGAAGTCGGCCACTTCAGCGATCTGCTCCTGGTCGGCGACGACGAACTTGAATACGGCCCGGCCGGCCGCCGCGAGTTGCGCGAACGCTGCGATCACATCCGGCTTGATACGGCGCTTGAGGGGATCGCCGCCGCCCATGGCCGTCAGTTTTGGCGAGACGCTGTAGTGCCGTACGTCGAGGTCGGCCGGCGGGAGCGGTGCGATGGTGCCGTTCGTCTCCACGTGCACCTCGATGCCGCGGTGCTTCAGCATCCCCAGCATGGTGACGAACGCCGGTGTGCGCTGCCACAGCAGAGGTTCACCACCGGAGATCACCACCATCCGGACCCTCGCAGGCATCTGGTCCACCGCAGCCAGGACGGCGGTGTCCGGGCAGGTGACGGCCAGGTCGTAGCGCGACGTGTCCCAGGTCTGAGCCGTGTCACAGGGGGGACAGTGCAGGTTACACAAGCCCAAGCGGATGAAGCCGCAGGATCGACCCATGTAGGGGCCCTCGCCCTGCACCACGTCCCAGAAGACCTCGTTGATCGGGAGATGAGTTTCCCGATTCCGGCCGTCAGTTGTTAGCAGTGGCAGAGAGGAGCGAGTCACGACCCCTCCTGTCCAGAGTGAGCCATGGTGGCCCTCTCGCGCAGTCCGGCCGTCCAGCGGTGGGCGCCACCGAGGGCACGCTCCGCAGCCGGCAACACCTTCGCAGCCAGCGAAGCCGCCTCCGGCACCTTGCCTTCTGCAACCAGGATGTCGACCAGATCGTGGGCGATGGCGATCGTGTGAGGATGCTCCGCTCCCAGCATCCCGAGACGCCCGGAGTACACCTGTTTCGCGCGCGCTTCGGCGCCTTCCAGGTCCCCGGTGTTCTGTAGGCACCTGGCCAGCAGGTTCCCGGCCGAGAAGGTGAGCTGGTGCTCTGCGCCGACACAGCGTTCCAAGTCCGCACGGACTTCGGTCGCCAACTGCGCGGCCTCTTCCCACCGTTCCTGGCGGAATCTGATCCACGCCACAGTCAGGCGAGCCATCAGCACCCCGTCGTGCGACTGAAGTCCCTTGGCCTCGCCAAGCCTGATCGCCTCCTGAGCGATTGCCTCGGCTTGCTTGAAGCGCCCCTGCTCGCCCACCGCGTCAGCGAGCCGGGAACGGGTCCGGATCGTGTCCGGATGATCGGGGCCGAGTATGCGGTCCCGGCCCTCCAGCGCACGACGGTGATACGTCTCTGCCTCAGCGAAACGGCCGAGGCCATAAAGGGCGAGTCCGAGCATGAGGCGGGCCTGCCACGGAGTGTCGTGGTCGATGCCGAACTCGGCGTCGAGGTCCGGGAGGACTTCTTGGTACAGAGTCACAGCCTGGGTGAAGTCGCCGTGCTCCAAGAGTTGTTGAGCTTCGCTGAGCCGATTGGGTGTGCTGAGCGGTGACACGATTTCTCCTTCGGGATCAGTGCGCCCCAGTGCGTGGCGCAGGGCTGGGGTGGTGGATCGGGGCGTGAGACCTACCGTGCG
The DNA here is from genome assembly GCF_030499575.1 of Streptomyces sp. DG2A-72. Taxonomy (NCBI): domain Bacteria; kingdom Bacillati; phylum Actinomycetota; class Actinomycetes; order Kitasatosporales; family Streptomycetaceae; genus Streptomyces; species Streptomyces sp. DG2A-72. Next base: position 7,200,299 of record NZ_JASTLC010000001.1, read on the forward strand.
TGCAAGAGTTCGCCGGTCATGTCCTGGTACACGCCGTCGATGAGTGTGTGGAAGCGGTACTCGCGTCGGTTCTTGGCTGCGGGCATGCGGTCCTCGCGCACGCGCTTCCAGAACGCCCTCCCCTCAGGAGAGGTGAGCAGCGATTCGGCGGCGGACCGGACCTCGGCCGCGGGCATGAGGCCGAGCCGGTGCATCAACTCCCACATCGAGACCCACGCGTTGCGATGCAGATGCATGGTTTGCTCCGCCTCGTCGAGGGGCTCCAGGCTGCCCCACATCGTGCGGAGTTCTGGACGTTCGATCTGGTCGGCGAGCAGTCGTTGGTGTATCCGCGCGGCCGTCAATGCAATTCGCTCGCGGTGCCGGCGTTCGCTGAGGACGACATGGGCAGTGCTTGCGGCTGCGGTCACTGCCAGCGCAATGGTCGTCGTACGGTGTCGCATGCGACGTCGCGTCCTTTCGTGAAGTAATCGGATCGAAATGGGACGTGCGTGTCATATATTGGCGGGAAGGTGTTGCAGGCGTTCCTGCACTAGTGATTAAGAGCGAGATAGGCATTGATCGCTACCGCCGCTCTGACGCGTCAATGGCAGTAGGTGAACCGACTTCGGGCATGCTTCCGTTGCGGTCGACGGCCAGGCGCAGGGCGGCGGCTGCCGTCGAGATCGACTCGCTGTCCCGGAATTGGATTGCGTGGAGCAGGTCTTCGCCCGAGGTGAGGACCGACACGTGCGGGAGAACGAGTAGTTCGGGCTTCGAGAGTGCGCGGCCGTAGGCCTTGAGGAACGATTCACGAAGATGCGGATGCTCTGCCCACACCAGGGCCGGCCGGGCAAAGTCAATGACAGCACCCAAGAGCTGTGACCGTCCGAAGCCCGTCAGTGACAGTGTCTGAGTTTGGCTCTGCCACTCCCAGTTGGCTGGGCCGAAGGTGCCATGGCAGAACGCGGGCGGCAGCTCCCGTGCGTGTTCCAACGTGAAGGAAGCGGATCGTCGTACGGCTGCGGCATGGATCGGCGGCACTACTGCGGGGAGATGGTCGGCAAGGGCCCGGAGGCGCTGCGCGTAGAGCGCGGTGGCCCGCGCAGCTTGAGCGTGAGCTTCACGGGCCCGGCTGACACTGTCGTGGAGAACGCGCAGCAATTGACCGGCGTCCTCGTGGACTCGTGGTAGGCGATGAAGCGCCGTGCTGTCGATCCGCCATGCCCTGGGCTGCACCGTTAGCAAGCTCCGCAGTCTCGGCTCGCTGGCGAGCAGGCGAGGGCCGTGGCTCGGGCCTAGGCGACGGATGGCGTGTCGGTGCGCGTAGACCTCGCGACCGAACTCCTCATCGGTACGCGTGACACGGATGTCGATGAGCCCTTGAGGCGAAGACATGCGCCACGCCCGGGCGCCGCTGAGATCGACAGGCAGCGCCCAGGCAGCGTGCCGTCCCACATGGCCCCTGACCCAGTCTGCGGCCTCAGCCGGTATGTCGGTCTGCGACATGGCTCATCTCGCTCCTCTGAGGGGTTAGAACAGGGCATGTTGGTTGGGCGCCACGTCGTGGCTCGGCAAGGCAGGGGAAGGGACTTGGCCCGTCCGCTCGTTCTGCAGGTCCCACAGCTCGCGGAACAAGCCGTCGTGGTCAGCGAGCAACTCGGTGAAGCTGCCGTGCTGAATCACCCGGCCCTTGTTGAGGACGACGATGCGGTCGGCGATCGCCACGTTGGTGAGCCGGTGGGTGACCAGGACGACCGCGCGGTCGGCGGCGAGGCGGCGCAGGCCAGCGAAGATGCGGTGCTCGGCTCTCGGGTCGAGGGCGGCGGTCGGTTCGTCCAGGACGAGCAGTCCGGCTGAGCGGTGGAAGGCGCGGGCGAGCGCGATCCTCTGCCACTGTCCGCCGGATAGTTCCTGTCCTCCCCACCATTCCTTGGCCAGCAGGGTGTTCAGGCCGCTACGAAGCCCGTCGATGACCTCGTCGGCGCCTGCTGCATGCGCCGCAGCGAGCACCGCGGTGTCTCCATCCTCGGTGGGCTGGCCGAGGGTGATGTTCTCCCTCGCTGACAGGGGCCAGTGCGCGTAGGACTGCGGTACGACGGCCACACGTTCCCAGGTGGCGTGCGCGTCGAGGTCTCTGGTGTCGGTGCCGTCCCAGGTGACGGCTCCTTGATCGGGTAGGTACAGAGCCGAAAGGATCTTACTGAGTGTGGTCTTGCCGGAGCCGTTCTCGCCCACTAGCGCAACGACTTCGCCGCGCCGGACATCCAGGGATACATCGTCGAGGGCGGGTCGGTCGGCGCTCGGGTACTGGAAGGTGATGCGCTCGGCGCGTACGAGAGTGGGATCTGCCGGCACGCGGGGGCCGCGGTCGATGCGGTGTCCGCCGGCTTCGTCGATGAAGTCTGCCCAGTCGTCCAAGTACATTCCGGTACGGAAGAGTTGGGCTCCGTAACCGACGATTCCGTCCAGTCCGGCGCTGACGCGGCCCAGGGCGAGGAACGCGGTGCCGAGCGCGGCGACCGAGATCTGCCCGGCGGACACCAATAGTGCCAAGGCCGCCCAGACGACGGCGTGGGCGAGACCTCCGGCGGCCCCACCCACTAGGGAGATTCTGGAGGAGCGCCAGGTGGCCTGGTCGGTGGTCGCGTCGATCCGCGCCCCGGCCGTGCGGTACTTGCGGAGCAGGAACCGTGCCATGGTGCTGGAGCGAACCTGGTCGGCGGTCTGCTTGTCGACCATGTACCAGCGCAGCATGCCCAGTAGCCGCCGGTCTTTCGAGGTGGCGAGCGAGGCGATGTAGCTGATGCGCGCTGCCCGCACGCTGGCCAGGCCCCTCGGCAGGGCCGCCAGCACGAGAAGCGGCAGCAGGATCGGGTGCACAGCGGTCAGAACGCACGCTGAGGCGATCAGTGATGCCGAGGCGGCGAGGATGTACTGGGCTTGGGTGAGGAGGTCCCTGGAGACCTCTACGCCCCGATCGGCGGCGTCCCAGCGATCGTTGTATCCAGGGTTGTCGTACGCGGCCAGTTCCGCCTTGGTCGCCGCGTCGAGGAGTTCGAGTTCGGCCTCCCGGGCAATTCGCGGGGAGAGCCGGGCCGACAGTGCGGTGGAGGCGATGCCGAGCAGGGCACGCAGACCGATGGCCCCCGACAGGACCACCAGAGACGGCACGGCGGAGCGGAGTTGGTCACCGCTGATGTGCTGGGAAGCGATCAGCGGCTTGATCACGCCGGTGGTGGCCATCAGCCCGAACGCCTCCAACACCCCCGAGAGGAGTTGGACGCCGAGCAGGGCGATGACCGCGGAGCGGTCGACCTGCCAGCCCAAGGCAAGGGATCGGCGGATCAGTTGGGGCAGGCGCTGGGCCATCGATCGGGTGGTGATCGCGTTGGCGGCCTCGATGCGGCGGTCGCCGGGGATGATGAACTTCAGCTCTTCATCCGGTGCCTCCCCCTCGTCGCCTGGCGCGGTTGTGGCGGCTGGCTTCGGGATGGTGGTCATCAGCTCCAGCCCTCCACCGATACGCGGTTCCCGGTGAAGGTCATAGCGAAGCCCAGCACGGGCTGTTTTCGGATGTGGACCAGGTACAAACCGATCACTGTTCGATACGCCAAGGCGTTCCCCCTGTATGCCGTGTGCGGTTGAGGCTGTTGCTCAACACCCATGGAATGCAGTGCAGTTGGTTGCTGCGGAATGGTCATGCGGTGTCCCCGCCCGCCCCGAGGGCGGTGAGCTTCTCTTCGAGGCCTTCAAGGTCACCGAGCAGGCGGCGGATGGCCGTCTGACGCTCGCTCCAGTACCGCTTCAGATCCAGCTCCGCGTCTTGAGGCAGGTTGTACTCGGCGGTGGTGGCGCCGTAGAAGCTGAAGAGCATGTACAGGAGTGCGATCCGGGCACAGGCTCGGACCTCCTGCATCGGGAGGCTGGGGTGCTCCGAGCGGTAGGCGCCCACCATAGCCAGGGCGCAGGTAGTCCAGTTGGTGCTGGTGGCGACGGTGCGCGGGTCGAACGCCGCTCGCCCCAGCTCCCAGGCCGGCAGCGCGCTGGCGCAGCGGAAGTCGATCACGCCGGTGACAGCGTCGGCGAGGGTGATCAGGTTAGTGCGGGTCAGATCCGCGTGCAGCGCCTGCTGCACCAGCGTCTCGGACAGTTGTTTCCGCAGCTCGGCGGAGTGGGTGCGCAAGTCCGTACGCCGCTGGTCGAGGTCGACACGCAGTTGGTCAAGACGGTCGTGACCCTGCCGTGTGGCTCTGGCCATCACGGCGTCGCACTTCGCTACGGCGTCCTCGACGGGCTCAGTCCGCCAGCGGGTCTGCTGCACGCGCTTGGGCAGCGGGTACGCGGCGAGCGCACGGTGCATGCGTCCCATGACGACGCCGATGTGCTCGGCGAGGGGGATCGTCATGGCCGATGTAGTCACCTGGCCGGGGGCCTCGTCGACGACGGCCCATGCGCTGCCTTCCGCGATGGTGATCAGGTTGTCGTCGGCGTCGGGCCACACGCGTGGGACGGGGAGTTTGGCGGCCCGGCAGTATTCCGACATGTCCCATGCGTTGCGTGCCTCGTCCAGGTCGGCCATGGCCGGGTACTGCTTGACGAACAGTCGTAGCCCGTCGTCGGTCAGGACTCGCCGGTTGATCGTGTCCGTGCCCATGTGCACCGGTTCGACGTGGTCGGCGACGAGGCCGTACCGGTCCTCCAGCACGTCAGCGGTCAACGCCGCACCCCGCTCTGCTTCGTCCATGTGGATCACCGGCCTTCGTGTGTGGAGGGGCGGCGTGCGGTGAGGACGGTGAAGGCGTTGTCCTCCGTGAGCACTCCTCGGTCGGCGAAGGGGGTGAGGGCGTTGGCAACGGCCAGTTCGAAGGCGTCGCGGCGGTCGCCGAACAGGTGCGGGGCCGCGAACGACGTTGAGTACAGGTAGCCCAGGACCTGCGAGATCTTCCACTGGCGGTGGACGGGAACGACCGTGGAGGTGACGTGCGAGAAAGCGGAAGCACGAAGCACCTCCTCGTGCGGCGGCCCAGGGGTTCTGAATGCGCCGTCGCCGGCTCTCCGTTGCTCACCGAGGAATTCCTGGACGACCTCGCGGACGGCCTGCTGCCACTGGCTGCCGGCGGTCCACAGACTCCGGTCGCTGAAGACCGCGACCACCCCCTCGGGGGCCACGTACTCGCTGAGCCGGTCGAGGAAGCGTTGCTGGTTCAGCCAGTGGAAGACACGGCCACACGTGACGAGATGTGGCCGCCATCCCTCCGGTGGCAGAAAGTCCTCCGCGAGCGCGTGACGCATCTGCAGCCGGTGGGCGGTGTCGAGCGTGGGACGGATCATGGTCTCGGCCTCTGTGAGCATCCCCGGCTCGGCGTCGACCGCGAACAGATCGTCGAAGTACGGCAAGAGAGCGCGGACGACGAATCCCGGGCCGGTGCCGATGTCCAGAAGGCGCCGCGGGCTGTCTGTGGGCGCGGCCTGGTCGAGGAGGGCCGCGAGGGCGACGGGAATGCCGGGGCGGAAGCGTCGGTAGTAGGCGGAGGTTCCGGCGAAGGCATTCACGGGCACCTCCCGCTCCACACGCGCTTGCGGGTCTCCAGGCGCAGGTTCTCCAGCATGGTGTGGGCTTCGTCGACCAGGCCGATGTCGTGATGCTGGATGCCCCAAGCCAGGGAGTCGACAGCGTCCAGTGCTCCGTACGCCCGGCACGCCGCCACTTCCGCCTCGGTCAGCGTGCGGCCGTACCCGTGATGGAATGCGGCGTTGAGGTCCGGGTTGTGATGCAGGATCCGGTAGCGCAGGCGGCTGAGATCCCGGCGTGGCGCGGGCTGGAGCTCGGCGCGTTCGAAGTCGATGACCCTTAGCAGTTGCTCGGATTCGTCCCACATCCAGTGCTTCGGCATGTAGTCGCCGTGCCCAGCTACCTGCGGCAGCCGTGGGGGCGGCTCGCTCAGGAGGGCTCGTGCTGTTGAGAGTTCGTGCTTGGGCACGTATGTGGTGGCAGTCGCCAGCACCTTTGACACCGTCTCTTCCCACTCGTGCTCGGTCGGGTCCGCGGTGGGCTCGCCGCCGGCGGCAGCGTGATGGCGAGCGAGGAGTTCACCCGCCTGCTCGTAGGCTTTGCGCGCCTGCTCGGCTGGCAGCCGGAGCGAGTCGAGGCTGCGGCCGGGCACAGCTGTGACCAGGACGGTGCGCGAGACAGCCGCGGCGGTGAGCAGGTCTGGCGTCCGGCCGTCGCCGAGGGAGACCGTCCAATTCCGGTATGCATCTACCTCACGCTGATGCAGCTTGGGGCCGGCATGCTGCTTGGCAAACCACCGCTGCCCTCCGGGTGCGTGGACTTCCCAGAGGGATGGCCGGATGGGGCCAGGGCGGGGGTGTTCGGCAACCACGGTGTACGTGTCGGTTACCGACTCCACCAGTTCGTGGAGTGCGCTGGGCATTTCGGTCACGTCGCTGCGCCCTTCCGCTGGCCGAGCACTCAGTTGAGTCACGTTAGGTGACTCCTTGGGTGCTCTAAGTGTTCAGATGGGGTGGGTAGCTTGTCAGGAGCCACTGACAATGGGGGCTGAGCTGGTTGTTTCCGCGTCAGTCGCGGTGACGTATCGCCTGACGCGTATGTCGGCTCAGCCGAACTGGCCGGTGGGCCGGAGCCGCACGGGCAGCGTGCGGTGCCCGTTGACGAGGAGGCTTGCCACGGGTTCGGGCTCCTGGGCGGTACGGCGAGGGTCATGTCGGGGAAGGTGTCGAAGAGGGCGGGGGGTGCGGCCCTCGCTTCGATGCGGGCTCTGGGAGTGCCGAGGCAGAGGTGCGTGCCGTGCCCGAAACGCCGCCTAGAGCTCGCTGTGCAGGACAGGACGCGGCTTCTTCGGGGCCAGCGTGAGCTGGTCCTAGTGCTCGCCTCAGATGACATCGTGGGTGACCAGAGTTCCCCTGGGTTTCACGGAGTGGATGAGGTGGCCTTCCAGGTACAGGGGCTCGATGGCCTGGCGGAAGATGTGTACCGGCATGTGGAACTCCATCGCGAGCGTCTTCTGGCGTGGGAGCAGCGTTCCGGGCTGGTAAGTCCCGTCAGTGAGGCGCCGTCGCATCACGCGCTCCACGAACTCGCTGCGTGTCTCCCCGCCTCGCATCTGCAGTGCCGGGCGAGCCAGCTAGCTGTGGAGATTCGACGACACGTGCGCCTAAGTGGTGAAGGGCGACCAGGTAGTCCCGGGTCAGGCCGCGCAGGGCGACGGCCACGACATGGCGGGTCACCTTGTACCCGCTCGCCAGGTCAGTGGAGGACAGGAGCGTTCCGGGCGGGATGTCTCCGACGGCAATCGCTTCTCGTAGACCGCGGTAGACGCTGTTGGCCTGCCCGGTCTGCTTGGGATCGAGGGCGTACGTTTCTTCATGCGAGAGTTCGACTGATGAGTTCAATGGGGCGATCACCATGGGTTGGGCCCGTCCCGTTTGCGGCACGGGGCACAAGCGGGAGGGGCGGTACTCGGGCCGGTCGGAGCCGGTGGGGTTGCGAGGGGGCAGGCGGTTCCGAAGCAGGAGCGGCAGAGATCGATGAGTGTGTCGAGGTCGTTCACAGACCACGCCGGCCCCGGGGCGGGCCGTGCATCGGTCATCACCGGCGGGCGGGTGGTCTGCCAAGAGGCACTGACAACAGGCTCTGAACTGGGCATCCCACTTGGTAGCGCCAGGCCGCATCCCCGGATCAGCCGCGTCAGCGCGCGGGCTGCAGCCGTACGGGCAGCGTGCGGTGTCCGTTGACAAGGAGGCTCCCCACGGGTTCGAGTTCCTCGGGCGGTACGGCGAGGGTCATGTCCGGGAAGGTGTCGAAGAGGGCGGGGAGTGCGGCCCGCGCTTCGGCGCGGGCCAGGGGAGCGCCGAGGCAGAGGTGTGCGCCGTGACCGAACGCGAGGTGCTGCTTGTCCTTCCGCAGGACGTCGAATGTTCCCGCGGTGGTGCCGTGCAGGTTGGGGTGGCGGCCGGCGGCCCCGTAGGAGGCGAGGATCGCCTCGCCCGTTTGGATCACGATCCCGCCGGGGAGGGTGATGTCCTCGACGGCATACCGCATCGGCAGGTGGCTGATGGGTGCGGCGTAGCGGAGGGATTCCTCGATCACGTCGTCCCACGAGGCGCGCCCGGCTCGGACGTGGGCCAGCTGGTCGGGGCGGGTGAGCAGCGCGGTGAGGGCCTGGTCGAGGAGGTTGACGGTCGTCTCGTAGCCGGCGCTGATGACCAGGAGCAGCGTGTCCAGGAGTTCTTGCTCCGTGAGAACGGTGCCGTCGCCCTCGTCGTCGCGTACGTCGATGAGCGTCGAGGTGATGTCCTCGCCGCGGGTGGCCCGCTTGGAGGTGACCAGTTCGGTGAGGATGCCGTACAGGGCGGTGGTGTTGGCGCGGGCCTGTTCGCTGGTGAGGGTGGTGTCGAAGACGCCGTCGACCACGGTGCGAAAGCGGGGCCACACGTCCTCGGGCAGGCCCATGAGATTGCCGATGACCTGGATCGGCAGGGGGAAGGCGAAGGCCTCGCGAAGGTCGACGACCTCGCCGGGCTTGGTTTGGGCTATCTGGCTGGTGAGGCGGGCCGTGATCTGTTCGATGCGCGGCACCATCTCGGCGGTGCGTCGGGCGGTGAACGCTGGGCTGACCAGGCGCCGCAGCCGCCTGTGGTCGGGGCCGTAGGCGGTGAACATGTTGTTCACGCCCACCCACAAGGCCAGCGGCCATTTCTCGGCGATCTCGCCGCTGATGTACGCCGGCCAGTGCTGGCTGGCGTCCTTGGACACCCGGGAGTCGATCAGGAGGCTCTTGAGGATGGCCGGGTCACTGACCGACCAGGCGGCCACTCCAAGGATGTCCACGAGCGTGGCGGGACCGGCGGCGTGGAGTGCGGCTTCCTCGGTCGCGCGGGCATGGCCGGTGGGGTCGAGGACGAGGGGCAGGGGCAGGGTGCGGTCCATGCGGGATTCTCCCTAGGTCAGGTGGAGGCGCGGTGACGGGGGGAAGCGGACCGGCAGGCCGGTCAGGGAGCGGTGGAACGGGCCCGGGCGGTAGGTGAGGTGGCCGGCGGGGACGGCGAGTTCCATTTCGGGCAGAGCGTCGACGATCTCCTCGATGGCCACCTGGGCGACGAGGTAGGCCAGGGGCTGGGCGGGACAGGCGTGGGGTCCCAGGCTCCAGGTCAGGTGAGCGCGGTTGCCGGCCTGCTCGTCGGACATGACCGCGGGGTCGTTGTTGCAGGCGGCCATGCTGATGACAACCGGCTGATGGGCGGGCAGGACGATGCCGTCGACCTCTTCCGGGCGGGGCGGGTATGACACGCAGTAGTTGGCCAAAGGTGGGTCGACGCGCAGCAGCTCGTCGAGGGCGTCGCGGACGCTGAGGCTCCCTCGGAGCGCGTCGCCGGAGTACCGCTCGTCGCTGAGGATCAGCCGGAGGGTGTTCGCGATGAAGTTCTGCTCGGGCTCGATGCCGGCGCCGTAGAGGGTGACCAGCTGGTGTATCAGCTCCGGCTGGTTCAGTTGGGCTGGGTGCGTGAGCAGGCCGGTGGTGACGTCCATTCCGAGGTGGCGGCGCTTGAGGTCGACCAGTTCGCTGAGGGCTTCGGAGAGCATGACGTTGCCGGCTTCGGCGTTCACGCCGTCGAAGATGGCCGCCATCCCCTGGGCTACACGTCGGCCGATTTCGGGCGGGCAGCCGAGGATGGCGTTGAGAGCCTTGAACGCCACCGGCTGGGCGTACTGGGTGAGCAGGTCGGCCTGGCCCGCCTCGCATATGTCGTTGATCAGGGGAATCGCGATCCGCTGCACCATGGCCTGCAGTCCGGGCAGGCGGACCTGGTCGAGGGCGGAGGTGTTTGCGGCGCGGTAACGGGCGTGCACGGGCCCGGAGTTGCGCAGGGCGTTGGGGCGGTGCTCCAGCATCGGCAGGACCGGGCAGTGTGCGGGGATGCTCTGCTGCCAGACCCGCGGGTCGGCGGGGAACCGGACGGGGTCGTGGAGGATCTCGACCGCGGTCTGGTAGCCGATCACCAGCGTGGCGGGTGCGTCGGGGTCGAGGTAGACCGGGGCCAGCGTGGGGTGCTGCTCCCGCATCTGGGCGTAGATGAGGTAGGGGTCGGCTGCGAACTCCGGTGTGTACATCGCGAAGCGCGTCGGACCGGCGTGGGCAGGGCGAGCAGCTTGCGGTGTTGGTGGCGGCATCGTCACGACAGGTGCTCCAGTCGGCTGGATCGGTGGAGGTATTCGACGAACGCGATCAGCGCGTGGATGGAGGACACTTCGTCGCGGGCGTCGCAGGAGGTGAGCACCACGTCGTCGTCGAGAGCCAGGGCTTGGCGGACCTCGTCGAGGGCGTAGCGGGGAGCGCCTTCGAATTCGTTGACGGCGACGCCGAATGGCAGGCCGCGCTCCTCGAAGAGTGCGAGGACGGTGTCGGCGTCCTGGAGCCGACGGGTGTCGACGAGGACCAGTGCGCCCAGTGCCCCGTTGAAGAGGTGCTCCCAGAAGGGGGTGAACCGGTTTTGCCCGGGGGTGCCGAAGAGGTAGAGGGCCAGCCGATCGCTGAGGGTGCGGCGGCCGAAGTCGAAGGCGACCGTCGTCTCGGTCTTGTCGGACAGGCCGGCGAGATCGTCGATGCCGATGCTGGCCTCGGTGATCGGCTGCTCGGTCCGCAGCGGTCTGATCTCCGACACGCTCCCCACCAGCGTCGTTTTCCCCGCCCCGAAGGCGCCCGCGATCAGGATCTTCGCTGACCGGGTCACGGTGGCCGGCAGGTATGGGTGCTCAGACGAGAGCACGGAGTCCATTGAGTACTTCCTCCACAACGCTGATGTCCGGCTGGTCGTCTCGTGCCGGGGTGTCAAGGTGGCCGGTATCGAGGAGCCCGGAGACGACGATGAGTGCGACGGTGGGGGGCAGTTCGAGAAGCGCGGCGATCTCGGCGATCACGAGCTGACCGTGGCAGATGGCCATCACCCGCCGGGCTTCGACGTCGAGGCCGTGCTGGGGGCGGTCTGCGGCGCGAACCAGGGTCGTCAGGGTCAGGCCGTCGCGGGACGGTGACGAATGTCCTCGTGTCCGGACGTACGCTCGGACCATGTCGGGATCGCGCCGCGGTCCGCTCATGGCCGAGCGCCGCCTTCGTCACCCTGGTTCCGCGCCGGGCTGGACAGTTCCTCGCCGAGGCGTTCGGTCAGTCCGTTCATCCGGTAGGTGAGGACTTCGGCGTCCACCGCGTTGCTCGTCGAGACCGCCAGCAACGCGTTGGCCCCGACCGTTTTCACGAAGAGGAACCCCTCGTCGAATTCGCCGACGACCTGGCGCAGCCCGTTCTTCTGGCCGCCGGTGTACGGGGCCAGCGCGACGCCGATGGAGTGGAAGCCGCTGGCGGATGCGGCGATCGTGTCGGCTGTGTCGGGGTGCACCGATTCCGAGTGGCCCATGGCGATCCCGTCCGTGGCCAGCAGGACGGCGTAGCGGACATCCGGCATCTTCGTCAGGTCGTCGAGCATCCAGCCGAGCCTGTTCGCGTGTGTCGTCATGAGTCGAGGGACCTTTCCTCCTGGTCGGTGCGGACGGCCGTGTCATGGGTGTGTTCCTGCTGGGGCGCGGCCGTGTCGCGGGCCTGTCGGTTTGCCTGCTGCCAGGTGCCGATGACCGCGGGCCGTGCCGGTGCGGTACTCGTGCGGCGCCCGGCAGGGGCCGGTGGCTGATGCATCGGTTGGCGACGCGTGCGCGTCGGCAGCCCGTTCTCCGTCAGCGCGGGCGCCGATGCGGCAGGCGCTTCGAGGTGGGCCGGCTGCGGGGGCGCCGGTTCGAGTTCGGCCACCGCGGTGGTGAAGTGGGCCTCGGGCAGGAAAACGGACACGCACATGCCGCCGTAGCGATTGGAGTCCGAGATCACCACCTTGATGCCATACCGGCGGGCAAGGAGCGCGATCACCGGGAAGCCGACCCTCGGATGCGCCGCCATGCTGAGGATGTCGACCTCCTGACGGCCGTCCAGGATGCGCCGCGCACGCGCCAGCTGCTCCTCGCTCATGCGCTTGCCGGCGTCGTCGATGAGGAGAGTGACTCCGTGGTGGCCGTGCTGGGCACTCACCTCCACATGGGTCTGAGGCGGCGAATAGCGGGCGGCGTTGTCGAACAGATGACTCAAGATCAACTTCACCGGCCCGACCATGCGGGCGATCACTGCCCGGTCCGACGCGTACGGGTGGATGCGCGCATAGTGAGGGATCGCTCCCTGGGCCGCCCCGACGACGTTCGTGAGCGTGCTGGCCGGCCACCGCTGTCCGAGCCGCCCTCCGGCAAGCACGACGTAGGACTGTGCCTGGTGAAGCATCTGCTGGACGCCGTGATCGATCCGGGTCAGCGTCGCGAAGATGGCACTGTCGTGATGCCGGTGCAGGGCCTGGGCGATCTCACTGCTCACGTTGTCGCCGGTGCTCACCATCGCGGTGGCGAATGACCGCACGGCCGCCTTCGCCGCCTCGCGCGCCTCGGTCTCGACTTGCTGACGTGTCGAAGCCGCCGTCACCTGCTGCACCTGGTGCAGGCTGTCGACGTACTGCTCGCCGAGCAGGCGGAGGTTCTCCACGAAGTCGGAACCGGCGAGACAGTCCGGGACCGTGAACTCTGCCGCCGTCGGCTGTGGCCGCTGAAGTGAGCCCGTGACTGATCCGAGGCCCTGTGAAATCAGCGCGATCAAGGCTATGTCCTGGGCCGCGGATACTTCCTGCCAATGCTCAGCCTGGGCACGGTACTTGGCGGAAAGCCAAGCGAAGTAAGCCAGCCCGAGCGCGACAACTAGCACGGCGACCAGGCCAAGGGATGCCGCGACGGCTGTTTCGTGTCTCATCGGTTCTCTCAATGGGGGTCGAAGGGGACAGCGACAGAGCACGGGACCGGTGAATCGAAGGTCCGCCCGGCTGGCGACGGTTGAGCGGGGCGAAGGCGGGCTGCCCCATGAGACGGAGGTCGTCGGCGGGTCGCCTAGAACTTGATCCCGCCGATCATGTCCACGAGGCTCATCGTGGCCTTGGAGATCGTTGGCGCAATCGACGAACTGGCGAGGTAGAAGCCGAAGAGCGTGCAGACGATCGCGTGCGCCGCGTTCAGCCCGCCCTTCTTGATCAGCAGGAAGGTGATGATCCCGAGGAGGACGACGGCCGAGATGCTAACCGCCATACGGCATCTCCCTGTTGCGCGCGCCGGCCGACCGCGTCAGGGCCAACCAGTGAAGGAGCGCGGCGCTGTCGGTGCCTTCTGGATGTCCGTCAGGGGGAAGCAGCCATACCGTCGCGCAGCGCAAATACCCGGCGACCTGTCCGTCGAGCGCGCATTCCCACAGGCGGCCCGACCGACAAAGCGTCTGTGGAGCGTGCCACCGGTCTGCCGCGCCCGCTTCCACCGGGATGTGGATCCGAGAGTGCGCGTTGCAGCAGAGCACCGGCCCCACAGGGAGTCCCCGGATTCGGGCACCCTCGACGGCACGTAACCCAACAAGCAGTCCCGCCTGCACGACATCGACGGGCCCAAGCCGCGGCAGCGGGTGGGACGCAAGTTGGACCCTCCAGGGCAGTTCGGTCTGCGCGAGCGGCAATGCCGACTCCGGTGGGAGAGGGCGGCGCTGCAACCGCTGCCAGCGGGCCAGCGGCACCACAGGTGCGACTGGCTGCTGGGCGGTGGGCGGATCAGGGACGGCTTGAACTCGGCCTGGCGAGGCAATCACCGGGATCTCCTGTGCGTCCGGACACACTGACTGAGCCGCTTGACCAAGCGACTGTTGTCACAAGGACGTTGGCTGATCCCTAAGACTGTTTACCGAAAGGGGATTACGCACATTCCGAGGGTGATATCACTGAGGTGATTCCGGTTCCGGAAAGGGCCGGAACCACAGACGCTCGGCCAGGGAGGAAAGGGTGCTGCAGCAGGCACAGCGACGCTGTGATCGGTGCGGCTGCCCCCTGAGCCAGTACAACACGGACACACTCTGCGCCGCCTGCGTTCGCGCACGAACTTGGGAGAAAAACACCCCTACCGTCCCGGTACACGTCTGGAACGACCCAGATGTACGGAACGCGCTCGCCGCTTGGGATTTCGGCCGGGCCAGCCGCCTCATCCGACTTCGCGGTGGTCTCCGCCAGGGCGACATGGCCCATCTCACGGGCCTCAGCCAGGCGTTCCTGTCCATGCTGGAGAAGGGCAATCGCCGCCTTACCAACATCGACAAGATCATCGAGTTCCTCACCGGCCTCGGTGTACCCGCCGACCTGGTTGCGCTTCCGCTCCCGCAGGCTCCCTCCCCGCCAGCACAGGAGCAGTCGGCCCAGTTCGCTGGCGACGCTGATCCCAGCCTGCCCTGGACCGCGGCCCGTATGGTGGCAGCACTGGATACCGCGGTGGGAGGCAGCGCGATGGACCGTCGACGATTCCTCACCGCAAGCGGCGTCGCCCTCACCGCGTTCATGAACGCGTGGGACACCGCCGAAGCCGAACCCCTCCATCGAGCAGCAGAGGGAAGCCGCCTCACCCACGACCTCCTCGACGGCCTCCAACGCACCACCGACAACCTGCGAACCATGGACGCGAGCGACGGCAGCGGCACCCTCACCAGTCTCGGCAACCGCCACCTCCAGTTCCTCCAACACCTCCTGGAAGAAACGTCGTACGACGAGGCCACAGGACGACGGCTCGCGGCGATCATCGCCGACACCGCCACCCAGACCGGATGGTTCGTCTTCGACTCCGGCGACCGCGACCGCCCACTCAGCTACCTCTACGCCGCACTCCGCGCCGCGAAGGCGTCACAAGACGCACGGCTCGGCGCCGGCGCCCTGTCCTACATTGCCATCCACGGCTATTCCACCGGAGCTCCGCACCACGCCGTCACCGCGGCACAGCGGGCCCGCGACAAGATCAGGAAACTCGGCACGCCCGCACTCGAAGCGATGCTCCTGACCCGACAGGCCCGCGGGCACGCCAAACTCGGCGAACGCCAGGCGGCGCTCGCCGCGCTCGGAAGAGCCGCTGAACTGTGCGCCCAGGGCCGCTCGGAGCACGACCCGCACTGGCTCTACTGGATCAACGAGGGCGAGATCCACGGACAGGCCGGCAGTTGCTACCTCGACCTCGGCGACCCCCGCAGCGCCGTCGCCAGCTTCACGAAGGCCCGGGAGGCACTCAACCCAACGGACCACCGCACCAGAGGGCTGTTCCTCTCCCGCGCCGCAACCGCCCACATCGAGCAGGGTGACCTCGAAGCCGGCTGCGCCACGGCACACGAGGTCCTCGACCTCGCCGAGAAGCTTCAGTCGGCACGGTTCGACAGTCACGTCACGAGCATGATCCAACAACTCCACCCCGTCGCCCACAGCCCGTACGCTCAGGACGTACTGGAGCGACGCACCGCCGTGACGGCAACAGGGAGCCGAACTTGACCGACGCCAGGCCGATCCTCGTGCTGTGGGACATCGACCGCACCCTGCTGTACGTCGGTGACATCGACCGGCAGGTGTACCGGGAGACCTTCGCCGAGATTGTCGGCCGCCCCGCGGAACGCCTTCCGGCCCGCGGCACCGGCGTCACCATGCCTCTCGCCATTCGATCCCTGCTTCTGGACAACGGCGTCCCCGAGGCAGACGTCCCCGGCCTGGTGCCGCGCATGGTGGAACTCCTGCCGCAGCGCCTCGCCGCGCATACCGACGACCTTCGTGAGCAAGGCGTGCTCCTGCCTGGCGCCGTGGACGCGCTCAAGGCCGTACACGCGCAACCGGGCTGCGTTCCTACCGTCGTCACGGGAAACCTCAAGCCCAACGCGCTGCTGAAGCTCGAAGCGTTCCACCTCGACGAGTTCCTTGACACGGAGATCGGCGGATACTCCTCGGACAACGACCACCGCCCAGCTCTCGTCGCCGTCGCACAGGAGCGAGCCCAGGCCAAGTACGGGACCACCGCTTTCACCCGCTCCAACACGGTCATCATCGGAGACTCCCTCGAAGACGTCCGTACCGGGCTTGAGGGCGGTGCTCCTGTGATCGGAGTCGCGTCTGGCAAGACCACCGCCGATGAACTTGCTGCGGCCGGCGCAGACCTGGTCCTCGACAGTCTCGAAGGCGTTCCTCGGCTCCTGGACGCGATCGCTGCGACGACCCGCAATCGCGCCTGATGGCGGCTGCCCCGTAGAAGGCCTCAACTGCCCGTATTACATGAGTGATACCGGCACGCGTATACCCCCGCCTACGCTGTCGGGCGCAGACGAGAAACGGGGGTGCGATGCCAAGGCACGCTCGCGTATGCGCTGACTGCGGATGCCGCTTAAGCCAGTACAACGACGAAGACCGGTGTGCCACGTGCGCACGCGACAGACGTCTCGACATCCGCCTTCAACACCGCGTTCCGGACACGGTCTGGCACGATCCGGAAGTTCAGGCTGCACTCGCCGCCTGGGACTTCGGGCGGGCGAGCCGTCTCATCCGCGAGCGGGCGAAGCTCCGCCAGGAGGACATGGCCCACATGACGGGGCTCAGCCAGGGTTTCCTGTCCATGCTCGAAGCAGGAACGCGCCGGCTGACGAACCTCGACAAGGTCGCGAGGTTCCTCAACGGCATCGAAACACCTGACGCCTTGCTCCCCCCACCGTTCCGTGAGCATCACGCAGTTCTCACGCCACTGCCGTTGCCGCACCCAGGCCCACCCGCCGTCGATCTCCAGGTCGCGAGCGGCGAGCAGGCAGCGGACCTCTACGAACTCGCGACACAAGCTGCGGCCCAGTCACTGCAGTTCGCGGAAGTGGCCACGAAGAGCAACGTGAGCGACGTCGAGCTTCAGGGGCTGGAATCCAGGATCACCCGGATCGCGACGGACTACGTCCACGCTCCGCTGTACCCGCTCTTCCACGACCTGCTGTCGACGAGAGACCAACTCTTCTCGCTGCTGAGCGGCCACCAACCCCCGGGCCAAACCCGCGAGCTGTACCTCCTCGCCGGCACGAGTTGCCTGCTCCTCGCCCACGCGTCACAGAATCTCGGCGACCAGGACGCCGCTGTCGCCCAACTACAGACGGCCGGGACCCTCGCCGAGCACGCCGACCACGACGATCTCCGGGCATGGGTCAAGGGCACAGCCGCACTGATCGCGGAGTGGTCAACCCACCGGTACACGGCCCTCGAGTACACACAACAGGCGATCCGGTTCGCCCCCGTCGGCGAGACCCGGGTCAGAACCGCGGCGATCGGGGCCAGGGCCGCGGCACGCATCGGAGACCGGAACACGGCACTGGCAGCGCTCAAGGAGCTTGAGCATGCCCGCGAGGAGCAGACAGACCCCAACGGACTCACCAGATTCGGAGGGTTGCTCACCTTCCCGGAAGCCAAGCAGGAGTACTACATCGGCGGAACGTACGCCCTCCTCGGCGAACACGAGAGGGCCGAGCAGCACGCCGCCGCAGCGATCGATCTGTACGAGATGGGCCCGAAGGAGCAGCGGTCGTACGGCGACGAAGCACTGGCGCGCCTCGACATCGTCACCGCGCGCATCGCCGCTGGGGAGATCGAGGGAGCTGGCGAGCAACTCCAGCCCATACTGGAACTGCCGGTCGACCGTCGTATCCGACAGCTCGGCGACGCCGTGCAGGGAGTAGCTAGGCTTCTCGAAGAACCACGGTTCGCCCGGAGCCGGGTTGTTCGCGAGATCGCCGACGCCACTCGCGGCTATCAGGTGATCGACACGAGAGCGAAGGCCCTCACCTCATGACAATGACGGTCTCTCCCGAGTCCGCCGCCCGCATGGCCTGCCGGGCGTCAGGTCTGACAGACCACTCCCTCGTCCCGCTTCACCACCACGCCACCTCCGTGTTCCTTCTTGCTGCAGAGGGAGTTGTGGTCCGCGTCAGTCCCGTCTCGCAGCAGCGGCGCCTGACCACGGCCGTCTCTCTCACGCGCTGGCTCGTCGCGAACGGCTTTCCGGCGACGGAGCCCGTCGACGTGTCCCAGCCGGTGGCATACGAGCCGTACGTCGTCACGTTCTGGCGGCACTACCCGCAACCCGAACACGGGGCGCCTCCGGCTGGAGGGTTGGGCGATCTACTGAGAACTCTGCATTCTCTACCGTCGCCGCCGGTGACACTGCCGAGGTACCAACCGCTTGCCTCGCTCAAGACCGCCGTGGAATCCAGCACCTACCTGGCACCGAACCAACGGGCGTGGCTCATGGAGAGCGGGCAAGAACTCCTCCACGCTTACGGAGAGCTCGATTTCCCCTTGGGGCACGGGCACATCCACGGCGACGCCTATCCGGGCAACACGCTCTGGGACGAGCAGGACGTCAGGCTTGGAGACTGGGATGAGGCGGCGTCCGGCCCGCGAGAGATTGACTTGGCCAACACCTTTCAAGGAGTGCGCTTCGGTCGCACCTCCGCAGAGCTGGATGACTTCAGCTTTCGGTACGGCTACGACATCCGGCGTTGGCCTGGTCTTCCGGTCCTGTGTGGCATTCGGGACCTACATACACTCGGCTCCTTCATTCGGCGTGCGGATCGTGGGGACACCGCTGCTGCGGAGCAGCTGTCTTATCGCATCGAGACGCTCAGGAACATGGACACCCGAGCAAAATGGGCTGCGGCGTGAGGACTCCATGACTGCGCCGGAAGCCAGCTGCCTGTTCCCAGCACAGCTGTAGCGGCTGCCAACAGGACGACCTCGCGTGCTCTGCCACTGAATGGCACACTCGTTTGGCGCGACCAGGCGAACACGTTCAGTCACGATCCAGATCCGTGTAACCTGCTGGGTGCCCGTCGCCGTGTTCCACCTGGGACGACCGGGTTCGCAACAATCAACTTCGGTTTGGAGGACGGGTGGCAGTGCAGCGGATCACGACCCGCAATGCCCGTTTCCAGCAGCTGCAGACGCTGCTAAATAACCGCACCAAGCGAGGCCGTGCCAAGGAGTTCCTGGTCCAGGGCGTACGGCCGATCACGATGGCCGTGGAGCACGGCTGGACCGTTCGTTCCCTGCTCTACGACGCCAGCCGCCCGCTCTCCCGATGGGCCGAGGATCTCCTCCGCGGTGTCGGTACCGAGCGCGTCGCGATGGCACCGCAACTGCTCGCCGAACTCAGCGAGAAGGCCGACGGGGCTGCGGAGGTCCTGGCGGTGGTCGAGATGGCGCCGGACAGCCTGTCGCGGATCAAGGTTCGCGACGACTTCCTCGGTCTGGTCTTCGACCGGCCGACGCAGCCTGGCAACATCGGAAGCATCGTGCGGTCGGCCGACGCCTTCGGCGCCGACGGGCTCATCGTGACGGGGCACGCGGCGGACCCCTACGATCCCAAGTCGGTACGTGCCTCCACGGGATCCTTCTTCGCCATGCCCGTGGTGCGCAGCCAGTCGCACCACGAGGTCATGGAGTGGCTGGAGAAGGAGCGCGCTCAGGGCCGACCGGTGGCCGTCGTCGGCACGGACGAGGACGGTGACGCCGACGTCTCGGAGTTCGACCTGGCCCAGCCCGTCCTGCTGCTCATCGGCAATGAGACCGCGGGCCTCAGCGCGGCCTGGCGTGAGGTCTGCGACCACGTAGTCAGCATTCCGATGACGGGCTCGGCCAGCTCCCTGAACGCGTCGAACGCCGCCTCCGTCGTCCTCTACGAGGCGCGCCGCCAGCGTCTGGCGAAGCAGCGCACGACGTGACCTGCCGAGTTCACCTCCAGACCTCGCCGCTTACCGCTCTCCTGTAGACCAACAGGTACTGGCGGGCGATGGTGTGGTGGCCCCATCGGTCCACCGCTGTTTCGCGCACGGACTGAGCCTTGGGTAGTGATGCCAACACGCGCTTCGCGTCACTGGGTGTGATCTCCCGCCCGACCGGCAGCACCGTCCCGACGCCGGGGACGATCTCGGGCAGGCATCCGTTGTCGCTGGCGATCACCGGGGTGCCGCTGGCTGCGGCCTCCGAGACCACGGTGGCGCCGGGCTCGATCCATCGTCCGCCGAACGGTCCTCCCCACGGCTGGGACAGCACGAGTTGCGCTCGGGCGCGTGCGATGAGTCGGGTACGCGTGTCACCGCCGACTTCGCCTATGTAGTGGACGGTGTTCGGGAAGTCGGCCAGCAGGGCGTCCAGGTAGTCCTTCTCCCAGGCCGGTCCGGCGACCGTCAGCGGTACGCCGGCGGCGTGCGCGAACGCTGCCGCTTCGCGCACGCCCTTGTGTACGGAGACTCGGCCCAGGAAGAGGAAGTAGTCGTCCTTCGCCTCTTGGAATGGATATCGCGAAGGGTTGACCGGCAACCGGATCACGGGGGCGGATAGGGACCCCGCGGCGGTACGTTGTGCGCGGGAGAGGTAGATGCCGTTGATCTGGCGCTCAGGCACGCCGTTGAGGTGGTGTGTGCTCACCGTTGGCCTGAGATCGCAGGCCGGCAGTGCGTCGTTGTTTGAGTGGTCGTGGATGATGTCCGGGCCGAACGTCTCGATGGCCTCGTGGATGTCGGCCGTCTCGACAGCAGCAGACACCGTGACACCCTCCTGGACGGGGCTTCCCGGCGCTCCGAGGAGCAGGATCTCGCAACCGGCCGCCAGCAGTCCGTCCATGAGCGTGGCGACGACCCACTGGATCCCGCCGTAGCCCTGGGGTGGCACAGTGATCCATTGGCTGGGGTCGGCTCCGTAGCGGTGCGGCGGAATCACCATGGCCACCTTCATCGGTCACTCCCGGTCTCGGCATCGGTGGCGCTGGCCCGGCTCCGCGTGATGGCCTCCCAGCAGACTCCGAGGAGAACGCTGGAGGTGTAGAACAGGGCGAGGGCGGTCAGTACTGGGCGAGCGCCGTCTCCTGAGCGGTTGCGGTTCCATTCCTTCCCGATGCCTCGCCGCGCGTCGTCGCGCCGTGCTTCGCTGCGCCCCTGCCAGAAGGCGCGGCGCAGCAGGTAGGACAAGGTCAACCGGTGAGCGGGGATCAGGTGTTGGACCTCGGCGTCGTGCAGGATCGTCGCGGTGGCGCCGCGCGCGATCATCTCCCGCACAAAGGTGGTGTCCTCGGCGGAGGTGAGGGAGCTGCCGATCCGGCCGAGGCGTTCGTCGAAGCCGACTCCGAGCAAGCGGGCGTGCTCGGAGTCGATGGCGAAGCTGCCGCCCCAGATTGACGCCGGCCGGGATGGAGCGTGGGACCCGAGGTAGTGCAACTGTCCCGAAGTGAGGAACCAAGGGCGGCGGTGCCCCTGAAGATGGGCGGAGATCCTCGTCCCTGTGACCTGTGCGCCGGCGGTCAGAGCGGCCCGTATCTGCGTCAGAGCCTCGACGGTGGGGACGATGTCGTCGTCGAGGAAGACGAGGTGCCGTGTCGTGGCTTCCTTCATGGCCTTGTTGCGGCTGTGGGCGAGTCCCTGGTTTCCCGCGTTGCAGATGACGCGGATGCGTGACGGAGGCGGCGAGGCGCTCGTGGGCAGTGTGGGAACGTGCTGGGCGGGCATGTCCGCGATGATCAGCAGGCGGTCCCGGGCGCCCATCGCCGCGGCGGTACGGACGACGGCTCCCGGCAGGCTGTCGGGGCGGTTGCTGCAGATGGCGATGGTGAGGGGCAGGTCGGCGCCGAGGGTCACGGACGCACCTCCTGGCTCGGCTGTGGGCTGCGCTCTTTGCAGCCGATCGCCAGCAGCACGTCGGCCAGGTCCCCGAGGGCGGCGATGGCCCAGTAACCCGTGCTCCCCTCGGTTGTGTGGCCGCGCCGGGCCTTCAGTTCGCGATAGGTGGTCACGATCTCGGGATCGACCCCGGCAGGCGCGCTCCATCCGCTGTCGAGGTTGATGATCGCCACCGAGCAGCCGAGAGCGAGTGCCGGAGCAGCGTCGTGGTCGGTCCGGTCGCCGACAACCGTGGTGTGCTCCGGCTTCCAGCCCAGCCGGTCCAGGGCCCACTTGAAGAGGCGGGGGTCGGGTTTGGCGTAGCCGACAAGGGAGTCGAGTGCGACGAGTTGGACCCGTTGCTCGATGCCGAGAACACGCAGGGCGGCGAGGCATTCCGGGGGCTGGTTGGCGACGATGCACACCTGGTACTCCCTGGCGAGGTCGCTGAGCGCGTCGACGGCTCCCGGAATGGGCTGGATGAGCGAGGTCCAGCGTTCGCGGATGCGCTGCCAACTCTTCGTGCCGTTGGGCGGGAAGAGGCTGGGCGGGGGTGTTCCGGGCGCGCGGTCCTGGTAGAAGTTGCGCATCGCATGGAGGAAAGAGTCCATGGTGAGGGCGGGGTTGTCCGCCTGCGCGAGCTCCCAGACGCCCTGGAGCCAGGCGAGGTCGAACGGCTCGTCGTAGTAGAGGATGCCGCCGACGTCGACGGCGAGGGTGCGGCCGGTCATGCCGTGGCCGCCCGACCAGCGGCCCAGGTGAACCACTCGGGCTTCTCCGCGGTGTCGTTCTCGATGCTGAGTGTGCTCGTGGGCTCCACGGGTCCGTGCTCGCGGGCCCAGGTTGCGGTGCGTCGCAGTCCGTCTGCGAGCGGGGTGTCGGTCCAGTCGCCGAGCGTCCTACGGGCGAGGCTGTTGTCGGTGTACGCGGCGTGGACTTCGTCGCGGGTCGCCAGGTGCTTGATCGGGTGGTCGGGGACGCCCATCGCGGTGCGCGCGGCGTGTGCCATCTCCAGCACGGTGGTGGTCTGCGAGGAGCCGACGTTGAAGACCTGGCCCCAGGCGGCCGGCTGGCCGGCCGCGGCGAGGAAGGTGCCGACGATGTCCGGGGCGTAGGTGAAGGCCCGGATCTGGCTGCCGTCGCCGTACACGCTGATCGGTTCGCCGCGCATGATCTGGTTGAGGAAGATGGCAACGGCGTTGCGGTAGGGGTCGCCCATGCTCTGCCGCTCACCGTAGACGTTGTGCATGCGCAGGGCGAAGTACGGCATGCCCTGCAGCTTCATGGTGACGGCGAGTTCGCGCTCCACGGTGAGTTTCGCGTTGCCGTAGCTGTCGGCGGGGATGGGCTGCTCGTCCTCGCGCATGGGGACGTGTCCGTGGCCGTACACGGCGACCGACGAGGCGAAGCCGAATAACCTGACCTCGGCGGCCAGCGAGGCGTTGATCAGGTTGATGCTGCCGAGCAGGTTGACGGAGTAGTTATGGTGCTTGACGGCGTGACTGATGCCTTCGGCCGCGAAGGCGGCCAGGTGGTAGACGCCGTCGAAGCGGTACGAGGCGAAGACATCGGCGACAGCGGCTTGGTCGGCGACCGAGCCGACGACGAGGGTCGCGCCGTCGGGCACGTTCTCGGTCTTGCCGCCGTCGAGGTTGTCCAGGACGACGACCTCATCGCCGCGCTCGATCAGGGCTGCGACGAGGTGGGACCCGATGAAACCGGCGCCGCCGGTCACCAGATGCGTGGGCATGTGTGTCTCCCTTGCGTGAGTGGGGTCGCGCTGCGGCCCCAAAGCGGGCCGCAGCAGGTCGTGCGAGATGCGGTGCGATCGGCCGACCGTGTTGCGGGGCTGGAGGGCTCAGGCTCCGAGGAGCCCGTTGATCTGCGCGAAATCGCCACGGGCCCGTTCCATGATCAGCGGGAGGCGTTGCCGCAGAGTGGCACGCAGCCCGGCCGCGTCGGTGTCGTTGACGAGCCGGTCGATGACGGTGGCGTCCTGGACGAAGGCCCGGACGTCTGCGTGGATGTCGTCGACGTCGACGGTCTCGCCGTAGGTTTCGGCGAGCACCCCGTTGAACTTGTGCGAGTGGCCGATCGCGATCGCCGGGACGCCGCTGGACAGTGCGCCGATCGCGGCGTGCAGGCGTTCGGAGATGACGAGTTCGGCGTGGGAGAGCACGCCCTTGTAGTCGGAAGCCGTCAGCACGCCGGGCAGCGCCATGACCTGGGGCATGCCGGCGGCCTCGGCGATGCGGGCGGCGAGGATCCGGTCGTCGTTGTGGGACCGGGAGTCGTGGCAGTGCGGCACGAGGACGACCGGCATCTTCCGAGTGCGGACGAGGGAGATGGCCAGTCGTGTCAGTGCGGTTGCGTGCTGCGCCTCCTCCACGGCGCTGAAGCGGGTGATGCCCTGGCTGGGTGCGAGGCATATGTAGGTGTCTTCGGGAGTTAGCCCCAGGGGACTGAGCGCGGCCGATGTCCGCTCGCCGGTGGCTGTCGGCAGGAGGAAGGCAGGGTTGGAAGACAGTTGCACACGGTGCTCGGGGAGGCCGAGCTTACCCACGAGGTAGCCGTGGGAGGCGCTCTCCCGGACGGTGAGCAGATGGCACCGGTTGGCGACCGCGAGCCATGCCTCAGCGTCGGCCGGGTCGTCGAAGGGGCCGACGGACTGGCCGATCATGACCGTCGGGATGTCCCTCTCTTGCGCGGCGATGAGGGCACGCAGGTACGGCGTGGATACCCCGTAATCCGAGGTGTGCAGGTCGCCCCCGGTGGCGATGACCAGGTCGGTTTCGGCGAGCAGTTGTTCGCGGCGTGCGGTCAGTTCGGCAGGGCTCTCCTGAGGACGCATCTGCTGCCAGGAGCGGGAGACGACGAAGGGATCGGCCACACAGAGGGCACCAGTGGGGGCGAGGGCTTCCGCGTCGAGCACCGGGGTCTGGGTAAGGACGGTGACCTTGTTGCCTCCTTCGGTGTTCAGTTGCTCGGCGATGGCGCGGGCCAGGGCCTCGACGCCTCGGCTCTCGCAACTGGTGATGCCGGTGATCAGGACGTTGGACACAGCGGACCTCGCAAGGGTCATCGGGTGAACCGCATGAGTTCGGCCAGAACGGCGTGATAGCTGAAGCGCTCGTGGACTCGACGCTGGATGGTCGCCAGGCGCTCGCGATATCGGGCTGGCTCGCGCATCATTCGGGCGAGGGCATCAGCCGGATCATCGTCGAGCAGGAACAGCTCCACGTCGTTGCCGTAGAGCGCGGAGAGGTAGCCCAGGTCCGGCCAGAGCGCGGGAATGCTGCCCGAGGCCAGGGTTTCGAACATCCGGGGGGTCAGCAGTTCCATCTGCGCGAGCAGCGGTCGGACAAGCACCGGCGTGATCGCCGCCTGGGACATGGCGGAGACCACGTGCCCGAACGGAACGGGCGGCGCCACCTCGACGCCGTGATCCTGCATCCAGCCGGGCTCGTTCGCGGTGGCGGTCACATGGCCGGGGTGCGGATCGCCGGTCCACCAGCGTCCGCACACCCGGATGCGCCCGATTGGCGGCTGGGCGGCGGCAGCGGCTCGGATTAGGTTGGTCATCTCGTTCCAGCGCCACCAGTTCGCGCCGACGTACTGCAACTGGTACGGCAGTGCCTGCGGGTGTGGGAGGTCGGTGGCGAGCCGGTGGATGTCCGGCATTCCGAAGTAGCTGAAGAAATCGGCTCCGTCGGGGAGTTGTTCGTTCAGGCGTGGCTGCAGGATCAGATCGCTGAGGTCGGCATACAGCTTGTGCCAGGACTCGATGGTGTCCGCGCCCGCGTTGTCATCCACGCCGGCGGTGACGTACGGGCCCCAGTGGCCGTCGGGGTCGAGGATGATGCGTCGCTGGCGAGGCACGGCCTCACACAGTTCACGCTGTTGGGTCGAGAGGAACTGCCTGCTCTCGAATACGAGGACGAGGTGGGTGGCCCAGGTGATGTCGTCCACGAGCGGCAGGTGGACGTTCACCGTGCCATCCAGGCGCGACAGTTGGCTGGAGACGCCGATCTCGCATCCGGCAGTCGAGGCGGCTCGGCTGTACTCGGCGATCATGTGGCTGGAGCCCGCGTTCCAGTGGAAGACGCCGGCGAACAGAATCCGGGGTCTGGTCATCGCGCGCTCCCTGCCTGCGGGCGGGCGGGACCGCCCGCCTGTGGGCCGAGCCGGCGGTGGGCGTGGCGCCGGGCCCGGATCAGTCGTGCCCGGCACACAAGCCAGCCCACGGCCTCGGTGGTCTCCCAGGCCCCGCACCACCAGGTGGTAACTCCGCCCACGCCACGTCCGCGCAGATCGTCCTTCAGCCACCGGGCTGCCAACCGCAGCATGGGCAGGGGACGCCAGTCGATGTCGGTGAGGAGGTAGTAGTAGCGGTTGCGCCGCATCTGGATGCGCCGGTAGCTGCTACCCGTGGTTCCTCCGCCGCCGAAGTGCTGTATCCCGACGTCGAGCAGGAGGGCGACGCGCCACCCGGCCCAGCGGGTGCGACGGCACAGATCGGTCTCCTCGTAGTACGTGTGGAAGACCTTGTCGAAGAGTCCGACGGTGCGCAGCAGCGCGGCGCGGACGAAGAAGGCCGCCCCCTGGACGTAGGCGTGCTCCAGGGTGTTCGGAGCCCGCCCGAAGGGCGAGCTGGCAGGTGAGGGGTGGTTCGGCCAGTCTCCGGCGAAGGCGTGCTGCTCGCCCCAGCGCAGAGCGGTTTTCGACCAGTCGTTGTACGCGCCCAGAGCGGTACTGCCCGACTCGTCGTACTCGTACTGCATGGGACCGACGACGCCGTAGTCGGTCCAGGTCTCCATGAACTCGGCCAGCTCGCGCACCAGCGACTTCGGGGTCTGGGTGTCCGGGTTGACGAGGAACACGTAGTCAGCGCCGTCGTCGAGCGCCGCCCGCATGCCGATGTTGTTGGCACAGGCGAAGCCGACGTTGCTCTGGTTCTGGATGACCCGCACGTCGGGAAATCGGTCCTCGACGAAGGCCGTGCTGCCGTCGTGGGAGTCGTTGTCGATGTACCAGACCGTCAGGTCGATCTCGGGGGTGTCGCTGTCCAGGAGTGTTGCGAGACAGGGCTCCAGCCACCTGCGCTCGTTGGTGCCCACCGTGATAGTCGCCACCCGCACCTTGGGGCTCTGGCCAGTGGGGTTGGGACTGGTCACGGCAGCTCCAGCTCGGCGGGGGCGAACTCGATGACGATGCTGCGCCGGATCCGGGGGGAGGTGTTGCGGCGCGAGGCGTGGGCGATGCGCACGTCGTGTACGGCGACGTCGCCGGCCGCGAGCGGGAGAGCGCGGACCGGGCCCTGCGCCTGGAGCGCCTCGGCCTCCTCCGCACCGGACGTTAAGTGGGACCCGGGGACGAATTCGAGGCATCCGTTGCCCCCATCGGAGTCGTCGAGGAAGACGCTCAGGTTGCACACGGTGTGCGGCGGAACATTGGTCCGGTCTCGGTGCCAGGGCACCGGGGCGGCCACCCCCGGCAGTTTGACGATCATGGCGCAGGCAGTGGCGCGTACGGGCACGCCCAGGATGGAAGCGGCCATCGGGTGCAGGGGGCCTTCGTCGGCGTAGAGGCGTGCCGCCGTCGGGGAGCCTTGGCTCTCCAGGTTGTGGATGCGGTAGAGAACGGGCGCGTGCGTGCCCGCGGGCGTGAAGTGCCAGTAGTCGTCCGAACGGAACCCGTCCTGGGTGAAGCGCCGGATAAGGCCATCAGCCTCGGCCCGGAGAGCCTCGAGCGCGCCCTCCGCGATCCTCTGGGGCAAGACGGCGTAGCCGTCCGTTCGGAAGCCTTGGAGCCCGTCATCAGGTAGGTGCGTCTGTAACGGCGCCTCTGCGGTCTCTGTCTGTCGCCGTGCGTGTCGCGTCATCGTTCCCTCGCTGCGGTGTCGTCGAGCTGCGTGGTGAACCAGTCGATGGTGGCGCTCAGTCCCTTGCGGGGATCGGTCTCCGGCTTCCAGCCGAACTGCTCCCAGGCGAGGGTTATGTCGGGCCTGCGACGCCCCGGGTCGTCGGCCGGCCGGTCGATGAACTCGATCGGCGCGGCGGACCGACTCAGTTCCCGCACCAGGCGCGCGAGCTCCAGGACCGTGGTCTCGGCGGGATTGCCCAGGTTGACCGGGCCAGGATGGCTGCTGGCGGCGACGGCGAGGATGGCGCGGACGGTGTCGTCGACGTAGCACAGCGACCGCGTCTGCGATCCGTCGCCGGTGACGGTAAGCGGCTCACCAGCCAGCGCCTGGCGGATGAAGGTCGGAACCGCTCGTCCGTCCTCCGCGCGCATCCGCGGCCCGAACGTGTTGAAGATCCGCACGATTGCGGTGTCGACACCGTGCTTGGCGCGGTAGGCAGTGGTGGCCGCCTCCGCGAAGCGCTTGGCCTCGTCGTACACGCTGCGCGGCCCCACCGGATTGACGTTGCCCCAGTACGACTCCCGCTGCGGGTGCTGCAGCGGGTCGCCGTAGACCTCAGAGGTGGATGCGAGCACGAAGCGGGCCTGCTTCTCCCGAGCCAGTTCCAGCGCGCTGAAGGTTCCGACGGAACCGGCCTGCAGCGTCTCGACCGGCAAACGCAGGTAGTCCAGCGGGGAGGCCGGCGAGGCAAGGTGGAGTACGAGGTCGACCTTCCCTGGTATCGAGATCGGATCCGTGACGTCGTGAACCAGTAACTCGAACCGATCGTCCGGCTGACGGTGCACGACGTTGTCCGCCGTGCCCGTGAGGAAGTTGTCGACGCACACCACCTCGACACCACTGTCGAGCAGCAGATCGCACAGGTGCGAGCCGACGAACCCACAGCCGCCGGTGACGACGGCGCGCCGGAAGGGGGCCGAGCCTGGGCCGCACCCCGGTAAAGAGACTTTCATAGTGCCTCAATTTTCGTAATTAGGACGATAGGCGGCATGGCTGTACTACGGGCAGCACGTGACAAGAAGTGGTGGGCTTAGCAGCGTTCGGCTGGTCGGGGCTCCGCGACGGCACGGCCGTCAAACTTCGTACAGTTGAGCGCGCACACGGCCTTGCCGCCCGGGATCTGAGTCCATCCCCAGTTCCGAGTGAGTTCAGTGACCAACGCCAGCCGCCAGCTGGTCTCGGAGGCTTCGGCGCCATCCCTCAGCGGCACTTCGCCGGCCTGATGGATCGCCTCAACGACGACATCCTCGTCATCAACCGGCCGGTGGCCGTCGACATGGCCACGCGCAAGGCGACGCGCCTCGTTGGCAGCCATCGGTTCGACGGTCAGGGTGCACAGCAGTCGAGATGCGCTCATTGGCTGCTCGGTGTTGAGCGTCAAGGTCATCATCGGCCCTTCGCCAGACGTGGTCCCTTGGTTGAGCACGGCTTCAACTCCGCGGAAGCCGCTGTGCGTTCGTCCTTCAAATGGCGTGCTCACATAACGCGTTGAGCACCTCCCCAGAGTGCTCGTCGAGCTCAACCGCCGCACATATCGGGGGTGATATCACCGGGGTGATGCGGACGTTTGAGTCAGTTCCGAGATGCGGAGGGCGTCTGCGCCGACCGTCAGTTTGCTCGGACCCTGGGATAAGAGACGGAATCGAAGCCAGCTCAGCGAGGATTCACGGAGGCACTCGTGAAGATTGGCCATGGTGGTACTCGGGATGGGTGAGGCCGAGCGCCATGCGTTACAACCGCCGATAGACACTGGAGATTCCAACGTGCTATGACGACCGTGCGCCCTGCCACCAATCAGGCTCGTCCGTCAAGCCTGGCATTCGGAGCATGGGGCCGGTAAGTTCTGCCGGAGCATCGAGTCCGGCTAGCAGTTCGACGATCTTGTCGATGTTTGTCAGCCGTCGAGCACCTGACTCCAGCATCGATAAGAAGGCCTGGCTTAACCCTGTGAGCTCGGCCATGTCGCTCTGTCGCAGACTGCTTGCCTCACGAACCAAGTGGCACAGCATGCCAAAGTCGCGGGCGCACAGGGCTTCTTGAACATCAGTACGCTCCCATACTGCGATCGGCACACTCGGTACAGGATCGGGCCGATGCCGCACCCTGCGTGAACAAGTACTGCAATATGTATCCTCGTTATATCGACTGAGGACACATTGACACCTTTGGCACTGACGGCCGAGGCACTCTATATCTGCTTCTGCAGTGCGATCGGCTACGCGGGTGTATTCCCAATGCCTGGATTCCCTTGTCGCGGTGCCTTCACCGGCGGGCTCACGATTGGCTGGCGCATCGGCAGCGAGGGCGGTCAAGTTGCGCCCCCGATGGTCAGTCGGAATCGCATCATCGCCCCGAGAATGCGCGTCCAGTTGGACCTGCCCCTGAACGTGCCTCGAGTCGACGATCATGACGCCAAAACCCACGTACGCAGGTCGGACGGCAGGCGACTTGGCCTGCAGGCGCGGCCTTCACCCGCGGTCTGCGCTCGCACGTTCCACGACAGGTTGAGCCCAGTAACGAATGGCATCTACAGCTCCGGCGAGAGACGAGACGGACTCGGGACGCAGGACATCAAGTGGTGGGTTCCTCCGCAGGGCCCTGCCGCTCCCTACGTGCTCTGCTCAGCGCGCGGCGTAGGGCGTCCGGTCGAGTCAGCAAGCGCGGCCCGCCGGGGAAGACGTGCCAGTGCATCCCAGGAGATGCCGTGCTGTCAGCGGACGGCACAACGACGTGGCACGTCTGCCCGAGCGCAACCGTTCCCGGTTCCTCCCAGCGGGCTGCGGTACCCACGGGGACCAGGAAATACAGGCGGGGCTCGGGGCCCTCGTGATCCAGGATCACCGGGCCGACCGGTTCGTCGCCCTCGTTGAGCATCTCGATCGCGCGCCGGCCTACGGCTTCCACGACGCGGACGGCGTCCCACCACTCGCCCGCCGAGCACAGCTCGGGCTCTTCGCCGATGGGCATCCAGCGCGGCGGGAGCGGACGAGCTGCTCGATTGGCGTCGGACATGGAAAAGGCCTCCTCACCACTGCGTGTGAAGAGACCATTCCACTCAGCGAGTTCTGTGCGCGGACAGATTGTCCGCGGGGTCCGTTCCCCAAAGGCCTTGACAGGAAATCAAGTTGTGCTAATGCCGGTCCAACTGCCGAACGCTGAGAGCTCGTTGGAGGGGTGCGCGTCGATCCTCAGCAACGCCGTAGTCGTCTCGCGGACGGAGGGGTGGAACCGCGTGTGGTTCGGCGCGACCTTTCGCGCCTGCTTGAGATCGGCGAACGCGCCGGTCCGGTCACCCATGGCGAGCTTCGCGGAAGCTACGTCGATGAAGTGGTGACTGGACCGCTCGCCGACGGTCGTGGCGGGCGGAGCCCACTCGCCGGCAGAAACGGGGGACCACTCGGTGAGACGGGCGAGCGCCTGCTCGGTGTCACCCATGTCGATCAAGGTGTGTACCTCGTGGATGCGGATGTTCGTCGGACCGAACGACATCTCGTACGCCAACGAGTCGCGGTTGCCCGCCAAACTGGCCACCTGCTCCGCCTCGCGCAGGTACGAGTCCGCGCGATCCGGATTGTTCTCGCGGGCCTCAAGTACTGCCAGCTTCAGCAACAGCGCACCGTCGACGGCGAGCGCATCGTCGGAGAAGGAGCGTTCCGGCTGTAGCCGCTCCAACTCGGTCCGCAGTGCGACAAGCTTGCGGCGTGCGGACGAGTAGGCGCCCTGGCGAAGCATCGCGCCCGCCACCAGATAGCCAGCTGTGAACTGCAACAGTGGGTCCCCAGAGCGGTCAGCCGCCCACCGCACCCGCTCCAGGGCCGTGTTTGACAGGTCGTGGTGGCCCATCTTGTGAGCCAGCGAGTTCACGGCTCGGTAGGCGCGGGCCAGATGCCAGAACGCCTTGGTCTGACCCCCATTGCGGCCGCCGAGGGCCACGTGCGTCAGCTCGGTGATGATGGGGGGCAGCAAGGGGCCCATCGGGGCGTAGCGCGCGTCGCGGCGCAGGGCGGCAACCTGGTCGACTTCGGAGGCGAGAACGGGAAGCGCACGGGGGGCGATGTCCAAGTCATCGGGGCTGTCGTAGCACAGCAGGAGGCGACGCAGTTCCGGGATGACAGCGTGCACGCGGTCTTCCGCCTCCGGCTCGCCGTAGTACGGCTGACCGGTCAGAACCTCGGGGCCGAAGTGCAGCGCCTTGGCGAGCGACAGCACCAGCGAGGGTGAAGCCTTCCGTGCACCGGACTCCAGTTTCTGTATGTAGCTCGCGGACACGGCGACCTTTTGCGCCAGTTGAGCGGTCGACAGGTTCCGTGTCCTGCGTGCAACACGGAGACGGTCTCCCAGCGTCAGGTTTTCACTCATCGGCTGATCTGTCCCTTCGCGATGGAGCACTTGGATCAGAGTACGGAAAACGCTCTGACTCGCGCCCCTGGTCGCGAAGTGTTAACAGAGCTGGCAGCCCTGCGACGGGGAGTTGAAGCCGCCTTGGTGCATACCCAGGGCGTTTTACACCCGTTGGCTAGTTGATTGAAATGCGGCCCAAAGGCGCAAATCGGCCACATTCTGGACGGTATGCTTGCTTGAAAGTCAAGAGCTCACGGCGAAATGCCTACGGACAAATTGTCCGTGCCCTCCTTGCGCTCGTGGCCATCATCAACCCAGTTCTGTCACGGACAGTGATCGGATGTCGTGGTCAGAGCGGCTACCTGAGTGCAGTGCCCATACTCTCGTGAACCAGGACGTCGGCGCGGGCCTGTGCGGAAAAGGAGGCAAGAGTGGCTGAGACTGAACGTCTCCCAGCGGCATCTCACCACCGCATTCGGCGCCGGCTCGACCGCGATCTCGACGCATGCGTCCTCGTCCTCGCAGCCGTTCATGAGCAGGACGGATACCCGCTGAACTGGCCTGCCAACCCGCACAGTTGGCTCACCCGCCGCGCCCTACTCGCCGCCTGGGTTGCCGAGCAGAACGGACAGATCGTCGGCCACATCGGTCTATCACGAGGCACGGAGCACGATGCAGCGGCAGCCCTCTGGAGTGCCCGCGAGGGCCAGGACCCTGACGGGACCGCAGTGATCAGTCGACTCTTCGTCTGTCCGGCAGCACGGGGACACGGGCTGGGCGCCGCCCTACTGGACAGAGCCCTGAGCGAAGCGCGCTCTCGTGAACTCCAGCCGGTGCTCGACGTCGTTGCCTCCGACACCTCGGCGGTAGCCCTCTACGAGCGGTCCGGCTGGCGACTCCTCGCGACCGTCGACCAACAATGGGACCCACACCAGACCGTGACGCTCCACTGCTACACGGCGAGAGCCTGATAGGCCCGCTCTGCGTCTACCGAGCCTCTCGCAAGGTGGCACTCACCAACCGAACGATCTCGCCAGCGCAGCCCCAGGACAACGTGACGCCTGCGCCACCATGCCCGTAGTTGTGGAACAGGGGAACGCCGTTCTCCCCGGGCTCGGCTCCGACCCGCACCTCGGCTCGCGTGGGCCGTACTCCCACCCGATGCTCAAGGACCGTGGCATCCGCGAGCCGAGGCTCGATCGCGGCACACCGCTCCAGAATCGCTCTGGCCGCAGTAGCGTCGACGTGGAAGCTCCCATCGTGATCGATTGCCGTACCACCGAGGACCACGGTCTTGCCGTGCGGATAGAAGCACATCAGGTCAGGCGACAACCCCGTGTCCTCGGAGAAGAACTCCGTGATGCCGGGGTTCTCCACGACCACGTGCTGACCCCGGATCGGTCGGACATCGGGATCCCCGGAGAGTTCTCCGCCTGCCAGGCCGGCACAGTTAACGATCACGTATGCATCTTCGACCCCGTCCAGTGAACCGACCGTCGTGTGCTGCACTGTCCCTCCGGCCTTCTTGAAGCGGCGGAGCAGGTACTGCAGGTAGACCGGCATGTCGATGAGAGGCACTGTGAACCGGTAGCCGCTTGCGAAACCGGCGGGCAACTCGTCCGGTTCGCACATGCGGAAGTCAGGCAGCAGTGTGCTCCATTCGGGCGCTTGCGTGAGGTTGCGGGCTGCCTCGATCCCGCTGACCAGGCGCACGCCCGTCGTGGGGTCGCCTGCGAGGCTTCGGAATTCGCCGAGGGAGGTGAGACTCCACTCGCGTACTCGCGCCCACGGTTCGACAAGGTACGGCCCCCACATTGCCCCAGCAGCGAGGGACGTAGGACCCGGGACCTCGGCCGCCACCAGGCGTACGGGCAGCCCTGCATTGAGGAGGGCAACACCTGTGGTCAGACCAGAGACGCCTCCACCGACAATCACGATTCTCCTACCTACAGACATAGATCGACCGTAGCCTGCCGTCGGGTGCGGTTTCCTCTGCCGCGAGGTGGACCGGCACTCAGGACCGATCCGCATCTTCCGGCACGAGTCGGCTCGTGAAGCCGTCGCTGCGCAACCGTTCGAAAGCCCCCGCCACGTCGCCGGGAATCGCCTGCTCGATCATGAACCCTTGCCGTGGATACACCATGAGCCGATGTTGGGCCCCCACCAGCATGTCGATGACTAGACGGGCGTCCTGGATCGAATCGACGTACTCGGTCAGCGTCATGGGCGTGGAGGCGCTCACCCATTCGACATCCGGCCAGAGCATTCGCGCCGTTGCGTAGGCCCGTCGCTCCTCGTATGGCTTGCTGACCAGCAGAACCGACGAGACGGGAACACGCTGTTCTTCGAGCAGAGCGTGGGAGAAGCGGATGTTCTCGCCTGTGTTCCGGGCCTTGGGTTCGACGATGATGTCGCTCTCAGGGACCCCAAGAGCCACCGCGCGGTCTCGATAGTGTTCGGCTTCACCACGGGGCATCCGCTCTCGCGTCGTACGGCTGGTTGCTCCCGTGAAGACGATGAGCGGTGCCATGCCGCGGTGGTACAGGTCTGCGGTGGTGTCGGCCACTCCGAGGTCGTGGCTGCCGAGTCCCATCGCCACGGAGCAGGAGTGCAGCTCGTGGCCCATCTGCTGGAAGTCCCACAGCCGCCGAGCGTCGGCCCAGACCTGCGTTGAGATCACTAACTCTCGCCCTCCATGATCGGGCGAGGACAGTTCCCCGCCACAGCGTGGACTGTATTGGCGATCACGCCCATCTGTCGGAAGAACGTCAGCCAGAAAGTGCAGGGGCCGGGGCGAGGGATCCGGGGCGGGGATCCTTCGAGGGGGCTCTGGAGCATCCATGAGCCTGATCCCCGCAGAGTCGCTCGTTGTCCAGCACGTCAGCAGATCGCTGGCCCACTGCGTTGCTTGCCATTGCCCGACGTCGGAACACTGCTCAGGATGCAGCGGCGTTCACGGCCAAGCTGTTGCACTCGGGTTTCTCCCCTGACTGCACGACCCAAGGGGAGGGCCACTGGGCGCCGCCCGCTGCCCGGCCACATCGTATCGAAGCGGTGGCGGCAGCAGTGAGGGCCCCTGCGCTCTCCCATGCGCCATGCGATCAGTCGAGGCCCCCGGTCTCCTCGACGTGCGCCACAAAGGCGGCAACGATTCGCGGCGGAGGTGCGTCAGGAACGGGCGTCGGCCGCAAGCCGGCCTCCAGACCCCACTCAGTGTTGAACATGACCTCCATGCCGGTCGGCACCACGTTGTTCCTGAGCCACCGAGCGAACTCGGCCGCCAAGTGGGCGTTGCAGTCCAGCACGGCCACACCCTCGGGCGACAGCAGGGCCATGCCCTCCAGCTGCTCATCGTCAAGGGTGAAGCCGAAATGCATCGACGAGCCTCTGACCGGCCCGTCGGAGCCGTCGTCGATACCGATGAACTCGTCGGGGTTCCGCTCTCGCAGCTTCGCTTCCAGGCCCTCGTACGTCAGGCCCCAGCTCTCGCCCTCCGGCGACGTGAAGACGTACATGGTGCGGAGTTCTGCGATCTCTTCCGGTTCCATCGTGGCGGGATGCTTCCTATGCGGCGGAGTACTAGCGGTGGTCAGGGAACGTAGCGGGCGTGGCCCTGGACTCCGTAGGCGGCCATCATGATGCGCCAGTACTGGACTGCATCCTGGTTGTTGGTGACGGTTTCGACGCCTCGCATCTCCGTGTTCCGCGGGTCATTGAGCGCGGACGCGTACTTGCGGAGCTCCCGTCGGTCCTTGTCGTAGAGGAAATGTCTGTCACCGTTGTCATGGTTCTTGCGGAGATCTTCCAGGGAGCGGTAGCAACGCTGGTCCGGCTTGTTGACGTACTTCGCCTCGACGGCCATCCCGTCGACGTCGCGGAACCCATCCACCATCAGCGTGTTTC
Organism: Streptomyces sp. DG2A-72; assembly: GCF_030499575.1. Classification (NCBI taxonomy): domain Bacteria; kingdom Bacillati; phylum Actinomycetota; class Actinomycetes; order Kitasatosporales; family Streptomycetaceae; genus Streptomyces; species Streptomyces sp. DG2A-72. The sequence goes on from NZ_JASTLC010000001.1 coordinate 7,236,053, forward strand.
CGGGACTGATCCCGGGCGGGATGTGGACTTCGTACTCGGGATAGCCGGCCACGCGCTTCTGATAGGCGATCTCAACGGGCTTGCCACCGGAGAAGCCGCCCTGCCGGAGGGAGTTCAGCCAAGTCTGGAAGTTCTTCCGCCCGCCGGGCGTGAGCGGCGGGAAGCGCGGGTCAGGTGGTGTCTCCGGAGGTACCGGCTGGACACGTGGGCCGTTGGCCGGACGGTAGGCGACCGGGACCAGGGTGGGAAGGCGGATGATCGGCGCCAGGAACGAGGGCAGCCCGGGCACGGGGCTGTCGTTGTCCGGCCGCGGCATCTTCACCCGAGCCTTGGAGCTGTCCAAAGCGGGCGGGATGTTCCCGAGCGCGTTGATCCGCATGTCGTTCGCGACAAGTTCGTGCAGACCACCGTCATGACCGTCCCCTCCGAACCGCGGCTGCTCCCACGGCCAGAGGACCTCACCGGTGGGGGACGTCTCCTCGTAGGGCAGCCGCTGCTTGGCGGTCTCTATGTGATCGGCGTAGGCGTCGCAGGCGTTGGCGATCATCCTGCAGGCGGTCGGCAGGTTTGCCATGAGGGTCTCGTCCTCGCTCACCGCACTGGGTGGCGGGTGCTTACCGACGAACTTCCTGAAGAACCCCTCGACCGCGTCGGCGGTCTGACCGACCTCGTCGAGGGTGGCCTTCTTCCACGCGGTCTCGGAGTCCCAGTACGCGTCTTCAAGGATCTTGGCTGCGTGCCGCCAGGTCAGGGCCACGGTCCGGAGCTTGCCTGGTTGCCCGAGGAAACGCTCGTTGAAAAGGTACTGGTCAACGCCGCTGGTCTCGCCGATCACCTCGGGGAGGTCTTCGGCCTGGTGACTGGCGCGTGGGGTGCAGTCAAGGCCCGACGGTTGCGCACCGATTTCCAGACCTTGAGGGCTCTGGCCGAGAAGCTCTGCCGCGATCTTGCTTTCCTGCCTCAGGAACGCCTCGGCCGACTTGAGCAGCGCGCCCGCACCGTTGGCCATCACCTGATGGGCGAATCCGGCCTTGTCGAAAACCGTCTTCACGGCCTCCATGTACACGATGGCGAACGCCCGGCCCGCCTCGTCGTCGCCTGCCATGCCCCCGTTCTCGCCAAGTTCCGCGGAGAGCAGGCCCAACATGTTGTAGATCAGGTCACGCAGATCCACCATTGACCAGGACGCGTTGACGAAGTTCGCGGTCTGATGCTGAAGATCCAACGTCCCTCCTCCTAGAGGCCTGACAGGCACTCAGAGAACCGTACACGATTGCGAATACGTGCTCCATTGAGAGGCTGATGGGCGCTCGATCTTCGGCGGCCGGAGCAAGTGCTCGTCGACCGTGAGGCCCTCCGGTAGAGGCTCGCGTTCGCCCGCTACCTGCAATCCGACGGCAGGGGGCTCATTCCTCCTTGGGGATGTCGAAGCTTTAGCCAGCAGGCTCAAATCCGATTGTCGGTGCTGCATGATCCCGCTGGATCACCCGAGTGATATCACGGCCGTGATGTGCGAAGTCCCCCTGCCAGAAGCAGGGTTAAGACCGATGGACGAGCAGCCCACAAGTCCGCGTTGACGCGCCGAAGAGCGAATCGTTCAGCAGTGCAGGCCCGTCATGCCCGCACAACCGCGACGCACCGCGCCGCCGACGAGCACCGCCCCTGCACCACCCGATACGCCTCGGACACCGGGGGCGGTTTCTGGCGCCCACCGCGCCAGATTGCACCACCACTCAGCGGCTGCACCTCCGCAGCCGCAGGATCCCCGGGCCGCTCGCTTTGCCGAAAGGTCCCGATGAGAGGAGTGCCGAGTGACCACGACCGCGAAAGGCACGAAGGCCAAGAAGGAGGGCGGCGGCGGGACCAGCGTCAGCCTGCTTGTCGCCGTCGAGCAGCTCGCCGTGGCCCACGACCGCAGCGAGGCTGAGCGGTCCGACATCACCAGCTCGCAGAACAGCGCGGGCGATGACGGTGACAACCGCGACCTGAACCTTCCCAAGGAGTAGGAGGAACCCATGGAGCACCGGCTCGTCACAGGTATCGAGAAGGCGCTCGGCTGGGGCGGGCCGGGGCCCGTGGGCACCGCGTTCACTCGCGGGCACCTCGCCGACCCGGACCTCGTCACCCGGCTGATGACCCCGAACCGGCTGCTGGAGACCATCCGGCACCGCCACCTCGCCAACCCCCAACTGCGCTGCTATGCCGAAGGCGACGAGGTACACCCCTCGCTCTTCCTGTCCACCAACGTCAACCGGCGCAGGCAGGCTGTCAGCCAGGCCGACATGGCGGCCCTCGGCCGGATCCTCAACGGCGGCGGAACCGTGGTCCTGGACCACGTCGACTCTTTCGACCCGACGCTGGAAGTCGCCTGCCGCGCCCTGGGCTGGTGGTCTGGCGAGCTCACCTCCGCCAACGCCTACCTGGCCGTCGGCGACACGGACGGCTTCAACCTGCACTGGGACGACCACGACGTGATCGCCGTCCAGCTCTCCGGCGAGAAATCCTGGGAGGTTCGAGGTCCTTCCCGGCCCGCGCCCATGTACCGGGACGCCGAACGCAACCTCACTCCGTCGGAGGAAGTGCTCTGGAAGGGCACCATGCGGGCCGGCGACGTAATGCACATACCCCGCGGCTTCTGGCACACCGCAACGAGGATTGGCTCCGGCGACAACGGTCACTCCCTCCACGTTACCTTCGGCCTCACGAAGCGCACCGGGGTGACCTGGGCCAACTTCCTGTCCGACGCCGCGCGCGCCAACGAGAACTTCCGTACGGACCTGGAGCGCAACGACGACGCGATCGACGGAGACGTGCTCGCCGCGAAGCTTTCCGACCTCGCCCGCGAGTACGACCCCATGCGGTACCTCGCGGAACTCCGTGCGAACACCCCGCCCGCTCGACACATGCCCCACATCCCGGTGGTCGGCCCGCTCGAATACACCGCAGCCGTCACCGAGTTCGAACCCGTCATCACACCTTCTGGCGAAACCGTCCAGGTGGTCGGCGGCGGCAGGCGCCTCACCTTCCATGGCCGCGCCGAACCCGCCCTCCGCAGGCTCCTGTCCGGGCACCCGGTGCACCTCACAGAGGACGACCAAGATCTGACCACGCTCGCCGAGCACCTGATCCAGGAGGGATTGTGCGCACCGCTGACCGCCGAATCGCTCTCGGCCTATACCGGACTGGTCACACCCGACACCTTCTAGAGGGTGCCCTGGAGCGCGGTGTTACCGACCTCGACACCGCGTTCAACTACCACCACTTCACCTCCCACCGGACCCTCGCGGCTATCGCCGACGACCTGATCCCCGCCTTCACCATCTCGACGAAGGTCGGCTACTTCCCCGACGGCCACGACCTCGACCCGGCGCGGCTTCGCGCTGCGGTCGAGCAATCGGCCCAGGAACTCGGCCGTACCCCGGACACAGTGCTCCTGCACAACCCCGAGTCCTCGGTCGACGGCTTCGCGACCGCCTGCGCCACGCTCCTGGAGATGCGAGAGGCGGGACTTTGCAGGAACTGGGGGCTCTCCACCTGGGACCCTCGGTCCCTTCTCGACGCCGACTGGGAGATCCCACGTCCGGACGTGGCGATGGTCCGCGCCGGCCTCACCGTCTCCGCCGGGATCCTCAGCGCGGTGGACGAACTCGTCGACCGGGCAAGGATCGCTGAGCTGTGGGGAATGGCTCCCTTCGCGGGAAACGCGGACGACTCGATCTGGCAGACCGTGGACACCTCCACGTTTCTCGCCTCGGGCCAGCAGTGCAGCCCGCTTCAGGCAGGCGTCGCCGCAGCGTTCGCCATACCCGAAGTCACCCGTCTCGCGGTCGGCACCTCCCGAGTCGAGCACCTCGCTGAAGCTGTCGGTGGCTCGCGACTTGAGGTCAACACCGAGACGGTGACGGTGTATCGGGCACTGCTGCGCGAGAGGGCTACCGTGAGCGCAGGAGCCCCGTCCAGGAAGGACCAATAAGTGCAAGCCACCTTGGATGACCTCTCGACAGTTCCGCTCGACGACGTCCTCGACGACGTCGAGCGGCGGCTCGGACGTCAGCTCAAGCGCGAGGACGGCCACTTCAGCAAATACAACGGCACCGCCGGATTCCGAACCGACGAAGGCACATGGGTCCGGCTCGCCTGGCGACGTACAGAGAAGATCGACACTCAGGCCTGGACCGGCTTCGAGGCTGCAGCCGCCATTGACGGCGTGCCTCGGCCCGAATGGTCGGCAGCGGCCCTCTGGACCGACCAGACACGCGGCGTGGTGTGGCGTGCGGACGAGATGACGCTCGTGGAAGACGGGGCCCTCTCCACCACCGGCGACATCACTGAGGACCCTGGACTGCCCGAGCAGTGGTGGATCGACCTCCGGACCGCCCTCACCAATCTCGCTGAGCACTCCACGGATCGCGTGTCCATGGGGCAATCTCACTTGACCCGACGGATCCACGAGGTGTACGGCGACGACATCGATACCACGATCACCGACTGGGTCTGCGCCCACGGCGACCTCGGCTTCGCCAACCTGTGCGGGCCCCGCCTGTCGATCATCGACTGGGAGAGCTGGGGCATGGGGCCGGTGGGCTGGGATGCTGCCTGTCTGTGGTCCGCAAGTTTGGCCGTGCCGGCCTATGCAGGGCGAGTCCTGTCCCTGTTCTCCGACGAGCTGTCCAGCCGTAGCGGCAAGCTGTCTCGCCTGCTGCTGTGCGCCAACGTCGAGCGTGCATACCGGCGGACGGGCAGGAAGGCGCCGCTGACGGACACCATGGCCACGATCGCCGAGTCGCTCTTGCGTGAACTGCGATAGACCTGTCAGCGCCTGGTCTCGACAGGGGCCTGTTCGAAAGTGCGTTTCTGCACTTCGGGATGGGGTTCTGGCGCGCTCTCAGAACGGCGGTGCCGCCTGGTGGGAACGCGTGAAGCTGTCACCATGCCCTGGGCATGGGAGCATCAACTAACGGGATCGTAGAACCCAGACAGAAAGCAGAGGCAGGCTCCTCGCATGAACCGATTCCCCCTGGACGAACCAGTACACCGCGACGTCGCGCTCACCTTCCGTCGTGACTCAAGCGGGTTCGTTTCACGGAGTGACGGCGGTCTCCTTTCGTGCCCGCCCTACATCATTGCCCGCTGTGCAGCCCGCCGCGTCCCGCCCGAGTCTCTGAAACTGCCTGACGGCTATGACCAAGAAGCGCTTGACCAGATCATGGCGATCACTGGATTCGTGGACCGGGACGTACGAGTCACGAGCAGGCAGGCTGAGGAACTCGCACAGATCGGCGCGCAACTCCTGGAAATGCAGGCCCACGGTAAGGTGCAGCCTCCGCTGGACCACTTTGAGCACCAGTCCGTCGCGCACCTTGTCCGCATCGTGTCAGCGTCACGCAAGTAGACGGCGAGGCGATGAGTGCGGCGTACCCAGCGTGCCGTTACTTAAGACGGCCACCTGTCCCCAGGCCACGATCTGACCACTGCCGCTCCCCGGACATGGAGTTCCGACCAACGTTTCGCACACGCCCCTCTCGACAGTGCCGGGTCCTGATCACGAGCCGCCCTGTCCTTCGGCCTCCCCGTAGCCGGAGGGCAGGGCTTCGTCACGATGCTCGCTAAGACGGCAGGTTCAAGTAGTTGATGGCTGGACCAAGCGGTCACTCGTGTCTGCCATGCCATCCGTTGAGCTGATCGACAGATCGTCCGGCTGCTCGATGGTCTCGATGTGCCGGTTGGGCTCATTGGGCCCATGCTGCGACCTCCAGATGGCTTCAGCTCACTCCTCGCGAAGCCCCCCGGGGTCATTCGAACACCCATCGCTGTAGGGCTCGGTGGACGACCGCCCGGTATCCCTTCGAAAGCTCAGCGGGAGTGCAGAGTGCGCATGTGTTGGACGAACTCGCGCGCCTCTCGATCGCCGACGTACTGCTGGGTGAGGACTGCGCTGAGATCACTGGCCACCATCATCAGCGAAGGCAGGGACTGCCGGTCACCTTGGAGGGCCTGCGCGCCGTAAGCGAGGGCGGCTCCGAGGTCACCGCCTCGGGCAGCGACTACGCCCAGGGTGATCCGGGCCTCGGCGTTGCGCATGGGTGAACGCTCCGTACCGTCGAAGTCCATGCCAGTTCGAAGGACTTCGCGGGCCAGGTTCTCGGAGAGCTGGTTGTCGCCGACCTTGCGATAGCAGTCCATGGAGTAGAAGTCCCACTTGCCAGGGTCCACCACGAAGTGATTCTGCACGTTCTCCGGGTAAGGCAGAGCCTCCAGGAGGCGGCGCCCGGCGTCGAGGGCAACCTCCGTCTGCCGCCGGTCCCCAACCCTCGCCCAGGCCTTGGCTTTCTGAGCCAGCAACTGCACTGCTACGGACTGGTTGGGGGCTATGGCGAGCCCGTCGTCGGCCGCGGCGAGGACGCCGCGCATGTCTCCGTTCGTGAGTGCGAACCAGGCGCGTATCTCGTGCGCCCACCCTTGAATTCCTGAGTGGCCGACCTCGCGCCCGATCGACAGTGCGGCCTGCCGAGTGGCCTCCGCGTGGGTGCGGGTTGCACCTCCGTTGTCGTACTCGACGCAGCCCACAAGCAAGGTGAGCATGCCTGCAAGGGCGAGGACGTCTCGGTGCTGTCCGAGTGTGAGGCGCTGGGGCTGCATGCCGACGACTCGGTGGAGCCAGGCTCTGCCCTCGACCAGCAGCTGGTCGCCGGGCATGTAGGCGTACTCCGAGCAGAGCCGGTCCACGGTGATACGGAGCGCATCCAAGGTGGCCTCGTCGACGTCTGAGGCGCGCAGCCGGGCGACGATCTCTACGGTGTCCATGCCGGAGACGTCCCGCACCTCCGCATTCCCGTCCCGGCGATGGTCTACCGGGAAGAACGCGTGGGTCGTTGTGCCGAAGACGGCCGCGATCAGCGCCTTATGGTCCCGGGGCTCGACTGCCCCGGACTCCCAGCGGCGCCAGGATCGCGCGAGCGTCCGCTCATCGGGCAGATCGTGGCTTGAGTGGGCGCGCATGGCACGGGCTGCATCGAGGGGACTCCAGCTGCGGGCGGCGCGCTCGGACTCCATGCGCCTTGACCAGACGGGGCGGTCGTCGATCATGCCGTGCCCTCCATCTCATCCGTCTGGCGGTCTCTACGAGACGAGTCTTGCACGCAGAATCGCCCCCCGCGGGCGGACAGCGGGGACATCGTAGGGGCGCTTGAAGTGACCCCCATGTCCACCCTTTCGACGGTAACCGTCCGCATACAGAGTGTCGATCGCGTGGTGGCGTTGGGGCTCTATGGCGTTGGTCGCCGAGGGGCCTGGGTGGAATGAGCGGCACAGCGGCATCCATGGGTGCGGACAAATCAGCATGACCGACGGCGACGAGGGGATAGCGGTGCTGAAAGAGGGCTATGCCGGGGCGAGTGCGATCACCGAACGCTACCGCCGCTGTTCTCGGTGCGGCTGCCGCCTCAGCCGCTACAACAGTGATTCACGCTGCGGTGGATGTCAGCGAGTCCCCGCGGGTTTACCCCCGAGGCAACCGCGAGTGTTGCCCGAGGTGTGGGCGGATGCGGGTGTTCAGGCGGCGCTTGCCGCCAGAGACTTCGGGAGGCTGTGCACTCTGGTACGGGAAGCCAGCGGCCTACGTCAAGATGACATGGTCACGCTGACCGGGCTGAGTCAGCCGTTCCTGTCGATGCTGGAAACGGGTGCGCGCCGTCTGACGAACATCGACAAGATCATCATTCTCCTCGATGGGCTGGGTACGCCAGCCGAACTCACCGGTCCGATGCTGCGCTCCTCGGCTGCAGAACCAGATGACTACTAGACATGCGGAACAACGCTGATCACGCGGCGCGCCGTCGAGTATCACCCCCGTGATATCACCGCCGAGATGTGCCCTTCCGGTGATTCCAGAGCACCCTCAAGTACAGGGCAACACGTCAGCGGGTGCCAGCACGTCAGCCGGGGCTCGCGTGCGTCCGGGCCTACAACGACTGGATGGTTGAGGCGCCGTGCGGCGACAGCGGAGGCGAGCTGGGCCGGCGGCAGACCTGATCCGGTTGTTCGTGCCGCCGCGCTGGCCGACACCGCCCGCACCGACACCCTCCGTTGGGGCAGAAGGAGCTGGGCCCAGCTGTGCATTACCACAGCAGACCAGCTTATGAACCGCGCGCCCACTCAGGACTCCGGCCCCGTCCAGGGGGCCGGACGCCCGGGGATGCCTCGGGCCCGTTGCACCGCCGCCAACCGGCAACAAGGAGAAGGAGGACGGCCATGTCGTACGACCACTGATCCCCAGCGTCGGGCCGGGGCCGGCACCCACTGGCCCCGGCTTGCTTTGGACACTCCGCCCTGATTCGCGAGGAGAGCCCATGCCACCCTCGATCCCCATACTCACGTATGACCCCCTGGATCCGGCGACGCTCGCCGACCCCTACCCGCATCTTGCCGCGCTGCGGGAGACCACGCCGGTGTTCTGGCATGAGGGCATGCGGTCCTGGGCCCTGACCCGGTACGCGGATTGTGTCGCCGTGCTCCGCGACCACACCCGGTTCGCCCGCGACCGGCGGCGTGCGGGCGCCGAGGTGCCGGAGCCGTCCTTGAGCGTGCAGTCGCTGGACCCGCCACAACAGGCGCCGGTGCGCTCACTGTTCATGAACGCGCTGCGAGCCCAGGACCTCGATGCCATCGAGGTGCGTGCCCGACAACTGCTGGCCGCCCGGTTCGACCAGCTCTCCGGCCGCGCGGAGTTTGACGTGATGGCGGAGGTCGCGGCGCCACTGTCGGTGGCAGTCATCTCGGACCTGCTGGGCGTCGACGAGCCCGATCACGGCTCCTTCGCCCAGCTGTCGGACGCCATCATGAGGAGCATGGACGGCGGCCTCGATCCATCCGTCGTCGAGCCGGGTCGGATCGCCCGGCAGGAGCTGAGCGAGCTGGTGGAGTCGTGGTTCCTCACCAGCGGCCGACCTGGGCTGTTATCGCACGTCCGCGAGCACGCCCGCCATGCCACCGATGCCGGCCTCGACCGTTTCGTACGCAATACCGCCCGGGTGATGTTCCAGGGCGGCTACAGCACGATGGTCGTGGCCATCGGCAACGTCGTGCACTCTCTGCTGCAGAACCCCCACGCCCTTCAGCGAATGCGTGATCAGGTCCTGCTCCGCAGCGGCGTCGACGAACTCATTCGCTACGACGGGCCGGTGCAGGGCACGAGCCGGATCGCAACCGAGACCTGCCATATCGGCGGCGTCACGGTGACGGCGGGCGAGACCGTGACGGTCCTGTTCGTCGCTGCCAACCACGACCCGGCCCAGTTCCCCGACCCCAGCCGGCTGCTGCTGGACCGTTCGCCGAACCGCCACCTCGGCTACGGCTGGGGCACCCACGCCTGCATCGGCACAGTGCCCGCCCAGACGGCCCTGCGCGCCCTGGTGTCCAGCCTGCTGGAGCACCCGGCGCCCCTGAAAGCGGCTGGTGAGCCGCAGCGCCGCCGCACCGCGACCATGCGCGCCTTCGACGCACTGCCCGCCGCCTTCCGCCCCGAGATGGGAGTACACAATTGAGGATCCTGATCGGCAATCACATCGACCCCGCCATCCGCGACCGCGGCGACCTGCGGGCCTGGACACAGCGTGTGCTGTGGTTCGCCCGCGCAGGCGACGTGGTTGTGCTGTGCGACGGGCCCGACCCTCAGTTCCTCACCTACCAGGCCTCGTTCACGGGCGTGGACCCGGCCAGCCTGCATATCGTGGTGCCTCCGGTCGGCCGCCACGGCGGCCGTCTGATGGACCCCGAGAGCCTCACCAGTGACAAATTCGTCCGTACCGTCCGCGACGTACTCGGCGAGCGCGGGCTGGACGGCGTCGAGGAGGTCTTCGCTCTGTGGCCATCGGCGCACGTGGCCCGTTTTGCCGCCGCGCTGGGCATCAGGGACCGGTTCCCAGGGGCGGACTTCTTCGCTCAGGGCGGTGGGGAGCTGGGCAACAACAAGGCGACCTTCCGGGCCCTCGCGGCCGGAGCCGGGGTACCGATCCCCGCCGGAGCCGTTGCCCGCAGCGAACGCGAGGCCATCGACGCCACCACCACTCTGCTGGACGAGGTCGGCGCGATCATGGTCAAGCAGGCTCACAACGGGGCGGGTGTGGGCAACCAGCTCGTGGTGCGCGATGCCTCCCTCGCGTCCGACCACGTCGGCGCGCGCCACCTCCACCACCTCGACAGCGGGGGCAGGGAGGCGATCGAGGCGTACTGGAAGGAACGCTGGGACTGGGCTTCAGCATCCGGCCGGTTCCCAGCCGTCATTGAGGAGTTCGTCCCTGACGCGGAGTCCGTGTACTCCGAGCACTACGCCGCCGACGACGGAACGCGGCCGACGGAGATGGGGACGCTGCAGTACGTCGGGCGGCGCCTGAGCCACCAGATCGTGCCCCTGCGCGGGGTGGACGAGAACGTCCGTTTGCAACTGTTGGAGGGCGGGACACGGCTGGCGGAGGCTTACCGGACGCTCGGCTATCGCGGGCACCTGAGCGCGGACGCGATCGCCTCGCCGGACGGGCGGGTGGTGTTCACCGAGGTCAACGCTCAGGTCTCGGGAAGCCTGCACATCTACCAGGCCATCGCCCACCACATCGTCGATACCGCAGCTGCCCCCGAGCGGTCGGTGGTGGAGTATCACGTCCACCCGACTTGGGCAGTCCCCGACTTCGACGCCTTTCTCGAGGCCGCCCATGAGCTCGGCTGCGGCTACGACCCGGCCACGCGCACCGGCGTCATCGTCTCCATGCCGGTGATCCCCATCGAACCCGGGCGCGCCCAGTTCGTGTTCTGCCTCGCCTACGCCACCGATGCCGATCGCCAGGCGGTGTGGGACGCGCTCGACCAGCGGTTCGCGGCCGTGCCTGCGGACACGTACGCCGCGAGTGACCACGTCGGCGTACCGGCCCGGTCCCGCTGCTGATCCCGGACCTGGAGAGGGAATCCGTGATGAGCACACCCGAACGCACCCAGCCCGCACCGCTCGTCGAGGCGGCTCGGCTCGCCTGTTCGTTCGACGCCGACCGTCTCCAAAGTGAGCTGGCCAAGGTCAGCGGCCACCGCTGGAAGCCTCAGCGCATCCACGCCCCCGGCGGAAGCATCGGCCAGACGGCCGCCATCGACTGGCGGGTGCTGCCGCTGCGCAGCCCTGGCGGCGACCCGGACCGCACCGACCCCGGCGGCCCCGGCCCGGTCGACTTCGCGCCCACCGTCTGGATGGAGCGGCTGCCGTATCTGCGCGAGCTACTCGATGGAATTCCGGCGCCGCTGAACGCCGTACGGCTGATGGCGCTCGGCCCGGGAGCCGCCTCCCGGCCCCACCGCGATCCGAAGTACGCCCTGCACCGCGGCTTCATGCGCCTGCACATCCCGCTCGTCACCCACCCCGGCGCGGTCCTCGTCCTCGATGGCGTGGAGCACTGCTGGCAGCCGGGCGAGTTCTGGTACGGGGACTTTTCCCGGGAGCACCTCGTGCGCAACACGGGGCCGGCGACCCGGGTGCACGCAGTCATCGACGCCCTGCTCACCCGCGAGTTGGCCGAGCTGTTCCCTGTCGATTGGCAGATCGCCCTCGCCCGTGCCGGCGTGCTGTTCAACCAGCCCGCCCCTGCAGCCGCGGCCTGCCCCATCGCTCTCCCATACCCCGCCAGCCTTCCGAGCGGTCTCACCGACTTCGATCACGACCAGCCGCTGGACGGTCCCCTTCAGCCCGTCCAGCTAAGTGAGGCTGACGGACATCTCAGCCTTACCACCGCCGACCGGGCCTTCGCCCTTGTCCCAGTCGGACAGAGCGAGTTCCGCTTCGCCGGGTGGAGTGAGCAGCGCACCCTCCAGCTCACCGACGACGGCGTGGTGCTGCGTGCCCGCCACGGCCGCCAGCTCACTGAACGCCGCCTGCCGGCCGCGGCGAGAACCCGGTGACCGCCCTGCCGAATCCCGTCCCGTCGCAGATGAGGAACCCCATGCAGCTGACCAGCTACGACGACTTCACGACCCTGCGCGAGATCATCGTCGGCTCCGCCGAGAACTACCTGTCCCACGAGCGTGACGTCACCTTCGAGCTGTTCCACCACGAGAACCTGACCGGCTTCCGCTCCGACTGGGCCTACCCCCGCCTGGCCGCCGCAGGCGGCGGCACGGCGCAGAACTGGAGCGTCAAGCGGCGCTTCACCGAGGAACTCCACCAGGACGTCGAGGCCCTGGCCGCGACGCTCGCCGGTCTCGGCGTTACCGTGCACCGGCCTCTGCCGCTGCCGCCGGACGCTGCGCCCATCGCCGGGCTGGGCTGGCAGGCCGCTCCCACTCCGGCCCTGAACATCCGCGACAACACGTTGATCCTCGGCGACGAGATCATCGAGACGCCGCCGGCGATCCGCTCCCGCTACCTGGAGACCCGCCTCCTGGCCCCGGTTTTCCGCCGCTACTACGAGGCAGGTGCCCGGTGGACGACGATGCCACGCCCCACCCTCACCGATCTCTCCTTCGACCTGTCCTACGCCAGGGATGCCGCGACAACTCTGGGTGGCCCCACCGAGCCGGTCGCCGACCCACAGCCGAGCCCGTACGATGTCGGCTTCGAGATGATGCTCGACGGCGCCCAGATCCTTCGCCTGGGCCGCGACCTGGTGGTCAACATCGCCCAAGACAACCACCGCCAGGGCGTGGACTGGTTGGAGCGGCACCTCGGCGACCGATACCGCATCCATCGGGTGCACCGGATGGCCGACAACCACATCGATTCCATGCTGCTGGCGCTGCGACCTGGGGTGTTCCTCGCCCGGCACGACGGCATCCGCGACCTGCTGCCCGGGGCCCTGCAGGCGTGGAAGTTCATCGTCCCGCCCGAGCCCGACCCGGGGGCGTTCCCCGCCTACGACGACGCCGACCTGGTCCTCACCAGCCCGTACATCGACCTCAACGTCCTGTCTCTCGACGAAGAAACGGTGCTCGTCAACGAAGACTGCACTGGTCTGATCAAAACCCTCGAAACCGAGGGTTTCACCGTAGTGCCCGTACGGCACCGGCACCGGCGGCTGTTCGGCGGCGGCTTCCACTGCTTCACCCTCGACACGGTCCGTGAAGGCGCCTGCCTGGACTACCTGTCGTGAGACCGCCCTGCGTCCTGTTGCTGGAGGCGGCCGGCCCCGAGTCCGGCGCGATCGCAGCGACAGCAGCCGCCTCCGGCTACCAGGTCCATGCCGTCACCGATCTGGCCACGCATGCCACCTACAGCGCCGACCTCCAACAGGTGCTGTCCGGCTGCCTGCTCACTGACTTCTCCCAGCCCGAGATGGCCCTGAAGGACATCGTGGGCTACGCCCGCCGGATCGGCGCCGATGCCGTGGCCACCACCAACGAGTACCTCACCGAACTGCTCGCTCAGGCGTGCGCCGCCCTCGACCTGCCAGGCAACGACCCGGGCCGCGCGGCTGCCGCCCGCAACAAGGCGGACATGGCCGAGGCATTCGCCCGCCACGGCGTCACCGCGCCCCGCACCCGCATCATCGACGACGCTGACGAGTTGCTGCGCCGGTGCGCGGCCGGGCAGATCACCTTCCCGTCCGTCATCAAGCCCGCCGACGGCGCGGGCTCCGCCGGAGTCACCGTCGTGACCGACCCTGGCCGTGCGGCCGACGCCTGGCGGGCGGCGGGCGCCCCGCGCGGCATGTATGGCATGCCGCGCGATCCACGCGTCCTAGTCCAGGACTACGCCAACGGCACCGAGTACAGCGTCGAATCACTCACCCACCACGGCCGGACGACGCATCTGTGTGCCACACGCAAGACGCTCACCCCCGGCGCGCACCGGGTTGAGGTCGGTCACAGCCTGCCCGCCGCTCTACCGCCGGGCGCCGAGCGGCCCGTGCAGCAGGAGGTGGAGCGCGCGATCGCCGCGGTGGGGATCCGCAACGGGGCCTCCCATACGGAGGTGATCGTCACCGATGACGGCCGCTGCACGGTCATCGAGATCGGTGCCCGACTCGGCGCCGGACACATCGGTGTTCTCCTTCAGCACGCGCTGGGCATCGATCCGTGGGCGGCGCTCCTCGACACCGCCCTTGGCCGCCCCGCCGACCTGACTCCAGCCCGCCACGAGCACGCCACCGTACGTTTCCTGACCAGCCCGCGCGCCGGCCGCCTGGTCGCGGTGATCGGCCTGCCGCAGGCGGGCCCCGGCGTGCCCTCGGTCCGGCTGCGCACAGCCGTCGGCGAGACCGTTGGGCAGGCACAGGCCAACCGCGGACGCCTCGGCCACCTCATCGTCACCGGCCCGGACGCCGCCACCGTAGAGCGCCAAGCCGAGCGACTGCTCTCCCAGATCACCATCGTGGTCACCCCGGGAACCCCGGCGCAGACCACACTGGACCGCCCGCCGCAGCCGAGCCGGGACCCGGGAAGGGACGTAAAGCGTGCACCGTGAGCCGAGCACCCCATACGCCAGGCAAGAGAAGTACCCGGCGACACCGGCAGGCGAATTCGACGCGCTGTTCCAGGGCGAGGCCCGCGCTGGCGGCTTCAGCCGGGTGGCCCGGATCGTGGATCCGCCGCTGACGCCGGAGATTGAGCCGTTCCCCATCCTCTCCTCCGATCTGCTGCACCACCTCGCCGCTGCCCTGAGGCAGGAGGAGAGTGACGTCCTAGCTGCCCTCGGGTGTGGGCGCGGCGGCCCCGGCCTTTGGCTGGCCCACTCAGCCCACGCCGACCTGGTCGGAGTCGACTTCTCGCCGGTCGCGGTGGCCCAGCTCGGCAACGAGCCGCCGCGCTTGCGATGGCAGGTAGGGCCCACTTCGTGGTGAACGACCTGACCAGCACCGGACTTCGGGATACGAGCGTGTCAGCGGCCGTCTCCATCGACGCACTTCAATACGCCGACCATCGCGCGCCGGCAGCCGACGGGACACGCCGGATTCTTCGTCGGGGTGGACGTCTCGTTGTCACTGGTTGGCACCCGCTCAGCTTCGGCGACTCACGGTTGCCCGAGCGGCATCGTCACACCGACTGGCCCACCGTGCTGAGCGCCGCCAATTTCACCGCTGTGGAATGCCAGGCCCGGCCCGCTGGACCGACACCTACCAGTGCATCTACCGCGTCGCGCTCCAGCTGGGCGACCCGGGCGCGGAACGCCGCGCTCGCCGGTCTACAGAGCGAAGCCCTGTGGCGGCTACCCACCGCCCACCTCCTGAGCCGGATTGCCGCTACCGCAATCGCCAGCTGAAGTCGGGTAACACCATGAGCTGATCTAGCGTGACGAGCTCGACCGGGCGCCGTCGGAAGGAGTACTGCGAGACGGTGTACGCAGTGCGCTCGCTGGTTTCCGGATGTCCGTTCATGGTCGCGTCAGAGCCGCCACCGCGAGACGCCTTCACCGAACGACAATGGCCTGGTGCGAGCTGGTGGCGTGAGCCGTCTCAGGTCAGGCTGGCCAACACCGCCCTCATCGCGGAGTAGCTCTCGCGTACCCCGTCGGTGTTGGAAAGGCGGTGGCGCTCCAGGCGGATGGCGCCGAGGTGCCGGGCTTCGTAGATCCGCGAGCGCCACATCGCTGCGGCAGAGCGATCCGGCAGGCCGTAGCTCTCCCAGAACGCCTCCCGTTCGTCAGGCTTCGCCATCGCCATCCGGATCGTCCAGTCAGCGGGCCTGTCCCCCCACCACGTGCGGTCCATGTCGAGTACTCCGGTGATCTCCGGCTCCAGCGAGGTCCCGTCGAGCATCACGTTGACGGTCCAGAGGTCGCCGCTCAAAAGCCGGGGTTCGGTGATCTCGTCGAGGACGGCACGCTCATGCTCGGCCACGGCGGCGACCTTGCGCAGATCGGCGGCGTCCAGACCGACGCTGTCCAGGTCGGTGGCGATCTCCTCCAAGGACGCGATCACCGCCTCGCTCCAGGTGCCGTACGCCGGACCGGCGACGGGCCCGAAGTGCGGGCCGCGTACAGCGTGCACGTCGCGGGCGATCGTGCCCATCTGCCGGAAGAACGCGGGCCAGAGTGCGCGGGGATAGTCGCCGAGGCGGTCCGGGGCGGGGACACCGTCGAGGAGAGTCTGGACCATGTAGTCCCGGCCGATCACCTCATGCGACCAGTCCGCAGCGATCACCTGCGGCATGAGCGGTGCGATCACCGCGAGCCACGGCACGCTGGCGTACTCGTTGCGCATCAGCTGGTGCTCGGAGCGGAACTGCCGCCCTGGCTCCGGGGCAACCCGCAGGATGACTGGCCGCTCCTGGCCTTCGAGTTCGATCCGGTAGGTGTTGTTGTACATGCCCGCGCCCAACTCGGTGGCAGACAGGACCCGGGCGTCGGCACCGAAGACTCGTCGGCAGATCCCCCGGACCTCGTTGATGGTCACCGACTGCTGGAACGCCCCAGAAGCGCGCTCAATCGGCCGGAAGTCCATACTGCTCCCCATCACTCGGCTTCCCTGGTCCTGTCCCAGGGCACATTACGACGGAAGCCTCAGAGGGTGGGCAGGAACGCGTCGAGGGTATCCGTTTGAGACAATCGTGGTTCGCAGAGTTGGAGAGGCGGACAGCGAACTTGCCGTCACGCTGACGGAGAGGTCCGACCCCTTCAGTGAGCTGCATGAGCATCTCCGTTGGCCACCATGGACGTGATGGCGCCGGCCCTGTGATCCACCGACAACATGGCCCACCCCCGCGATACTTGGCGGAGGAGTGCAGGGCCGTTCACATGACGTTGTCAGTTCTCTCCTGTGACTATTGGCGATGCGCTGGCCACGGACGGATAGCAGTTCAGCATCCAATCATTCGCGCATGCCACGCCATCCGTCGGGCCCGTCCGTCCAGGTCGGCATTCGGAGCATGGGCCCAGTGAATTCCTCTGGCGTATTGAGTCCGTTAAGGAGTTCGACAATCTTGTCGATATTCGTCAGCCTCCGCGCGCCAGACTCCAGCATGGATAAGAAAGCCTGGCTTAACCCGGTGAGGTCGGCCATGTCGCTTTGGCGCAGACCACCTGCCGTGCGAACCAGGTGACACAGTCGGCCAAAGTCGCGGGCGTACAGGGCTTCCTGAACGTCAATACGTGCCCATACTTCCGTCGGCACGGTGGGTGCGGGCTCAGCCTGGTGCCGCACGATGCGCGAACAACCGCTGCAATATGGCTCCTCGTTGTACCGGCTAAGGACACATCGACACCGTTGGCACCGACGGTTGTGACGCTCCAGATCCGCTTCTGTGGCGCTGTCACGTACGTGGGTGTGCTCCCAAGGCCTGGAGGTCAAGGTGCGCCCCGCAGCGAGAGGGTCTAGTCCCTTGCTCTGCTGGGAGACGGACGTCCGCATGACCAACACTGTGGAGTCCTTCATCGTGAGGAGTATGGGACTCCACCGAAGCGGACCAACTCCCTTGGTCCCAGAGCAGATTTGAAGCACATGCGATGCATCCATGTGGCACCGACGGGCATGACCTGGGTGTCTGTCCGGTACACGACGTCGAGGAAACTGGGGGTGCAGGTAATGGCACGCAGGCGGCAGCGGCTGGCCGAGCGGCGCCAAGGGGTGGGCCTTACACAGGAAGCTCTCGCTGAACTGCTGGGCGTCGACCGCTCTACCGTCGTGCGCTGGGAGTCGGGCACGGCTTCTCCTCAGCCGTGGATGCGCCCGCGTCTCGCCTGCGCCCTCCAGATCTCGATTGATGAACTCGGCCTCCACTTACAGGAAGACATCGGGCAATCAAGCCGTCGGTCCGCGGACAGGGAATCCCTGATCTCGGATGCCGCCCAAGTGGATCTGATGACGACAGCTGACCTGCGCCGCACATTCGATGAACTCGCGACCAAATACGATGGAGCGCCGTCCTCCAGCCTGCTCGCCAAGGGCGGAGAGCAGCTCAGCCTGATCACCCTCATGGCACGAAGGGCTTCGCATGGACGAGCGGAGCGAGAGATCCTTGCGCTCCAGGCCGACGCACTGACGCTCATGGGGCAACTCGTCTGGGATGCTTCACAGCGGCGCGACCATGCCACAGCACGTGACTATTACGACGAAAGCGTCCTGGTCGCCCGCCGTCTTCGCGATCCCACGCTCGAAGGACGTGCGCTTCTACGGAACTGCTACGTCGCCCTCTACGGAGCCCAGGACCCACGCAGCGGGTTGAACCTAGCCCTGCACGCCGCCGACACGGCTCGGTTGACCAGCCCCGCCGTGACTGGCCTGGCGCTCCTTCACGCCGGCGAGGCTCACGCCATGCTTGGTGAGGCGAGGGAGTGCGAGCGGGCTCTCGCCCAAGCGCAGCGGCAGTTGGAGCAGACAGACGGGATGGACGCGGCAGCCGACCTCGTGTCCACGACGCAGTTCGGCCGTCTGGCGGGGTCGTGCTATCTGTCGCTCGGACAGCACCGGCGTGCACAGAAGTTCCTTGAGGCAACCGCAGCACAACTGCAAGATCGACGAAAGTCACGCGCGATCGTGCTCGGGAACCTTACGCTCGCTTACATCCGTCAGCGCGAGATCGATGCAGCCGTGACTACGCTGACCGAGGCCATTGCGGAGTTGGAGGAGACTCGGGGCGGAGGAGGATTGAACGTGGTCTTCAGCGCGGCACGCGAACTAAGAGCTTGGCGGCAGGAACACATCGTCGCCGATGTCCACGACCGGCTGTTTGCGCTCATGGCAACGACGTAGATATGAGGAGAACCTGGGTGCCCCCGATGCACGACGACGCCAAGCAACTCGTACGAACCCAGGTCTGGAGGGCCCTCGACGCGGCCGGCGCTGTCCACGACGACACCGCCTATGGCCGAATCCCCAACTTCAAGGGCTCCGAGCAAGCCGCCGCTCGGCTCGCCGAACTTGACAGGTGGATTACTGCTGACGTCATCAAATCCGTCCCGGACAAAGCACAGCTTCCTGTTCGCGCGCGTGCTTTGGAAGATGGCAAGCTGGTCTACATGGCGGTGCCGAAGCTGGCCACACCCAAACCGTTCTACCTGCTTGACCCTGCCGCGCTCGACGTACCGCCGACCGAAGCGGCAACCAGCCGGATTGCCGCGACGATCGCACCGACCGTCGAGGTCGACGCTCTACGACCGGTGGACGTCGTAGTACTCGGCAGCGTCGCGGTCAACCGCAGCGGTGCTCGCATCGGCAAGGGAGCCGGCTACTCGGACCTCGAATTCGCGCTCCTGACAGAGGCCGGACTCGTCGGACCTGACAC
Source organism: Streptomyces sp. DG2A-72 (assembly GCF_030499575.1). Taxonomy (NCBI): domain Bacteria; kingdom Bacillati; phylum Actinomycetota; class Actinomycetes; order Kitasatosporales; family Streptomycetaceae; genus Streptomyces; species Streptomyces sp. DG2A-72. The sequence continues at coordinate 7,255,241 of NZ_JASTLC010000001.1, forward strand.
ACTGGTAGTCACGACCGTTCACTCAATACAGGTAATCGACACGCCGATTCCGGTCACCGAGCACGATGTGAACGTCGACTTGGTCATCACACCCGACGAAGTCATCGAGTGCACTGCTCCGCACAGGCCCAAGGGGATCTTCTGGGACCACCTTGACGGGGCGAAGATCGCTGCGATTCCGGCCCTGCAAGCGCGCGTGAGCCGCTCGTAGTTGAACTGCAACGGTCAGCAGAAGCGCGGTGCGGCGCGAGCGTTGGGGGGATCGGGCACACCGTCCTGGCGCTGCTGACCGTCCTTGCTGACGACACGGCCCCGACGGCGGTGCGCACGTCCGCCGCGGACGCGCTCGGCGCCCTGTGGCACCCGGAGGCCGCTGCGCCCCTCGCGGCCCTGGCTGAGGACGAGGAGCAACCCGGCACCGTGCGCGCCCGCGCCGTGCGGGCCCTCGGCCTGATCGGCGCGCCGGACACCCTTCCGGTTGTGCTCGCCTGCGCGCGGTCCCCGCACGAGGCGGTACGGGCGCAGGCGGTGACGGCCTTGGGCGCGTTCTCCGTGGCGGAGGCCGCCCAGGTGCTCGGGGAGTTCGTCACGCACAGCGTGGCGCCGCACGGCACCGAACCCGACATCGCCCGCGCCGCCGTGCACGCCCTAGGCCGGATCGGCGCCCCAGCCCTGCCCCTCCTTGGCGCGCTCGCCGACGGCGTGGACGATCTGAGCGAGGACCTGGCCGACCGGCTCGTCATGGCGCTCGCCGCCCGCCCCGAAGCCGAGGCGACCACCGTCCTGGGCCGGCTCGCCGCGTCACCACCCCCGACACTGAAGGCCAGTTACGCCGCTCCCGTCGGAGGACGGCTCGCCACGTCACGCCCGGCGCGGGAGGCTGCGTCCGCCGCGCTGACCGAGCGGGGCACACCTGAGCGCCTCACGCCCCTGACGTCGCTCCTCGGCCCCGGCTCGTGGTCGGGCGCCCACGAGGCTGCCTTACGTTCCCTGCTGAGGATCGGCACTGCAGAGGCGCACGAGCACGTGCTGGCGTACTGCCGCACGATGACGTACCTCTACGACTGGCAAGTCGAGGCGCTGGACGCGGTCGCCGAGGCCCGGGGGGTCCGCCTCGGCCGTAGGTCGACAGGTCCCCGCGGCCGTACCTAAGCACCACCTCGGGTCCGAGAAGAGCGAGCGGATATGCCTGTGGATCCGATGGCTCTTAGCCTCCCGTAGGGTCTGCTTCTATGCAGCGGCTGGTGATCTTCGACCTTGACTGTCGGTGTGACACGTCATCTCGATGGCTGCTCGCCTTCTGTCCCGTTCCGTCGGAGGCCGAGGTCTCGGAGGAACTGCAACAGAGAATCGTCATGGCGCACACTCGCGGGCCGTGAGCACCGAGTATGACCGTGCGGACTGTTCGAGGGCTTCAGCCACGGGTGATCAATCGACCGGGGGTGGCAGGTCGGCGGCCAGCAGGCGCTCGTGCAACTCGCCGAGAGCGGTGCGATTGCTGTCGAACCGGAGCACATCGTGGGCCGCTTGGTAGTCCAGCCATTGGATGTCGGTGTGCTCGTGGGAGATTTTGATCTTCACGTCGGTCAGGTCGGTGGCGAACGAGTGCTCTCGTACGACGTAGGTTCCGACGGGCCAGTTGCCGCGCTCGGCGATGAGCCGTGCTGGGATGCTGGCTGTGCTCTGCAGCGGATACAGCGGTACGGGCCCGTCGAAGCCGAGTTCTTCACGGGCCTCGCGCGCTGCGGCTTCCTCCGGGCTCTCGCCGACTTCACCACCTCCAGCCACGGCTTGCCAGACGCTCATGTCCGCGCGTCGCAGAACGGCGAACTCGACCTGATCGCCGACTCGGCGGAACGGTACGACTAGGACTTGGAAGGGTGCTCGGGGCACGCAGGAACTCCTTGGTCGGCGATTGGACGAAGCGTGGATCTGGTCGAGCAGACGCAGATCTTGGCGCAGATGGTGTCGGTTCTCATGAAGTTCCTCCACGGCCCGAATGACATCGGCGAGATCCGTTGGCTCCCAAAGCAGCAGCCCTGACCCAGCTGCCTGAGCGAGCAGAATCTGCCTGGAACAGGCCGCGCCGGCCCGTGCGGCGAGGCCTGTCCGAGAGCCGGGCGAGGTCCCGGCTGGACACGCCCGGCCTGAGTCACTGTGAGTTCAGCGCGGCGGTGAGGACGCCGCTAGGGATCCACCTCCGCAGGGCTTCCGGGACCGCCACGGTGCCGTCGGCCCGCTGGTGCTGTTCCAGGAGCGCCGGCACCAGACGGCTGGTGGCGAGCCCTGAGGCGTTGAGCGTGTGGAGATACGCCGACCTTCCTTGCCCGGGTCGGTAACGGATGTTGCCGCGCCGGGCCTGATAGTCGCGGGCGTTCGATACCGAGCTGACCTCGACGTACGCTCCGACGCTGGGCAGCCACACCTCGACGTCGTATGTCTTCGCCATTGCTGGGCTCGTGTCCTGGGCCGCGAGCCGCGTGATCTGGTAGTGCAGATCCAGTTCTGCAACCAACTGCTCCGCTCTGCCGAGGAGTTCTTCGTGGGCGGCGTCCGAGGCATCGGGGTGGGTGAACTGGAACAGCTCGACCTTGTTGAACTGGTGCCCGCGCAGGGTCCCCCGCTCGGCCGTTCGGTATCCGCCGGCCTCCTTGCGGTAGCACGGCGTGTACGCGACGTACCGCTTCGGCAGTTCGGCCTCGGGTAGCGTCTCCTCCCGGTGCAGATTGACCAGCGCCGTCTCCGCGGTCGGCAGCAGGAACCGCTCCGGACCTTGCTCGCCCTCCTCCAGGACGAAGACCTCGTCAGCGAACTTTGGGAACTGGCCCGCCGTGTACCCGGCTGCGAACGTCAGCACGTGCGGTGGCAGCACGAACTCGTAGCCGTCCCGCACATGGGCCTCGACGAAGTAGTTCAGCAGCGCCCATTCGAGGAGCGCGCCGTTTCCCCGGTAGAGCCAGAAGCCGCTGCCGCCGAGCTTCGTACCCCGTTCGTAGTCGACCAGCCCGAGCGTACGGGCGAGCTCCACGTGGTCCTTCGGTACGAAGCCGAACTTCGGGCGCTGGCCGATTTCACGGACGACCTCGTTGTTCTCCTTGCCACCGGACGGTACGTCCGCGTCGGGTAGATTCGGCAGCGGATCAAGAAATGACTGCCGTGCCTCTTCCAGTTCGTCGAGCCGGGTCTCGGCGGCGGTCAACTGTTTGCCGAGGGCGGTCGCCTCTGCGTGCAGGCCTGCCGCATCCTCACCGGCCCTCTGCCACTTCGCGATCTTGCCCGAGACCTTCTTTCGGTCCCCGCGCAGGCGCTCCACCTCGGTGCGCACCTGCCGGTAGTCATCGTCCAGGCGCAGGAACCCATCGAGGTCGACGTGAATTGCCCGCTTGGCCAGCGCCTGCTGGACGTAGACCAGATTCTGGCGAATCAGGGTGACATCGATCATCCCGGTGCTCCATTCGATCAGTCGTCATGACGTGATCCCTTGGGAGCGCGGGCGAGAAGGGGCAACTCGCGGTGCCACCGCACCTTCGCCACCACCAGGTAGTGGCCTCATTCACGACCCGGTCACGGGGGTCAACCGGCGGGGCATTGGGCCATCCGTGAGGCCGTTCCTCCCCGCACTCGGGAGGGGATTCACCCTGGGGCGCGAGGCTGCCTTCTCAGCTGCCAGCAGCTCTCTCGGCTCGCGTGATCCCGGGCTACTCGTCTCCGTCATTGCGTTGACAGAGAGGTTAGGACGTCAGCCTCGACGTCGGTACCGAATATCAGCACCGCCCCCTATCCATAGCCTGTGGGTAGAGGGCTTTGGTTCAACACCAGTCGCTGCGCCGGGCACGAATCCTTGCCCGTTTCTCCTGTGACCACTGATCGACATGAGGGTGGCTCGGCGTCCATACGGTAGACAGTGGGCCGTGCCGAGTCGCGCACCTCGACAGTAGAAAGATCACCCCGATGTCCTGCTTGCGGCACGCCATGCGTAGGTGAGGGCTTTGACCGAAGCGAATCGGTCGGCCGGATCATCGGCTGTGGCACGTTCTGTGATCGCCAGCTGTGAAGGCGAGCCCCGCCACTCCTGCTCCTCATCGCCGGCGTCCAGCAGCAGACGAAGCGCACGGCCAAGCTCAAACACGGTCGTCCGGATATCGATGGTCGAGCCCCTGATGAACTCCTCGGGGGCCATGAAGCGCCTCGACCCCGGCAACCTATCGGCCTCCAGGATGAACGGACCGGGACGGTACTCGTCCAAGTCGCAGAGCATCATGCGGTCGCAGTCGAAGTCGTACAACAGGCAGCCGTCGTAGAAGTCGACAGCGACGAGCCCCGCTCGCTCGACGGCTAGGTGCGCATCGAGGACTTGCTCCAGGACTCGGAGGGCCACCGGTACCGGGAGCCTGCGGAACCGGGCCATCGCACTGTCGGGAGCAGTACGGCCACCGTGGTGGGAGACGGTGGGGTGGTACAGGACTGTGCCGTCCACCCATGGATAGACGAGAGCCAATCCACCGGCAATGTCGAAGGAGTGTTGGAGGGGCACGATCACCGGATGCTGGACGGCGGCATGTACCTTCACTGCGCGGCGCAGCGAGACTGTCGCCTCCGACTCGGTCGCGCCCTTCACGAACCACTGCTCGTCACCGACGGTGACCCCGTATGACACGCAGCCGGAGTCCTGCTCCCGGAAGGCATGAAAGATGGTGCCTACCTCTTCAAGATAGGGCTCCAACGCGTCGACGGATTCAGCATTCAGCAGTGGGTGCGGTGGCATGACGCACGATCCTGCCAGCCCGGACGCATGACGGTGTGCGGCGCACGGTGGAAGAGCGAGCGACTCCCGGATGTCCTCGATCACCGCGAACAACGTCTTGGCGTTGATACTGGCCGTGCCTGGCCGGGAACCGTGCTCTTGACTGCACGACACCGTCACCGGAGGAAGTAAATGCACCGGATAGGCGTCCGCCATCTCGTGGGCGATGATGCAGGCGATAGCCGAGTCCGTGATCAACGGCAGGTAGCGGCCGTGCTGCCCGAACGAGCCGACAGGCAGGATAGCCACGCTCGGCTGCTGCTCCTCGACGTCGGTGCTTGTGGTGGTTGGCAGCAGGTTCACGGAACTCCTGGATGATCAGGACGTCCGTGCGCACTTCGTGATCCGGCGTTGGGCTCGGCTCGGAGACTTCCACTGCGTTGCGCCGCAACGTAGGTAGTTCCCCACGGCATCGAGCGTTGGCCGTGATGGCGGACGAGTAGAACCCCGGCGCCTCGTGGACGCGTGGGTGTAGCCGGACAAAGTGTCCGGCCCGTTCTAGGCCCGAAAGCGGATGTTGAGCACGGCACCGCAGCCCGAATCGCTCCCTGATCTCGCGGCCTGCTCGGCCGCTACCGTGGATGACGGACCAAAGTGGGGGAGGCAGCGCGCATGCGTGGTCTTGGTGATCACCTCAGCATCGGAGAGCGTATCGCGTTCTACCGCGAGCGCCGGGGCTATACGCAGCCTGTCCTCGCCGGCCTCGTCGGTCACAGCACCGACTGGCTGTCGAAGATCGAGCGAGGCGTGCGGAAGCCGCCCAGGATCGACAAGCTCGCTGAGCTCGCTCGTGTACTGCGTATCCCGCTCGGTGACTTGATGGGTCAGCCCGTCCTCCTGGAGGACGAGGAAAAGCACATGGACGACGTGCCGGCCGTCCGCGATGCGTCGATGAGCCCTCGGCGGCTGTCCAAGCTGCTGTTCGGTCCCACGGCGGAGCGGCAGTTGCCGCGGCCGGACCAGGCGCAGGTCTTCGTCGAGCGCGGCTGGGGCGACTACCAGGCCGGCGTTCTTGGCGACGTCATCGCCGCCCTGCCCGGCCTGCTGAGGACCGCCCAGGAGCTGGAAGACCTTCCGCATGGCGATCAGCGGAGACGCGGCCTCGCCGTCTCGGCTCGTACGCATCACCTGGCGGCGACCACCCTCGCCAAGGTCGGCGAGTCCGACCTGTCGTGGCTCGCGGCCGAGCGAGCCATGCGGGCCGCCGACGAATCCGAGGACCCGCTGTCGCTTGTGTCCGCTGCCCGCTCCGGCACGCACGCACTGCTGGCCAACGGGCGCTACGAGGACGCCCTCGAACTCGGCGATACCGCGGCGGCCTGGCTCGCCAGTCAGGTTCACGACGACGACCCGGCCGCCTTGAGCCTGCTTGGCATGATTCACCTGCGAGCTGCTGTGGCCGCCGCACGTCACCAGGATCGCCCAACCGCCAACTCCCTACTGGAGAAAGCGAAGCGGCTCGCCGACCGGCTCGGTTCCGACGAGAACCACTGGCAGACCTGCTTCGGTTCGACGAACGTCGAGCTGCACCGCCTGTCGATCGAGCTTGACCTGGAGAACATCCCGTACGTCGTCGAGCATGGCGGCATCGACGTCTCCCACATGGCGGCGGAACGCGCCGTGTCCCATCGCATCGACTACGCCCGCGGCCTCTGCCTCAGGGGTCGCGTCGGCGAGTCCTTCAGCGAGCTGCGGGAGGCCGAAGGCACCTCGCCGCAGCTCCTGCGGAACAATCCACGCGTACGCGAGACCCTTCGCGACCTGAGGAAACAGTCCCCGGTCACCGGCGGCAGCCACTCGTCCGAGCTGCTGACCATGGCCCAACGATGCAGGGCGGTGCAGTGAGTTCGATGCAGGGCAAGGTGCTGGGCGTCGTCGGATCGAGCGCCGGCGGGATCGAGGAACTGCGAACAGGGCTCGTGGTCCCGGCACTCGAACGGGGCTGGACCGTCGCGGTCACGCTCACACCGACCGCAGGTCAGTGGCTCCGCGCGAGCGGGGAGACCACGGAGCTCGAAGGGCCGACCGGCCTTCCCGTACGGGCCGAATCACGCCTGCCGGGCGACTCCCGGCCGCATCCGCCAGTCGACTGCTACGTCGTCGCCCCGGCGAGTGCCAACACCGTCGCCAAGCTCGCCCTGGGGATCTCAGACAACCAGGCGTTGACACAGGTCAACGAAGCCATCGGGACACTGGACGTCCCGGTAGTCGTCTGGCCCCGGGTGAACGCCGCGCATACTCGCCACCCCGCATGGGAGGGGCACATCAAAGCCCTTCACGATTCCGGGGTGCGGTTGATCTACGGAGACGAGGTGTGGCCGCTCGCCGAGCCGCGGGCAGGGATGCCGGGGCGCCGGTACCCGTGGGAAGCCGTACTGGATGAGGCCAGCAGGGCTGTCTCCTGACGCTCCTTCAAGGATGCTAAAAACAAGAGGAATTGGCCCCGGACAGTCTGTCCGGGGCCTTCGTTGTGGCTGGCGCCAGTCTGAGGGCATCACCGACTACCGGAGGCAACGGGTGCCCGATCAGGGATTGAGTACGGCGCTCCCCGACACGAAGGCCTGGGGTGACGCATCCAGCAGCTGCCCGAGCGCACGCACGGATGGGATGGCCGGCAGTGACTACCCGTCTCGACGCTCGTCAGATGCCGCCCTCTCGCCGTCGGGCACGGAGCACATCGTCGTGAGCGCCGTGAGAAGCACGCCCACGCCTGCTGGCGTCACCCGCCTCTGCAGCCTCTGCCGGTGCCGTCTGAGCCGGTACAACAGGGAAGACCTGTGTGCCGGTTGCAGTCGCGACAACCGGCACCAGGAACGGACCGCGTGCAGCGTCCCCATGGGCGTCTGGCAGTTACCCGATGTCCGGCAAGCCTTGGTCAACCGAGAATTCGGGCGTATGTGCCAGCTGATCAGACAGCACGGTGGGATCCGCCAAGACGACATAGCCGCACTCACCGGCTTGAGCCAAGCCTTCCTGTCGATGCTCGAGTCCGGAGCCCGCAAGCTGACCAACATCGACAAGATCATTCAACTGCTGGATGGCCTGCAAGCTCCGCCAGAACTCACCGGGCCGATGCTGCGGCCTAGCATCCATCACCAGCTTCGTGGCTCTGCGTCGACGGCTCTCTCGCGGCGCTGACCTCGCTGTCTTCGCCGCCGACCGGGGCCTCCAGGCGTGAGGGGACGTCCAGGTGCGAGTCCACACGGATCCGCGTGGGAGCGTCGTGCTCCGTGGTGTCGGAGAAGAGGAACAGCGTGAGCAAGCCGACGGCCACGACGCCACCACCCTGTTCGCGGCACATCCCACCGCCCTTGGGGTCGCCGACGAGCAACTCGACGCCGCCCTCGCCGCGCTTACTGGCGTCTTCCTGGTCTCCGGTGCGCAGCTGCCAGGATGCTCGGGATCCACTTCCGCAGCACGTCCGGCACACCGCTACGGTCCCGTCTGCCTGCTGGTGCTGCTCCAGGAGTGCGGGCACCAGGCGGCTCGTGGCCAGGCCGGAGGCGGTTGAGCGTGTGGACGAACGCCGACTGGTCCTGGAGGCCGACAGAGGATGCGGCCCGGCTCACCTGGCAACTACTGGAGTTCGCTGCCGTGTCGCGTCACGGGAGACGCCTTCGGGCCCAGCGGTCGAGATGTAGCAAGGTGGCCAGCTTCCTCAGTTGTGGGGACATCTCCCGGAGTGTCACCGGTCGTGGCGGAGGTACGAGGTCGTCCCGGTTTTTTGACTCCTGGGCGGCTTTGAGCCAGCCCAGGTAGGCCGCCGAGAGGTCGCCGCCCGCGAGGTCCGCACGCAGGGGGAGGAGTGGCTTGAGCCAGGTGTTGGGCCGTTCCCGCCAGTGGGCGAGTTCGCCGTCGGCCTCCATGTGATCGAAGCTGACCAGCAGGTCGGCGCCACGCACCCGCGCTGAGAGACCGTGGCCGACGCGGCTGCCGAAGACAAAGGGTGTGACGGCTTCCAGCCCCAGCCGCGCTGTCGGCAGCCGGAACATCAGGCATCGCAGGCCGTACGCCTGGAACTCCAGGAAGGCATCGAAGGAGGAACACAGCAGCTCGTCGACTTCCCGCTCACCGAACAGCCGGCCGGGCTCGCTGTCCTCCTCGTCGTCCCAGGGGTCGTGGTCCCACACCATCCTGGTCGGGCTGAGCTTCGCTTTCGGGTAGCGGTCGGCGAGATCGGCGAGCTGCTCGGCCGAGAGGACCCGGTCCTCGTCCAGGACCTGGAACTCGAAGTACTGCCGATGGATGGAGTGCGTGGTGCGCGCCGGCTTGCGACGCTTCGGCCCCGGAGTGACCGCCTCGTCAAAGCCGTACTCGGCGTGCGCGTCGGCGATACCCAAGGTGACGCGTGGCTCCAGCGGATGCTCGCACACAATCGGCTCGAAGCCGTCGTAGTCCACAACCTCCCACGTGCCGCCATCCTGGTCGACGAGGGGACGGGTCAGGTCGTAGACATCGCCCGTTGCCGGATCAGTCCAGCTCGCCGGCAACTCGTCGGCAATCCGTACGCGTTCGAGGGAGGCTGTGCGGCGGTGCTCCTCTAGATCCCACACGCGTATCCGATCACTGCCGTTGACCGCGAGCGCGATGGGGCGGCCGTACAGCGTCCCGCAGGCCAGCGATTCGACCTGGGCAATGTCCCGGCCGTCGAACAGGGGCGGTCCGACCTGGCGGCCGGTCCGCAGGTCCCACACCCGTACGTCCTCGCCGCCGCTGACGGCGACCGTCCGTCCGGCGACCGTGGTGAGCGCCACGGCGTCCACGTCCTTGGTGTGACCGTGCAGCGGCATGCCTGCCGGGTCGGGAGCCGCGAGATCCCACAGCCGTAGCGTGCGGTCTCTGCTGCCGGAGACGGCAATCGGACGCCCGTCGAGCAGTCCACATGCCACCGCCCGGATGGGACCGGTGTGGCCGGTGAGCGTGCGGCCGATCTGTTCGCGCCGCTCCAGGTCCCAGACTCGTATGGTCTCGTCCTCGGCGGCCGACAGGGCGATCGGCTGGCCGTGCAGCACTCCACACGCCACCGACCGGATGACGCCGGTATGACCGCACAGCGGTTCGCCCAGCTGCGTGGCGGTGGCCACGTCCCAGATCCGTACGGTGCAGTCATAGCCGCCGCTCACGGCCACCAGCCGACCGTCCAATTGGGTGCAGGCCACGGCCCACTGCCCGGCGCCCGCGCGGCGCCCCGGCGGATGGGGCTGGACTTGGGCGCGGCCGAGCTGCCGCCGCTCGCTCAGGTCCCACACCCACAGACCGCCACCCACTAGGACCGCGACGTGCCGCCCGTGCAATTCACCGTAGGCCACGCCCCATACCGGATCATGACCGCGGGGCTTGATAGGACGGCCCGTCTGCCGGTGATCGCCCATGTCCCACACCGCGACCGAGCGATCCTCGTTGCAGGTGAGCGCCACCGGCCGCCTGTCGCCGACCAGCCCGCACACGACCTTGCTGACGCGGCCCTGGCCCAGGGGCGGGAGGAGTTGCGCACCGAAGCGCACCGGCGTCTGCTGGCCAGCTTCTTGATCGTGCTCGATCACCGGCACTCTCCTACGACCGTCACCTTCAGCTTCGCCCCGGAGGGGCCCGAAGCCGCCTGACAGGTATGACCAGTTCACGGACTCATCAGTACCCCGCAAAAGGGCGCCCGCTTGCCCAAGCTACCGACTCCATACCCGGGTGCGGCGGAATTTTGAGGATCTTGTACTGGCCGACGCCGTAGGTGTGCCAACAGCGGTGCGTAAGGGTGGATGCCGGCCTGGGTTGGGGCAGCTCAGGCTGCTTGATGCTCGATCCGTGTGGATGCACCGGTTATTGGCGCGCGATCCTCATCAGCGTGTGAGGCGGTTACGGCTGCGGTCTCCTCTACGGAAGCGTGGATTGCCAGTTCGAACCAAGTCTTCTTCCCCGCTGTACAAGGCTGTGAGCCCCACTCGGTTGCCAATGCGTCAACGAGGAAGAGACCCCGCCCGCTTTCGTCCATCGCCTCGGCCTGGGACGGACGTACCAAGTTGGGGTCAACGTCAGTGACTTCCACACGCAGCCGCTCTCCGGTCCACTGCACGGATACCACGCACGCGGCCTGCGTGTGCTTGACCGAGTTCGCGACCACTTCCCCAGTGAGCAACCGCAAGTCATTGCTCAGTTCCTCATCCAGGGCCAGCCCAAGCCGCTGCGCGCGGTTGACAACACGGTCTCGCGCCGCTGGCACCGCCTCGACCGAGGGCAGGACAGTGAACGCATAGGGCGAATCTCCGGACAACCGGGGCATAGCTGTGACCTCTCGCGGGCGGGAGAGCTAGGGCATCGACGCGATCTCCCATAACTGAACGGATCGCTCGCCGACTTCACCGGGCGCATCCACAGGTACCCAAGCAATCCGACAGCAGCCCAGCAGGTGGCGGAGGACCACCATGGACCACAGGCGGCCTGACTCCCTATCCCTGAGGTGATATCACTGCCGCAATTGTCATTGGAGCACGCTCAATGGCAGATCCGTTTGGAAGCAGACGGGGCGTCCTCTCCCGTCGGCTATAAGCCCCGATCGCTGCCCTACCGTTCCGCCTCAGCGAGCCGGGCTTCGACTCTGTGCACGGCAGCGCGTAGGTCTGCTTCGGCACGGCGGATGAAGCGGCCGACGGCGCTGTCGCGGCCGTACCGACTGAGGATCTCCGCCAAACGGGTATCAACCGTGGTCGGCACGCCGGTCGGCGCGGTCGTCATGTCGCAGTAGACCAACGCGTCCACCAACTCACCGCGCTCGAGGACTGGGAACTCGGCTTCCAGCTCTTCCCGCAGCCCTCGCTCTTCGGCCTCCAGCACAGCGCACGAGTGATTGGCGACCAGCCGTACTAGACGTTCCTCCGCAGCCGAGTTGTCGCGGAGGCAGCGAGCCCCGTCGAGCGGATGGAACCCGGTCACGGCCAGCGACGGCGCATAGCCAATATCGTGCAGCATCGCAGCCGCCCACAAGAGCTCGGCATCCTCACCGAGGATTGCCGCCAGAGACTCCGCCCTTGCGGCAACGCCCTGAGAATGTGCCCAGCGGCGCGGTAGGGGGTCAGCCAGGAGAGACTCGGCCAGGTCGTGCGCCCACACCGTGAGGTCCATGCTCGGCAGACTATGGCGCAGAGTGAGGCAGCCGAGTGGTGATCAGCAGAAGCACGGTAAAAACGTCGGCACGTGCCCAGCTCCCACGCGCAAGGCCAGCTCACCGGAGCGGCGTCGACGGTGCAGGTCATGCGGTGTCTCTGGGGCTGGTTGCCTATTGGGGGCAGTTCGACAACGCGGCGAAGGTGCCAGCGATCATTTCCCGGTCAGCCTCCTGGGCGAGCAGGGCGTGCAGCAGGAGCCGTGACTGGTACGGACCGAGGTCGCCGGCCGGGATGAGGCCGCGGCCGATCAAGTCCTTCTCCGAACCTGAGAAGCCGTACGTCTCGGTCAGGACAGGGCCGTTGCCGATGCGCGAGGCAAGGACCACAGGGATAGATGCAGCGAATCGCTCAAGTGTTTCCACAAGCCGTTGGGGGACGTGGCCGACACCGAAGGCGGCGATGACGAGTCCGTCGCAACGACCGTCCCACGCTGCGAGCAGCGTGCCGTCGTCTCCGAGGCTGATCGTGTACAGGCCCACGCGTACCTTGCGGCCGGGAGGCTTTAGGACTCCGAGACGTCGGGGCGGGGGCGAAAGCAGCCGCACGTGATCCTCCGCAACGCGGCCGATGGGGCCCGCCCCCGGCGAGATGAACGCCGCAGGACTGGTGGTGTGGGATTTGCGGACATGCCGTGCCGCGTGGACCTCGTCGTTCAGGACGACTAGCGCCCCGGCTCCGCGCAGCCGCGGGTCAGCGGCCGTGATGACGGCCGCGTACAGGTTCGCGGGTCCGTCAGGGCCGGCCATGGTCGGGTTGCGCATAGCGCCGGTGACGACGACCGGCTCGTCGTGGCCGTGACGCAGGTCGAGGAAGAAGGCGGTCTCCTCGATGGTGTCGGTGCCCTGCGTGATCACGATTCCGTCGACGTCGCCACGGTTGAGGATCTCGTCGATCGCGGTGCCGAGTTCAGTGAGGTCGTCGAAGGTGAGTGAGGCGCCGGGTACCCGGCGGAAGTCATGGACTCGCAATTCGATACCGCGCGCGTCCAGACCGGGGACTGCGGTGAGGAGATCGTGCGCGGACAGGGCTGGCACGACCCCACCAGTCGCGGGATCGGTGGTCATGGCGATCGTGCCGCCCAGCGAGTAGACCGCCACCGTTCTCATTGCACCCACCATGTCCCCCAGCCTCGTGTCGGTACCCGGTCAGGTCCGGATCCTATGCGGGGAGTGTCGTGGATTCCGTAGGCGGAGATCGGCTCGTACGGGATATCTGGTCGCTCCACCGTGAGCGCCGGCCTCGGGCTGCGGCGCCACCGCGAAGTACGCGAATGCGATGTGCAGCGCGCCGTGTCAGACGGTGATGCAGCCCGAGGCCGGCGGTGCCCTCCGCGGCGAAGTATCAGCTAGGAGAGCCGGCATCGAGATAGTCAGCCGTGGGCCACCGGATGCCGAGGGACCAAGGGACCGGTTTGCGCGGGGCTGGGCCGGGGCGCCCCCAGAGGGGAGGCATCGGCTGATGCAGTCATCCAGCAACTGCTCGACCAGAGCGCCGAGGAACTGATCCAAGGGGATAGTTCGGCGCAGCCACCAGGTGTCCCGTCCTTACCTTGCTGAGGCAATGACCGATCCCCGTGCCGCCGTCCTCGCCTTTTACGAAAGCGCCTACCGGGCCGGGGCCGGACGCGCCGGATGGGACATCGCGGCGCTCGCGTGCCCCGGAGGCACCATGGACCCGGTCCGGCAGATCTGACTCCCGGACCGGAGAGTCCAACGATCGAGCGCGGTCAGTGGAGCTGCCGCTCCCAGTCCCCAGGGACCTTGTCCCGGGGGCCCGGAGTGGGCTGCGAGGCCGGGTGCGCGGTGGGCGGGGCCAGCTCCGGCCCCTGGTAGTACTGATCGGTCTCGATGTTCCAGAACCAGTCCTCACCCGGTTCGAAGCTGGTCAGCAGGGGGTGTCCGGCCTCGCGTGCGTGTTTCGTGCCGTGCTGCGCAGGCGAGGAGTCGCAGCATCCGATGTGCCCGCAGGCGGCGCAGCGCCGCAGGTGGAACCACCACCCCGGTCCGTCCCCCGCCAAGCACTCCACGCACCCGGTTCCGCTGGGCGTCGCGGCCGGATCGAGACCTGGGATCTGCTGGTGTGCCATGAGGGATGCCTCTCTCGTGAGGCGCCGTTCAGCGGTCAGGTTCGGTGCCGGTGCGCGCCAGGATGCCTTTGAGCAGCCCGGTGGCCTGGCCCACCTCGATGAGGTAGCCGTCCGGGTCGCGCATGTAGCAGCGCAGCTCGGCGCGGCAGTCGATGGGCGGGGTGAGGAACTCGGCCCCTTTGGCGCTCGCCGTGGCGTAGAAGTCGTGGATGTCCGCCACCCGTACGTTCAGGAAGCTGGAGACGGTGTGGGGGTCCTCCGGTGTGCGCAGGACGACCTCGGGTTTGTCGTCGGTGGGCCCGCCGCCGGGGTTCATGATGATCCAGCTGTTGGCGACCTTGATGATGCAGGGGTTCTCGTCCAGCACCACCTGCCCGCCCAGCACATCGGCGTAGAACGCCCGCGAGCGAGGGACGTCGCCGACCGTGAGGAAGTGCGTGAGCAGCAGGCCCTCGGCCGGTGCGGGAAGATCCTCGGCTGACGCGCCTGCGGAGATGAAATCGGACATATGCTGAGCGTATGGCGCGGTCGGCCGCCCGGCATGGTCAGCCTTGGGATCCGATGCGGTCATGGGGCCAGTCTGCCGCTCGCGCGATCTTTGTCCACAGCCTCTTCAACCGCTCGCGGCGAACCAGATCATCTGACACGACGAGCGAATCGGACCAGATCACTTGAGACAGGGCCCAGATCGACAGAGACGGGACAAGCAGTGAGTGAGTGTCTGCCGGAAAGCTTCATGTCCTTGGACAGCGAATCCAGTCGTCCGCCCTGCGCTGACCTGCGGCGACTAACTTGATTGGCAAGGGCGTTGGTGAGGCCGTCCCCGCTCACCAACGCCGTGACCTGCGACGACTGCGCTGGATGGCAAGGAACTCCACGGACTGGGTTCGATGTCGGCGGACACTTCAGCTCACGGCAGACGAGAAAGAGCCCCAACGGACTGGACCCTCCTCTGGGATCATGTCAACGTACAACGTCCCCGAAAAGACCAGGTCAGCGAAGGGGCGCGGGTATTCGTGGCTCTGGCGAACGCAGTCGCGCCTCGTGCGCTGACGCTAGCTGGCCTGCATGCTGACCCCTGCCTCCCTGAGGTCCGACCAATGGAGCCCACCTGTCCAACGGCACACTTCGATCCCTGCGGTTCACCGCCCCGATCCTCTTCACTCTCGGCGCCCTCAACGCCTTCACCGCTCAGCAACGCCAGGACCACGCTGCCTTGGCTACCGCGCTGTGCCTTTGTGTCTGCGCGGCCGGACTCCTTGCCGAAGACCTGCTGCAACGCGACTTCCGTCGTGACCGAGCCGTTCTCGCGCATGTCGCTGTCCACCCCGGCGCGGCCACGCGGCACATTGCCCGCGCCCTCGGTGCCCGTGAGCGAGTTGTGGAGCGCAGCCTCAGCCGACTCACCGAGGAGAGGCTCCTCATGCTGGAAACGGACGGCGTCACACCCGCCCTCCGCGTGTACCGGGTGGCTCGCTGACGGCACGTTCCCACCGGGCCGCAGGGCGATATATAGCCGACGATCCCCGGTTAGCGAAACCGGGGATCGTCGGGACTATTGATGGTGTTCGCTCTGGCTGCTTGGCGGTGGACATGAAGCGAACAGCCTCCTTGGTGCCCTAGCTGCGGCTAGCACCTGGTAACCCGCCCGGACCAACCTCACGACCTGAAGGACCCCACGCCTGATCCACCCACCCCCGCTCACCGCAGTCCGTCTCCGTTTCTGTACCACCCTGTAAGGAATCCTGCATGCGCCTTTCCGGGATACCCCATGCGCAAAAACATAAGGGCGATGAGCTAATGACTGTTCCGGAGATCCTGGACGCGCTAAAAGGGACGTCCCGACGGACCTTTTACAGGTGGCGAGAGATGGGCACCGGTCCTGCTGCCCTGAAGCTCCCGAACGGGGAGTTGCGTGTATGGCGGAGCGTGTTCATGGAATGGCTGCAAGAAAGAGAGGAAAACGCAGCTTGAAGACCAGCGACGTTCGAATATGGGGTGTCCGGCCCAAGCGGCGCCAAGGCAAAGATGCCTACGAGTTGCGCTGGAGTGTGGGAGGTCGCCCATTCTCGCGTACACGGCGCACGCAAGGTCTCGCCAACAAACTGCGTTCACAGCTGGCTATGGCCCAGGAGTCCGGCGAGCTGTTCGATGATGAGACAGGCTTTCCTCCTTCTATGGAAGAAAAGCCGCCTGCTCTCACTTGGTATGCCTTCGCGCTGGAATACCTGCGCATGAAGTGGCCGCACGCGGCACCCAATTATCGGGATGACATCAGCGAAGGCTTGACCGCGGTCACGAAGGCGCTCATGCCCAAGAGACCGGGACGTCCGGCGGATATAGCCATGCAGCGGGCCTTGCGGGACTGGGCATTCGTCCTTCCCGGTCCAGGTGAGCGAGATGTTCCGCCAGAGGCGCGAGTCGTCATCGACTGGGTGGCGGAGAATTCTCCCCCACTTTCCGATCTGGCCCAGCCTGCGGTCATGCGCGGCGTGCTGGACGCACTCAAACTGAAACTCGACGGTAAAGCGGCTGCGGGTGAAACGGTCAAGCGCAAGCGCAAGATCCTCGTCAATGCCCTCAACTACGCCACGGAGCGCGGCGAGTTCGAGGACAACCCCGTCCACGCCGTCCCTTGGGAGACACCGGCGAGGATTGTGCCTGTCGACCCCAGGGTAGTGGCCAACCCGAAGCAGGCCAGCAATCTGATCGACGCCGTCTCCTACATAGGCGGCTACGACCGGGCCAGGGGCAGGCGCCTGGTCGGAATGTTCGCCGGCATGTACTACGCCGGAATGCGTCCGGCCGAAACCGTCGGCGTCGCGATCCAGGATTGCCACCTACCCAAGAAGGGCTGGGGCGTGGCGAACCTCCACCGGACCCGGCCGACGGCAGGGAAAAAGTGGACCAAGACGGGTGAGGTGCACGACGACCGCGGACTGAAGAACCGCGATCCCAGAGTCGTGCGGCCGACGCCGCTGCCGCCCGGTCTCGTGGCGATCTGGCAGGACAGCATCGACACCTTCGGTACAGCCGACGACGGCAGACTCTTCTTCAACGAGCGCGGCGGACTCGTCGGCTCCTCGACCTACTCGCGTGTCTGGGCGGAAGCCCGCGAGTTCGGCCTGCCGCCGGAACTCGTCGCGAGCCCCCTCGCCGACCGCCCGTACGACCTGCGCCACTCGGCGCTGTCCACGTGGCTGAATGCTGGCGTCGATCCCACAGAGGTCGCCGAGCGGGCCGGCAACACCGTGGAGGTGCTACTGGCCCGATATGCGAAGTGTCTGCATGGAAGGCACGCCGTGGCCAACAAACGAATCGAGGATCTGCTGCTCGAATACGAGTGACGATGATCACACCGAACGCCCCGAGGTGCACACCTCGGGGCGTTTCTTATGTGGCGGATTGACCGAATTGTGGTCCGATGTCCGAACCCACAAATAGCCCACAGTGCGTGTCCTACGGCAGCTTTCGCTGGCGTAAGACTGCGCATGGCTGCAGTCGTTCCGAATTGGCATCTGCGCTGGTCAGGTGCTGTTTTTAGCCTCTGACCTGCAGTGCCCCCGGCAGGATTCGAACCTGCGCACACGGCTCCGGAGGCCGTTGCTCTATCCCCTGAGCTACGGGGGCGTGTCGGGCGCGTTGCGCGGCGACGGGTAGAACCCTATCAGCTCCTTCGGGGTGTTCATGAACGGTTTCCGCGGGGGGAGGACGTCGCCCGCACGGGGTGGAAGTGGGGAAAACCCGGACGCGGTGGCCGGTCCGGACCTACTCTCGAGTTGTGCCAGGCGCATCGGGCCGGGTGCTTGTTGTCGACGACAACAAGGTCATCCGGCAGCTGATCAGGGTCAATCTCGAGCTGGAGGGCATCGAGGTCGTGACCGCGGCCGACGGTGCCGAGTGTCTGGATGTCATTCATCAGGTGCGGCCCGATGTGGTCACCCTGGATGTCGTCATGCCGCGACTCGACGGGCTGCGGACCGCTGCCCGGCTGCGTGCCGATCCGCGGACCCGTGATCTGCCGCTGGCCATCGTCAGCGCCTGTACACAGCACGAGGTCGACGGCGGCCTCGACATCGGCGTCGACGCCTTCCTCGCCAAACCCTTCGAACCCGCCGAACTCGTAGCGCTCGTACGTCAGTTGATCGAGCGGAAGCGGAGCGGGCGAGCGCAGGGGGAGGGCGGGCCCCTGTTCGGGAACGTCCTCGGTATGGGGGAGACCGAGCGGGCCGGGCGGGCCGGCGGCTGATCGAAGGGGCGGCAGGTGTGGCTCTCGGCTCCGTCCCAACGCCGGCCGACTCTGTCCCACCGTCATCCCCTGCATCCCACTTCCGTCCCACCGCCATCCCCCTCCATCTCACCTCCGTCCCACCCCCGTCCACATCCCGGACCCTCCCCAAACCGCCTCGCCTACCCACCCCCCTCCTCCCATACGCTTGTCCCGTGACCCCCGTCGAGCTCTCCCGCACCGTGCTGCGCGCAGTGCGTCGTGCTGTCGATGAGGGGGAACTGAGCGTGACCGTGCCGGAGCGGGCTGTCGTGACGGCTCCCGGTGCCGGTGGCTGTGGTGACTACGCCACCAACATCGCCCTTCAGCTCGCCCGCCCGGCCGGGCAGCCGCCGCTGCGGGTCGCCGAGATCCTTCGGCCGTACCTCATCGATACGGCCGCCGTCTCCGATGTCGTCGTCACCGGGCCCGGGTTCCTCAACATCAGCCTGCGCAGTGCCGCGCCCGTGGCCCTCGTCGAGGAGATCCTGCGGCGCGGGCAGCGTTATGGGCACGCCGAGGGGCCTGACCATCAGCCACTCCTGCCGCTGCACGCCCCGCACGAGGTCCGTGCCGTCGTCGTCATGGACGCCACCGCCCGCATCCTCCGTTCGCAGGGTGCCGTCGTCCGCACCGGCTGCGAGGCCCGCCCCGAGCCCGAGTGGAGCGACATCCTCGACGTACGCGTCGACGGCGTGGGCAGCCCCGGGTCACCGGCCTGCTTCGTGCGCCCGGTCCCCGCCCCCGCCGACCCCCTCCCCCTCGGCCCCGACGCCGCCCGCTGGGCGCTGCTGCACCCCGCCGCCCACGACCGGCCCCGGATCACCGACGAGCATCTGGTCCAGCGCGAGGGCAACCCCCTCTTCCGCGTCCGTTACGCGCACGCCCGCACCCGGGCGCTCAGCCGCAACGCCGCCGACCTCGGGTTCAGCGCCGAACCCGGGCCGACCCCCGACGTCACCCGCCTTCTCAGTACGCTCGCGGACCACCCCCGCATCCTCGCCGCAGCCGCCGAGGACCGCGCCCCCGACCGTCTCGCCCGGCACCTCGTCACCGTCGCCGATGCTGTCCTCGCCCTTGTGCCCACCGTGCTGCCGATCGGTGAGGAGAAACCCTCGGCCGCCCACCGTGCCCGGCTCGCGCTCGCCGAAGCCGCCGGGGCGGTGCTGGCCGGCGGCCTGTCCCTGCTCGGTATCGACGCACCCGACCACCTCTGAAAGAAACGCGACATGAGCCGTTCCGCACACCCCGCCGGGCCCCGTCACGCCGACGTCCTTCCCGAGGGCCACTACACCGCGCCGCCCACCGACCTCAACGCCCTCGACTCCAAGGTGTGGGCACAGACCGTCGGACGTAACGTCGAAGGCACAGTCACCGTCGGCGGCATCGACGTGAAGACCCTCGCCGAACAGCACGGCACCCCCGCCTACATCCTCGACGAGGCCGACTTCCGTGCACGCGCGCGTGCCTGGCGTACCGCCTTCGGCCATGACGCCGACGTCTTCTACGCCGGTAAGGCCTTCCTCTCCCGGGCCGTCGTGCGCTGGCTGCACGAGGAGGGGCTCAACCTCGACGTCTGCTCCGGCGGTGAGCTCGCCACGGCCCTCTCCGCCGGCATGCCCGCCGACCGCATCGCCTTCCACGGCAACAACAAGTCCACGGACGAGATCCACCGGGCCATCGAGGCAGGCGTCGGCCGTATCGTCCTCGACTCCTTCCAGGAGATCGTCCGCGTCGCCCACATCGCGCAGGAACTCGGCAAGCGGCAGCGCGTGCAGATCCGTATCACCGTCGGCGTGGAAGCGCACACGCACGAGTTCATCGCTACGGCCCATGAAGACCAGAAGTTCGGGATTCCGCTCGCCGGGGGACAGGCAGCCGAGGCCGTACGGCGTGCCCTTCAGCTCGACGGGCTCGAACTCATCGGGATTCACTCGCACATCGGGTCGCAGATCTTCGACATGTCCGGCTTCGAGGTCGCCGCCCACCGGGTGGTGGGTCTGCTGAAGGACATCCGTGACGAGCACGACGTCGAGCTGCCCGAGATCGATCTCGGGGGTGGGCTCGGCATCGCGTACACGAGTGACGACGATCCGCGCGAACCGCACGAGATCGCCAAGGCGCTGACCGAGATCGTCACCCGTGAGTGCGAGGCCGCCCGCCTCAGCACCCCCCGTATCTCCGTCGAGCCCGGGCGGGCCATCGTCGGGCCCACCGCCTTCACGCTGTACGAAGTCGGCACCGTCAAGCCCCTGGACGGGCTGCGTACGTACGTCTCCGTCGACGGCGGTATGTCCGACAACATCCGCACGGCCCTGTACGACGCGGAGTACAGCGTCGCCCTGGTCTCCCGCACGAGCGACGCCGAGCCCATGCTCGCCCGCGTCGTCGGCAAGCACTGCGAGAGCGGCGACATCGTCGTGAAGGACGCGTTCCTGCCGTCCGACCTGGCACCGGGTGACCTGATCGCGGTCCCCGCCACCGGCGCGTACTGCCGTTCCATGGCCAGCAACTACAACCACGTGCTCCGCCCGCCGGTCGTCGCCGTGCAGGACGGCGAGGCCCGGGTGATCGTCCGCCGGGAGACGGAGGAGGACCTCCTGCGTCTCGACGTCGGCTGAGCAGCGCAGAGCCGGGGGCGGAAGATCTCCTGTGATCCGCCCCTGGAAAAATGAAATAGATGTCTCAGGATCCGGACGATGCATAGAAACTCCATTCCGGTGAGTGAGACTGGTCCAACCGAAGACGGTATGAGGAAACGAGGTCGGATGATGCGTACGCGTCCGCTGAAGGTGGCGCTGCTGGGCTGTGGAGTGGTCGGCTCAGAGGTGGCGCGCATCATGACGACGCACGCCGACGACCTCGCCGCCCGCATCGGAGCCCCGGTGGAGCTGGCGGGAGTCGCTGTACGGCGGCCCTCCAAGGTCCGTGAAGGGATTCCCGCCGAGCTGATCACCACCGACGCCACCGCCCTCGTCAAACGCGGCGACATTGATGTCGTCGTCGAGGTGATCGGCGGGATCGAGCCCGCCCGGAGCCTCATCACCACCGCCTTCGAGCACGGCGCCTCCGTCGTCTCCGCCAACAAGGCCCTCCTCGCCCAGGACGGCGCCGATCTGCACGCCGCGGCGGAGGCGAGCAACAAGGACCTCTACTACGAGGCCGCCGTCGCCGGCGCCATCCCCCTGATCCGCCCGCTGCGCGAGTCCCTCGCCGGCGACAAGGTCAACCGGGTGCTCGGGATCGTCAACGGCACGACCAACTTCATCCTCGACAAGATGGACTCCACGGGGGCCGGCTATCAGGAGGCCCTCGACGAGGCCACCGCCCTGGGATACGCCGAGGCTGACCCGACCGCCGACGTCGAGGGCTTCGACGCCGCCGCCAAGGCCGCCATCCTCGCCGGAATCGCCTTCCACACGCGCGTGCGCCTCGACGACGTCTACCGCGAGGGCATGACCGAGGTCACCGCCACCGACTTCGCCGCCGCCAAGCAGATCGGCTGCACCATCAAGCTGCTCGCCATCTGCGAGCGGGCCGCGGACGGCGGCTCGGTCACCGCGCGCGTTCACCCCGCGATGATCCCGCTCACCCACCCGCTCGCCTCCGTGCGCGGCGCGTACAACGCCGTGTTCGTCGAGTCGGACGCCGCCGGGCAGTTGATGTTCTACGGCCCCGGCGCCGGCGGCTCCCCGACCGCCTCCGCCGTCCTCGGCGACCTCGTCGCCGTCTGCCGCAACCGGATCAACGGCGCCACCGGGCCCGGCGAGTCGGCGTACGCCGCACTGCCCGTGTCGTCCATGGGCGAGGTCGTCACGCGCTACCACATCAGCCTCGACGTCGCCGACAAACCGGGTGTTCTCGCCCAGGTGGCCACCGTGTTCGCCGAGCACGGTGTCTCGATCGATACGGTTCGGCAGCAGGGGAAGGACGGCGAGGCCTCTCTCGTCGTCGTCACCCATCGTGCGTCCGACGCGGCCCTCGGCGGAACCGTCGAGGCGTTGCGCAAGCTCGACACCGTGCGGGGTGTCGCCAGCATCATGCGGGTTGAAGGAGAGTAACCAGCAATGACCCACCAGTGGCGCGGCATCATCGAGGAGTACCGGGACCGCCTCCCGGTGTCCGACACCACGCCGGTCGTGACGCTCCGCGAGGGCGGCACCCCCCTCGTGCCCGCGCAGGTGCTCTCCGAGCGCACCGGCTGCGAGGTCCACCTCAAGGTGGAGGGCGCGAACCCCACCGGGTCCTTCAAGGACCGCGGTATGACCATGGCCATCAGCAAGGCCAAGGAGGAGGGCGCGAAGGCCGTCATCTGCGCCTCCACGGGCAATACGTCCGCCTCCGCGGCCGCGTACGCCGTACGGGCGGGGATGGTTTCGGCCGTTCTTGTGCCGCAGGGCAAGATCGCGCTCGGCAAGATGGGCCAGGCGCTCGTCCACGGCGCGAAGATCCTCCAGGTCGACGGCAACTTCGACGACTGCTTGACGCTCGCTCGAGCCCTGAGCGAGAACTACCCGGTGGCGCTGGTCAATTCGGTCAACCCGGTACGGATCGAGGGGCAGAAGACGGCCGCGTTCGAGATTGTGGACATGCTGGGCGACGCCCCTGATATTCACGTCCTCCCAGTGGGCAACGCGGGCAACATCACCGCGTACTGGAAGGGCTACAGGGAGTACGCGGCCGACGGTGTCTCGAAGCAGACCCCGCGCATGTGGGGTTTCCAGGCCTCCGGGTCCGCGCCCATCGTGCGCGGCGAGATCGTCAAGGACCCCTCGACCATCGCCACCGCGATCCGTATCGGCAACCCCGCGTCCTGGCAGTACGCCCTGGCCGCGCGGGACGAGTCGGGCGGGTTCATCGACGAGGTGACGGACCGTGAAATCCTGCGCGCCTACCGGCTGTTGGCAGCTCAGGAGGGCGTTTTCGTCGAGCCCGCCTCGGCCGCGTCCGTGGCCGGCCTGCTGAAGGCGGCCGAGCAGGGCAAGGTCGACCCGGGGCAGACGATCGTCTGCACGGTCACCGGCAACGGCCTGAAGGACCCCGACTGGGCCGTCGCCGGCGCCCCGCAGCCCGTCACCGTCCCGGTCGACGCGGCGACGGCGGCCGAGCGTCTCGGTCTCGCCTGATCAGCGGCCCGGAGGGGTAACCCGACAGGGGGTGCACAAGGGGCTTACGACACGCATCGTGCGCCTCCTGTGCGCCCTATGTCGCCACAGAACCTTCCTTCGATAGGCTGTACTGAACCCGCCTGCCGCATATGCCGCCCATCGGCACGGTGCCGCGCCGTCTCCGTGGCCCGACAGCGGCGTCGGAAGCGTCCGTCCGTCAGGCCGGGAGCAGCCCGCAGGGTTCCTCGTACGTCATCGAATGTCTTCGACAATCACGCAGCTCAAGGAGAGTCATCGAGCGATGGCCGGTCCAGCCTTCCGCGCCGCCGCCGTGAGGGTGCGCGTCCCCGCCACCAGCGCCAACCTCGGCCCGGGCTTCGATGCCTTCGGCCTGTCGCTGGGGCTCTACGACGACGTCGTCGTCCGGGTGGCCGACTCCGGGCTGCACATCGACATCGCGGGTGAGGGCAGCGAGACACTCCCGCGTGACGAAAGCCACCTTCTCGTACGGTCCCTGCGCACCGCCTTCGATCTGCTCGGCGGGCAGCCGCGCGGCCTGGAGATCGTCTGCGCCAACCGCATTCCGCACGGCCGTGGCCTGGGCTCCTCGTCGGCCGCCATCTGCGCCGGCATCGTCGCGGCACGCGCCGTGACCATAGGCGGGGACTCCAAGCTCGACGACCCGGCCCTCCTGGAGCTCGCCACCGAGATCGAGGGCCACCCCGACAATGTGGCCGCCTGTCTGCTCGGCGGATTCACGCTCTCCTGGATGGAGGCGGGATCCGCGCGCGCGATCAGGATGGAGCCCGCCGATTCCATCGTTCCGGTGGTTTTCGTGCCCGGTAAGCCGGTCCTCACCGAGACCGCGCGCGGTCTGCTCCCGCGCGCCGTGCCGCACGTCGACGCCGCCACCAACGCGGGCCGAGCGGCCCTGCTCGTCGAGGCCCTGACCAGGCGCCCCGAGCTGCTGCTGCCCGCCACCGAGGACCGCCTCCACCAGGAGTACCGCGCACCGGCCATGCCGGAGAGCGCGGCGCTGGTGGAGCGGCTGCGGGCCGATGGGATCCCCGCGGTGATCTCCGGAGCGGGCCCCACCGTGCTGGCGCTGGCCGATGACGACAGCGCCGACAAGGTGGCCGATCTGGCAGGCGAGGGCTGGGCCGCGAACCGGCTGGAGCTCGACGCCCAGGGAGCGAGCGTGCTGCCGCTTGCGACCTGACACACGGTTGCCGGATTTCGAGAGGGGGAATGTTTGTTGGATCCGGTAGTGTTAACCTCAAGTCTGCACCCGACCCCACCATGGCGAGGTGCTTCGTGTCCCCGTCCGGGACAGACATCCTTCCGGGAGCCTCCCAAGCCGCACTGTGTTCCGTACGGCGTACGCGGGCCGTACCTCGTACGCGGGCACTGAGCGACTGGCCGGGCACGCTCCGGAATAGGTGCGACCAAGCCTTGTGACACCGACACTCAGTGCCACAGCTCCGGGAAGCGCCATCACCCATTTCCTCCGCCTCTTTGGCGGACCACCGCCCCGGCACGGTCCACACAGCAAGGACCGAAGCCGGACAGCACAACCGGTCGCCGAGCCAGACAGGCCGACGTCCGCTCCAGGGAAGGACCCTTCGTGAGCGACACCACCGATCTGATGGGCGCACGTGTCGAGGAGACCGCTGCCGCGCCCGCCACGGACGCCTCCGCGCCTGCCACCGGTGCCGGCTCCCGGCGGCGCCGCGGTACCGGCCTCGAGGGCATGGTGCTGGCCGAGCTGCAGCAGGTCGCATCCGGCCTCGGTATCAGGGGCACAGGGCGCATGCGCAAGAGCCAGCTGATCGAGGTCATCAAGGAGGCGCAGGCGGGTGGGGGTGCCCCGGCCAAGTCCGCCGAGGCAGCCACCGAGACCAAGCCCAAGCGCCGCGCCACCTCGAAGGCGCGTACCGGCGAGGACTCAGCTCCCGCCGAGAAGGCCGAGAAGAAGGCCGAGAAGAAGGCCGAGGCTCCGGCCGAGAAGGCCGTGGCCCAGCAGCAGATCGAGATTCCCGGCCAGCCGGCCGGGGGCACCGCCCGCGCCGAAGCCGAGCGCGGGGCAGAGGAAGCCCCCGAGCGCCGCCGTCGCCGTGCCACCGCCGAGGCGGGCAGCCCCGAGACGGTCGCCGCCGAGGCGAAGAGCGAGCCGAAGGCCGAGACGCCCGCCCCGCAGGCGCAGGGCGACGCCAAGTCCGACGCCGACGGCGGCGAGGGCCGGCGCCGCGACCGCCGGGACCGCGGCCGTGACCGCGACCGTCGCGGCAAGGGCGACGACCAGCAGGGCCAGGGCGGCCAGCGGCAGCAGGGCCAGCAGCAGGGCGGCGGCCGTCAGGACCGCCAGCAGCGGGACAACGGCCCTCAGGACGACGACGACTTCGAGGGCGGCCGTCGAGGCCGGCGCGGGCGCTACCGCGACCGCCGTGGCCGTCGTGGCCGCGACGAGATGGGCCAGGAGCCGCAGATCACCGAGGACGACGTCCTGATCCCGGTCGCCGGCATCCTGGACATCCTCGACAACTACGCCTTCATCCGTACGTCGGGCTACCTGCCGGGTCCCAACGACGTGTACGTCTCCCTCGCCCAGGTCCGCAAGAACGGCCTGCGCAAGGGCGACCACGTCACCGGTGCGGTCCGTCAGCCCAAGGACGGCGAGCGCCGCGAGAAGTTCAACGCGCTGGTCCGTCTCGACTCCGTCAACGGCATGGCGCCCGAATCCGGGCGCGGCCGACCGGAGTTCAACAAGCTGACGCCGCTGTACCCGCAGGACCGCCTCCGTCTGGAGACGGACCCGGGCATCCTCACCACCCGCATCATCGACCTCGTCGCGCCGATCGGTAAGGGCCAGCGCGGTCTGATCGTGGCCCCGCCGAAGACCGGCAAGACCATGATCATGCAGGCGATCGCCAACGCGATCACGCACAACAACCCCGAGTGCCACCTGATGGTCGTCCTGGTCGACGAGCGTCCGGAAGAGGTCACCGACATGCAGCGGTCGGTGAAGGGCGAGGTCATCTCCTCGACCTTCGACCGCCCGGCCGAGGACCACACGACGGTTGCGGAGCTGGCGATCGAGCGGGCCAAGCGGCTCGTCGAGCTCGGCCATGACGTGGTCGTGCTGCTCGACTCCATCACGCGTCTGGGCCGTGCGTACAACCTGGCTGCGCCGGCTTCCGGTCGCATCCTCTCCGGTGGTGTCGACTCGACCGCGCTGTACCCGCCGAAGCGCTTCTTCGGTGCGGCCCGGAACATCGAGGACGGCGGCTCGCTCACCATCCTCGCGACGGCTCTCGTCGACACCGGGTCCCGCATGGACGAGGTGATCTTCGAGGAGTTCAAGGGCACGGGCAACGCCGAGCTGAAGCTCGACCGGAAGCTCGCGGACAAGAGGATCTTCCCGGCGGTGGACGTGGACGCGTCCGGCACCCGTAAGGAAGAGATCCTGCTCGCCAACGACGAACTTGCCATCGTCTGGAAGCTGCGGAGGGTGCTGCACGCGCTTGACCAGCAGCAGGCGGTGGAGCTGCTCCTCGACAAGATGAAGCAGACGAAGTCGAACGCCGAGTTCCTGATGCAGATTCAGAAGACGACGCCGACGCCCGGTAATGGCGACTAGTCACTCGGGGCTGTTGGTAGTCCGTCGACTGCCGGCTGTCTGTGGTTGATCGCGCAGTTCCCCGCGCCCCTTTGGGGCGCCTGGGCCGCTCCCTGTTTCCAGGGAGCGGCCCTTTCTGTTGCCCTGGCTCGGTGTACGATCACGCGGCTCGGACTGTTTTTCGAATCTGTGGTCCGAACTTCTGATCCCGAGGGGGGACTTGAGTGGGTACATCCATGTCTGGGGGCGGTCGGCACAGACGCCGGTTGCGGATCGCTCTTCCGATCACGGCGGCCGGTGTGGCCGCGGCCGTTGCTGCTGCGCTGCTGAGTACGTCGGCCGGTGCCGCCACCGCGCTTCCGGAGCCGAGGAAGAAGCCCGCCATCAAGACGGTGCCGCTCGCCGAGCTGGAGAAGCGGGTCGCCGGTGCGGTCGCGGGTGACGACGCCGCGGGGGAGACGACCAGCAAGTCGTCGCTGAGCGCCGGCACCAGCAGCGGCACCATCGACGCGAAGATCATCGGCGGGTCCACCACGACGATCACCTCGGCGCCGTGGATGGCCCAGCTCTGGTACTCCGACGAGGCCAACGACCTCGGCTTCTTCTGCGGCGGCGCCGTCGTCGCGCCGACGAAGATCCTGACCGCCGCGCACTGCGTCAAGGGCTACAACTGGGCCGCCCACGGTGCGGTGGTGACCGGGACCTCGACGATGCCCGACGACTCGGGCAACACCAACGGCACGGTCTCGCAGCCGCTGCGCCAGTGGAGCCACGCGTCGTACAGCGCACGGACCATCGACAACGACATCGCGGTCATCACCCTGGCGACGCCGGTCAAGGCGACGCCGATCCGCATGACGACGTCCGCTGACACCGCCTCGTACGCCGCCGGGACCAGTGCCAAGGTCTACGGCTGGGGTCGTACGAGCTCCACCACCCAGGACGTCTCCGACACTCTGAAGACGGCCACGCTGCCGATCCAGTCGGACACGACCTGTGCCAACTACTACGGCGCCGACTTCGTCAAGGGCCACATGGTCTGCGCGGGCAAGCCCGCAAGCGGCAGCGACAGCGGTACGACGTCCGCCTGCAACGGCGACTCCGGTGGCCCGCTCGTCGTCAACAACCGCATCGTGGGTGTCGTGTCCTGGGGTGTCGTGAACTGCGTCGAGAAGGGCGCGTACAGCGTCTTCTCGAAGGTGAAGACGTATGTCGGTGCCGCCTACCCGCAGGTCGACGACGCCAACATGAGCCACACCGACGGCAGGGCCGACCTCTTCGTGCGCAACGCGTCCACGAAGACGGGCTACGAGAAGGACTCCAAGGGCACGTCGTTCGGCGCCCGGCAGAGCCTGGGCAACTGGAGCGGCGTCAACACCGTCCTGCAGACCGACCTCGACCGGGACGGCGTCCAGGACTTCGTGTACCGCGTCGCCTCCACCGGTGACGTCTACTGGATGCACTACGTGCGCTCCACGGAGACCTGGACCGAGAAGCAGATCTTCGACAACTGGAAGACCCGCACCCGGATCGTCACCCCCGGTGACCTGACCGGCGACTATCTGCCCGACCTGCTGTCCGTGGACTCCGGCGGCAAGCTGTGGCTCTACCCGGGCAAGGGCAACGGCTCCTTCTCGGCCCGTACACAGGTCGGCTCGGGCACGGGCTGGAACCAGTACAACAGCATGCGCGGCAAGGGTGACTTCAACGCCGACGGCAAGGCCGACGTGATCGTGCGCAACCGGAGCACCGGCGCCGTCTACCTGTACAAGGGAACCGGCAACGCCTCGAGCCCCTTCTTGGCCCGGGTCAAGGTGCGCACCTGGAGCAACACGACGTACAACGCCTTCGACGCCATCGGTGACGTCAACGGCGACAGCAAGGCCGACTTCCTGGCCCGTACGCCCGGCGGCACGCTCTATCTGTACAAGGGCACCGGAAAGGCCACGAGCGAGATCTTTGCCACAAGGGTCTCGGTCGGGACGGACTTCAAGCAGTACGACATCTTCGGCTGAAACAGCAGGTGAACGGGGTGCGTCCAGCACCACACGCCACGCACTGTGCCCACCGCCCCACGCGGTGGGCACAGTGCGTTGTGCAACCCTTTCCCGGGTTTCCCCGTCTGACCGGTCGGGGCGAAGATGGAGCGATACATGTCGCTTCGCCCGGGCCTGACCCTGAACGCGAGGGGTAACCGACCCGACGAGAACCGAGGAGCACATGTCTGCCGAGAGCACACCGGACCCCGGCATACCGGGGGAGTCCGGGACCACGGGCCCGCGCCACCGCGCCAAGGGCCGCCGCCGCAAGCCTCGCGGCAACCGCCGCAAGGGACTGCTCGTCACGGCCTGGGTGGCCGGGGGCATCGTGGTGCTGGGCGGCACCGGCGTCGGGTACGTGTACTTCAAGCTCAACGGCAACCTCAAGAGCGTCGACATCGACCAGGCCCTCGGCACCAACCGGCCCACCAAGGTCGACAACGGCTCCGAGAACATCCTCGTCCTGGGCTCCGACACCCGCTCCGGCTCCAACCAGAAGCTCGGCGGCGGTGCCGACGACGGCAGCGCCCGCTCCGACACCGCGATGATCGTGCACGTCTACAAGGGCCACAAGAAGGCCAGCGTGGTGTCCATCCCGCGTGACACCCTCATCGACCGTCCCGAGTGCACCGACACCAACGGCGACACCCACGACGCCGCGACCGACGTCATGTTCAACTCGGCGTACACCACCGGCGGCGCGGCCTGCGCGGTGAAGACCGTCGAGTCGCTCACCGACCTGCGCATGGACCACTACCTCGAGGTCGACTTCAGCGGCTTCCAGAAGCTCATCGACGAGCTCGGCGGCGTCAAGGTGACCACCAGCCGGGCCATCAACGACCCCGACAGCCACCTGGACCTCAAGGCCGGCACCCACAAGCTCACCGGCGAGCAGGCACTCGGCCTGGTCCGCACCCGGCACGGCGTCGGCGACGGCTCCGACCTCGGCCGGATCCAGCTCCAGCAGGCCTTCGTCAAGGCGCTCGTCGAGCAGGTCAAGGACGTCGGCCTCTTCACCAACCCGAAGAAGCTGTACGACCTCGCCGACACCGCCACCAAGGCCGTCACCACAGACTCCGACCTGGGCTCGGTCAACTCCCTCATGTCGTTCGCCAATGGCCTCAAGGGCATCAGCGCGAAGAACATGAACATGGTCACGATGCCGGTCCAGTACGACGCCGCCGACGCCAACCGCGTCCTCGTCGACGACACCAAGGCCCAGCAGGTCTGGACGGCCCTGAAGAACGACAAGCCGATCCCGAAGTCGGCGACGAAGGGTACGGCGACCGGTCAGGCCAACGGTGTGGTCAGCGCCGGTTAGGGGCGCGGGGCTGTATCAATTTGCGGCTCCGCCGCGTGGGCGCGCTCAGCCCCCACCGACCCGCAGGGAATAGACGACACCCACCCCCCGTTTTGGGGGATGGCCCCAGTCCTGGCAGACTGGTACGTCGGCCCCGGTTCACGCCTCCGCACCCCGCGGCTGCGACCCGGCGCCCTCCCGAAACTAGGAGACACCCTTGAAGCGCGACATCCACCCCGAGTACGTCGAGACGCAGGTCAGCTGCACCTGTGGCGCGTCGTTCACCACTCGCAGCACGATCTCCAGCGGTTCCATCCGCGCCGAGGTCTGCTCCGAGTGCCACCCGTTCTACACGGGCAAGCAGAAGATCCTCGACACCGGTGGCCGTGTGGCCCGCTTCGAGGCCCGCTTCGGCAAGGCTGCCGGCTCCAAGAAGTAGCGAGCCCCATTTCGCCGGTCCACGGCCGCGCCCCTCTTCGGCGCGCCGGGACCGGCGTTTTTGGTCGTCCGCCCTTCACCCACGTACGTACAACAGGAGCCAGAGATGTTCGAGGCCGTCGAGGAGCTCATCGCCGAGCACGCCGACCTGGAGAAGAAGCTCGCCGACCCGTCGGTCCACGCCGACCAGGCCAACGCGCGCAAGCTGAACAAGCGCTACGCCGAGCTCACCCCGATCGTCGCCACGTACCGCTCCTGGAAGCAGATGGGCGGCGACATCGAGACGGCCCGTGAACTCGGCGCCGACGACCCGGAGTTCGCCGCCGAGGTGAAGGAGCTGGAGAAGCAGCGTGAGGAGCTGACGGAGAAGCTGCGGCTGCTCCTCGTTCCGCGCGACCCCAGCGACGACAAGGACGTGATCCTCGAGATCAAGGCGGGCGCGGGCGGTGACGAGTCCGCTCTGTTCGCCGGTGACCTGCTGCGGATGTATCTGCGGTACGCCGAGCGGATCGGTTGGAAGACCGAGATCATCGACGCCACCGAGTCCGAGCTGGGCGGCTACAAGGACGTCCAGGTCGCCGTGAAGACCAAGGGCGGCCAGGGCGCCACCGAGCCGGGTCAGGGTGTCTGGGCGCGGCTGAAGTACGAGGGCGGCGTGCACCGCGTACAGCGTGTGCCGGCCACCGAGTCCCAGGGCCGTATCCACACCTCCGCGGCCGGTGTGCTGGTGACGCCCGAGGCCGAAGAGGTCGACGTCGAGATCAACCCGAACGACCTCCGGATCGACGTCTACCGCTCCTCCGGACCCGGCGGACAGTCCGTCAACACGACCGACTCCGCCGTGCGCATCACGCACATTCCCACCGGAGTGGTCGCCTCCTGCCAGAACGAGAAGAGCCAGCTGCAGAACAAGGAGCAGGCACTGCGTATCCTGCGCTCCAGGCTGCTCGCCGCGGCGCAGGAGGAGGCGGAGAAGGAGGCCGCCGACGCCCGCCGCAGCCAGGTCCGCACCGTCGACCGCTCCGAGAAGATCCGTACGTACAACTTCCCGGAGAATCGCATCTCGGACCACCGCGTCGGATTCAAGGCGTACAACCTGGACCAGGTCCTGGACGGCGAACTCGACGCGGTGATCCAGGCCTGCGTCGACGCGGACTCGGCCGCCAAGCTCGCAGCCGCGTAGAGCCGTGTAAGGGACGTACGAGAAGGACCAGTACCGGAGGACATGCGTGCAGCCATCATTTGGGGGGCGACCCTCAAGTCCCCGCAGCGTGCTGCTCGCTGAGGTAGCTCAGGCCACCCAGCGGCTGGCCGACGCCGGCGTGCCCTCGCCGCGCAACGACGCGGAGGAGCTCGCCGCGTTCGTGCACGGCGTGAAGCGGGGCGAGCTGCACACCGTCAAGGACGCCGACTTCGACGCCCGGTACTGGGAGGTCATCGCCCGCCGTGAGCAGCGCGAGCCGCTCCAGCACATCACCGGGCGGGCCTACTTCCGCTATCTCGAACTCCAAGTCGGGCCCGGGGTGTTCGTCCCGCGCCCCGAGACCGAGTCGGTCGTCGGCTGGGCCATAGACGCCGTACGCGCCATGGACGTCGTGGAGCCACTCATCGTGGACCTGTGCACCGGCTCCGGCGCCATCGCGCTCGCCCTCGCCCAGGAGGTCCCGCGCTCCCGTGTGCACGCCGTGGAGCTGTCCGAGGACGCCCTTCAGTGGACCCGCAAGAACGTGGCGGGGTCCAGGGTCGACCTGCGCCAGGGCGACGCCCTCACCGCCTTCCCGGACCTCGACGGCCAGGTCGACCTGGTGATCTCCAACCCGCCGTACATCCCGCTGACGGAATGGGAGTACGTCAATCCCGAGGCGAGGGACTACGATCCCGAACTCGCCCTGTTCTCCGGCGAGGACGGCCTCGACCTCATCCGCGGCCTGGAACGGACTGCACACCGGCTCCTGCGCCCCGGCGGGGTCGTCGTCATCGAGCACGCCGACACCCAGGGCGGCCAGGTGCCGTGGATCTTCACCGAGGAGCGGGGCTGGGCCGACGCGGCCGACCACCCCGACCTGAACAACCGCCCACGGTTCGCGACGGCCCGCAAGGCGCTGCCGTGACCGGCCCGCAGACTGTTGTCCCGAAGTACGTGTACGAGGAGGCCCGCTAGATATGGCACGGCGATACGACACCAATGACGCGACCGACCGCACCACCGGTCTGCGTGAGGCCGCGTCCGCCGTCCGCCGTGGCGAACTCGTGGTCCTCCCCACCGACACGGTGTACGGCATCGGTGCCGACGCGTTCTCCTCGGAAGCCGTCACCGACCTGCTCGAGGCCAAGGGGCGGGGCCGCAATATGCCCACCCCGGTCCTCATCGGCTCCCCGAACACCTTGCACGGCCTGGTCACGGACTTCTCCGAGATGGCCTGGGAACTGGTCGACGCCTTCTGGCCGGGCGCGCTGACGCTGGTCGCCAAGCACCAGCCGTCGCTCCAGTGGGACTTGGGGGACACCCGGGGCACGGTCGCCGTGCGCATGCCGCTGCACCCGGTCGCCATCGAACTGCTCACCGAGGTCGGCCCCATGGCCGTGTCGTCGGCGAACCTCACCGGCCACCCGGCGCCGGAGGACTGTGACGCCGCGCAGGGCATGCTGGGCGACTCGGTGTCCGTCTACCTCGACGGCGGGCCCACGCCCGGCAACGTGCCCTCCTCCATCGTCGACGTCACCCGCGAGGTGCCGCTGCTGCTGCGTGCGGGCGCCCTCTCGGCGGAGGAGCTGCGCAAGGTCGTACCCGACCTCGAGGTGGCCAATTGACAGCCCCTGACGCGGGGCGTGGCATATGGAACGGGGAAGAGACGGGGACCTTCGGGCTTCCACTGGACAGCTTCCGCATCCTCCACGTCAGCACCGGCAACGTGTGCCGCTCGCCGATCACCGAGCGGCTGACCCGTCATGCCCTGGCGGACCGGCTCGGCGACCCGCTGTGGGGCGGGCTGATCGTGGAGAGCGCGGGCACCTGGGGCCATGAGGGTGCGCCCATGGAGGCCAACGCGGAGACCGTGCTGGCCGACTTCGGCGCGGACGCCTCCGGGTTCGTCGGGCGGGAACTGCTGGACGACCACGTGATCCGCGCCGACCTGGTGCTGACCGCCACCCGCGACCACCGGGCGCAGGTCATCTCCATGGGGCACTCCGCCGGCCTGCGCACCTTCACCCTCAAGGAGTTCACCCGCCTGGTGAAGGCGATCGACCCGGCGACGCTGCCTCCGCTGGAGGACGGAATGGTCGCCCGGGCGCGTGCGCTTGTCCGCGCCGCAGCAGCTCTACGCGGGTGGCTCCTGGCCCCCACGGCGCAGGCGGACGAGGTGTACGACCCCTACGGCGCCCCGCTGACGTTCTTCCGCTCCGTCGGCGACGAAATAAACCAGGCGCTGGACCCGGTCGTCACCGCACTCACAGGCGTACCCGCCAGGACGTGACAACCGAGCGCCCCTGAGGTCCCGGGCCTACATTGGTGCTACGTCAGTGTCGACGCTCCGGGAGCCCACCATGACGGTCACCCATACCCTCGATGCCGATGTGCTGCGCCGCCAGGATCCCGAACTGGCGGGGATTCTGCTCGGGGAGCTGGAACGGCAGTCGACGACGTTGCAGTTGATCGCCGCCGAGAACTTCACGTCACCGGCGGTGCTGGCGGCGCTCGGGTCGCCGCTCGCCAACAAGTACGCGGAGGGCTATCCCGGGGCCCGGCACCACGGCGGCTGCGAGATCGTCGACGTCGCCGAGCGCATCGCCGTCGACCGGGCCAAGGCGCTGTTCGGGGCGGAGCACGCCAATGTGCAGTCCCACTCCGGATCATCGGCCGTCCTCGCCGCGTACGCCGCCCTGCTGCGGCCCGGCGACACCGTCCTCGCCCTGGGCCTGCCGCACGGCGGCCACCTCACCCACGGCTCGCCCGCGAACTTCTCCGGCCGCTGGTTCGACTTCGTCGGCTACGGCGTGGACGCGGAGACCGGGCTCATCGACCACGACCAGGTGCGCACCCTCGCCCGTACCCATCGGCCCAAGGCGATCGTGTGCGGGTCCATCGCCTACCCGCGGCACATCGACTACGCCCTGTTCCGTGAGGTCGCCGACGAGGTGGGCGCCTATCTGATCGCCGACGCCGCGCACCCGATCGGGCTGGTCGCCGGGGGAGCGGCGCCCAGTCCGGTGCCGTACGCCGATGTCGTCTGTGCCACCACGCACAAGGTGCTGCGGGGTCCGCGCGGCGGCATGATCCTGTGCGGCCACGAACTGGCCGAGCGGGTCGACCGGGCCGTGTTCCCCTTCACCCAGGGCGGCGCCCAGATGCACACCGTCGCCGCCAAGGCGGTCGCCTTCGGGGAGGCCGCCACTCCCGCCTTCACCGTGTACGCCCATCAGGTCGTCGCCAATGCGAGGGTCCTCGCGGCGGGACTGGCCGACGAGGGGTTCGTCGTCACCACGGGCGGGACGGACACGCATCTCATCACCGCCGACCCGGCGCCCCTCGGCGTCGACGGACGGACCGCCCGGGGCCGGCTCGCCGCCGCCGGGATGGTCATGGACTGCTGTGCGCTGCCGCACGGCGACGCCCGCGGACTGCGGCTGGGCACGGCGGCGGTGACCACTCAAGGCATGGGGGAGGAGGAGATGGGATCCATCGCCGCCCTGCTCGCGGGGGTGCTGCGCGGCACGGTCGACAGTCAGCGGGCTCGTGAAGAAGTGCGGGAGCTGGCCGGTAGATTTCCGCCGTATCCCGGCTGAGCGGGGGTAGGCGCAACCGAGTGCACAGCCACGCGTGCAACCATCGTCGCTACCCGGTAGTCCCCACACATATGCGTTCCGTATGAGACCGTCGCTAGGGTGTGGGGCTGAGATGGCCAGCGAGACCTGTGGGGAAGCCTGTGCGTGAATACCTGCTGACGCTCTGCATCACGGCCGCGGTGACGTACCTGCTGACAGGGCCGGTACGGAAGTTCGCGATCGTGGCCGGAGCGATGCCGCAGATCCGGGCACGTGACGTGCACCGGGAACCCACTCCGCGGCTCGGCGGGATCGCGATGTTCTTCGGCCTGTGCGCGGGCCTGCTGGTCGCCGACCACCTCACCAACCTGAACGAGGTCTTCGCCGAGTCCAACGAACCGCGCGCCCTGCTCTCCGGCGCGGCCCTGATCTGGCTGATCGGCGTCCTGGACGACAAGTTCGAGATCGACGCCCTGATCAAGCTGGGCGGCCAGATGATCGCCGCCGGCGTCATGGTCATGCAGGGTCTGACGATCCTGTGGCTGCCGATCCCGGGCGTCGGAAACGTCGCGCTGACCCAGTGGCAGGGCACCCTGCTGACGGTCGCGCTGGTCGTCATCACCATCAACGCGGTGAACTTCGTCGACGGCCTCGACGGCCTCGCGGCGGGCATGGTGGGCATCGCGTCGACCGCGTTCTTCCTCTACGCCTACCGGGTCTGGGTGTCGTACGGCATCGAGGCCGCCGCCCCGGCCACGCTGTTCGCGGCGATCCTGATGGGCATGTGCCTGGGCTTCCTGCCGCACAACATGCACCCCGCGCGGATCTTCATGGGCGACTCCGGCTCGATGCTCATCGGGCTGGTGCTGGCGGCGGGCGCGATCTCCATCACGGGACAGGTCGACCCGGACGCGCTGAAGCTGTTCGCGGGCTCCGAGAAGGCGGCCGTGCATCAGACGGTGCCGGTCTACATCCCGCTGCTGCTGCCGCTGACGATCATCGCGATCCCGGCGGCCGACCTGGTGCTCGCGATCGTGCGCCGCACCTGGCGCGGTCAGTCGCCGTTCGCCGCCGACCGTGGCCACCTGCACCACCGCCTCCTGGAGATCGGCCACTCGCACAGCCGCGCGGTGCTGATCATGTACTTCTGGTCGGCGCTGATCGCGTTCGGCGCGCTCGCCTACTCGGTGAACTCGGCGTCGATGTGGATCGTGCTCGGCATCGTCTTCCTGAGCTTCATCGGCCTGGTCCTGCTCTTGCTGCCCCGCTTCACCCCGCGCGCCCCGCGCTGGGCGGAGGCCTTCGTGCCGCCGCGCTATCGCCGCAAGGCCGTTGTGGAGCCGGAACCGGAGGCGGCGGAGGACCGGGGGGAGGCGGACGAGGACGAGGCGTCCGTCCCGGTCGTCGAGGAGCCCCGCACCCCGGTCGCCGCGGGCGTCTCCCGGGTCAACGGAGTCAACGGCTCGACCGCTCTCGGCGCCCGTCCGCGCTTCCTGGATCGGCGCAAGGCCGGAACGTCGCGCTGACGCTCAAGGTAAGAATCTGACTAGAGCATTGCCAACTCGTGGGGGAACGAAGATCCCCAATACCAGACAAACGGATGCTGTTTCTGCACAAACGCGCAGTGTCACTCTCACGTGTGACACCCAGCACAGCCACTAGGTAAAGACCTCATCAAATAGTTTGTGATACGGTTCACGAGAACCCCGGGACACAGTCGAAGGGCCGCAGTGCGACGGCCCATTGGCGTGAGGACCACTCCCCACCCGGGGCTACGCTCGTCCATGACGACACCCCTGCCCCCCTGCGAAAGCGGAGTTGCCGCCATGCCGTCCAATGACGTCCGGATCCTGCTCCAGGCCGCTGTGCCCACAGCTGCCGTCGGCGCGATTGCCGCCGTCGTCAGCGGTGTGGTCGCCGGTGGCGAAGGGGCGGTCGGGGCCGTCGTCGCGACGCTGGTGGTGATCCTCTTCATGGGGATCGGTCTCTACGTTCTGCAGCGCACTGCCAAATCGCTTCCGCACCTTTTCCAGGCGATGGGTCTGATGCTGTACGCGGCACAGATTCTTCTGCTGTTCATCTTCCTCGCCGCGTTCAAGAACACCACCCTGTTCAACCCCCGGGCCTTCGCCCTCACGCTCGTCGCCGGCACCCTCGCCTGGATCGCCGCGCAGACGCGTGCCCACATGAAAGCCAAGATTCTCTACGTCGAACCGGACTCGTCCGCCCCCAAGAACGGCGACAAGCCCGAGAAGACGGGGCACTCGTCGTGAGAGGTAGGGCCGGGATAAAGGCGTATGAGAGACCCTGCTATCGTCCGGTGCCAACTGCGGCATCGCGGGCGCGGGCATCTGAGCTGACGCCTGCTCACACGCAGGGCGAGATGCCCCACAGCCGCCCCCACATCCGTAACACCAGTCCCGTGCCGAACCGCGGCTGCGCGCCGCGCCGACACAACGAGGTTGCCGTACCTATGCGCCACGATGAAGGAGCCCGCGGTGAGTGCTGACCCGACGCAGGCCCTCGCCTTCGACACGAACTGCCACCTCTTCGACGGATGTGGCTTCGACACTGTCGCTCCGGGCCTGCACTCGTTCCTGTTCGAGCCGCTCATGGGCGACGCGGACGGCAACGCCTTCTACTTCAACAAGCCGATGCTGCTCGCCCTGCTGGGTTCGATCATCGTGGTGGGCTTCTTCTGGGCCGCGTTCGCCAGGCCGAAGGTCGTGCCCGGCAAGCTCCAGATGATCGCCGAAGCCGGCTACGACTTCGTACGCCGCGGCATCGTCTACGAGACGATCGGCAAGAAGGAGGGCGAGAAGTACGTTCCGCTCGCGGTCTCCCTCTTCTTCTTCATCTGGATGATGAACCTCTGGTCGATCGTCCCGGTCGCCGCCTTCCCGGTGACGTCGATCATCGCCTACCCGCTGGTCCTGGCGCTGATCGTCTACATCCTGTGGGTCTCGCTGACCTTCAAGCGGCACGGCTTCGTCGGAGCCTTCAAGAACTTCTCCGGCTACGACAAGTCGCTGGGCGCGGTGCTCCCGCTGTCCATGACCATCGAGCTCGCCTCGAACCTGCTGGTCCGTCCGTTCACGCACGCGGTGCGACTCTTCGCGAACATGTTCGCCGGCCACACCCTGCTGCTGCTCTTCACGATCGCCAGCTGGTACATGCTCAACGGCATCGGTATCGCCTACTCAGGTGTCTCGTTCGTGATGGTCATCGTGATGACCGCCTTCGAGCTCTTCATCCAGGCGGTTCAGGCGTACGTCTTCGTCCTCCTGACCTGCACCTTCATCCAGGGCGCGCTCGCCGAGCACCACTGAGCACCGCCCCGCAACGCCCCCATAGCCGTCCGGTGGCCAACCCCCACCGGTCCGTAAAGAGAAGGAAGAACTGGCATGTCCAACATTGCTGCTGTCACCGGTGACCTCGGTTCCGTCGGTTACGGTCTTGCGGCCATCGGCCCCGGCGTCGGCGTTGGCATCATCTTCGGTAACGGCACCCAGGCCCTCGCCCGCCAGCCCGAGGCGGCCGGCCTGATCCGCGCCAACCAGATCCTCGGCTTCGCCTTCTGTGAGGCGCTCGCCCTGATCGGTCTCGTCATGCCGTTCGTCTACTAGGACGAGCCCTGACGACCGACCCTTTCGACGAAAGGCACTGATGTGACGACCACATCCGCCCTGGTCTTCCTGGCGGCTGAGGGTGAGAAGGAAAACCCTCTCATTCCGCCGTGGCCGGAAGTTGTCATCGGCCTGATCGCCTTCGTCATCGTCTTCGGCTTCCTCGCCAAGAAGCTCCTCCCGACCATCAACAAGGTTCTGGAAGAGCGTCGCGAGGCCATCGAGGGCGGTATCGAAAAGGCCGAGGCCGCGCAGACCGAGGCCCAGAGCGTCCTTGAGCAGTACAAGGCCCAGCTCGCCGAGGCCCGGCACGAGGCCGCGCGACTGCGCCAGGAGGCGCAGGAGCAGGGCGCCACGCTCATCGCCGAGATGCGCGCGGAGGGCCAGCGGCAGCGTGAGGAGATCATCGCCGCCGGTCACGCCCAGATCGAGGCCGACCGCAAGGCCGCCTCGTCGGCGCTGCGCCAGGACGTCGGCAAGATCGCCACCGACCTGGCAGGCAAGCTCGTCGGCGAGTCCCTCGAGGACCACGCCCGGCAGAGCCGTGTGATCGACCGCTTCCTCGACGAGCTCGACGAGAAGGCCGAGGCCACCCGATGAACGGAGCGAGCCGCGAGGCCCTGGCAGCCGCACGCGAGCGTCTCGACGCGCTGACGGACAACACGTCCGTGGACGCCGGCTCGCTCGCCGACGAGCTGGCCTCCCTCACCGCGCTGCTGCACCGCGAGGTGTCGCTGCGTCGGGTCCTGACCGACCCGGCGCAGTCCGGCGAGGCCAAGGCCGACCTGGCCCAGCGCCTCATCGGCGGCCAAGTCGGCGGCGAGGCCGCCGACCTGCTGTCCGGCATGGTGCGCTCCCGCTGGTCGCAGTCGCGCAACCTGGTGGACGCGCTGGAGGAGCTGGCGAACATCGCCGACTTCACCGCCGCGCAGAAGGCGGGCACGCTCGACGACGTCGAGGACGAGCTGTTCCGGTTCGGCCGGATCAGCTCCTCCAGCACCGAGCTGCGCGCCGCGCTCACCAACCGGTCCGCGACGACCTCCGCCAAGAGCGAGCTGCTGCGCAGCCTGCTCGGTGGCCGGTCCGCCGCGACCACCGAGCGTCTGGTGACGCGCCTTGTGACCGTGCCGCGGGGACGTAGCCTGGAAGCGGGACTTGAGTCCCTGTCCAAGCTCGCCGCCGAGCGCCGCGACCGGATGGTGGCCGTGGTCACCTCGGCGGTACCGCTGAGCGACGGGCAGAAGCAGCGCCTGGGCGCCGCCCTGGCGAAGCTCTACGGCCGTCCGATGCACCTCAACCTGGACGTGGACCCCGAGGTCCTCGGCGGGATCCGGGTGCAGGTCGGTGACGAGGTCATCAACGGCTCGATGGCGGACCGCATCGAGGACGCCGGCCGCCGACTGGCGAGCTAACAGCAACTTCATAAGCAGTACGTGTACCTACGGCCCGGTTGGGCCGTGCAGAGGATTCCTGGGGGTCGCCCCCAGACCCCCAAGTTGAAACTTCGGGCCCAACAAGGAGAGCAGGGAACCCAGATGGCGGAGCTCACGATCCGGCCGGAGGAGATCCGGGACGCGCTGGAGACGTTTGTCCAGTCGTACAAGCCGGACGCGGCCTCGCGCGAGGAGGTCGGTACGGTCACCCTTGCCGGCGACGGCATCGCGAAGGTCGAGGGTCTTCCCTCGGCCATGGCCAACGAACTGCTGAAGTTCGAGGACGGCACCCTCGGCCTCGCGCTCAACCTGGAAGAGCGCGAGATCGGCGCCGTCGTCCTCGGTGAGTTCAGCGGCATCGAGGAGGGCCAGCCGGTCTCCCGTACCGGCGAGGTCCTGTCCGTGGCTGTCGGCGAGGGCTACCTCGGCCGCGTCGTCGACCCGCTCGGCACCCCGATCGACGGCCTCGGCGAGATCGAGACCGACGGCCGCCGCGCCCTCGAGCTGCAGGCTCCGGGCGTCATGGTCCGTAAGTCGGTGCACGAGCCGATGGAGACCGGCTACAAGGCCGTCGACACGATGACCCCGATCGGCCGCGGCCAGCGTCAGCTGATCATCGGCGACCGTCAGACCGGCAAGACCGCTCTGGCCGTCGACACGATCATCAACCAGCGCGACAACTGGCGCTCGGGCGACCCGAAGAAGCAGGTCCGCTGCATCTACGTCGCCATCGGTCAGAAGGGCTCGACCATCGCCTCCGTGCGTGGTGCCCTCGAAGAGGCCGGCGCCCTGGAGTACACGACCATCGTCGCCGCCCCGGCGTCCGACCCGGCCGGCTTCAAGTACCTGGCGCCGTACACCGGTTCGGCCATCGGCCAGCACTGGATGTACGAGGGCAAGCACGTCCTCATCATCTTCGACGACCTCTCCAAGCAGGCCGACGCCTACCGCGCCGTGTCCCTGCTGCTGCGCCGCCCGCCGGGCCGCGAGGCCTACCCGGGTGACGTCTTCTACCTGCACTCCCGTCTGCTGGAGCGCTGCGCCAAGCTCTCCGACGACATGGGTGCCGGCTCGATGACCGGTCTGCCGATCGTCGAGACCAAGGCCAACGACGTCTCGGCGTTCATTCCGACCAACGTCATCTCCATCACCGACGGCCAGTGCTTCCTGGAGTCCGACCTGTTCAACGCCGGTCAGCGTCCGGCCCTGAACGTCGGTATCTCGGTCTCCCGA
Organism: Streptomyces sp. DG2A-72; assembly: GCF_030499575.1. Classification (NCBI taxonomy): domain Bacteria; kingdom Bacillati; phylum Actinomycetota; class Actinomycetes; order Kitasatosporales; family Streptomycetaceae; genus Streptomyces; species Streptomyces sp. DG2A-72. Next base: position 7,297,112 of record NZ_JASTLC010000001.1, read on the forward strand.
GTCGGTGGCTCCGCTCAGCACAAGGCGATCCGGCAGATTACCGGCCGTCTGCGCGTGGACCTCGCCCAGTTCCGTGAGCTGGAGGCGTTCGCCGCCTTCGGTTCCGACCTGGACGCCGCGTCGAAGGCGCAGCTGGAGCGCGGTCAGCGCATGGTCGAGCTGCTGAAGCAGCCGCAGTACCAGCCGATGTCCACCGAGGACCAGGTCGTCTCCATCTGGGCCGGCACCACCGGCAAGATGGACGAGGTGCCGGTGAACGACATCCGCCGCTTCGAGAAGGAGCTGCTGGAGTACCTGCACCGCAAGGAGCAGGGCCTGCTCACCTCCATCCGGGAGGGCGGCAAGATGTCCGACGACACGCTGCAGGCCATGGCCGACGCGGTCGCGGAGTTCAAGAAGCAGTTCGAGACCTCGGACGGCAAGCTGCTCGGCGAGGAATCGGCCGTCAGCGTCTCCAAGTGACGTAAGGAAGGGACCTGACTCATGGGAGCCCAGCTCCGGGTCTACAAGCGTCGCATCCGATCCGTCACCGCGACCAAGAAGATCACCAAGGCGATGGAGATGATCGCCGCCTCGCGCGTCGTCAAGGCGCAGCGCAAGGTGGTGGCGTCCACGCCGTACGCGCGGGAACTGACCCGCGCGGTCACGGCGGTCGGTACCGGCTCGAACACCAAGCACCCGCTGACCACCCAGGCCGACACGGTCACCCGGTCCGCGGTGCTGCTCCTGACGAGCGACCGTGGTCTCGCCGGTGCCTTCAACTCCAACGCCATCAAGGCGGCGGAGCAGCTGACCGAGCGCCTGGAGCGCGAGGGCAAGCAGGTCGACGTCTACGTCGTCGGCCGGCGCGGTGTCGCCCACTACAACTTCCGTGAGCGCAAGATCACGGAGTCGTGGACCGGGTTCACGGACCAGCCGTCGTACGCGGACGCCAAGAAGATCGCGGCTCCGCTGATCGAGGCCATCGAGACGGAGACGGCTCAGGGCGGCGTGGACGAGCTCCACATCGTCTACACCGAGTTCGTGTCGATGATGACGCAGACGGCGCAGGACGCGCGCCTGCTGCCACTCAGCCTCGAAGAGGTCGCACAGGAGGCGCCGAAGGGCGAGATCCTCCCCCTGTACGACTTCGAGCCCTCGGCGGAGGACGTCCTCGACGCCCTGCTGCCGCGCTACGTGGAAAGCCGTATCTACAACGCGCTGCTCCAGTCGGCCGCTTCGAAGCACGCCGCCACCCGGCGCGCGATGAAGTCGGCCACCGACAACGCCGGCGACCTCATCGAGAACCTCACCCGGCTTGCCAACCAGGCCCGCCAGGCCGAAATCACCCAGGAAATCAGCGAGATCGTCGGAGGCGCGAGCGCCCTGGCCGACGCGACCGCGGGGAGTGACTACTAAATGACCACCACTGTTGAGACCGCGACGGCTACGGGCCGCGTCGCCCGGGTCATCGGCCCGGTCGTCGACGTGGAGTTCCCCGTCGACGCGATGCCGGAGATCTACAACGCCCTCCACGTCGAGGTCTCCGACCCGGCGAACGCCGGCGAGAAGAAGACGCTGACCCTCGAGGTCGCCCAGCACCTGGGCGGCGGTCTGGTCCGCGCCATCTCCATGCAGCCCACCGACGGCCTGGTCCGTCAGGCCCCGGTGACCGACACCGGCTCGGGCATCACCGTCCCGGTCGGCGACTTCACCAAGGGCAAGGTGTTCAACACCCTCGGTGAGGTGCTGAACACCGACGAGACCTACGACGGCGAGCGCTGGTCCATCCACCGCAAGGCTCCCGCCTTCGACCAGCTCGAGTCCAAGACCGAGATGTTCGAGACCGGCCTGAAGGTCGTCGACCTGCTGACCCCGTACGTCAAGGGCGGCAAGATCGGTCTGTTCGGTGGTGCCGGTGTCGGCAAGACCGTGCTGATCCAGGAAATGATCATGCGTGTCGCCAACCTCCACGAGGGCGTCTCCGTCTTCGCGGGCGTCGGCGAGCGCACCCGTGAGGGCAACGACCTCATCGCGGAGATGGAAGAGTCCGGCGTTCTGGACAAGACCGCCCTGGTCTTCGGTCAGATGGACGAGCCCCCGGGCACCCGTCTGCGCGTCGCCCTGGCCGGTCTGACCATGGCGGAGTACTTCCGCGATGTGCAGAAGCAGGACGTGCTGTTCTTCATCGACAACATCTTCCGCTTCACCCAGGCCGGTTCCGAGGTGTCCACCCTGCTCGGCCGTATGCCGTCCGCGGTGGGTTACCAGCCGAACCTGGCGGACGAGATGGGTCAGCTCCAGGAGCGGATCACCTCGACGCGTGGTCACTCGATCACCTCGATGCAGGCGATCTACGTCCCCGCGGACGACCTGACCGACCCGGCCCCGGCCACCACGTTCGCCCACCTCGACGCGACGACGGTTCTTTCCCGTCCGATCTCGGAGAAGGGCATCTACCCGGCCGTGGACCCGCTGGACTCCACGTCCCGCATCCTGGACCCGCGCTACATCGCGCAGGACCACTACGACACCGCCATGCGGGTCAAGACGATCCTGCAGAAGTACAAGGACCTCCAGGACATCATCGCGATCCTCGGTATCGACGAGCTGGGCGAAGAGGACAAGCTCGTCGTCCACCGTGCCCGTCGCGTGGAGCGCTTCCTGTCCCAGAACACCCACGCCGCCAAGCAGTTCACCGGCGTGGACGGTTCGGACGTACCGTTGGAAGAGTCGATCGCCGCGTTCAACTCGATCTGCGACGGTGAGTACGACCACTTCCCGGAGCAGGCGTTCTTCATGTGCGGTGGTCTCGAGGACCTGAGGAAGAACGCGAAGGAGCTGGGCGTCTCCTGAGCTCGCGCTCTTGACTGAGGGGGCGGGCGCGTCCCGCCCCCTCAGTCACGCCTACTAGACTTGTACCCAACACCCGGCAACAAGAGCCGGGTGGTGACCCGAGGAGCCACCCTTGGCTGCTGAGCTGCACGTCGCGCTGGTCGCGGCCGACCGAGAGGTCTGGTCCGGCGAGGCCACCCTGGTCGTCGCGCGCACCACGTCCGGCGACATCGGCGTCATGCCCGGTCACCAGCCGCTGCTCGGTGTGCTGGAGTCGGGCCCGGTGACCATCCGTACGAGTGATGGTGGGACGGTCGTCGCCGCGGTGCACGGCGGTTTCATCTCGTTCGCGGACAACAAGCTGTCGCTGCTGGCCGAGATCGCCGAGCTGTCGGACGAGATCGATGTCCAGCGCGCCGAGCGGGAGCTCGAACGCGCGAAGGCGGAGGGCGATGCCACCGCCGAGCGGCGCGCGGACGTACGACTGCGTGCGGCGGCGGGCTGACACTGCTCACCGTGTGATGACGTCACTCAGCCGCGGCTGGAACCGGAGCGATCCGGTACCAGCCGCGGCTGAGGCGAATATGGGTGTTTTTTCCATTCCGTTACCGAGGAGACGAGGAGGTCGGTGCCGATGGTCCTCGCTCTGACTGTGTGCGGAATTGTCGTCGCCCTCGTGGTGGTGGGGCTGTTCGTCTTCGGCCTGCGCCGCAGGCTCATCCAGCGCTCCGGCGGCACCTTCGACTGCTCCCTGCGCTGGGACGTCCCGGAGAAGACCGACACCAGCGGCAAGGGCTGGAGCTACGGCGTCGCCCGCTACAACGGCGACCGCGTCGAGTGGTACCGCGTCTTCTCCTACGCCTACCGCCCCCGCCGCATCCTGGAGCGCGCCGCGATCGAGGTCGCCGGCCGCCGCCTTCCCGAGGGCGAGGAGGAGCTGGCGCTGCTCTCCGACGCGGTGATCCTCACCTGTCTGCACCGGGGCACGCGCCTGGAACTCGCAATGAGCGAAGACGCGCTGACCGGTTTTCTCGCGTGGCTTGAGGCGGCCCCGCCCGGTCAGCGCGTCAACGTCGCTTAGCGGTCTTACAGGTTGCTGCTGATGGCGTTCACCAGCTCGCCACCGCTGGTGTCACCGCTGAACTCCCAGAAGAACGCGCCGCCGAGGCCCTGGTTCTTGGCCCAGGTCATCTTTCCGGCGATCGTCGACGGGGTGTCGTAGGACCACCAGTTGTTGCCGCAGTGCGCGTAGGCGGTGCCGGCGATGGTGCCGCCCGCGGGGCAGGAGTTCTTGAGCACCTTGTAGTCCTCGATGCCCGCCTCGTATGTGCCCGGGGCCGCGCCCGTCGCCGTGCCGCCGGGGGCGGACTGGGTGACGCCGGTCCAGCCGCGGCCGTAGAAGCCGATGCCGAGGAGCAGCTTCGCTGAGGGGACGCCCTTGGCCTTGAGCTTCGTGATCGCGTCGGCGGAGTTGAAGCCCGCGGCCGGGATGCCGGAGTACGAGGTCAGGGGTGAGTGCGGGGCGGTCGGGCCGTCCGCGTCGAAGGCGCCGAAGTAGTCGTACGTCATCACGTTGTACCAGTCGAGCGAGGCCGCGGCGCCGCCGTAGTCGGCCACGTCGAGCTTGCCGCCGGAGGAGCCGTCGCCGGTGATGGCGGCGGTGACGAGATAGTTGGAGCCGAACTCCGTGCGCAGCGCCGACATGAGGTTCCTGAAGGCCGCCGGTCCGCTCGTGTCGCAGGTCAGCCCGCAGGCGTTCGGGTACTCCCAGTCGATGTCGATGCCGTCGAAGACGTCGGCCCAGCGCGGGTCCTCGACGACGGCCTTGCAGGACTTGGCGAAGACGGCCGGGTTCTGCGCGGCCTGGCCGAAGCCGCCGGAGTAGGTCCAGCCGCCGAAGGAGTACAGCACCTTGATGTGCGGGTACTTGGCCTTGAGCTGGCGGAGCTGGTTGAAGTTGCCGCGCAGCGGCTGGTCCCAGGTGTCGGCGGCGCCGCTGACGGACTGGTCGGCGGTGTACGCCTTGTCGTACGCGGCGTAGGTGTCGTCGACCGTGCACTGGCCGTTCTTGACGTTGCCGAAGGCGTAGTTGATGTGCGTGATCTTCGACGCCGAGCCGGAGGTCACCAGGTTCTTGACGTGGTAGTTGCGGCCGTAGACGCCCCACTCGGTGAAGTAGCCGAGCTTGACCTTGTCGCCGGTCGGCGGGGGTTCGGTGGTGCCGCCGGTGGTGCGGACCGCGCGGGCGCCGGAGACCGGGCCGGTCTGGTCGGCGGTGTCACGGGCCTGGACGGTGTAGGAGTAGTCGGTGCCGGCGGCCAGGCCGGTGTCGGTGTACGACGTCGAGGTCACCGTCGCGACCTTGGTGCCGCCGCGCAGGACGTCGTAGTTCTTGATGCCCTTGTCGTCGGTGGCCGCGCTCCAGCTCAGTTTCACCGAGGTGTTGGTGATGCCGGAGGCGGTCGGGGTGCCGGGGGCGGACGGCGGTTTGTCGCCGGGGACCGTGGGGCCGCCGTCACAACCGCCGCTGTTCAGCTTGCAGTTCGCGGGGGCTCCGGAGCCGGTGCCGTTGAAGCCGAAGGAGATGGAGGCGCCGGGGGAGAGGGTGCCGTTCCAGGACTTGTTCTTGGCGGTCCAGTGAGTGCCGGAGGAGGTGACGTCGGCGTCCCAGGCCGAGGTGACGGACGTGCCGGAGGGGAAGTCCCACTCGACGGTCCAGGAGTTGATGGTGGTGTCGCCGGTGTTCTTGACGGTCCACTTGCCCTCGAAGCCGGTGCCCCAGTCCTGGGTCTTGGCGTAGGTGGCGGTGGCGGAGGTGGCGGCCTGGGCCGGGCCGGCGAGGCCGACCAGGCCGGCGAGGGGGAGCAGCAGGGTCGCGAAGCCTGCCACGGCTCTGTGTCTGAAGCGCATCGTGCGCCTCCTCAGGGGGTGTTGGGGGCGGGACTGAGCCTTCACGCCCACGGTGCCGCGAGAATAGAAAGGTCTGGACCATAGGTCAATAGGTCCAGACCAGTTGCTCTTGAACGGCTCTTGAACGGCTCTTGAGCGGCGACCGGGTCCCGCTAGATCCCCAACTCCTGTGCCAGCACCGCCGCTTGCACCCGGCTGCGCAGCTCCAGCTTCCCCAGCAGCCTGCTGACGTGCGTCTTCACGGTCGCCTCCGCCATGTCGAGGCGGCTTGCGATCTCGGCGTTCGACAGCCCGTCGCCGAGACAGGACAGCACCTCGCGCTCGCGCCGGGTGAGTGTGTCCAGCGCCGCCGGTTCGGGCTTCGGCTCCCGTGCGGGGCGGGCGGCGAACTCGGCGATCAGGCGCCGGGTGACGGCTGGGGCGACGATGCCCTCGCCGCGCGCGACCGTCCGTACCGCTTCCAGCAGATCCTTCGCGTCCGTGTTCTTGAGCAGGAAGCCGGACGCACCCGCCCGCAACGCCCCGAAGACATACTCGTCGAGGTCGAAGGTGGTCAGGACCAGCACATCCGCCAGCCCTTCCGCGACGACCTGCCGGGTCGCCGACACCCCGTCCAGGCGCGGCATCTGAACGTCCATCAGCACCAGGTCCGGCCGCAGTTCACGGGCCCGCGCCACCGCCTGCTCGCCGTCCGCCGCCTCGCCGACCACCTCGATGTCGGACGCGCTGCGCAGGATGAGGACGAGACCGGCGCGGACGGCGGACTGGTCCTCGGCGACGAGCACACGGATCATTCGGGCTCTCCTTGCGGATGGTCGGTGACGGGGAGGGTGGCGCGTACGGCCCAGATCTTGCCGTCCGCGGAGTCCTCGGGGCCCGCCTCGAACGTGCCGTCGAGCAGGGCCGTCCGCTCCCGCATGCCGACGAGTCCGGCGCCGGAGCCGGGAGCACGGGGGCCGTCCTGCCGGCCGTACGGGCTGATCACGGCGATCGCCAGCGAACCGTCCCGCTGCTGCAGGGTGACCGTGACCCGGCCGGGCCCGGCGTGCTTGAGGGCGTTGGTCAGGCACTCCTGGACGATGCGGTACGCCGCCAGCTCCACCGGGGCGGGGAGGGAGTCGGCGTGCTCGGTGTCGAGGCCGACGTCGAGGCCGTTGGCGCGGGCGCCCTCGACCAGCGCGCCGAGCCCGTCGAGCGTCGGGGCCGCGGCGGGTTCCAGGTCGCCGCTGTCGTCGCGCAGGATGCCGATCAGCCGCCGCATCTCGGCGAGTCCCTCGACGCTGTTCTCGCGGGTGACGGCCAGGGCGTCCTTGGTGGTCTTCGGGTCGTCCAGGGAGAGCGCGGCGGTGGAGTGGATGGCGATCGCGGAGAGATGGTTGGCGACCATGTCGTGCAGCTCGCGGGCCATCCGGGCGCGCTCGGCGGTGATCGCCTGGGTGCGGTCCATCTCGGCGAGCAGCGCGGTCTGCTCGGCACGCAGCCGGGCGGCCTCGGCGGCGTCGCGGTGGTTGCGGACGATCCAGCCGGTGGCGGCGGGGGTGACGGCCACCAGCCCGAGGAACACGCCGACCAGCAGCGCCTCCGGCTTGCGCCAGGCGGCGAGGGGCACCACCGTCCCGACCACGGTCATCACCCCGGTGATCCACAGCACGCGGCGGGCGGCGACGGGCGGGCTGTACAGGACGGCCGCGTAGACCAGGTCCGTGAACATCACCACGGTGACCAGGTCGCCCTGGGTGATGGTGTCGACGGTGAGCGCGGCGACGCCGATCAGCAGGCCCGTACGGGGACGGGTGTGGCGCAGCAGCTCGCAGCCCGCCATCACGGTGAGCGGCACCAGGATGGGCCAGCGTCCGTCCCAGAGGACGATCGGATCCCTGGGCCCCCGGGTGCCTAGGCCCACGCTCCAGATCAGCAGCCCGCCGAGCAGACCTGCGCAGGCGATGCGCACGTCGTCCGGGTGCGGGCGGGGGAGCGGGGCGGCCATGACTCCATCCAACAGGGCGCCGCGCTCCGGCGCCTGATCCCCGGGAACGGTCCGGCACTGCATCTTTCGATGTACGGGCAGTTCGTCACCGACGACGACGAAACGGCTCCGGCCCGCCGGGAGCCTTGAAGGGTGACCGAAAGGAGTGAGCAGTGGTCGTCGCGTTGATCATCGCCTGTGAGGTCGGGTTCTGGGTGCTCCTAGCACTGGGCCTGTCCGTCCGCTATCTGCTGAAGTGGCGCCGTACGAGCGTGGTGCTGCTGTTGTGCGAGCCCGTGCTGGAGCTGGTCCTGTTCGTCGTGACGGCGATCGACCTGAAGAACGGCGCCGAGCCCAGCTGGCAACACGGACTGGCGGCGCTCTACATCGGCTACACCGTCGCGTTCGGCCACTACACGATCCGCTGGCTCGACGGCCACGCCGCCCATCGCCTGGGCGGCGGCCCGCCCCCGCAGAAGCCGCCGCGCTACGGCCGCGCCCGCGCCCGGCACGAGGCGAAGCTGTGGCTGCGGGCGGTGTTCGGCGGCGCGGTGGCGCTGGCACTCCTCCAACTCGCCGTCTGGTACGTCGGCGACTCCGGGGACGTCAGCTCCCTGCGCAGCTTCCAGTGGGTGGCCGTGCGGACGATCGGCATCTACGGCGTGATCGCCCTGTCCTACACGGTCTTCCCGCGCAAGGCCCCCGCCGACGAGCCGTCAGCGCTCCCCGCCCGGGACCCACAGCACGTCCCCGACGTCCTTGTTGGCCGTCCTGGCAAGGATGCTGCATCTCCCGGGGGACACTGCAGCTGATTGCCGCTGCGCGGCGGGCCGGACCCCCGGCCGGAGGGCGTTTCCTCAGCGTTCGCCGCCGGGGACCCACAAGACGTCTCCCGCGCCCTTGTTCGCGGTCCGCGCCAGGATGAACAGTAGGTCCGACAGCCGGTTGAGGTAGGTCGCGGTCAGCGGGTTCATCACCTCACCGTGCACCTCCAGCGCGGCCCACGTCGACCGCTCCGCCCGGCGTACGACCGTGCAGGCCTGGTGGAGCAGGGCCGCGCCCGGGGTGCCGCCGGGCAGGATGAAGGACCGCAGCTTCTCCAGCCGCTCGTTGAAGCGGTCGCAGTCCGCCTCCAGCTTGTCGATGTAGAACTGCTCGACCCTGAGCGGCGGGAACTCGGGCTTCTCCACCACCGGCGTCGACAGGTCCGCACCCACGTCGAACAGGTCGTTCTGCACGCGGGTGAGGACCTTGACGATCTCCTCGTCCAGACCGCCCAGCGCGATCGCCGTCCCGATCACCGCGTTCGCCTCATTGGCGTCCGCGTACGCCGAGATCCGCAGATCCGTCTTGGCGACCCGGCTCATGTCACCGAGGGCGGTGGTGCCCTGGTCGCCGGTCCTGGTGTAGATGCGCGTCAGATTGACCATGTGACCCAATCTAGATCCTCGTCAGTTGGTCCACGAGGCGCCAACCGGCGGGAAACCGCAAGGAATCAGCGCTTCATCACCAAGGTGACGACTGTCTCAGGCCATGAGACGTGACACGCATTACTAAGAAGGTCACATAGCCCCTCACTGCCGCTAGGGTCCGCCGGAGAAGCACAAATAAACAGGCTGTAAGCGTTCACAGGGGAGTCGCACAGTGGCACGGAAGCTTGCCGTCATCGGCGCCGGCTTGATGGGTTCCGGTATCGCCCAGGTCTCCGCGCAGGCGGGCTGGGACGTCGTTCTGCGCGACGTCACCGATGAGGCGCTGAAGCGGGGCACCGACGGGATCAAGGCGTCGTACGACAAGTTCGTGAGCAAGGGCAAGCTGGAGGCGCACGACGCCGACGCGGCCCTCGCCCGGATCACCGCGACCACCGATCTGGACGCCGCCGCGGACGCGGACATCGTCGTCGAGGCCGTCTTCGAGAAGCTGGAAGTCAAGCACGAGATCTTCCGTGCGCTCGACAAGCTGGTGAAGGACGATGCCGTCCTCGCCTCCAACACCTCCGCCATCCCGATCACCAAGATCGCGGCCGTGACGGAGCGCCCGGAGCGGGTCGTCGGTACGCACTTCTTCTCGCCGGTGCCGATGATGCAGCTGTGCGAGCTGGTCCGCGGCTACAAGACGAGCGACGAAACCCTCGCCACCGCACGGGAGTTCGCCGAGTCCGTCGGCAAGACCTGCATCGTCGTCAATCGCGACGTCGCCGGGTTCGTGACCACCCGTCTGATCTCCGCCCTCGTCGTCGAGGCCGCGAAGTTGTACGAGTCGGGCGTCGCGACCGCCGAGGACATCGACCTCGCCTGCAAGCTGGGCTTCGGCCACGCGATGGGACCGCTGGCCACCGCCGACCTGACGGGCGTCGACATCCTGCTGCACGCCACCAGCAACATCTACACCGAGTCCCAGGACGAGAAGTTCGCCCCGCCCGAGCTCATGCGCCGGATGGTTGACGCCGGTGACATCGGGCGCAAGAGCGGGCAGGGCTTCTACAAGCACTGAAACCGCACATGCCCCTGGAGCATCACTCCGTGGGGTGAATTCGGTATCGGTTCGCTTACAGATGGCAACCTCTGACCACTTCACACAGTCAGAGGTTGCATCACCGGGCATCACCACGCGGAGACATCAGACGCACCACGGGGAGCGCATATGTTCATCAGGGGCGACCACGCCGAGCTGGTCGTCGGGGGCCGCCTCGACGTCCGCAGCGCGGCGGACGCCCGTACGGTCCTGCACTCGGCCGTCGACGACGGAGTCGGCGATCTGGTACTGGACCTGTCCGAGCTGGACTCCTGGGACGCCACCGGACTCGGTGTGATCATGGGGGCCCACCGACGGGCCGGCCGCTGCGGCCGGCGCCTGGTGCTGCGCGACGTACCGCCGCAGATGCAGCGCCTGCTGGTGGCGACCCGGCTGCACCGGATCCTGGCGATCGAAGGCGGCATTGGGGTGGAGTCGCTGCCCCGCGTGTGACACCCGGCGCGAGTGGGACGCCACGGGTCGGACGTTCCGGTTGCGAAACGCACGACGCGCACAATCCTCACGAGACTGCGACGTCTCGGACGGCGCGGTACCCCGGGCTGTCGTAGATACTGTGCGAAGGTTTAAGGTTCGGTCGCCCGCTGCCAGACATCCCTTCGAGCGGGCCCGGACCAGAAGCGACAGCGCGGTGTGCAACAGGCCGGGAGGGGCCGGTGCCGGCACACGACGCTTTTGGGGGGCTTGGAACCTATGGACTCGAACAACCGGGGACCCGAGGAGTACGGCCGCGACGGTGACGGCGACACGCCGCCCCAGCGCCAGCCCAGGGAATCCCTCTCACCAGACTTCGGACAGCACTCACCCGCACTCGCCCGCACCGTGCAACTCGTGTCGGGCGACTTCCTGCTGACCGTCAATCCCGTCGACGGCAGCGAGATCGAGGCCTGCCCGCCGGGCGAGCGGCCGGGGCGGCCCGCCAAGTTCACCGCGGCCGAGCGCGCCGAGGTGGACCGCGCGGCCAAGCCGCCCGTACCGCCCGGTCCCAGCCGGCCCGCACTACCGCTGCTGGCCCGCCAGGAGGAACGCGAGCGGCTCGTACGGCTGCTCGCCCGCGGCCGTTCCGTACGGCTCACCGGCGCCGCCGGCTCCGGCCGCACCGCCCTCCTCGACGTGATCGCCGAGGACTGCGCGGACCTCGCCCCCGACGGAGTCGTCCGCCTGGGCGGCAACCACCGTACGTCGAGCGACCTGCTCCACGACCTCTTCTACGCCGTCTACAACGCGCCGCTGCACCGCCCCGACCGGGACGAACTGCACGAACTCCTCCGGGACATCGGCGCGGTCGTCGTCCTGGACGACATCGAGTTCGGCGGCGCCGCGCTCGACGAACTGCTGGACGCGACCCCGGAGTGCGCCTTCCTGATCGGCGCCACCCCGGACGTGCCCGCGCCGTCCGCCGACTCGGCCGTCGAGGAGGTCTTCCTCAGCGGCCTCGACCGCGCGGGCGGTGTGGAACTGCTCGAGTGGGCCGTCGGCCGCGCCCTCACCGAGGACGAGGCGAACTGGGCCGGCGACCTCTGGTTCGAGTCCGAGGGGCTGCCGCTGCGCTTCGTCCAGGCCGGTGCCCTGCTGCGCCAGCGCGACCGGCTGCGGTCCAGCGCCGACGCCTTCGACGAGTTCGGTGTCTTCCAGGACGCCCCGGTCGACGCGCCCTTCGAGGCCGGCGACGGTCACGACGTACCGCTGCCGTCGCTCGCCGAGGGAGCCGCGCCCGCCGCGCTGCTCGCCTCCCGGCTGAGCGAATCGGCGCGGGCCACCCTGCGGTTCGCCGTCGCGCTCGGCGGCGAGGTGCCGCACCAGGCGCATCTGCCCGCCCTGGTCGGCGACACCCACGCGGACGCCGCCCTCGGCGAGCTGCTGAGCTGCGCCCTGGTCTCCCCGGTCGGCTCCCGCTACCGGCTGGCCGCCGGGGTGCAGACCCAGCTGGAGGCCGTCGGATACGGCGACGACGTCCCCGGCCGCGCCCTCACCGCCGCCCAGCACTACGCCTGGTGGGCCGGACATCCCTCGGTCACCCCGGAGCGGGTGTGCGCCGAAGCGGACGCCGTGCTCGCCGCCCTCAGCGTCCTCGCGCCGGTGACGACGCCCCCGGCGGAGGGGGAGGAGAGCGTCACCGTGCAGCTGGCCCGTACGGCCGCGCCCGCGTTCGCCGCGGGGCTGCACTGGAGCGCCTGGGAGCGGGCGCTGCGCTACGGCTCCGAGGCCTCCCGGCTCACCGGCGAGGTGTCCGAACAGGCCTACTTCCACCATGAGTTGGGCATCCTCGCGCTCTGCGCGGGACAGCTCGACCGGGCCCGCGCCGAGCTGGAGGCCTCCATCGGCCTGCGCGGCGCACTCGCCGACAAGCGCGGCACCGTCGCAGGACGCCGCGCTCTCGCCCTGGTCGCGGACCGTTCCGGCACGCCGATCGGTGTCGCCGCCATGGCCGGGGAGGAGGTGCCGGACGCCCGCTACGAGGAGTCGCAGTCACCGCCCGGCGGCACCCCGGCGGCGTTCCCGCCGCTCCAGCCGCCCGCCCCCGCCCCCGCGACCCTCGTCACCCACCGCACCACACCCGGCCCGGCGGTACACAAGGGCCGCGGCGGCCTCCGTGGCCTCGCCCGGCGCAACCTCGTGGCCGCCGGTGCGGGCGCCCTCCTCGCGGCCGTCCTCGGCACGGTGGTGACCCTCGGCGCCACATCCGACAACGACCCCACCACCCCGTCCAACGAGGTCGGCCCCACCCCGTCCGCCAGCCAGGGCACCGGCGACGACAGCCTCGGCGCCGACAAGGCGGACAACGGAGACGACAACAAGGACTCCGGTGACGTCGGCGCGGCGACCAGCAGCCCGACCGACCCGGGCCCGGACGGTACGTACGGCACGTCCGACGACCCGACGCCGACGGACACGGACGAGCCTTCGGGCGACCCGAGCGGGACGAAGAATCCGGGAGGTGGCGGCAACACGTCGTCGTCGCCGACGAAGACGCCGTTGGACACTCCCACTTCGAAGCCGCCCACGTCGTCGACGCCGACCCCGACGCCGACCCCCACGGAGTCCGACTCCGAGTCGCCGACCCCGAGTACGTCTCCGACGCCCAGTGAAACCCCGCCCAGCTCCAACTCCGCCAGCGGCCCCGCCGAGACCACCAGCACGGCCAGCGCCCCGGAAACCAGCGAGGCGAGCAGCCCCAGCAGTTCTGGCGACGTGATCTGAGGTTCCCCGCAGCAGCACAAGAGGGCCGGGTCCGTTCCACGGACCCGGCCCTCATCGTCGTAGAACTGCCCCTCAGAACAGCCGCAGCTTGTCGTCCTCGATGCCTCGCATCGCGTCGTAGTCCAGGACCTGGCAGCCGATGCCGCGGTCGGTGGCGAGGACGCGGGCCTGGGGCTTGATCTCCTGGGCGGCGAAGATGCCGCGGACCGGGGCGAGATGGGGGTCGCGGTTGAGGAGTTCCAGGTAGCGGGTGAGCTGTTCCACGCCGTCGATCTCGCCGCGCCGCTTGATCTCGACCGCGACGGTCTGGCCGTCGGCGTCGCGGCAGAGGATGTCGACGGGGCCGATGGCCGTCATGTACTCGCGGCGGATCAGGGTGTAGCCCTCGCCGAGGGTGTCGATGCGGTCGGCGAGCAGTTCCTGAAGGTGTGCTTCCACGCCGTCCTTGATCAGGCCGGGATCCACGCCCAGTTCGTGCGAGGAGTCATGCAGGACCTCCTCCATGGTGATGATGAGCTTCTCGCCCGCCTTGTCGATGACGGTCCAGACGCCTTCGTCGTCGCCCTCGCCCTCCTTCAGTGTGCAGGGCGGCGACATCCAGTTCAGAGGCTTGTAGGCCCGGTCGTCCGCGTGAATCGAGACGCTGCCGTCCGCCTTCACCAGGATCAGGCGGGGCGCCGAGGGGAGATGAGCGGTGAGCCGGCCCGCGTAGTCGACGGAGCACCGGGCAATGACGAGACGCATGGTCGGCAACGCTACTCGACAGGCGCCTGTGAACGCGATTCGCCCTGGTTAACCCCTGTTCGTTTATGGCCGATTGTGCGCCCATTGAGACCGCTGCATGTACGCAATCTGCTGGTGCCGTCACCGTACGTTGCTTACCGTATTAAACGGGAGGTCGCGGTGTGTGTACTCAGCGTGTTCGGTATCGCGAACTCCCTGCCCTGTCCGGCAACCCCTGTGATCCGGGGGTGCGAGAGGAGAACCCATGTCGCTCGACGTCTCACCGGCCCTACTCGAACAGGCCGAGCGAGGCGAGGTCGACGAAGCAGAATTCGTCGACTGCGTCCGGACCTCCCTGCCCTACGCATGGGAGATGATCAGCTCCCTGGTGGCCCAGCTGAAGGTGGACGGCGGCGTGTTCGCCGACAACCAGACGCCCCCGCCGGACGAGCAGGCACGCGGCCAGCTGCTGCGTGCGCTTGCCAGTGACGCGATCCGCGGCGCGCTGCAACGACACTTCGGTGTCCGGCTGGCCTTCCAGAACTGCCACCGGGTGGCGGTGTTCCCGCTCGACTCCTCGGTCGACGAGACGCTGGCCCGCTTCACCTCGGTCCGCAGTCAGCTGCTCAATCAGTCGCCGGAGTTCCGGGACTGCTGAGGAGCGGGGCGCCTTGCTTGCCGCTCCGTACGCGGGAGGTGCATTCAGTACTGGAGCGGCAAGCTCCCCGCCGGGCAGGCCCGTTCACCCGAGCTGCGGGAGCACTTCGGCACCGAGCCGACGGACGTTCTCCTCGGTGGCCGCGAGGTCGCCCGAGCCTTCGACGAGCAGCGCGAAACGGGTGATACCGGTCCGCTCACTGGTCGCCGCGAGGCGGTCGGCGCACAGCCGCGGGGTGCCCACCGGGTGCAGTCCGCAGAGGAGTTCGGTGTAGGCCAGCGGGTCGCGCATCTGCCGCGCACGGCCGTCGACCGTGACATGGGCGTCCAGGCCCTGCTTCAGCCAGCCCGGCATCGCCTTCAGCAGCGTCTCCACCGCCTCGGTACGCCGGTCGGCGATCTGGCAGATGCCGGCGGAGACATGGGCCGCGCCGAGGATCTCGTCCGCCGGCCGCCCGCACGCGCGCGCGTGCCCTCGCCACAGGGCGATCATCTCGGCCTTCTCCTCGTCCCCGACATGCATCCCGAGCAGCATCGGCAGCCCGCGCTCGGCGGCCAGCCGCACGCTCGCCGGTGAGGTGCACGCGAGGACGACCTCGGGGCCCGGGGCGCCGGTCAGGGACTCCGACGGCCTGGGTACGACGGCCACTTCACGGAAGGCGAAGCGGTCCCCGTCCGCCGCCACCGAGGGTTCGCTGAGCCAGCGCAACAGCAGATCGAGTGATTCCGGGTACGCCTTCTCGTACGCCTCGAGACCGGAGCCGAACACCTCCAGGTCGACCCAGGGCCCGCCGCGTCCGACGCCCAGCGAGAAGCGCCCGCCGCTCGTCATGTGCAGCAGCGCGGCCTGCTCGCCGAGGGCGACGGGGTGGACGGTGGGCAGCACGCTGACCGCCGTACCGACCCTCAGGCGGTGGGTTCGGCCGAGCAGTAACGCGGCCAGCGTGATCGCCGAGGGGCAGGTGCCGTACGGCACGAAGTGGTGCTCGGCCAGCCATACCGCGTCGAGCCCCGCCTCCTCCGCCACCTCGGCCGAGCGGACCGCGCGGTGCAGCGCCTCCCCCTGGCCCTGGCCCGGGAACTGGGCCGCCAACACGAAACTTCCTACGCGCATTGCTTTTTCCTGCTTCCTTGGCTCCGACACGGAGCTCCCCCACCGGGCATAACCGTCTGACACGTGCCGAGGACACGGCTTGGCGAAGAGATTTGCGGATTGTCTGGAGAACGGATCAAGAAACGGGTCGAGTAGGGATCGGTAAGGGATCGGTAAGGGATGGGGAAAGGACGGGCCTGGAGGGGGACTTGCGGTGATTGGCGCTCTACGCGTACCCCTGACTGCGCCGCGTAGGCTGTTTACGGCCCGTGCTTCCTGTATAGCCCCGTGAGGTGTTCCGTGTCCCCGCGTCGCAACCGACCCAAGGGCAGTGAGTCGTCCGGCCGGAGCGCCGAGGACGACCGGCCGGGCCGATACGGCGGCTGGGAGTCGAGGGAGAGCTGGCGAGGCGAGGAGTGGAACGTGCGGCACGTGGCCGGGGCCAGTGCGCAGGGCAAGATGTACCGCTGCCCCGGCTGCGACCAGCTGATCCCCTCCGCGGTCCCGCACGTCGTCGCCTGGCCGGACCACTCGGGCGTCGACGAACGCCGCCACTGGCACAAGGCGTGCTGGAACGCCAAGGACCGCCGCACCACGCGGGTGCAGCGGTCCAGGAACGCGCCGAAGTTCTGACGGGAACAGTTCTGTTCCGACGCGACGGGACTCAGACGTCCCGCTGCTCCAGCAGGGCGTAGGCGCCGACGAAGGCCACGGCCGTCACGCCGAGGACGATCCACAGCGGGTCCCAGCCGGAGGGGCCGGACTCGGTGAGGGAGTTGGAGTAGAAGACGCTGAGCTGGTTCGGGATCGAGTACTCGAACAGGGCCTGCTGCAGGTCCCGCAGCGACTGCGAGAACATGAACAGCGCGATGACCAGCGGAGCCAGGACGACGCCGATCATGACGGTGATCGCGCCGGCCGAGTGCCGGATGATCGAGCCGATGATGAGCGAGAGCAGCCCGAGCAGCGCGATGTAGAGGGACACACCGAGCGTGCCCCTCAGCCATTCTCCGCTGGACGGATCCCGTGCGTCGGTCACCATGCCCACCTGGGCGACGGCCACGAACGAGGTCGCCACCAGCGTCACCACGAACGCCACCGTGAAGAACACGATCGCCTTCGCCGCCATCACCCGCCCGCGCGAGGGGCACGCGGTCATCGTCGTACGGATCATGCCCGTGCCGTACTCCGAGGCCGTGGTCAGCACACCGAGGGTGATGATGCACATGACGCCGAGGAGCACTCCGAAGAAGCCCAGGGCCAGCGGGTTCTCGTCGCCGAGATCGCCCCCGGACGAGTTGGCGACCAGTGCGCCGGCCGCCAGCCCGATGCCGACGACGAGCAGCACGAACACGCCCAGCGTCCACATCGTGGAGCGCACCGACCGGATCTTGGTCCACTCCGAGGCGAGGGCGTGCCCGATGTGCGTCCGCACGACGGGGATCGGCGAGGTGTACGTCGGGTACGGCGAACCGGGGGCAGCCTGCCACGCGGGCGCGGCCTGCTGCGTCGGGGGCTGGGGCGTGCTCATCGGGCGTCCTCGGGCTTGGTCGGGGCGGCGGCGGGCTGCGCGGGGGCGGCGGTGGGCTGTACGGGCGCGGCAGCGGGCTGCTGGGGTGCGTGCGCCGAGTGCGCGGGCGCGGGCTGCTGAGCCGGCGGCGCGGGCTGGGCGTACGGGTTGGGCTGTCCCGCGCCGGGGGCGGCTCCGGGCGCGGCAGGAGCGCCGTACAGGCCCTGTCCCTGCGTGGCCGGCGGGGCGAACGGCTGCCCGCCCTGCTGGGGCGGCGGCGGGGCGTACCAGCCGGGCTGGCCCTGGCCAGGTACCGGCATCGGAGGCTGCATGCCGGGCGGCAGGGGCTGCATCAGCCCCTCCTTCTGATCGACCGTCGACCGGTAGTCGACGGCGCCCTGCGTCATCCGCATGTACGCCTCCTCCAGCGAGGCCTGGTGCGGCGACAGCTCCCACAGGCGTACGTCCGACTCGTGCGCGATGTCGCTGATGCGGGCCAGCGGCAGCCCGGTCACCCGCAGCGCGCCGTCCTGCTCGGGCAGTACGTACCCGCCCGCCTCGGTGATCGCGGTGGTCAGCTTCTCGCGCAGCTGCGGCTCGGTGTCGGGGGTGCGCACGCGCGCGAAGTCGGCGGAGTTCGCCGAGATGAAGTCCGTGATGCGCATGTCGGCGAGCAGCTGCCCGCGGCCGATCACGATGAGGTGGTCGGCGGTCACCGCCATCTCGCTCATCAGGTGCGAGGAGACGAAGACCGTACGGCCCTCCGCCGCGAGCGACTTCATCAGGTTGCGCACCCAGAGGATGCCCTCGGGGTCGAGGCCGTTGACCGGCTCGTCGAACAGCAGCACCTGGGGGTCGCCGAGCAGCGCGGCGGCGATGCCGAGGCGCTGGCCCATGCCGAGAGAGAAGCCCTTGGAGCGCTTCCTGGCCACGTCCTGCAGGCCGACCACGCCGAGCACCTCATCCACGCGGCGGGCCGGGATGCCGGACAGCTGGGCGAGGCAGAGCAGGTGGTTGCGGGCGGCCCGGCCGCCGTGCACGGCCTTGGCGTCGAGCAGCGCGCCGACCTGGCGGGGCGCGTTGGGCAGCTTGCGATAGGGGTAGCCGCCGATCGTCACCTGCCCCGAGGTGGGGTTGTCCAGGCCGAGGATCATCCGCATCGTCGTCGACTTGCCCGAGCCGTTCGGCCCGAGGAAGCCGGTGACGGCGCCGGGCCGCACCTGGAAGGAAAGGTTGTACACAGCGGTCTTGTCGCCGTAGCGCTTGGTCAGGCCGACTGCCTCGATCATGCTCCGCACCCATCGAAAGGTTCAGGACAGCGGGGCACACGCCCCCCGTAAGGGTTAGGAGGATATCCGGGTACTGACGGTTCCCTTCAAGATGAAGCAAAACCGTAAGGTTCAGGCGTCCCGTTTCTTCAGCAGTACGTAACCGCCCACAAGCGCCACGACCACCCACAGCACCATGATCGCGAGTCCGCCCCAGGGGCCGTACGGCGCGTCGTCGTCGACCGGCGTGACCACCTGCATGATCTTGCTGCCGGCCTGGTCGGGCAGGTACTGGCCGATCTTCTTCGTCGCCGAGACATTGCCGAGGATGTTGGAGATCAGGAAGAAGAACGGCATCAGGATGCCCAGCGACAGCATCGGCGAGCGCAGCATCGCGGCGACGCCCATCGAGAACATCGCGATGAGGGTCATGTAGACCCCGCCGCCGATGACCGCGCGCAGCACACCCGGGTCGCCGATGGAGGCCTTGAGGTCGCCGAGCATCGCCTGCCCCAGGAAGAACGTCACGAAGCTGGTGACGAGGCCGACGGCCAGGCAGAGGCCCGTGGCGACCGCGATCTTGCTGACCAGGAAGGTGCCGCGCTGCGGCACCGCGGCCAGCGAGCTGCGGATCATGCCGGTGCTGTACTCGTTCGAGACGACGAGCACGCCGAACACGATCATCGCCAGCTGACCGAGGCTCATACCCGCGAAGCTGATGAAGGTCGGGTCGAAGGAGAGCTGGTCCTGCCGGTTCATGTTGTCGAACTCGCTCTTCGACAGGGCCGAGATCAGGATGCCGAGGCCGATGGTGACCACCACGGCGAGGGAGAGCGTCCAGACCGTGGACGCGACGGAGCGGATCTTCGTCCACTCGGAGCGGATGACCTGGGTCGTCGCCATGCTCAGGCCTCCCTGTTCCAGCCGTTGCCCCACGGTTCTTGCCGGGGGGCGTCGGAGTGTGCGTGGTATTCCACCGATTCGGCGGTCAGCTGCATGAACGCCTCCTCCAGCGAGGCCTGCTGCGGGCTCAGCTCATGCAGCACGATCTGATGGTGCGCGGCCAGCTCGCCGATCCGCTCGGACTTGCTGCCGTCCACCTCGAGGGTTCCGTTGCCGGTCTCCACGACGGTGATCCCGGCCCCGTGCAGCACATCGAGCAGCCGCTCGCGGTGCGGGGTGCGGATCCTGACGTAGGACCGCGAGTTGCGCGCGATGAAGTCGGCCATGGTGGTGTCGGCGAGCAGCCGGCCCTGGCCGATGACGACGAGGTGGTCGGCGGTCAGCGCCATCTCGCTCATCAGGTGCGAGGAGACGAAGACCGTACGGCCCTGTGCGGCCAGTGACTTCATGAGGTTGCGGATCCAGTGGATGCCCTCGGGATCCAGCCCGTTGACCGGCTCGTCGAACATCAGGATCCGCGGGTCGCCGAGGAGCGCGCCCGCGATGCCGAGCCGCTGGCCCATGCCCATCGAGAAGCCCTTGGTCTTCTTCCGCGCGACCGCCGTCAGTCCGACCGTCTCCAGCACCTCCCGCACCCGGCTGCTCGGAATGCCGTTGCTCTGCGCGAGGCACAGAAGGTGGTTGTAGGCGCTGCGCCCGCCGTGCCAGGCCTTGGCCTCCAGCAGGGCGCCGATGTACGTCAGCGGGTCCTTGAGCTGGTCGTAGTGCTTGCCGTCGATGCGGACGTCCCCGGCCGTGGGGTGGTCGAGCCCGAGAATCATCCGCATGGTGGTGGACTTGCCCGCACCGTTCGGCCCGAGGAACCCCGTGACGATTCCCGGTCTGACGGTGAAGGTGAGGTTGTTGACCGCCACCTTCTCGCCGTACCGCTTGGTCAGCCCCTCGAGCTCAATCATGCGGCAACGCTAAATCGGGCGTTCGGCGGATGCCACCCGGACTGGCAAACCGAGGCCGACGGCTGTGGCAACAATCGCCAAAGACGTCACCCACAAAGCGGCATACGGGACGCACAGGCGTGTGACAAAGGCCCGCACCCCCTGCCCAGGGGATGCGGGCCTCGGCCGTACTGACTGACGCGCTTACCGGGTCTGCTGCGCCGGAACCCCGCGGGAGATCGGCTCGTCCTCGGCCGGCGTGCCGGCGGCGGCCACCGCGGCGCCCGTGAGGGTCGCCAGCATCTCGCGCACGTTGGTCAGCTGTGCGTTGATGGAGTCGCGGCGGTTGGTGAGGGCGGCCAGCTCGCGCTCGGATTCCGAACGGATGCGGTCGGCCTTGGCGTTGGCGTCGGCCACGATGTCCTCGGCCTGGCGCTGAGCCGTCTCCACCGTCTGGCGGGCGCGGCGCTCGGCGTCCGTGCGCAGCTTCTCCGCCTCCAGGCGCAGCTGCTCCGCGCGGTGCTCGATCTCGGCGAGGCGCTTCTCGGCCTTGGCCTGACGGGAGGCCAGGTCGCGCTCGGACTGCTCGCGGCGCTTGGCGAGGTTCGTCTCGAAGTCGGCGGCGGCCTGCGCGGCCTTGGCGCGGGTCTCCTCGAAGAGGGCGTCCGCCTCCTCGCGCTTGGACTGCGCGTCCTTCTGCGCCTCGGCACGCAGCTGGGCGGAGTCACTCTTGGCCTTCTCGACGATCCGGACGCCTTCGTCCTCCGCCTTGGCCTTGCGTTCCGCAGCGAACGATTCTGCGTCGTTGCGGACCTGCTGCGCCGACGACTCGGCGAGTTCGCGGTGCTGCTCGGCGGCGCGGCGGGCCTCCTCGCGCAGATCCTTGGCCTCTTCCTCGGCGAGGCGAAGGATCTTCTCGACTCGCGCGCCGAGGCCGGCGTACGACGGCTCGGCGTCGTTCACCTGAGCCTGGGCGTTCTGCGTTTCGAGGTGGAGCTCCTCGATGCGCTTTTCCAGAGCGGTGATGCGGGCGAGAGCGCTGTCACGGTCGGAGACGAGCTTGGAGATCCGTTCGTCCACCTGAGCGCGGTCGTACCCACGCCGCACAAGCTCGAAGCCGTAGGGGGAAGTGTCGCTCATGGGGTTCCTGTCGAAAGAGACCGGTGAGGTGATAGGTGGAATCCTAGGGGCCGAAGCGGTGTGTCATCGAGCGGATGCGTGTTTGATCTGGAGAATGACACCCCTTTTGGGTGGCTAACCGTCGGACGGCTTGCCAAAGACTTGGTCAAAGGCCCCAGAAGACACCGAAACTCCTCGACTGCGCTAGCTCTCCGGCGACTTGCCACCCGATCGGGGGGCGCCGACCGTCGCACCCGCCTTGACCGCGCCGTCCTTGCCCGCGGACGGCGCTTCGAAGGACTCTAGCGCTTCCAGGACGTCCTGGACGCGGGAGATCTCGGCGTTGATGTCCTCGCGGCGCCGCACCAGGATCTCCAGCTCGCGCTTGCCCTCCTCGACCGTGCGCTTCGCCTCGCGGACCGCCTCGGCCTTGAGCTCCTCGGCCTCCCGCACGAGCGTCGCCTTCTTCTGCTCGGCCTCCTTGAGCAGCCCCTCGGCCTTCTTGACCGCGGCGATACGGACCTTGCCCGCCTCGGAGTTGGCCTCCGAGACAAGCTCCTTGGCCTTCGCCTGCGCCTTGGCGAGCTGCTCCTCGGCGGCCTTGATGAGCGCGTCGCAGCGGTCGCCCGCCGACTTCATCGTCTCGGCCGACTCACGGCGGGCCCGCTCGTGCAGTTCCTCGATCTCTGTCGTGATGCGGTCGCGCAGCTCCTCGGCTCGCTCCCGGATCGCCGTGGCGTCCCGGCGGGCGCCGACGAGCAACTCGTCCGCGTCCGTACGGGCCTTCTCCACCATCGCGTTGCCCTCGACCGTCGCCTCGGACACCAGCCGGTCGGCCTCGGTGCGGGCCGCGCCGACCATCGTGTCGGCCTGCGCCTCGGCTTCGGCCGTCGTCTTGTGCGCCTGCTGCTGCGCCTCGGTGAGCAGCTTGTCCGCCTCGGCCGTGGTCTCCGTGATGAGCTTGTCGACCTGCTCGGCCGCTTCGGAGCGCCGCTTGTTGGAGTCCTTGCGGGCCTCGTCGAGGGTGCGCTCGGCCTCTTCGCGCGCCGACGACACCAGCCGCTCCGCCTCAGCTTCGGCCTCCGCCTTGACCCGCGCCGACTCGGCACGGACCCGCTCGGCGTGCTGCTGAGCCGCGCCGACGGTCTCGGCGGCCTCCGCGCGCAGCCGCTCCGCGTCGCTGGTCGCGTCCGACATCCGCTGCTCGGCCTGGGCGACCGACTCGGCCCGTACCCGCTCGGCCTCCGCGGCCGTCTCCGTGGCCAGCCGCTCCGCCTCGGACCGCGCCTCGGTGATGAGGGTGTCCGCCTGCGTCGCCGCGTCCGACCGGATCCGGTTGGCGTCCTCGCGGGCGTCCGCCCGGGTGCGTGAGGCGTCCTGCTCGGCCTGCGCGGTGGTGTCCGACGCCTCCGTGCGCACCCGCTGGGCGTGCTCGGCGGCCTCCGAGCGCAGCCGCTCGGACTCCGCGATCGCCTCCGAAACGGTGCGCTCCGCAAGGGACTTGGCGGCCTCCGTCTCCTCGGCCGCCACGCGCCGGATACGGCCCGCGTCCTCGCTGGCCCGCTCCCGCTCGGCGTAGGCGTCCGCGCGAACCCGGTCGGCCTCCTCCTGCGCCTCGCGCCGGGTACGGTCCGCCGAGTGCTCGGCGGCGGAGCGCAGCCCGGTGATCTCCTCCTGGGCCTGCTCGTGCAGCCCGGCGACCGAGTCCCGTACCTGCTGAGCGTGTTGCTCGGCCGCCGACACCATCTCGGTGGCGCGCCGGTCGGCCTCCTCGATCAGCCGGAGCGCCTCGGTCTGCGCCTCCTCCACGCGGCCCCGCGCTACGGCCAGCAGCTCCTCGCTCTGCTCGCGGGCCCGCTCCCGCTCCTGGTCCGCCTCCTGGCGCGCGGAGCCGAGGAGTTCCTCGGCCTCGCGGCGGCGCCGGGCGGCCTCCTCCTGGGCGGCGGCCAGCGTCTCCGTGGCCTCCGTGCCGAGCCGCTCGGCGGCGGCCTGTGCCTCCGCGCGGACCCGGTCGGCGGTGTCCTGGGCCTCCGACTTCAGCCGCTCGGCCTCCGCCGCGGCCTCCGACCGCAGTCGTACGGCGATGGCCTCGCCCTCCGCGCGGGAGGCGGACGCGTCCGAGGCGGCCTCGTCACGCAGCCGTTCGGCCTCCGCCTCGGCCTGCGCCTGGAGCGTACGGATCCGCTCGGCGGCCTCGGAGCGCAGCCGCTCCGTCTCCTCGGCGGCCTCGCGGCGGATCCGCGCGGCCTCCTCGCGGGCGTCGGCCAGCGCCTGCTCGGCCGTCGCGAGCCGCTCCTCGGCCTCCGTCTGCAGCCGGGTCAGTCCCTCGGCGGCCTCGGCACGGCGGGCCTCTATGGCGCGCTCGGTCTCCTCGCGCAGCTCACGCGAGGCCCGCTCGGCGTCCGACTTGATGCCCTCGGCCTGCTCGACGACCTCCTCGCGGTGCCGCTCGGCCTCCTGGCGGGTGCGCTGCAGGGTCTCCTCGGCCTGGCGGCGCAGCGTCGTCGCCCGCTCGATCGCCTCCGTACGGACCTTCTCGCTGTCCGTCTGGGCGGTCTGGCGCAGCTCGTCGGCATCGGCCTTCGCCTTGGAGAGCAGCTCCTCGGCGGTCTTGGCCGCCTCCTCGATCTGCTGGACGGCCTCCTTGCGGGCCTCCGCGCGGATCTTCTCGCCCTCGGCGACCGCGTCGGAGCGCAGCTGCTCGGCCTCGCCGCGCAGCCGGCGGGCCTCCTCCTGCAGCTCGACCGTCTTGGCGCGGTACTCCTTGGTGTCGTCCTTCGCCGAGCCCTTGAGCTGCTCGGCGATGTCGTGCGCCTCGGCGCGCAGCCGGTCGGCCTCGGTCTCCGCCTCGCGGCGGATCCGCTCGGCCTCCTCGGCAGCCGCCTTGGTGGTGTTCTGCGCGTTCTCCTGCGCCTTGTTGAGGACGTCCTCGGCGGTCTTGGCCGCCTTCGACAGCTGGGTCGCGCTCTCCTCGGCGGTGAGCGTGCGGGCCTTCTCGGCGGCCTCCTCGACGATCCGCTCGGCCTCGGCACGGGCGTCCGTGACGATCTGCTCGGCGTCCGACTTGGTGGCCTCGGCCTCCTTGGTGGCCTCGCTGACCAGCCGGGCGACCTGCTCCTTCGCCGTGCGCGTGCGCTGCTCGTTGGCCGCCTCAGCGCTGGAGAGGGCCTTGGCGGCGGCCTCCTTGGCCTCGGTGAGCACCTTCTCGGCCTCGGCCTGCGCCGTGCGCAGCGCCTCCTCGGCCTCCGTCATCCGCTGCTCGGCGGCCCGGCTCAGCTCGGTCGCCTGGCGGCGGGCGCTGTCGGACTCGGTCGCCGTGGAGGTGCGCAGCTGCTCGGCGTGGTCGGTGGCCTCCTGGGCCTGGGTGGACGCCGCGTTCAGCAGCCGCTCGGCGTCCGCGCGGGCGCGGCGAAGAAGCTGCTCGGCCTCCGCGCGGGCCGTCTCGGCCTCGCTGGTCAGCCGCTGCCGGGCCTCGGCGGTGAGCCGCTCGGCCTCGGCGCGGGCGGTGGCCATGGCCTGCTCGGCCTCCGCGCGGGACTCCTCGAGGAGCCGGCGGGCCTGCTGCTCGCTGCGGGCGCGCAGCTGCTCGGCCCATGCCACGTTCTCGTTGACGTGCGACTCGACGGTCTGCCGGCGCTCGGCCAGCTCCTGGTCGAGCTGCTGGCGGCGGGTGACCGCCTCCTGATGCAACTCCGCCTGGAGCCGGGCGGCCTGCTCGGCATGCTCCTGGAGGATCCGCTGGGTCTGCGCCCGGGCCTGGCTCATCTCCCGCTCGGCGTCCAGCCGCAGCTGGTCGGCCTGCATCTGGGCGTTGCGCAGCAACTGCTCGGCCTGATAGCCGATGTCGCCGCCCTCGTAGGCGGGCCGGGACATGAGGGTGCGCCGCGCCTCGTGCAGCTTGGCGCGCAGCACCTCGACCTGGTAGCCGAGGTCCTCGGCGTGCTGGATCGCCTTTTCCCGCTCGGTCTTCAGCCGATCCATCTCGGCCTCGAACCGAGAGAGGTGGTCGACGTCAGCCGCCGGCTCTCGCTCCTGGCGTTCGTAGCCCCGCACTGCGCGGTCCCATCCGTCCCCTGGTCGCAAGTCTCTCCAAACGAGCTCCGTCCATCCGCCGAACGGGGCCCCCGGGGAATGGTGTCAGATCAACGGCGGAGCACGGGCTGCCGCCCGACGCTCGCCCCCCGAAACCCGGACCCCGGCCAGCGGTCACCACAGGGTTGAGCGGCGACCGCCCCCAACCCTACCGGCCCATATGTACGGGGGTCAGTGCTCAGGTGACTCAACAGGCGCCGAAGTGACCAGTTCTGTCAGGACACCGTGGCAATCCTTTGGGTGCAGGAAGGTGATCCGTGACCCCATGGAGCCGCGCCGGGGCTCCTGGTAGAGCACGCGTACGCCCTTGTCCTTGATGTCCGCGGCATCAGCGTCCACGTCCGCCGTGCCGAAGGCGATGTGGTGGACGCCCTCCCCGTTCTTCGCGAGCCACTTCGCGACGGTGGAGTCCTCGCGGATGGGCTCCAGGAGCTGGAGGTAGGACGCCCCGCCGTCGGACGTATCGTTGATCTTGAGCATGGCCTCGCGTACGCCCTGCTCCTCGTTGATCTCGGAGTGGAACACCTCGAAGCCGTAGGTGGCCCGGTAGAACTCGACGGTCTTGTCGAGGTCGAAGCAGGCGATCCCGATGTGGTCGATTCGCGTCAGCATGAAGTCAGTGCAGCGCTACGGGGGCGGTTACGCAACGTGCGCGCGATCACACCGACTGCCGGATGACGGGGTGGACTACCGCTCAGTACATTCGAAGTAAACCCTCGTTCACTCCTCAGCTGTGCAGCTGGAAGGGGATCGCACCTCATGTCTGGAACGAACACCACGACATCCGTCATCGTCGCGGGTGCCCGCACTCCGATGGGTCGGTTGCTCGGCTCGCTCAAATCGTTCTCCGGGGCCGATCTGGGCGGCTTCGCGATCAAGGCCGCCCTCGACCGTGCGGGGATCGGTGGCGACCAGGTGCAGTACGTGATCATGGGCCAGGTGCTCCAGGCCGGGGCAGGGCAGATCCCGGCGCGCCAGGCCGCGGTCAAGGCGGGCATTCCGATGAACGTCCCGGCACTCACCGTCAACAAGGTGTGCCTGTCGGGCCTGGACGCGATCGCGCTCGCGGACCAGTTGATCCGCGCCGGCGAGTTCGACGTGATCGTGGCCGGCGGCCAGGAGTCCATGACCAACGCCCCCCATCTGCTCCCGAAGTCCCGCGAGGGACACAAGTACGGGGCGATCGAGATGCTCGACGCCATGGCGTACGACGGTCTGACCGACCCCTGGGAGAACGTCCCCATGGGCCAGTCGACCGAGAAGCACAACACGAAGCTGGGCATCGCGCGCCCCGAGCAGGACGAGATCGCCGCCCTGTCCCACCAGCGCGCCGCGGCCGCCCAGAAGAACGGCGTCTTCGAGGCCGAGATCACCCCGGTCGAGATCCCGCAGCGCAAGGGCGAGCCGGTCGTCTTCAGCGAGGACGAGGGCATCCGCGCCGAGACGACGGCCGAGTCGCTGGGCAAGCTGCGCCCGGCGTTCGCCAAGGACGGCACGATCACCGCGGGTTCGGCCTCGCAGATCTCCGACGGTGCGGCGGCCGTGGTCGTGATGAGCAAGGCCAGGGCACAGGAGCTGGGCCTCGAGTGGATCGCCGAGATCGGCGCCCACGGCAATG
Source organism: Streptomyces sp. DG2A-72 (assembly GCF_030499575.1). NCBI lineage: Bacteria > Bacillati > Actinomycetota > Actinomycetes > Kitasatosporales > Streptomycetaceae > Streptomyces > Streptomyces sp. DG2A-72. Next base: position 7,324,453 of record NZ_JASTLC010000001.1, read on the forward strand.
TGGCCGGTCCGGACAACTCTCTCCAGTCGCAGCCGTCGAACGCGATCCTGCACGCCCTGAAGAAGGAGGGCCTGGAGGTCGCGGACCTCGACCTCATCGAGATCAACGAGGCGTTCGCGGCGGTCGCCGTCCAGTCAATGAAGGACCTTGGGGTGTCCAGCGAAAGGGTGAACGTCAATGGTGGCGCGATCGCCCTGGGCCACCCGATCGGCATGTCGGGCGCCCGCCTCGTGCTGCACCTGGCGCTGGAGCTGAAGCGCCGGGGCGGCGGTGTCGGCGCGGCCGCGCTGTGCGGCGGCGGCGGGCAGGGTGACGCGCTCATCGTGCGGGTACCCAAGGCCTGATGTCGTTTACGTAGGTGAGCTGAACGGAGCTGTGATGCAGGACGTCTCCACGCTGGTGGCCCAGGCCAGAGAAGGCCGGCCGCGGGCCGTGGCCCGGCTGATCTCCCTGGTGGAGGGGGCGTCCCCGCAACTCCGCGAGGTCATGACGGCGCTCGCCCCGTTGACGGGCAACGCGTACGTCGTCGGCCTCACCGGCTCACCTGGTGTCGGCAAGTCGACATCGACGTCGGCACTCGTCACGGCGTATCGCATGCAGGGCAAGCGGGTCGGCGTGCTCGCCGTCGACCCGTCCTCGCCGTTCTCCGGCGGCGCCCTGCTCGGCGACCGCGTCCGGATGTCGGAGCACGCCTCCGACCCCGGCGTCTACATCCGCTCCATGGCGACGCGCGGCCACCTGGGCGGCCTCGCGTGGTCCGCGCCGCAGGCGATCCGCGTACTGGACGCGGCGGGCTGCGACGTGATCCTGGTCGAGACGGTCGGCGTCGGCCAGTCGGAGGTCGAGATCGCCTCGCAGGCGGACACGAGCGTGGTCCTCCTGGCCCCCGGCATGGGCGACGGCATCCAGGCCGCCAAGGCCGGAATCCTGGAGATCGGCGATGTGTACGTCGTCAACAAGGCCGACCGCGACGGAGCCGACGCGACCGCCCGCGAGCTGAACCACATGCTGGGCCTCGGCGAGTCCCGGGGCCCGGGCGACTGGCGCCCCCCGATCGTCAAGACGGTCGCCGCCCGCGCCGAGGGCATCGACGAGGTCCTCGAAGCCCTGGAGAAGCACCGCGCCTGGATGGAGGAGCGCGGCGTCCTCGCCGAGCGCCGGCTGGCCCGCGCCTCCCGCGAGGTCGAGACGATCGCCGTCACCGCCCTGCGCGAGCGGATCGGCGACCTGCACGGCGACCGGCGGCTGAGCGCGCTGGCGGAGCGGATCGTCGCGGGGGAGCTGGATCCGTACCGGGCGGCGGACGAACTGGTGGCGGGGATCACGGCCGGCTGACGACCGCTCCGCGGGAAGCGCTATCAGCGGACGGCCGGAGCAGCGCCCTGAAGGGGCGCGGGGAACTGCGCGACCAGCCACGACGGGCCCGCAGCCGAACGACGGCCGAGCGTTCGTCAGTCGTCGTCGTGGTCGTCGTCGTGGCGCTCGCCGGTGTCGTCGTCCGCCCTGGCATTGCGGTCGTCGTCGTCCGAGTCCGCCGTGACCTTGCCGGTGTTCAGGTCGACGCGCCAGTCACGGTCGTCCTTGCCCGAGCCCGTGCTGACGTCCCAGGCCTTGGCGCGGCCGTCGTCGTCGAGGTCCACGTCCGTCACCGTTCCCTTGGCGGCGGCGGCCTCGGCGGCCTGCTCGGCGGTCACGGAGGTGCCCTTGAGGGCGGCGCGTACGCCGGCGGTGTCGTCGTCATCGTCCTCGCGTCCGGTGTGGGAGCCGAGGACGTTGCCGTTGGCCGGGTCGATGCGGACCGTGTGCCAGGTGGTGTCGTCGGCGAGGATGCGGACCTTCCACCCGGACGCGCCGTCGTCCCCGTCGTCACCCCCGTCGTCGTCACGGTCGTCGTCCAGTTCGGCGGAGACCGCGGTGCCCGGGGCTTCCTTGAGGGCGGCGGCGATCGCGTCGGCGGCGGTCACGGTGCCGGACTCGACGCGCGGCGCGGCGTCGTCCCGCGTCACCGTCGCGTCCTTCTGCCGCGCAGGCGCGTCGTCGTCCCCCGTGACCGCGAGTGCCGTGGCCGTACCGCCTCCGATCAGTGCGGCGGCCGTGACGGCGGCGATCACGATGTTGCGCTTCATGCTGATTCCTCCTCAGTCGTTTGCGTTTCGACGGGAATCAATCTGGCTGACCGACGCTGAGGGGAACCTGAAGCCGCCTGAAGAGATCTTCAGCTTGGCTTTGTCAGGCTGTACGCATGCGCCCGCCCGTCTCCCACCACCACCCTGCTCGAGGCGCTTCGCGCCGCCCCTTTCGATTCTTGATCGTGGAGGACGAAAAGCGGCTCGCCCTGTCGCTCGCCAAGGGCCTGACGGCCGAGGGCTACGCCGTCGACGTCGTGCACGACGGCCGCGAAGGCCTGCACCGGGCGACCGAGGGGACGTACGACCTGGTGATCCTCGACATCATGCTCCCTGGCCTCAACGGCTACCGCGTCTGCGCCGCCCTGCGCGCCGCAGGCCACGACGTGCCGATCCTGATGCTCACCGCGAAGGACGGGGAGTACGACGAGGCGGAGGGCCTCGACACGGGCGCGGACGACTACCTCACCAAGCCGTTCTCGTACGTCGTCCTGGTCGCCCGGATCAAGGCCCTGATGCGGCGACGGCAGGGCGCCGGGGCCTCGCCCGTGCACGTCCACGGCGATCTGAAGGTCGACACCGCCGCCCGCCGGGTCTTCCTGGCCGAGGACGAAGTGGCCCTGACCGCCAAGGAGTTCGCGGTCCTGGAGCAGCTCGTGCTGCGGGCCGGCGAGGTGGTGTCCAAGGCCGAGATGCTGGAGCACGTCTGGGACTTCGCGTACGAGGGCGACCCGAACATCGTCGAGGTGTACATCAGCACCCTGCGGCGCAAGCTGCGCGCCGGGCTCATCCGGACGGTGCGCGGCGCCGGTTACCGGCTGGAGACGGCGTGAGACGACGGCTCTTCGGCTCGGTACGCTCCCGGGCGACGCTCGGCGCCACTCTCGTCGTCGCCGTGGCGCTGCTCGCGGCCGGGACCGCCGTCCTGCTGTCCCTGCGGTCCAACCTCGTCGGCGAGGCGGGCACCCAGGCCGAGCGGTCCGCACGGGAGGTCGCCGCCGACCTCGCGGCCGGGACGGCGTACGGCCGGCTCTCCCTGGACGACGACGACCAGCCGGTCCAGGTCGTCGACGCGGACGGCAGGCTCGTCGCGGCCAGCGAGAAGCTGGAGCGGATCAGCGGGACGGGCACGGACGCGGTACGGCCGCAGACGCCGGGGGGCAGCCCGGTGGAGGGCGACGACGACGATGACGACGACAGCGGCAGCGACGACGACCAGTCCCTGGAACCCGGTGAGATCGGCCGGCACACCACCTTCCACGACGGTTCCGCGACCATCGAGAGGGAGACGGCCGACTACCGGTTCGCCGAGGTCCATGTGAAGGTCCCGGGCAAGGGCGCGCTGACCGTCTACGCGGGCGCCCCGCTGTCCGCCGAGCAGAGCGCCGTCAACACCGCGCTGACCGTCATGCTGATCGGCTTCCCGCTGCTGCTCGGCGTCGTCGCGGGCGTGACCTGGCTGGTCACCCGGCGTGCGCTGCACCCGGTCGAGGGCATTCGCGGTGAGATGGCCGCGATCACCGCCTCCGAGGACCTGGCACGCCGGGTGCCGGTGCCGGACACGCACGACGAGGTGGCCCGGCTCGCCCGGACGACGAACGAGACGCTGGCCGCCCTCGAGACCTCCGTGGAGCGCCAGCGGCGGTTCGTCGCCGACGCCTCCCACGAGCTGCGCAGCCCGATCGCGTCGCTGCGCACCCAGCTGGAGGTGGCCGCCGCCCACCCGGAGTTGCTGGACCTGGACGGGGCGGTCGCCGACACCGTACGACTGCAGCACCTGGCCGCCGACCTGCTGCTGCTGGCCCGGCTGGACGCGGGGGAGGGGCCGGCCGACACACGCGTGGACCTCGCCGCGCTGGCCCGGGAAGAGGCCGCGGGCCGGACGGGCGTGACGGTCGATGCCCCCGATACGGTGGAAGTGGCCGGATCACGCGGGCAGTTGGGGCGGGTGCTCGCCAATCTCCTGGACAACGCGCAGCGGCACGCCAGATCGGCCGTCACCGTGGCCGTGCGGCGGGACGGGGGCCGGGCGGTGGTCGAGGTCGCCGACGACGGCGAGGGGGTGCCGGAGGCCGACCGGGAGCGGATCTTCGAGCGGTTCGTACGGCTGGACGCCGCCCGCAGCCGTGACGACGGCGGCGCGGGGCTGGGCCTCGCCATCGCCCGGGACGTCGCCGTACGCCACGACGGCACGCTCACGGTGCTGGACGCACCGGCAGGCGGAGCCCTGTTCGCACTCCGCCTGCCGCTCGCCTGATCAGGACGTCAGGGGCGCCCTCGCTGCCCGCGCAGGTGCTCTGCGATCGGCTTCAGCGCCTTGTCGAGTTCGGTCAGTGCCTCGGGGGACAGCAGATCGATGAAGTGCCTCCGCACAGACGCCACATGATGGGGCGCGACCTTCTTCATCGTCTCCATGCCGTGCTCGGTCAGCACCGCGTACAGCCCGCGGCGGTCGGACTCGCAGTTCTCGCGCCGCACCAGGTCCGCGTTCTCCATGCGGGTGATCTGGTGCGAGAGGCGGCTCTTGGACTGGAGGGTGGCGGACGCGAGGTCGCTCATCCGCATCCGTACGTCCTCCGACTCGGAGAGATTCACTAGGATCTCGTAGTCGTTCATCGTCAGGCCGAACGGCTGCAGGTCCTTCTCGAGCTGGTACGTCAACAGCCTGTTGACCTCCAGGTGGGTGCGCCAGGCGCACTGCTCCGCATCGGTCAGCCAGCGCGTGGCCGTCTCGGTCTCCATGAATGAAGTCTACCTAAAAAGTTGAAAGGCGAACTAGTGAGGGTGGTGTGACTGCGTGCACGCGTTCGACGTCACACTCCGCAGACTACCGCTCACAGCCCGAAGCGACGCTGGAGGTCCCCCAGCTGTCCGGGAAGACGCGGTGCGCCCGGCTGCTGTCCGGGCCCTGTGTGTCCCCCCTGACCGCCGGGTACGCCGGCCTGCTGCGGGACCGCCCCCGTGGCCTGCTCGGTCATCAGGGTTTCGGTGGACTGCAGCAGGACCGTACCGGCTCCCACGAACTCGAACTGATGCTCCTCTCCGGAGGCCCCGCCGAGGCCCGTCATCGCACGTAGACCGCCCATCAGGCCCGTCATGTAGCCGTGGTCGTAGTGATGGCACGGCGACGGGCAGTCGGCCCAGCCGACGAGTGCCTGCGGGTCCACCCGGATCGGCGGTTCCATGAACACCACCGGACCGTTGGATGCGGCTACGAACTTGCCGGTTCCGATCAGCGTCAGAAAACCCGGAACGATCGACTGCTTGAGCGCGAGACTTGGCTGAAAAGCGAGCAGGTTGCCCGAGCGAATGGTCAGGTTGCCGTTCTCGAGGTCGTACGAATTCACGTCGAAGGCCCGGTCGGCGAGGAGCATCTTGCCCGATCCCTCCGCCACGACCCAGTCGCTCGCGTGCAGAGGCGAATGAAAGGACGTACGGACCAGACGGTCCAAACGGCCGTGCCCGATGCCGTTGAAGTCGATCGAGCCGTAGTAGGCGATCATCTTCCCCTTCTGCAGGAACCACTGGGTGCCCTTGAGCTCCACGCAGAAGGTGTACGAGTTCACGTTGTCGTCGGCGGGCAGGGTCATCGGGTCGTGGACGACGACGCCCGGAGTTCCGTAGGTCACAGCTTTTCCTCCGAGGCCTGGACGTACACCGCGCCGTTGCCGCTCAGCTCCAGTTGGAACGCCTCGCCGGAGCCGCGGCCCACCATGTCCCGCCAGCCCAGGGCTGTGGACAGCTTGTTGCGCACGTCGCCGTGGTGGGCGACGTACGCCTGGGGGTCGACATGGACGGGCCGCTGGGGGGTGATCGGTATCTCGAAGACACCGCCGTGCGCCATCACCGCGACCGCGCCCTGTCCCTTGAGGGTGGTGGTGAACAGCCCCTGGCCCGACACCTGGCCGCGGACCATGCCCATGACGCCGCCCTGGGAACCGAGGAACATCGTCCCCTGCTGAAGGGTGCCCTCGAAGGCGAGCAGCCGGTCCGCCTCCACACACAGCGTGTCGCCGGCGAGGTTGATCACCTGGACGTGGTGGCCGCCGTGCCCGAACAGCACCGTGCCGCTGCCCTCGACGGTCATCAGCGGCGTGTCCTCATTGGCGACCCGGCGCCCGATCATCGACATGATTCCGCCCTGGCCCCCGGCCGTGTTGGGCGTGAAGGACACCTCGCCCTTGTAGGCGAGCATGGCGCCGCGCTGACTGAACAGCCGCTGGCCGGGCATGACGGTCGCCTCGACCATCTTCGAGTTGATCTCACGAAAGCCCATGTCACACATCCCCCGCGACGGTGTTCCGCTCACTGGGCTGGACATACACGAGCCCATCCCCCTCGAAGCGGATCTGGAAGGCCTCACCGCCGCCCTCGCCCATGAACGTGCGGAACGTCACACCGGACTGGAAGGACTGCCGCAGATTCCCCTGATGCGCCACATAGGCCCCCGGGTCGACGCTCAGCGGATATTGCGGACTCACCCGCAGCGCCACAGCCGGCCCGTCGGACATGATCGCCGCCTGGCCATGCCCCTCGACGGTCGTCGTGAACAGCCCGTTGCCCTGCGAGGCGCCGCGCACCCCCGTGAAGGACGTGCCCGTCCGCAGTCCGGAGTCGGTCGCCAGCAGGTTGCTCGACTCCACGTACAGCTTGTCTCCCTGGAGGCTCACGAGGTTGATCTCGGACGCCCGGTCCGCGAACCAACAGGTCCCCTGCCCCCTCACCTCCATCACCGTCATCTGCTCCCCGGTGATCCGCCGCGTCACCATCCCGCGGATGCCCTCACCGCCGCCGCTCAGCTTCTTGAAGGCCATCTGCCCGTCGTACGCGACCATCGAGCCGTTCTTCGCCTTCACGGCGTCCCCGGTCATGTCGACGGCGAGCACCTTGCTGCCTTGAAGTCGGAACATCGCCACGGTGCGAAGGTAGCCGCAGCCGGTGTCCGCCAACAGGTCCCACGGGTGGAGATCGACCCTGACCGCACCCCTAGGGGCGGAGCGGGCCGCACCCCCGCCCGCGCGCCCCCACAGCCGTTTGCCACAATGGACGGACGTTTGTGCTCGTGTTCACAAGCAGTCGACGCCTCTCCCACCGAAGGTGACCCGTGGACCTCAAGACCGCCGCCGCCCTCCGCCGCCTCCGCCTCGTCTCGGCCCCCGAGGCCGTCTCGTTCCTGCTCCTGCTGGTCTGCTCGGTGCTGAAGCGGACCACGGACTTCAACGCGGTGCCCGTGATGGGCATGATCCACGGCGTTCTCTTCATCCTGTACGTGATCTTCTGGGCGGACGCCTGGAACCGTACGAAGTGGTCCCCGAAGACCGCCGCCCTGTACTTCGTCCTCTCCGTCCTGCCCACCGGCGGCTTCTTCGCCGAGCGCAAGCTCAAGCGCGAGACCGAGAACGCGGTGATCGCCTCCCGCGCCCGCAAGGAAGGGATCGTGAACGCGTGATCGTCGCCTTCTCCGTGACGCCGCTGGGCGTCGGCGAGGACGTGGGGGAGTACGTCGCCGACGCCGTCCGCGTGGTCCGCGAGTCCGGCCTGCCCAACCGAACGGACGCGATGTTCACGTCGATCGAGGGCGACAGCTGGGACGAGGTCATGGACGTCGTCAAGCGAGCGGTCGCCGCGGTCGAACAGCGCGCCCCGCGCGTGTCCCTGGTCCTCAAGGCGGACATCCGCCCCGGCGTGACCGACGGTCTCACCTCCAAGGTGGAGACGGTGGAGCGACACCTGGCCGAATAGGCGGCACGCACACCAGCAGCGAACCCCGGCCCGACAAGGGCCGGGGTTTTCTCGTTCCATCCCTTTGAGCGATCGCTCAAAAAACTGCTACGCTCCCGCCCAAGCAGTTTGAGCACACGCTCAAAAACCTGCTCACACAACACTCACCAGGGGGATGAACGATGGGTCTCTACATAGAGGCATTCATACGCGCCGACCTCGACGACCTCTGGACCCGCACCCAGGACCCCGCCCAGCACCAGCGCTGGGACCTCCGCTTCAGCGAGATCGACTACCTCCCGCGCACCGAAGGCGAGCCGCAGCGCTTCCGCTACGCCACGCGCGTGCTGCCCTTCCTCACCATCGCCGGCACCGGAATCTCGGCCGGCGAGAAGGAACGCCCCGACGGCACCCGCACCTCGGCCCTGCGCTTCGCCTCCTCGCACCCCCTCTCCCTCCTCGCCGAGGGCAGCGGCTACTGGCGCTACGTCCCCGACGGCGACGGAGTCCGCTTCCTCACCGGCTACGACTACCGCCCCCGCTGGGGCGCCTTCGGCGCACTGACCGACCGCCTCGTCCTGCGCCCCCTGATGGGCTGGGCGACGGCATGGTCCTTCGACCGCCTCCGCCTCTGGCTGGAGCGCGGTATCACGCCCGAGCGAGCGCTGCTGAACTGGCTGGCGGAAATGGCCGTACGAGCCCTGACCCTCACGCTCGCCGCCACGGCCCTGCTCAAGGCCTCCTCCCTCACCCTCTTCGGCCCGCTCGCGCCGACGATGGCGTACGTCTACCCCCTCTTCCTGACGCTCGCCATCTGCGCGGCCTTCCTCAAGTCCCCCCTCGCCTGCACGCCCGCGGCACGCCGCTGCCTGCGCATCCCACCCACGCGCGCGCGTGCCCCGCGCGTCCTGCGCACGCTGAAGGAGCTGCCATGACGTCGATCTTCCGCACGGTGATGGGCACGGACTTCGACCGCCTCCACCCCCAGCTGCAGCGCCGCTTCTCGGTCGGCCTGTCCACCGGCGAGGCGTGCACAGGCCAAGGCGTCATGCACCGCATCTGGCACGGCGGCCCGTGGGTCAAACCCTTCCTCACCCTCGGCACAACCCGGAACATCCTCGTCCCGCGCACCGGCCGGAACGTCCCCTTCACCATCGAGAACGTCCCGTACGTGGACACCTACGGCCGTGAGACGGTGACCTTCGTGCGCACCTTCGACCTGCCCGGCCGCCCCCGCCGCTTCGACGCCCAGATGGTGCTGAGCCCCAAGGGCGACCGAATCCTCGACTACCTCGGCACCCACCAGCACCTGGCGACCAACCTCCGCTTCAGCGCGGAGCCCGACGGCTCCCTCCTGATCCGCTCCGGCGAACACCGCTTCCGGGAGGGCCCGGTGGACGTACACGTCCCCGAACTGATCGGCGCGACCGCGCAGGTGAGGGAGAGCTACGACGACCGCACGGCCCGCTTCCGCATCCAAGTCCAGGTCGTGAACCGCTACTTCGGCCCGCTGTTCGGCTACGAGGGTTCGTTCAAGGCGACGTACACGGACATACAACGATGCGGTGTACGCCCCGGACTCCGCCCCGTCCGCGAGGAGTCCCGCGCATGAGCCCCGAGACGGCGAAGTCTCTCGAGACCAAGACCAGACTCCTCGAGGGCGCGCTGCGGACGCTCACCGAGCAGGGCATCGCCAAGACCTCGGCCCGCACCGTGGCAGCCACCGCCGGGGTCAATCAGGCGCTGGTCTTCTACCACTTCGGTTCGGTGGACGAACTGCTGGCGGCGGCGTGCCGGTACGGGGCCGAGCAGACAGTCGCCCGCTACCGCCCGCGCCTCGCCGCGGTCACGTCCCTCTCCGAACTCCTCACCGTGGGCCGGGAGATCCACGAACAGGAACGCGCCGGAGGCCATGTCGCCCTCCTCGGCCAGCTCCTCGCCGGCGCCCAGACCCACGAGAACCTCGGCCCGGCCACGGCGGCGGGGCTCGACCTGTGGATCGTCGAGATCGAGAAGGTCCTCACCCGAGTCCTGACGGCGACACCCTTCGGGGAGTTCGCGGACCCGGCGGGGCTGGCGCGCGCGGTTGCCGCGTCCTTCGTAGGCATCGAACTGTACGAAGGGGTGGACGCGGTCGGGGCGACCGCCGCGCTGGACGCCCTGGAGCAACTCGGGTTTCTTGTCGGGGCGTTGGAGGAACTGGGACCCGTAGCGCAACGGGCGGTACGCCACCACCTCCGCCGGACCAGCCGACGCTGACAACCCGGCACCCGGCGTCGGTGCTGGCCCGGGGTGGGTCGCGCAGCCCGGCGCTGACGGGGCGCCGCCTGCGCCCACCCGTGCCGCCCCAGGCGGCACGCATGCCCGCAGCTAGGCGGGACGCCCCGGCGTCCTGCGGCGCATGCCACCACGCACCCGCGGTCGCCCACGGCGAGAAGGGGACGCGGTGGGGGTGTCCGCCCGCAGCGGTTGTCGCGTCAACACGGGCACCTCTGTCAGAGACCGAGCCGCGACGTTCCGAGGACGGACACCCCCACCGCGGCCCCGCCCCCACCACGAACCAAAGGCGCTACACGCACCCCCACCCACCCGCACCCCCGCCGGGAGGCACCCCACCCACACACCGCACCGCGCGCCACGCATCATCCCCACCACAGACCACACCCCCGCCGGGAGGCACCCGCACCGCACCCCGCTACACGCACCCCCACACACCCGCGCCCCCCGCCGGGAGGCACCCCACCCACACCGCACCGCGCGCCACGCATCATCCCCACCACAGACCACACCCCCGCCGGGAGGCACCCGCACCGCACCCCGCTACACGCACCCCCACCCACCCGCACCCCCACCAAAGCCACCGGCACCCACCTGGACGCGTCCAGTTCGACACACCCCCAAAACTCCACTTTTGTATGGGTATCGACTAGTTCGATCACCCCACACAACTGGAGGACGCTGTGCGGCAGCCGGAGGGCTACGACTACGACACCCACAGCCGACTGGCAGGACCGCCCAGGGAGCCGTCGGACCAGGCGTACCGGGTCCAGTACATATCGCTCCTCGCACGCGAGCCGCACCGAATACGGGCGATCCTGCTCATGACCCTCGCGCCGATCCTCACCGGCGCCCTCCTCGTCTACCTCGTATGGCCCAGCCACTGGGTGGACCGCGAAGGCGGCGACGAGTGGATGGCCGTCCTGGACGTCACCATGCTGATATCCATCGGCCTGATCGAGCTCTTCATGGTCGTCAACGTCGCCTCCGTCGCCCACGCCACCATGGTCGCCCGCGACCCCGTCCCGGTGTTCCCCGAACCCGGCACCCGCGTCGCCTTCCTCACCACCTACGTCCCGGGCAAGGAACCCCTCGACATGGTCCGCGCCACCCTCGAAGGCGCGACCCGGATCCACCACCCCGGCCCCCTGGACGTCTGGCTCCTCGACGAGGGCGACGACGACCAGGCCAAAGCCCTCTGCACCGAACTCGGCGTGCGGCACTTCACCCGCCGAGGCGTCCCCGAGTGGAACAGACCGGACGGCGTCCACAAGGCCCGCACCAAGCACGGCAACTACAACGCCTGGATCGCGATGCACGGCGCGGAGTACGACTTCTTCGCCTCCGTCGACACCGACCACGTCCCGCTCCCCAACTTCCTGGAGCGGATGATGGGTTACTTCCGCGACCCGGACGTCGCCTTCGTCGTAGGCCCCCAGGTGTACGGCAACTACCACAACCCGGTCACCAAGGCAGCGGAGTCCCAGCAGTTCCTCTTCCACGCGCTGATACAACGCGCGGGCAACCGCTACCGCGCCCCCATGTTCGTCGGCACGAACAACGTCGTACGCATCGAAGCCGTGAAGCAAATAGGCGGCCTCTACGACTCGATCACCGAAGACATGGCCACCGGCTTCGAACTGCACCGCACCCGCAACCCCAAAACCCGCAACCACTGGCGCAGCGTCTACACCCCGGACGTACTCGCGGTCGGCGAGGGCCCCGCCTCCTGGACGGACTTCTTCACCCAGCAGATGCGCTGGTCGCGCGGCACCTACGAGACGCTGATCAAGCAGTACTGGAGGGCCCCCGGCAAGATGCCCCCGGGCCGTTTCCTCTCGTACACGCTCATGCTGGTCTACTACCCGATGACGGCGGTCAACTGGTTCCTCGGCATCCTCAGCTGCGTCCTGTTCCTCTGGTTCGGCGCCTCCGGCACCCAAGTCGCCGCCTCGGTCTGGCTGATGCTCTACAGCGACGCCGCCGCCCTCCAGATCGGCCTCTACCTCTGGAACCGCCGCCACAACGTCTCCCCGCACGAACCACAGGGCTCCGGCGGCCTGGCCGGCATGGCGATGTCGGCCCTCTCGGCCCCCATCTACCTCAAGTCCCTCGGCGAGGCCGTCCTGCGCCGCCCCAGCCGCTTCGTGGTGACACCGAAGGGCGACGACGCCAGCCCGGACCGCCTGCTCACCTTCCGCATCCACCTCTTCTGGGCGGGCCTCCTCGCGACCTCCCTCACCGCGTCGGTGATCCTCGACAACACGCACGCGGCGATGCGCACCTGGGCGCTCCTGGCCACGGCGATCTCCCTGGCGCCGGTCGCCGTATGGTGCTCCACCCTGCTCAAGGAGCGCAGGGAGCCCCCGCCGCTGCCCGTACTGCACGCCCCGCCCCGCAGAGCCGAAGGAGCCGAACCCGCGCTCGCCGGCAACAGCGCGGGCACCACGGTCGCCGGCTCCACGACGGGAGGCAACTAGGCCATGGCCTACAAACCTTCTCAGAAGACCAAGAAGACCGTCCTCGGCATCGGCGGCATCGCCGTCCTGCTCAGCCTGAACGCCCCGGCCGCACTGGACTTCGCGGGCGAGCGGTACCACGCGTACAAGATCGCCCAACCCGGCTACCAAGCCCGGTACGGCAGTTGGAGCCAGGTCGACATCCCCGAGGAGTACCGCACCAACGCCATCCACGCGGCGCTCCTGCACACCGGCAAGGTCCTGATCGTCGCGGGCTCCGGCAACGAGCAGAAGAAGTTCAACAAGGGCGAGTTCGACACCGTCCTGTGGGACCCCAGGACCGACACCTTCAAGAAGATCCCCACCCCCGACGACTTCTTCTGCGCCGGCCACGCCCAACTCCCCGACGGCCGCCTCCTGGTGGCCGGCGGCACCGCCCGCTACGAACTCCTCGACGGCGAGGTGGAGCGCGCCGCCGGCGGTATGCGCGTGAAGAACGAGAGCCCCAACAAGGCGGTGTTCCTGAAGAAGGGCACGGTCTTCCGCTCGCCCGCCGGAGTCGAGTACGTCTCCCGCTTCGACGTCACGGTCCCCAGAGCCCAGGCGGTCACCGACCGCCGCACCGCCCGGACCCGGGTCACCGCGAGCGAGGTCCGCGTCTTCGTGGAGGCCGTCGAGAAGGGCCCGCTGTCCGTCACCGAGAACCAGGCCCAGTACGAGATCGTCGGCCTGACCGGCAAGGACGCGAACAACACCTACGGCCTCTCCGAGCGGATCACCTTCGACAAGCAGGACTTCCAGGGCATCCGCGCCGCCTACGAGTTCGACCCGAAGTCCGAGCGGTACGTCCCGGTCGAACCGATGGACAAGGCCCGCTGGTACCCCACCCTCGTCGGCCTGGAGGACGGCCGGGTCCTCGCCGTCTCCGGCCTGGACGACCTGGGCAAGATCGACCCCGGTGACAACGAGATCTACGACCCCAGGACCAAGAAGTGGTCACCGGGCCCCAAGCGGTACTTCCCGACGTACCCCGCCCTCTTCCTCACCAAGGGCGGCAAGCTCTTCTACCCGGCCTCGAACGCCGGTTACGGCCCCGCCGACATGGGCCGCGAGCCCGGCCTGTGGGACCTGAGGACCAACACCTTCCAGTACGTGCCGGGCCTGCGCGACGCCGACAAGACCGAGACGTCGGCCTCCCTCCTGCTCCCGCCCGCGCAGGACCAGAAGGTGATGATCCTCGGCGGCGGAGGCGTCGGCGAGTCCAAGAAGTCGACCCCGCGCACGGCCGTCGTCGACCTGAAGAAGGACAACCCGGTCTTCGAGGACGGCCCCGACCTCCCCCAGGGCACCCGCTACCTGAACAGCGTGATCATGCCCGACGACACCGTCTTCACCGCCAACGGCTCCGCGGACTACCGGGGCCGCAGCGCCAGCAACATCCTCAAGGCGCAGTTCTACGACCCGAAGGCCAACGCCTTCCGCGAGGCCGCCGCACCGACGGTCGGCCGCAACTACCACTCCGAGGCGCTGCTGCTGCCCGACGGCCGGGTCGCCACCTTCGGCTCCGACCCGCTCTTCGACGACCAGCAGAACACCAAGCTGGGCCACTTCGAGCAACGCATGGAGATCTTCACGCCGCCCGCCCTGCACAAGAACGGCAATCAGCGCCCCGTACTCGACCGCGGCCCGAAGACACTCGACAGCGACCACCGTGCGACCTTCACCACCGCCCACCCCGAACGGATCACCGCGGCCCGGCTCATGCGCCCCAGCGCGGTCACGCACACCACGGACGTAGAACAGCGCTCCATCGCACTCGACCTCACCAGGACAGGCGACTCGGTCACGGTCGACGTACCGAAGGACCCGGCCCTGGTCCCGCCCGGCTGGTACATGCTGTTCGTGACGGACGCGCAGGGCACGCCGTCGGAGGCGAAGTGGATCCACGTGAAGTAGCCGACAAGCACCCGACTACGCCTGGGAGTTGCGCGCCAGCCCCAGCGCGTACTCCGGCCACCACCGCCCAGCCTCCGGCCCGCCCCCGCACGTCCCGTCCGACTCCCCGGGCCGCTTGACCCACAGATAGGCGTCCAGGGCGGGCTCGCCGGTGTCGAAGGTGGGCGGGGTGCCCAGCGCCCTGCCCGGCGGGTTGCACCAGGCGCCGGTCAGAGGCCCCTTGCCGTTGCGGCTCGTGTCGATGACGAAGTGCTTGCCGCCCAGGTCCTTGGAGAGCTTCAGGCCGTACTTCTTGGTGACCTCGTTGGTCTGGAAGTTGGAGACGTTGAGGGCGAAGCCGTCGGCGCGCGCGACGCCCGCCCGGTACAGGCGCTGGACCAGCTGGGCCAGTTTCTGAGGCTCCTTGATCCAGGCCGGGTTGCCGGCGTCCAGGTACACCTTCGTGTTCGGCTGCCGCTTCAGCCGGTCGATCGCCTCGCCGAGCAGCTTCTCGCGCTCACCGTGGTACTCGCCGGGCGTGCAGCCGTCCACGACATGCGCGACCGCGTCGGGCTCGAGCACCACCACGGCCTTGGCCTTGCCCAGGGCAGCCGCGAACTTCCCGATCCAGGCCCGGTAGGCGCCCGCGCTCGCCGCCCCGCCCGCCGAGTGCTGCCCGCAGTCCCGGTGCGGGATGTTGTACGCCGTGAACAGCGCCGTCCGCCCTTCCCGGAGCGCCGCTGCGGCGGCCGAGCCGACCACCGGGGTCGGGTCGACCTCACCGGCCGGCCACAGCGCGGCGGGCCGCTCGGCGATCCGCCGGAGCAGTTCGGCGTCCTCGGTACGGCCTTGCTGCTGCCACTTCTCGATCTGCCGGGCGGCGGGGCTCGCCGGGTCGACCCAGAACGGCGACGCGGGGTCCGCCTTCCTGGAGGCGGCGCCGGCGACGGAGGCCTCGTCGATGTCGGCCGCGGACGTACAGCCCGCCGCGAGTCCGAGCACCGCGAGAGCCGCGAGGGCGTGGATCAGCCGGGGCATGCTGCTCCCTTGGGCGAGAGTGACGTACAGTGACAACTCATTACTAATCGTTGCATAGCGGACACGCCTCGGCCGGTATCGCAATGCCGGGAAAGCCCGGCGGACCGAAGGGCGAGACGGGGCTGACCGCCATATGACCGGCCGGTAGGGTCTGGGGCGTGCCGAAGCCCCTCAGCCTTCCCTTCGACCCCATCGCCCGCGCCGACGAACACTGGAAGCAGCGCTGGGGAAACGTACCCTCCATGGCCGCGATCACCTCGATCATGCGGGCCCAGCAGATCCTGCTCGCCGAGGTCGACGCGGTGGTCAAGCCGTACGAACTGACGTTCGCGCGCTATGAGGCATTGGTGCTGCTCACCTTCTCGAAGGCCGGTGAGCTGCCGATGTCCAAGATCGGCGAGCGGCTCATGGTGCATCCGACGTCCGTGACTAACACGGTGGACCGGCTGGTGAGGTCGGGCCTGGTGGAGAAGCGGCCCAACCCGAACGACGGCCGCGGCACCCTCGCCACCATCACCGACAAGGGCCGCGAGGTCGTCGAGGCCGCCACCCGCGACCTGATGGCGATGGACTTCGGACTCGGGGTGTACGACGCCGAGGAGTGCGCCGAGATCTTCGCGATGCTGCGGCCGCTGCGGGTGGCCGCCGGCGACTTCGAGGACGGGTAGCCCGGGGCAAGATCTCCCGGAACCGGCCGTTACGCTCGACGGCATGAAAAAAAGCGTGCTGACCCGCTACCGCGTTCTGGCCTACGTCACCGGTGTGCTGCTCGTCCTGCTGTGCCTCGGCATGATCGCGAAGTACGGCCTCGATGTCGACGGTGCCGCCGACTTCACCCGGGTCGTCGCCATCGCGCACGGCTGGCTGTACGTCCTCTACCTGGTCTTCGCCTTCGACCTGGGCTCCAAGGCGAAGTGGCCGGTCGGCAAGCAGCTCTGGGTCCTGCTCGCCGGCACCGTCCCGACGGCCGCCTTCTTCGTCGAGCGGAAGATCAGCCACGAGCTGGAGGCCAAGGTGGCCGGGGATTCGCCGGCGGTCGCGAAGGCCTGACCTGCGTCTTACCAGGGCGTTGCTAGGGCGCCCTGGTAAACGGTCGACATTTACTAGGACGTCCAAGTAAATTTGTTGGTATGGACGCTCACGCCATAGAGGACGGCCGCCGTCGCTGGCAGGCCCGCTACGACGCTTCGCGCAAGCGCGACGCAGACTTCACCACGCTCTCCGGCGATCCCGTGGAGCCGGTGTACGGGCCCCGGCCGGGGGACAGGTACGAGGGCTTCGAGCGGATCGGCTGGCCCGGGGAGTATCCCTTCACCCGCGGGCTGTATTCGACCGGCTACCGAGGGCGGACCTGGACCATCCGCCAGTTCGCCGGCTTCGGCAACGCCGAACAGACGAACGAGCGCTACAAGATGATCCTGGCCAACGGCGGAGGCGGCCTGTCCGTGGCCTTCGACATGCCGACCCTCATGGGCCGCGACTCCGACGACCCGCGCTCGCTCGGCGAGGTCGGCCACTGCGGCGTGGCGATCGACTCGGCGGCGGACATGGAGGTCCTGTTCCGGGACATCCCGCTGGGCGACGTCACGACCTCGATGACGATCAGCGGTCCGGCCGTCCCCGTCTTCTGCATGTACCTCGTCGCGGCCGAGCGGCAGGGCGTCGACCCCGCCGTCCTGAACGGCACGCTCCAGACGGACATCTTCAAGGAGTACATCGCCCAGAAGGAGTGGCTCTTCCAGCCCGAGCCGCACCTGCGCCTCATCGGCAACCTCATGGAGTACTGCGCCTCCGGCATCCCCGCCTACAAGCCGCTGTCCGTCTCCGGCTACCACATCCGCGAGGCCGGATCGACGGCGGCACAGGAGCTGGCATACACGCTGGCGGACGGCTTCGGGTACGTCGAACTGGGGCTCTCCCGCGGCATGGACGTGGACGTCTTCGCCCCCGGCCTGTCCTTCTTCTTCGACGCCCATGTCGATTTCTTCGAGGAGATCGCCAAGTTCCGCGCCGCGCGGCGCATCTGGGCGCGCTGGATGCGGGACGTGTACGGCGCGCAGTCCGAGAAGGCCCAGTGGCTGCGCTTCCACACGCAGACCGCCGGCGTCTCCCTGACGGCCCAGCAGCCGTACAACAACGTGGTGCGTACGGCCGTGGAGGCGCTGGCGGCCGTACTGGGCGGCACGAACTCCCTCCACACCAACGCCCTGGACGAAACCCTCGCGCTGCCCTCCGAGCAGGCCGCGGAGATCGCCCTGCGCACGCAGCAGGTACTGATGGAGGAGACCGGGGTCGTCAACGTGGCCGATCCGCTGGGCGGTTCGTGGTACGTCGAGCAGCTCACCGACCGCATCGAGGCGGACGCGGAGAAGATCTTCGACCAGATCAAGGAGCGGGGCCTCAGGGCCCACCCCGACGGCCGGCACCCGATCGGACCGGTCACCTCCGGGATCCTGCGCGGCATCGAGGACGGCTGGTTCACCGGGGAGATCGCGGAGTCCGCCTTCCAGTACCAGAAGGCCCTGGAGAAGGGCGACAAGCGGGTCGTAGGCGTCAACGTCCACCACGGCTCGGTCACCGGCGACCTGGAGATCCTCCGCGTCAGCCACGAGGTGGAGAGGGAGCAGGTCCGGGCGCTCGGCGGCCGGAAGGCCGCCCGCGACGACGCGGCGGTGCGCTCCACGCTGGACGCGATGGTCGCGGCGGCGCGGAACGGCGGCAACATGATCGAGCCGATGCTGAACGCGGTGCGGGCGGAGGCGACGCTGGGGGAGATCTGCGGGGTGTTGCGGGAGGAGTGGGGGGTGTATACGGAGCCTGCGGGGTTCTGAGGACAGGGAACCATCAGGAGAACAACCGAGTCGCCATGGAGAGGTACAAAGCGCGTGGCTGCTGATCCCTCCCCGGACCTGGGCGAGGTGCTGCGGCAGCTCGCACAGGTCGTCGGGCAACGCGAAGCCGAATGCTCGTTCACCGACGGGCATGACCGCTGGTCCCTCTACCGTGCTGCCCTGGACACTCCGGCCGTGCTGCCGCTGCTGTTTGATGCGGTGTCGCTGGAGCCGGACGGGCCGCTGGCGTCCGGAGTCGTCGGCGACGTACTGGAACGGGTTCCCGAGGACGAGCGCGAGCAATGGGTGCAGATCCTCCCGCGGGGCGTGCGCGACTTCTCGGCACGCCGGGCACGGGAACTCAGGGTCCTGGCCTCGCTGGAAGAGGGCGGCGTGCCGGCCGATGCAGCCGGAGAACTCATCGGCGGCTGGTCCGACTGGCTTCAGTTGAGAGCCGTCCGTGCGGCCTCCGACAAGGAGGTGCTGCACGTTGTCTCCCAGAAAGGCCGGACCAAGGCGATCAGGCGGGCCGCAACAGAGGCACTCCAGCGGCGGTAGCCGTGACAGAGCGGCGCGTACCCGATCGAGACGGTCAAGACGATGTCGAAGATCGTCGTCGCGGCCGAGCAGGAGCTGATGTCGAAGGGCCTCCAGCCCCTGGTCCCCGGCAAGAAGCCGCGCACGCAGGGCGGTTCGGTCGCCCGCGCCGCCTGCGAGATCGCCGACTTCCTCGGCGGCAGGGGCCTGATCGCCTTCACCAAGTCCGGCGACACGGCCCGCCGCCTGTGCCGCTACCGGGCCTCCCAGCCGATCCTCGCCTTCACGACGGACGAGTCCACCCGCAACCAGCTCACCCTCAGCTGGGGCGTCGAGTCCCACGTCGTCCCCTTCGTCAACAGCACCGACGAGATGGTCGACCTGGTCGACGGCGAAGTCCTCAAACTCGGCCGCTTCAATGCCGGCGACACCCTCATCATCACGGCGGGGTCGCCTCCTGGGGTGCCGGGCACCACGAACATGGTGCGGGTGCACCACTTGGGCGGCGCGGCGAAGTAACGCACGTGCCCGGCAAGGGGCTTGTACGGCGGTGAGGGCGCCTCCTTTGGCAGGGGGCGCCCTCAGTTCTTCTCACCGGGTGTTCTCACGCTGTCGGCGGTACTCCCACCGTCTCCCGCAGCCACGCGTTGCTGGCTCCGGATGGGTGGTAGTGATCAGGCGTACCGTCTCGGACTTGGCGTGAGGGGTCAGCTCACGCAGTTCGGACCAGTTCAGCTCCGCCTTGCCCGGCGGGTACTCCGTAGTGAGGGTGACGGAGTCACCGTCGCGGCTGAAGGCGTACACGTGCTGGGTCAGCTGGCCTCGGTCGCGACGTCGTTCTGGGTCTCCAGCGTCGTCGTGGCGTAGTGCAGCATCAGGGCGAAATCGACCACGGGCAGCCCCGGCAGACGCACGCTGAGGTCCACACCGTGGATGACGAGCCGCACATTCGCCTGGAAGAGTTCCAGGCAGAAATCGGAGTTCGTCAGCTCCGGGTGCTCTGGCCGGTCAGGTTTCTCCGCCGGCCAGCCCGGATCCCAGGGGGGTGCCCCTATTGGTTTCGTCAACCCGTGGGGGCGGGTTGGGGTTCGTAGAAGGTGCCGTCGCGGAGCATCGCGAAGAGCACGTTGGCTCGTCGTCTCGCGAGGCAGAGGAGGGCTTGGGTGTGGTGCTTTCCCTGAGCGATCTTCTTGTCGTAGTAGGTCCGCGAGACCGGGTCGGCCAGGGCCGCGAACGCGGACAGGAAGAAGGCCCGTTTGAGCTGTTTGTTTCCCCGGCGGGAGGGTTGTTCGCCGCGGATCGACGAGCCCGAGCTGCGGGTCGCGGGGGCGAGTCCGGCGTAAGCGGCGAGGTGGGCGGCGGACGGGAAGCTGCTGCCGTCGCCGACGTCGATGAGGATCCTGGCTCCGGTCCTGACGCCGATGCCGGGCATGGACGTCAGGACCTTGGAAAGAGGGTGGGCCTCCAGCAGTTCCTCGATTCTCGTGGCGAGGAGTTTGCGCTGGTCGAGGACGGCTTGGAGAGAGCTGGCGAGGCTGGGGACGATCAGGGCGGCGGCGTCCGTGCCGGGGACGACGACGGTCTGTTCGTCGAGCGCGGTGAAGATGTCCTCGACCAGCCGCTCGGCCATCCGCGGGGCCTTCGGGCGTATCAGGCTGATCAGCCGGCGCCGTCCGGCCTTGCGGATCAGGGCCGGCGAGCCGAACTGGTCCAGCAGTTGGAGCACGGCCGGGTGCTGGATGCGCGGGCCCAGGACCCGTTCGAGGTGCGGGTGGATCTGGGTGAGCAGGCCGCGCAGCCGGTTGCTGATGCGGGTGGCTTCGCCGGCCAGGTCGTCGTCGAAGCCGAGGATCATTTCCAGCTCGGCGACGGTCTCGTCTTCCAGCTCGATGGAGCGGAGTGTGTGCGGCATCGACCGGGCGGCGTCGGCGATGACGAAGGCGTCACGGGCGTCGGTCTTGGCCTCGCCGGGATAGAGGTCGGCGATCCGCCGCATCGTGAGACCTGGCAGATAGGCAACCTGGCAGCCCATGTCGCGGGCCACTGCGATGGGCAGGGCGCCGATGGAGGCCGGCTGGTCGACGACCACGAGCACGGTGCCGTGCTTGGCCTGCAACTTCGCGAAGAGCTCGCGGAGTTTGGGCTCACTGTTGGGCAGCCGCTTGTCGAAGGCCTTCTTCCCGGTCGCGGTGACGGCGGTGGCGTGGTGTTCGCCCTTGCCGACGTCCAGGCCGAGGAAGACGCCGATGTCGCTGGTGTCGATCACGTGCAGTCTCCGGTCGTACTCGCCCGGCCTTGGCGCGGCACCGATCGCCACATCCACATTACGAAGAGCCTCCCTGCCTCCGGAGAAGCCGGTGGTCATGCCCCTAATCAGCGGTCTGTCGATGCCTCCGGAGCTGGTGACACCACCCCCCGGGCCATGCGTTCGACAGGGGGGACCAGTCATGCCAGCTCCAGAGGCCGGGAGCCCCATTGCGGGGCCACGAAGAAGGTAATGGGGGGCCTCGGCGCGAGGTTCGAAGGCAAAGCTGATCACCGCTGTCTCCTGTCGCCACCAGCTGTGCCCTCACACGTCTTCTCCAGAGGAAGGGCCCGGGGGCATGTGCCCCCGGGCCCTTCAAAGCCGTTTGAGGCGTATTACGCCATGGCGGCTGCTTCGACGATTCCAAGTGCCAGGGCGTCGAAGTTCTCCCGGTAGAAGGTCAGCTCACGGTGGAAGTTCTCCTCCGAGAACATGCCGCGCTCCAGGAACATGACCGCCACGGCGGTCATTGCGCTGTGCAGGATGTGCAGTTCCTTGATGGTGAGCCGCAGCTCGAATGACGTCTCGTGAGCGCCCTCGAAACGGTCGGCCAGGGTGTCGACTGCCTCTGGACCCGCGCCCAATTGCACGACCAGAGCCGTATTTCCGAGATTCCGGCCGCGTAGGAAAGCCAGAGCCTGGTGATAAGCCTCCGCCTGGGCCGGGGTGATCCGGGCGACGAACGCCTCACCGTCAGGGATGAGCTGGAGCCGGGACCTCATGCCGTCACCTCGGAGGCCGCATTGACGAGGCTCAGTGCGAGGGCGTCGAGGTTCTCCCTGAAGAAGCCCAGCCGAATGTGGAAGGGCTCCTGCAAGACCCTGCCGCGCGACATGAACATGGTCGCCACGGATGTCAGCGCACTGTGCACGACATGCAGTTCCCCCCACTGGAACCGCACCTCGACCGACTCCGCGTCACCGACACGCAACCGCTCGACGATGCTGTCGACCGCCTTGGGGTCGGCACCGAGTTGCAGGGCCAGGATGTTGGCACTGATATCCCGGTGGCGCAGAAAGATCAGCGCCTCGTGCATGGCAAGGGCCTGGCTTCGGGTGAGACGGGCGACGAACTCCTCACCGTCTTGGGTCAGTTCGAAATCTGTTTCCATGAATTGCGTCCTCCCTTCTCACTGCTAGGGCAGAGGCTCATAGCGACCGCCGGTGAAGAACTCGGCCTCGGTCTTCTTGTAGGCGTGGATGAACCGCTGCTTGATGATGATGATCAAGCCTTTCGCCTTATCGTAGGCGACCGGCGTGCCCGTGCCCGCTTCCCGGTGCGTAGCAGCGCCACGGTACTTCTTGAAGTACTCGGCCATGGCCTTCAGGTCGCGGCCGATGCCGGGGAGGTTGTGGTCGTTGGCCGTTTTGAAGTTGGAGTCCGCCATGCGGTCCCACTGGTACTCGACGCCGTCCGCCACGTCAGGGCCGTACTGCTTCTCGATCTTGATGAGGAGTTCGTTGGGCAGCGACTCCTTGGGATCGAGGTTGGCGCACATGTCCGCCCAGTCGTCGTTGTTCGACGACGCGGCCGCGGCCATGGTGGAGAAGGACGTCTGCGTCGCGGAGAAGGCCGCCGCCTGCGCGGGCTTCTTCTTGATCGGGCAGGACGGAAGCTCGGGCTCCTTCTTCGCCTTCTCGGCCAGCTTGCGCAGCTTGTCCAGCGTCCGCTTGGCCTGGGCCGACTTCTCGAAGAAACCGACGACTCCCGAGGCGATCCGGACGATCGCCTTGCTCACCCCGAGGATCTTGCTGGCCGGGACGGCCTTGACCAGCGTCCACAGGCAAGCCTCGACATCGCCCTTGGTCAGGCAGTTCTTGAGGTCGGTCCAGCCGATCTCGTCGAGGAGGATCTGCCCGCCGTTCTCCTTGACCCAGGTCAGCAGGTCCATGGAGGCGAGGGCCTGGGCAGCGCGGTACTGGTCCACGCATTCCTGCCCGCAGGCGCGCAGCAGAGCCGCTTCCAGGTCGCTGCCCAAGTCGGGGGCGTCGTACGCCGTCTCGGCCCGCTCCTTGCGGAGGGCCTCTTGCTCCTCGCGCTGGGCCTTCTCCGCACGGTCGGCGGCGGCGTCGGCGTCCTTGGCTGCACCCTCGGCGTTGGAGGCGGCCTTCTCGGCCTTCACCGCGTCCGACTCCGCGTACGTGGCGGTCCGGTCCGCGGCGGCAGCGTCGGCCTCGGCGGAGGAGGCGGCGGAGCGGGCGCTCGTCGCATCCTTCTCGGCCTCCGTGGCGTCGCGGTCGGCCTGGGCGGCCGCCGACTCGGCCTCGTTGGCCGCGAAGTTGGCGTAGAAGGCGTCGGTGCCCGCCTGCTGGTCATACTTCTGGGCGTTCGCGTCTGCCTTCTTCGCGGCCGCTGCGTCGGTCGCCGCCGCAGCGGCAGAAGCGTTGGCCGCCGCGGCGGAGTTGACCGCTTGCACCGCGTAGTCCGCCGCGTCGGCCGCCGCCTGGAGGGCGATCTTCGCGTCGCCGGCCGCCCTGTCGGCAAGCGCCTTGGCCTGCGCCGCCGCCTTCTTCGCCTCGTCCGACTTGGCCTTGGCCGCGCTGGCCTGCTGTTCGGCGATCGTCTTGGAGGTCTGCCCGATCAGCACCGCGTACGCGGCCGAGGCGTCGGTCTCGATGTACGGGGAGCCGATGCTGATCGCCTCGTTGGCCGCCTTGGTCACAGCGGTCGCTGCGTCCCGGGCGGCCTGCGCGTACTGGGCCGTGGCGAGCGCGTACCCGGCGGTCTTCGCCGCCCACGCGGCCGTCTTGGCAGCCTCGGCCACCGCCGCGGTTGCCTCCTTACGCGCGGTGATCGCGGCGGCCTGGGCCTTCTTGGCCTCGGCGTCCGCCTTCTTGGCCTTCTCCTTCGCCGACGCGGCCGCGTCGATCGCCTCGGCCGCCGCGGCGTGCGCGGTGGCAGCAGCCGCATGGGTCTTCGCGTACGCCGACTGGGCCGCGTCGGCGGCGGACCGGGAACGCTTGGCTGCACCTTCCGCACGGGTCGCCGCCGCTCGGGCGTTCACCGCCGCCGTGGTCGCTTCGTTCGCCGCCGTACGGGCCCGGGTCGCCGCACCCGCCGCGTCGTTGGCGGCGGCACGGGCCTCGGTGGCCGCCTGCCGGGTCTCGGCTGCGGCCGCAGTGCCCTCAGCGGCGGCTGCGGCGGACTCCAGGGCCGCCGCTCGGGAGGCGGTGGCGTTCTTCTCCTGCTCGGCCTTGACCGCCGCGTTGCGGGACTTGTAGGCGCGCTGTTCGGCGCTCAGCGCCGCCGCCAGCTTCGCCGTCGCGGTCGAGCCGGCCGTCTCCGCGTTCGTGCGGGCCTCGCTGGCCTTGTTCCGTTCGCCCTGCGCCCGCTTCTCGGCCGCGTCGGCCTTCGCGCGCTCGCTCGCCGCCAGGTCGCGCTCACGCTCGGCGGTGGCCTTCTCGGCCTCCGCGATACCGCGCTGCCGCTTCGCCTCCGCCGCCTGGTCCTTGGCAGTCTTCTCAGCCTTCTCGGCCGTCGCACGGGCCTTCTTCGCGGTGGTGGCGTTGGCCGCCGCCTCGGCGGCCAGCTTGGCCGCGGACTCGGCGGCCGCCTTGGCCTGCGCCTTCGCCTCCAGTGCCGCCGTCTTGCGGAACTCCGTGTTCAGCGCGTGCGTCTGGGTCTTCGCCAGCGCCAGGAGCGTCTGAGAGTCCGCCACCGTGGCCTTCGCCGCGTTCGACGCCGTCAGCGTCGCCTTCGCCGCCGCCTGGGCGGCCGCGGCCGATGCCTTGGCGACCTGCACGGACTGCTGCGCATAGAGCAGGCCCCGGCCGCGCGGCCACTTCGCGGCGTCGGCGATCGTCCACGCCTTCGTCTGCTCGGTGCCCGCGGTGTTCGCGGCTGTCTTGGCCCGGGCGGCCGCCGCGTCCGCCACGGCCACCTGGGCGGCAGCCTTGGTCTTGGCCGCGTTCAGGTCCTTCGCGGCCTTGGTGAACGCGGCCGTCGTCGGGTAGTCGAGCGAGTCCTTGTGCGCGGCCCAGTACTTCTGCCAGTACAGGATCTGGTCAGCCTGCCAGGCCTGCCGGACCGCCTCGATCATCGCGCCGGTGGCGGCCCGCGTCTCCTTAGCCGCGGCAGCCTCGGCGGTGACGATCGCCTTGCGCTGCCCGGCCTGGCCGGAGTACTCCGCCTCCCACTCCGAGTACGCCTGCACGACCGCCCCGGTGAGCACCCGGTAGTGGTCGATCGGGTTGGCGCTGTCACAGGCCGCCCAGGCCTGCTTCAGCGCTTCGACCTCGGTGCGGAACTCCAGCGAGTCCGGCTCGGGGGCCTTCGTCGGGAAGCCGCCGAACCGCAGGAAGGTGGCGACGTCGTTGGCCGAGGAGTAGCCCAGGTTGGTCGTGTCGAGCAGTTCCTTCCCGGCGACGTCCTTGTACGCGGCAGCCCACGTGTCGTCGCCGGTGTCGAAGGCGTCGAGCACCTTCTTGGCTTGGTCCAGCGAGGCCTGGCCGGGCTTCGGTGTCGGGGACTCCCACGTCCTGTCGTACAGGTCCTGCTGGGTGCCGAGGGTGAAAGTGATGATGTCCTTGCCGAAATCCGGTGCCCAGTAGTCCCGGCCGCCCTGCGAATTCACCGACGCGTAAGGCTTGTTGCTGGCGTTCAGCTTGTCCTGACGGTCTCGGTAGGCACGCAGGTCCGCCAGGCCCGTGTCCGAGTCCCGCCAGTGGGCCGCGCCCAGTTCACCGAAGGTCCAGTCCGCCACGACCGTGCGCAGTCCGGCGTCCGGGCCTGCGAGTTTGGTTGCCGCGTATGTCTTCATCTCTGGCCCGCCGAAGTGCACAGCCCGTGCCACCTGGCAGCGGTCTTTGCGGGCCTGCGCGCCGAGGCTGATGCGCAGGGTGCGTTCGTAGGGGTTGGCCGGGTTGTCTCCCGGTTCGTCAGCGGCTGCGGGGGCCGCGGAGACGAGTCCGCCGAGCACGGCTGCCGCGGTCGTGAGCGCGACGGCAGCGAACCCTCGCTGTGCGCGCCCTGCCCGGAATCGTCTCTGTAATCTTCTTCGTGTCGTTCGCACGTCGATGCCTACCTGGATGGTCTGTCCGGATGGTCGGTCCGTACACACAGGAAGAAGGCACGCCAAAGCGTCAGCGAGAAAAGCCAGGAAGTGAAAAGAGCCCCGTCCGTACCGCGTGCGGTCAACACGCGCCCCCGCGCCCCCTCCCCATGGGGACGCGATCATCATGACAGTGGGAAAGCGTTTACGGAACCCTCAATTCGCTCTTAGGTTCGACCTGAAAATCGACAAGGCTGTGCCCCCGGCGGGTCGAAACCCGCCGGGGGCACAGCTCTTTGCGGCTCCCGGAGAGGACTCGAGAGGGTGGCGCTCCAGCCGGTCCCGCCGCTCAGTCGGTCTGGTAGCTGTGCAGCCCGGGGACGGTCAGGTCGCCGCCGAACTGGCCGGCCTGCACGACCTTCACCTTGGTGAAGTAGATCAGCGGGATGTTCAGCGGCGGCGGGTGCTTCGGGTCGAACGTGATCGGGATCAGGCCGAACAGGTTCCCGGAGATGGACTCCGTGTACATGATCGTCTTGCCGTTGCGGATCGTGGACGTCGTGCCCGCGCCCGCCTGCACGTGGTAGGTCTTGCCGGACTGCTTGTCCTTGACCGTCTGGTGCAGGTCACCGATGTCCGTGCCGTCGGAGATGACGTACTTCAGCACCTTCTTCGTGGTGCCGTTCGCGGTCCTCACCTCGACTATGCCCTGATAGTCGGCGCCCTTCAGCAGCAGCGAACTGGCGTCCAGGTACCAGGGGTCGTCGGGCAGCGGCACCTTGTTGTCGACGCCGCCCTCCTCGTCCGTGGCGACCGGACAGCCGTCGGCGTCCTTGGTGGCGCTCGCGGACGGGCTCGGGGTGGCCGACTCGGCGGCCTGCCCGGCAGCCTTGGCCGCTTCCTCGACCGCCTTCTGCTTCTCCTCGGCCGCCTTCGACGCCGTGTCGGTCGTGTCCTTCACGGTGTCCTCGACCGTGCCGGTGACCTTCTCGGTGGTCTCCTTGACGGCGTCGGACGACGAGGACTTCGCGCTCTCGGAGGCCGACGCCGACGGGGTGGCCGACGGCGACGGGCTCGCGCTCGCCGACGCGCCCTGACCGCCGGTGAAGATGCCGGAGATCGCGTCGCCTATGTCCTCCAGCAGACCGCCGCCGCTCTCCGACGGCGAGGGGCTCGGCGTGGCGGTGTCGTTGCCCGACTCCGAGCCGCCCGAGCCGCTCGCGGGGGCCGACGGCGTCGGCGTGGGCTCGTCGTCGGAACCTGAATCCGACGAAGAGTCGTTGCCGCCCGAGGAGTTGCCCGCCGTGGAGTCCGAAGTGCCGGTGTCCCCGGTCGAGGACTCCGACGGCGACGGCTCCGCCTCCTCGGACTCGCTCGCCGAGGCGGACGGTGACGGGCTCGCGCTCGCCGACGCCTCGCCATCGAGGGCCGCAACACATTCCTTGTACTCGTCCGCCGTCAGGCTCTTGGACGTCGGCTGGTCCTCGGCGAGCGCCAGCTTCGGTGTGAACCCCATCCCCATGAGGACAGCCGTCGGCATCGCCGCCAGGGCTATCGCCTTCCCGGCCGGCATCTGAATCCTGGTGAACAGCGGCTTCTTGGGTGCCGCATGGCGCGGCCCGGTTCTCACACGGGACTCGTCCACCCCAGTCCCGTGGGTCACCTCGTCAGCCGGCACTGTGCCTCCCGTTCGCCCCGTTCGCCGGGCTCGTTCCTGACAGATCGATCGGCTCACCCAGCGGATCGGCGCTCGGCCCGGTCAGGCCCTCGGGCGCGCCGCCCTCGCCCTTGCCGGTCTCCTCCGCCTCCGGTGCCGGCGGCTCACCCGGCACCCAGGCCACGGCCATCGCACCGCCGACCATCGCCAGCAGGAAGCCGATGAGGAAGCCACCCAGGTTGGACACCGGGATGGAGACCAGGGCCAGCAGGATCGCCGCTACGCCCGCGAAGGTGCGTACGTGCTTCTGAAACCAGAGGCTAATGCCGAGCACGACGAGCAGCACGCCGATGATCAGGGACCCGGCGCCCGCGGTGGTCGCCATCGCCAGCGTCAGGTGCCCGATCTTCAGATGGGCGTACGGGAAGTAAGCGATAGGGATTCCGCCGAGGAGGACGAACAGCCCGGCCCAGAACGGCCGGGTGCCCCGCCAGGCGCGGAACTGCAGCCTCCGGCGGCTGAACTGGCCGGTAGCGGCAGGAGTCTCGGCGCTCATGGAAAACAGCTCCCTGGTGCGGCTTTGCTGTGGTGGTGAGTTGTACTGGGTGTGAAGATTCCGCTTCTACGGTGGACGGGCGGGGGCGCCACCGGCTCCCCCGCCCGTCATCGAGTGCTTAGTAGCACTCCTTGACACCCGTCGACAGCGACATCTTCAGGCCGCTGAGCTTGAAGGTTCCGGCGGTGGTCGCCCACGCCGTCTGCTTCACGTCGGTCAGCGTGGCCTCGTCGGCCTGCTGCGCGAACCCGAACGGGTTCGAGGTCTCGTTCTCCTTCATGCCAGGACCCTTGTTGGCGTCCTTGGCGGCAACGCCGATGTCGATGTTCTTGAAGACGGCGTTCGCCTCAAGCTCCGCGACGTCGATGTACAGGTTCTCGGCCTTGACCGGCGTACCGCCGCCGCCCGCCTTCAGCGTCAGGCTGACGGAACCGAGCAGCGGGATGTTCGGCGTGACCACGGACTGGCACATGTTCGTGATCGTGGCGTCCCTGAAGGCCGAGACCGCGACGGGGTGAGCCGTCTTCTTGCCGTCGAGGGTGGTCCCCGCGTCAATGGCCCCGTACTGGGAGAAGCCTGTGCCGACGAGCTTGTCGGCCGTGACCTTGAACGACTGCCCCGACACGCTGAACGACGCGGCGAGGGCGCCCTGGCCGAGAGCGATACCTATACACGCCGTGGCGGCGACGCTGGGCACCATCACCACAGCGAACCGCTTCCATCTGGTCCCGCCACGCACCTGGGACTCCATATTTCCTCCTTCTCGGACGTACATCTCCTGGCCCTGACTGCCCCTGTCGAGTCGACGGCTCAGCCGGGCAGGGATGGGAGAAGTGCTACGTCCTCGGGAAGGGGAGCGCCCGCGCCCGGAAGCGCGAAACGCGCCTCGATCACCGGCGATCACCCCCGAGCGACAACCACTGGTCGCGCCTGACACGCATCACGCACAACCTTGCTGGACAGGCTTCGCCGGTAGGCGAAGACCCCCCTGCCCAAGAGCCGGCGCCACTGCCGCCGGCTCTACTCGGTGGGGACCCTTGACTCCCGTCGACCCAACCGGCTGTCGGGGTACGGGAATGGACCGAGCGTCGCCGATCGTGGTGCATTCTCGCCGCCCGCACAAGGGGGTTCGTTACTCACTAGTAACGGCCGGATAACCGAACAACGACCCTCGGGTCTCGGGTGGCGACGCTGGGTGGCTCCTGGGGGGTGGACAAAGCCGTTGATCGCTGGACAGATTCCGACAGATCAACGGCTCTGACTTACTCGCAGTAACAGCGGCCGCGATTACCAAGATTTGGTAAAGCGCGGCCGCACTGGTCCTCTGTGGGCGAATCTTTCACTCGGGCATCACATGCCCCGGCGTTTAGTGACTGGTCAGAACCGGGCCCTCGCCCCGGTCAGAACAGGGCGCGCGCCAGCGCCCTGCGCGCCGCCATGACTCGCGGATCCTCGGCGCCGACCACCTCGAAGAGTTCGAGCAGCCGCACCCGTACGCCCTCCCGCTCCTCGCCCGCCGTGCGCTGCACGGTGTCGATGAGCCGCCCGAACGCGTCCTCGACATGTCCGCCCACCAGATCCAGGTCGGCGGCGGCGATCTGCGCCTGTGCATCACCCGGCTTCTCGGCGGCGTCCTTGCGCACCTGCGCCGGGTCGAGCCCCTGCACCCGCTGGAGCAACTCGGCCTGGGCGAGGCCGAGTTTGGCCTCCATGTTGCCCGGGTCGTCGCTCAGCACGTTCTTGTACGCCTGTACGGCACCGCCCAAGTCGCCCGCGTCCAGGGCCTGTACGGCGGCTTCGAGCAGGGCGTCGTACGGCCCCGCCGGTACCGCGGGAGCCTGCTGCTCGGGGGCGCCGGGCTCGGCCTCGGCGTCGACGGCCAGGCCGGTGAGGCCGAAGCGCTGCTCGGCGACCTGGACGAGCTGGTCGAGCGTCTGCCGGATCTGCGCCTCGCCTGCGGCCCCCTGGAAGAGCGGCAGCGCCTGTCCCGCCACCACGGCGAAGACAGCGGGAATCCCCTGGATCCCGAACTGCTGCATCAGCATCTGATTGGCGTCGACGTCGATCTTGGCAAGGACGAAGCGCCCGTTGTACTCGACGGCCAGCCGCTCCAGGACCGGGCTCAGCTGCTTGCAGGGCTGACACCACTCGGCCCAGAAGTCGATGACGACGGGTACCTCGGTGGACCGCTGGAGGGCATCGCGCTCGAATCCGGCCTCGTCGACGTCGATGACGAGGTCGGCCGGGGAGACGGCTCCTCCCCCGCCGCCCTGCCGTGCCGCTTCGGCCCGCGCCTGCTCCGCCTTCGCCTTGGCCTCCTGGGCCGCCTTCACCGCGGCGAGGTCGACGACTCCGCTCATGGACATGTTCCGTGGCTGCATGAGTACATCCTCCCCGTTCTCGCGCGTGTGTGAAAAGCGTTGTGAAAGCCGGTCGCGCAGTGTTCGTTTCGGCGTCGGGTCCCCACCCCACACCAGTGGTTTCGCTACGACCCGTAGCGTAATGGCACCGGGTGCCTCCGTGCCCCCCCGGACCCGGTGATCTCCCTCACCGCCTCACAGGAACCGCCGGTTATGGTCATGGGATGCAGAGCCCCACTTCCGCCCCACGCGCCACAGGACGCCCGCGCAGCGCCGCCGCGGACACCGCGATCCTCGCGGCCACGCGGGAGGCCCTGGTTGAGCTGGGCTGGTCGAAGCTCACCCTGGGAGACGTGGCGACGCGGGCCGGGGTTGCGAAAACGACCCTGTACCGCCGCTGGGCGGGCAAGAATGCGCTCGTGGTCGATGCCGTCGCGGCGCTCTTCGACGAGCTTGAGCTACCGGATCGGGGAAGCCTCGCCGCCGACGTCGAAGGCGTGGTGCTGCAATTCGCCGCCCTCCTGGACCGCCCGGAGACCAAGACGGCGTTGATGGCGCTGATCGCCGAGTCGACGACGGACAACGCCCTCAGGGCTCGCATCCGCTCATCGATCGTCGACCGCCAGAAGCGGCTCGTCCTGGAGGGGCGCGCCCGCGCCCAGGGGCGCGGGGAACTACCGACGGAGAGTGACCCCGAGGCCGCGGCCCGTACGGCAGACCTGATCTTCGACGTGATCGCGGGCGCGGTGGTGCACCGGGCCTTGGTGAGTGCCGAACTAGTTGACGCGGAATGGGCCCAAGGCTTCACGAAGCTCCTGCTCAACGGCCTGACCGCATCGGCAACGGCCTGACCTCGACGTCCCTCCCCACGCCCCTCTTCGCTGTCCGCACCGCATGGCCGTGGCGTTCGGGGCGGCTCGCCGCGAAAGACGCAGCCACTTCCCCGATCGCCTTACACGGAGACAAAAGGGGCCGGGCGCGTGCACGTGCGCGTTGGTGACCAACTCGGAGACCAACTCTCTGAAAGTTCGAGGAACTTCGCGAACGCCATGACCTGACCGGGATGACGCCACCTACACCTGGATGTTCGACCCGTCCGGCAGGAGTTTCGTGGTCTCCGGCGTCCCCTCCTGGCGGGAGGCGGCCCGCACGTTCGAGGACCCGTCCTTGTTCGAGGTCTCCCAGCCCTGGCCCTCCGACTTCGCTGCAGGGTCGCACCGTAGGTTGAAACCCAGCAGGACGACCGGGGGCACCTGCTGCTGGAATGGGAGGGAGGACTGTGGACATGCCAGATTTCATCCGCCCGGGCCGACTGTTCCGGGTCGTCGGCTTCAACCCCTCGCACCGGCAGCTCTACCTTGCCAGCGAGGCGCTCGCCGTCGATGGGACCACGACACACGTCGAGGCTTACTTCGGTCACGTGGAGCTCATGCTGTTGCGGCCCTACTACCGGGACGGCGTGCACATCCGCCGGGCCACCGCCGAGGAGTTCGCCGTCCTGCGGGAACGGCACCGGCTTGGGCCGGAGGACCCCGAGTACACCTGGATGCTGGAGCCGGACGGCGACAGCTTCGTCGTCAGTGGCAAGCCGAGCTGGCGGGAGGCCGAGTACGAGCTGATGGGCGACCGGGAAGCCCTGTACGACGCCTCCAAGCCCTGGCCGCCGGACTTCCCCGCGGAGTCGGGCACCGTCGGCTGACGCCCCGACAACAGCTGAGAGCGCCCCCTGGCCACAGGGGGACGCCCTCAGCGCCGTACAAGAGCCTCACCGCCCCGCTCAAAGGCCTTACAGGCCCGAGTTACTTCGCCTCGCCCCCAGATGATGCTCCCGCACCATGTTCGTCGTCCCCGGCGCCCCAGGAGACGAGCCCACTGAGCGCCGCCCTGTCAGCCATCTCCGGAAGTTGCAGAGGACTGTGCCCCCGACCAGGTGTCGACCCGGCGAGCACAGCCGTGTCACGGGCGGCTACCGCCGCTGGAGCGCCTCCGTTGCGGCCCGCCTGATCGCCTTGGTCCTGCCCATCTGGGAGACGACGTGCAGCACCTCCTTGTCGGAGGTCGCACGGACGGCTCTCAACTGAAGCCAGTCGGACCAGCCGCCGATGAGTTCTCCGACGGCATCGGCCGGCACGCCGCCCTCTTCCAGCGAGGCCAGGACCCCGAGTTCGCGTGCCCGGCGTGCCGAGAAGGCGCGCACGTTCGGCGGGAGGATCTGCACCCATTGCTCGCGCTCGTCCTCGGGAACCCGTTCCAGGACGTTGCCGACGACCCCGGACGCCAGCGGCCCGTCCGGCTCCAGCGACACCGCATCAAACAGCAGCGGCAGCACGGCCGGAGTGTCCAGGGCAGCACGGTAGAGGGACCAGCGGTCATGCCCGTCGGTGAACGGGGCTTCGGCTTCGTACTGCCCGACAACCTCGGCGAGTTGCCGCAGCACCTCGCTCAGGGCCGGGGCGGGATCAGCAGCCATGCGTCGGTCCTCTCTACAAGCTGAGGGCGCCCCCTGCCAAAGGAGGCGCCCTCACCGCCGTACAAGCCCCTTGCCGGGCACGTGCGTTACTTCGCCGCGCCGCCCAAGTGGTGCACCCGCACCATGTTCGTGGTGCCCGGCACCCCAGGAGGCGACCCCGCCGTGATGATGAGGGTGTCGCCGGCATTGAAGCGGCCGAGTTTGAGGACTTCGCCGTCGACCAGGTCGACCATCTCGTCGGTGCTGTTGACGAAGGGGACGACGTGGGACTCGACGCCCCAGCTGAGGGTGAGCTGGTTGCGGGTGGACTCGTCCGTCGTGAAGGCGAGGATCGGCTGGGAGGCCCGGTAGCGGCACAGGCGGCGGGCCGTGTCGCCGGACTTGGTGAAGGCGATCAGGCCCCTGCCGCCGAGGAAGTCGGCGATCTCGCAGGCGGCGCGGGCGACCGAACCGCCCTGCGTGCGCGGCTTCTTGCCGGGGACCAGGGGCTGGAGGCCCTTCGACATCAGCTCCTGCTCGGCCGCGACGACGATCTTCGACATCGTCTTGACCGTCTCGATCGGGTAGGCGCCGACGGAAGACTCCGCCGACAGCATCACCGCGTCCGCGCCGTCCAGGATCGCGTTGGCCACGTCGGAGGCCTCTGCGCGGGTCGGGCGGGAGTTGGTGATCATCGACTCCATCATCTGGGTCGCCACGATCACCGGCTTGGCGTTGCGCCGGCACAGCTCGATCAGGCGCTTCTGCACCATCGGGACCTTCTCGAGCGGGTACTCGACGGCCAGGTCACCGCGGGCCACCATGACGGCGTCGAACGCCATCACGACGCCCTCCATGTTCTCCACCGCCTGGGGCTTCTCCACCTTGGCGATGACGGGGACGCGGCGGCCCTCCTCGTCCATCACCTTGTGGACGTCCTCGACGTCCTTGGCGTCCCGCACGAAGGACAGGGCGACCATGTCGCAGCCCATGCGGAGGGCGAAGCGGAGGTCCTCGACGTCCTTGTCGGACAGCGCCGGGACGTTGACGGCCGCACCGGGCAGGTTGATGCCCTTGTGGTCGGAGACGACACCGCCCTCGATGACGATCGACTTGACCCGCTGGCCCTCGACGTCCAGCACCTTCAGCTCGACGTTGCCGTCGTTGATCAGGATCTGGTCGCCGCGGGAGACGTCACCGGGCAGGCCCTTGTAGGTCGTCCCGCAGATCTGCTTGTCGCCCGGGACGTCCTCGGTGGTGATGACGAACTCGTCACCGCGCTCCAACTCCACCGGGC
Source organism: Streptomyces sp. DG2A-72 (assembly GCF_030499575.1). Classification (NCBI taxonomy): domain Bacteria; kingdom Bacillati; phylum Actinomycetota; class Actinomycetes; order Kitasatosporales; family Streptomycetaceae; genus Streptomyces; species Streptomyces sp. DG2A-72. The sequence continues at coordinate 7,358,991 of NZ_JASTLC010000001.1, forward strand.
CCTCGGTGAAGGTCTCCAGCCGGATCTTGGGGCCCTGCAGGTCGGCGAGGACGCCGATCGCGCGGCCGGTCTCCTTGGAGGCGGCGCGGACACGGTCGTACCGTCCCTGGTGCTCGGCGTGGGTGCCGTGGCTGAAGTTGAAGCGGGCCACGTTCATGCCGGCCTCGATCAGCGCGACGAGTTGCTCGTGGGAGTCGACCGCGGGGCCGAGAGTACAGACGATTTTCGAACGGCGCATGGGGGCGATCCTATCGGTTTGTTTCGCTGCGGAATATTCCGTCTGGCGGAAAATGCAAAGGGGCGGGATGCCGCTCAGGTGAGATTCCGAGAACCATTCACGAGCGCATACGTCTGTGTCGCAATCTCCAGTTCCTCATCGGTCGGCACCACGGCGACGGCGACCCGCGCGGACTCCGGCGAGATCAGCCGCGGCCCGTCACTCCGTACGGCGTTCAGCTCGCTGTCGACGGCCAGGCCCAGCGCCTCCAGGCCCGCCACGGCAGCTTCCCGCACTGGGCTCGCGTTTTCCCCGACTCCCGCTGTGAAGGCGACCGCGTCCACCCGTCCGAGTACGGCGTAATAGGCGCCGATGTACTTCTTCAGCCGGTGAATGTAGATGTCGAAGGCCAGCTTCGCCTGTTCGTCACCCTCGTCGATCCGGCGGCGGATCTCCCGCATGTCGTTGTCCCCGCACAGACCGATCAGGCCACTCTTCTTGTTGAGGAGAGTGTCGATCTCGTCCGTGGACATTCCGCCAACGCGCATCAAATGGAAGATGACGGCAGGATCCATGTCCCCGGACCGCGTACCCATCACCAGCCCCTCCAAAGGCGTCAGCCCCATGGAGGTGTCGACACATCGACCGCCCTCGACCGCCGAGGCGGACGCACCGTTCCCGAGGTGCAGGACGATCACATTGACGTCGGCAGGGTCCTTGCCCAGCAGCTCGGCGGTCGCCCGGGAGACGTACGCGTGCGACGTCCCGTGGAAGCCGTACCGGCGGATCCGGTGCTCGTCGGCGGTCTTCACGTCGATCGCGTAGCGCGCCGCGGACTCCGGCATCGTCGTGTGGAACGCGGTGTCGAAGACGGCGACCTGGGGCAGGTCGGGGCGCAGCGCCTGGGCGGTGCGGATGCCGGTGAGGTTGGCGGGGTTGTGCAGCGGGGCGACCGGGATCAGCCGCTCGATCTCGGCGAGTACGGCGTCGTCGATCACGGTCGGCTCGGTGAAGTGCAGGCCGCCGTGCACCACCCGGTGGCCGATCGCGGCCAGCTCGGGCGAGTCCAGGCCGAGCCCGTCTCTCGTCAGTTCTTCCGATACGGCCTTCAGCGCGGCCTCGTGGTCGGAGATCGGGCCGGTCCACTCACGGGACTCGCCGGTGGTAAGAGGGGTGTGCTTGAGCCGGGAGGTCTCCTCACCGATCCGCTCGACCAGGCCCACCGCCAGCCGGCTGCCGTCGCGCATGTCGAGCAGCTGGTACTTCACTGACGAGGAGCCGGAGTTCAGGACGAGGACGCGGGACGAGCTCACTGTGCGGTTGCCTTCTCGCTCGGGGTCTGGGCCTGGATCGCCGTGATGGCGACGGTGTTGACGATGTCCTGGACGAGGGCGCCGCGGGAGAGGTCGTTGACCGGCTTGCGCAGACCCTGAAGGACCGGGCCGACGGCGATCGCGCCGGCCGAACGCTGCACGGCCTTGTAGGTGTTGTTGCCGGTGTTCAGGTCGGGGAAGATCAATACGCTTGCCTGACCGGCGACTTCGGACTCCGGCAGCTTGGTGCGGGCGACGGTCGGTTCCACGGCGGCGTCGTACTGGATCGGCCCCTCGATCTTCAGGTCGGGCCTGCGCAGCCGCACCAGCTCGGTCGCCTCGCGCACCTTGTCGACGTCGGCGCCAGAGCCGGACGTACCGGTCGAGTACGACAGCATCGCGATCCGCGGCTCCACGCCGAACTGCTGGGCGGTCGCGGCGGACTGGATGGCGATGTCGGCGAGCTGCTCGGCGTTCGGGTCGGGGTTGACCGCGCAGTCGCCGTAGACGAGGACCTTGTCGGCGAGGCACATGAAGAAGACGGAGGACACGATGGACGCGTCCGGCTTCGTCTTGATGATTTCGAAGCCGGGGCGGATCGTCGCGGCCGTGGAGTGCACCGACCCGGACACCATGCCGTCGGCCAGGCCCTCCTGCACCATCAGCGTGCCGAAGTAGTTCACGTCGGAGACCACGTCGTACGCCAGCTCCACCGTCACGCCCTTGTGGGCGCGCAGGGCGGCGTACTGCTCGGCGAAGCCGTCGCGCAGCTCGCTGGTGGCCGGGTCGATCAGCTGGGAGTCGCCGAGGTCGATGCCGAGGTCGGCGGCCTTCTTGCGGATCTGGTCGACCGGGCCGAGGAGGGTGAGGTCGCAGACGCCGCGGCGCAGCAGGACCTCGGCGGCGTGCAGGACGCGGGGCTCGGTGCCCTCCGGGAGGACGACCCGGCGCATGTCGGAGCGGGCCTGTTCGAGGAGCTTGTGCTCGAACATCATCGGGGTGACGCGGTCGCTGCTGGGGGCGCTGACCCGCTTCAGCAGGTCCCCGGTGTCGGCGTACCGCTCGAACAGGCCGAGCGCGGTCTCCGCCTTGCGCGGGGTGGCCGCGTTCAACTTCCCTTCCATGCCGAAGAGTTCGGCGGCCGTCGGGAAGCTGTTGCCGGAGACCGAGAGGACCGGGGTGCCGGGGGCCAGGCGGGCGGCGAGCGTGAGGATCTCGTCGCTGGGCACCTCGTTGAGCGTCAGCAGTACGCCCGCTATCGGCGGGGTGCCGGCGCTGTGCGCGGCGAGCGAGCCGACGACCAGGTCGGCGCGGTCGCCCGGCGTGACGACCAGGCAGCCCGGGGTCAGGGCGCTCAGGAAGTTGGGCAGCATCGCGCCGCCGAAGACGAAGTCCAGCGCGTCCCGGGCGAGCCCGGAGTCGTCGCCGAGCACCACCTTGGCGCCGAGGGCGTGGCTGATCTGGGAGACGGTCGGCGCGGAGAGGGCGGGCTCGTCCGGCACGACGTAGCAGGGCACCGGCAGCCGGTCGGTGAGCCGCTCGGCGATGCGGTCGCGGTCCTCGCGGGCGACCCGGTTGGTGACCATGGCGAGGACGTCGCAGCCGAGGCCGTCGTAGGCGCGGTAGGCGTTGCGGGTCTCGGCGAGCACGGACTCGGCGGTCTGCCCCCGGCCGCCGACCACCGGGATCACGGACGCGCCGAACTCGTTCGCCAGCCGTGCGTTGAGGGCCAGCTCGTCCGGGAACTGGGTGTCGGCGTAGTCGGTGCCGAGGACGAGGACGACGTCGTAGTCCCGGGCGACGAGATGGAAGCGGTCGACGAGGGTGGAGACCAGCTCGTCCGCGCCCTGCTCGGCCTGGAGCGCGGACGCCTCGTGGTAGTCCATGCCGTAGACCGTCGCCGGGTCCTGCGAGAGCCGGTACCGGGCGCGCAGCAGCTCGAACAGCCGGTCGGGTCCGTCGTGGACGAGCGGGCGGAAGACGCCCACCCGGTCGACCTGCCGGGTCAGCAGTTCCATGACCCCCAGCTCGACGACCTGGCGGCCGTCGCCGCGGTCGATACCGGTCACGTACACGCTGCGGGTCACGCGTGCTCTCCGTTTCGTCTGCTGGTTCGTCTGGGGGGTCCGTCTGGGGGTCCGTCTGCCGGGCTGTGGTCAGTCGGTTTTTCGGCTCGCGAAGATCGCCCACCGGGGTGAGCAGAACCCTCTTGACAATACCCTTGCCGGTGGATAAGGCGCCCGTCAGCTTCGGGGTAGGCACCTCACTCTGAGCGACGTGAAACAATCGGACTGGCTCACCGGTGTCAACAGCGAGCAGGAGACACAGCACGATGCGTATCGGAGTTCTCACCGCAGGCGGCGACTGCCCCGGCCTGAACGCCGTGATCCGGTCGGTCGTGCACCGAGCGGTCGCACACTACGGCGACGAGGTGATCGGCTTCGAGGACGGCTACGCGGGTCTGCTCGACGGCCGCTACCGCAACCTCGACCTTGACGACGTCAGCGGCATCCTCGCCCGTGGTGGCACCATCCTCGGCTCCTCCCGCCTCCAGCGCGACCGACTGCGCGAGGCCTGTGAGGGGGCCCAGGACGAGATGCGCGAGTTCGGTATCGACGCGCTCATCCCGATCGGCGGCGAGGGCACGCTGACGGCGGCACGCATGCTGTCGGACGTGGGCCTGCCGGTCGTCGGCGTACCGAAGACGATCGACAACGACATCTCGTCCACGGACCGCACCTTCGGCTTCGACACGGCGGTGGGCGTGGCCACGGAGGCGATGGACCGCCTCAAGACCACCGCCGAGTCGCACCAGCGCGTCATGGTCGTCGAGGTCATGGGCCGCCACGCCGGCTGGATCGCGCTGGAGTCCGGCATGGCCGCCGGCGCCCACGGCATCTGCCTGCCCGAGCGGGCCTTCGACCCGGGCGACCTGGTCAAGATGGTCGAGGAGCGCTTCGCCCGCGGGAAGAAGTTCGCGGTCCTGTGCGTGGCCGAGGGCGCCCACCCCGCCGAGGGCACCATGGACTACGGCCACGGCGAGATCGACCAGTTCGGCCACGAGCGCTTCCAGGGCATCGGCACGGCACTCGCGTACGAACTGGAGCGGCGGCTCGGCAAGGAGGCCAAGCCGGTCATCCTCGGTCACGTCCAGCGTGGCGGCGTACCGACCGCGTACGACCGTGTCCTCGCCACCCGCTTCGGCTGGCACGCGGTCGAGGCCGCGCACCGGGGCGAGTTCGGCAAGATGACCGCGCTGCGCGGCACGGACATCATGATGGTGCCGCTGGCCGAAGCGGTGACCGAGCTGAAGACCGTGCCGAAGGACCGTATGGACGAGGCGGAGTCGGTGTTCTAAGACTTGATCCGTGGTTCACCAGAGGGTGAGCTGTGGATTGCAGCCGGGGCGGTGTCCGGGCTTTCCGGCGTGGTCACGCATGGGGCGTGTCTCATCCGGGGTCGCTCGGGACCGCCGTCCGGCGGTTCGGGGAGCAGAGGTCGCACGGCGTTGCCGTGGGACTGCCGCATGGCCAGCACCGCGAACGGTGGTCTGGCTCGGTGCGGTTGACTCCCGCAGGGCTTCTTCCAGCCCTTCTCCGAAAGTGATCTGCGCGTGCCGGGACGCGGTCGTGTCCAGGTACGCGGTCTTGGGGTCGTCCACGTCGACGAAGCGGACGAACGCGGCCAGGGCGGCGGAGACCATGTCGCGCTTGCCGACGAGGCCGCACGCGGTGCACTTGTGCTCACGGTCGCGCAGAGTCTTGGAGACCCGTTCGCCGCACAGGCAGTGCTGCGACAAGGCCGTTGACCAGGTGGACGCCCGCACCAGTCTTCCGCCCGCAGCCCGGCATTCGCGGTCGAGCGCCGAGATCAGCATGCCGGGTGTGGTCTGTGATAGCCGCTTGCCCCACAGCCGGTACCAGGCGCGAATGTCGCAGTCCTCCACTACGAGCACAGCGCCGTGCGCGGCGATGATCTGCCGGGCTACCTGGCGGGCACGATGGCGTCGGTACTCGGCGGCCGAGGTGGCGTGTTCGGCCTGTCGGGCGCGCAGATCCCGGTAACCGACAGAGATCCGGTCGCGGCGGAACGCCTGCTTCGGCACCCGTCCGACCGGGCATCACGTGCCCCGCCGGGCACGGTGACCTGCTTGGGTGTCAGCCCCTTGGCGTCCCGGAGCTCAGCGCGTTTGGCTTGCTTCTTCGACAGGCCGTACTGCACGGTGTTGGTCGCACGGCGGGAGCGCTCCAGCGCCCGAGCACGGCCGCGCCGCTTTTTCGCCCCATTCTCCAACCGCGCCAATTCTTCGTCCGTGAGGATGATCTCGGAGGACTCCGGACGGCCTTCGGCGGGGTTGAGGCCGACGGGCAGGGAGACGACGGAGATGTTGGAGACGTTGCCGTCCACCCCGCCGATCCGGTCCATGGTGGCGGCCTGTTCACGCATCTGCTGTACGGCGGGGGCGGTGTATCCGGGGCCGAGGATCATCAAGTGCGCCTCGTACACCCAGCCGCCCGGCGCGGACGCCTTGCGGCGGCGTACGAGATCAACCTTGTGCCAGCGGCCGGGATTCGACAGGAAGTGCTCGACCCGCGCCCATTGGCCGGGCTGCTGCGGCACGCGCACCGGGAGCACCAGGTCACCCCGGCTGCCGTCCGGGCCGCCCGTGAAGACCATGGCGAGGGGGCCGGTGTGGTCCCACCATGTCGCCTTCCGCGTCGCGGGCTTGCCCGACACGGTGGTCTTGCCCGTGGGGACGCTGTCGGACGGCGCGGCCGGGGTGGGCATACGACGGGGCTGCATCAGGGTGCGCCGGCCGCCGTCGGTGTAGGCCATGACGTGGCCGTGCAGTGAGCCGACGAGGCGGAAGGTCTCCCACTTGTTGGCGGTGGTGTGGGAGCGGGCGCGGCCGGGGATACGGGTGAAGTCGTGCCCGCGGCCGGTCTTGGGGCGGCCGTGCCGGTGGCCGGTGTTGTCGGGGAACAGGTGGCGCTGGACGCCGTTCCACACCTCGTCGGCCATGTGCATGGCCAAGGCCTTGCTGGCGTGGTGCTTGAGGTGCCCGGCGTCTTCCAGGTGCTTGTACGCGCAGCGCTCCAGGGCCTCACGGGACAGGCCGAGGCGCTGCCGTACGGCCTTCGCCCCGGGCTCGTCACGCTCGTGGAGTGCTGCCCAGTAGGCATCGACCTTGGCGCGGGCGTCGCGCTGGACGGTCCGCTTGATCGACCACATCGCCCCGAACAGCTTCTCCAGCCGGGCGAGTTCGGCGGGATCGGTGACGGCCAGCGGTAGCACTATCACCGACACGATCCCGTCGTCGGGCTTGGTCCACTTCGGGGCCTTGTTCTTCCCCCGGGATTTCCGTTCCTTCTGGGCAGTCTGCGTCATGTCACCTCCCGTCACTGATTAGCTGACCTAAGAACTAATACTTGATTAGTCGAGCTAAGGCAAACCGAGGTAGTTTGGGATCCATGACCATCACGATTCCTGGATATGAAGACGCCCGGCAGGCGGCTGAACGGCTCAAGGTCACCGTCCAGCACGTCTACAACCTCAACAGCAGCCGCGCCGACTTTCCTGCCCCTGTCTACGTTGGCCGCACCCCCCTTTGGCCCGTCGACCGGCTCGACGCCTGGCGCGCAGCGCACCCGAAGCGCGGAGATTAGGGCCTGTCCGGCGGACCTTTCTGGGCCCGGCGCCCCTGGCACGGCTAGGTTGTCGAACTATCCACGTGCGCCCACGGCTGACCCCAGGCTCCCGCCCCCAGTACTGGCACCAAGGTCGGCCCGACGGTCACGCGAGCGACGGCCACCGATCGGTAGCCCACTCCAGCCAGCCTGACCACCCAGGAGGCGGAACTCCAACCCCATGGCCCTCGAGTTCCGCGACATCGGGCTCCTCGAACAGCGTCCTCCAGCGCACGAGGTCTGTCTCGCTCATCGCGAAGGTCTGATCAGGGGCGGTCGACTGGCGATGGGCGACCCGAGCGCGTTGGGTCTCGTGGTCCACCGGCACATACACAAGCTGACAGGACGCGCCCACAGACATCACCAACCAGCGGATCGCGGATCTCTCGTCACGAGACCAGCATCCGAAATCCAGGACCACGTTGGTTCCCAACCTCAGCGCCTCCAGACCAAGCCAGAGCAGCCGTCCTTCCAGCACATCGCGCTTCCCCTCCGGCTGCGGGTCGCCGAACAGCGGGATCATCCACTCATCCGGCGTCAGCCGCAGAGCGCTGTGCTCCTTGGCCAGCTGCCGAGCTCTCGTGGTCTTTCCGGCCCCTGGCAGGCCGACCGTCAGGAACAACGTCGTCACACCCAGATCCTTCACGAAGGCCAAGTGGGAGGATGACTGCTCTTGCTGCCGAGATCGCCGGGCCACGACGCGGCCCAGCAGCGCGATGACGTCCAGGGGCGGTGACACGATGGCAGGCACGCGCCACAAGACCACGCAGGAACCGCCCGTAGTGCTGCCGATCGGCTTCAACGCATGGCTGCTGGACTGCGCGCACCCGTGAAGGACTGTGACATCTGCCAGACCGAGTGGTGTCGTCTGAACGCGTGCAAGAAGTCCCAGAGCCTTCTACTACCGCGTGCACAGCCCGGTCGTCCTCATCGAGTACGACGCCCAGCCCCCCTGGCCTACGGCAACAAGGACAGCCAAGGTGACGGCGGCGGCATGGGCGGCCCGAACGGAACGCCCACCCAGCAGCACATCCACACCATCATCCGCACGCCGAACGGCGGCGACTACGGCGTGGACCTGCTCAGACGGTACCTGGAGAACGATCACTGAGCCGGGTCCAGAAATGGTCCAGGATCCGGTCGAGGAAGTCGCGGCCGAACCGGTCCGAGCTCCCTGAGCCGCCGCCCCAGCTGAGCGTGGCGACCATCCGCCCCTGATACTCCTGGTACAGCTCCTGGAGGGTGACCTCCAGAAGGTGCCGGTCCAGGGGCACCATCTTCCCGACCGGCCGGACGTACGCCTGCCAGCGCGTCGTCACAGCGCCGCGCAGCAGATCCGCCAGCTTCGGGTCGCGGCCGGTGACGGTGACGAAGTCGGGCAGCGACAGGCCGAGCAGGTCGGCGAGGGCGGAGGACTGGCGGTCGGTGCCGCGCCAGTCGTCGGTCTCCTCCATCCGGAGATATGCGACGAGTTCGACCCCGACGGTACGGGCGACGTCCTCGGGTGCCATCCCACGGGCGATGCGGTGCTCGCGCAAGGTCCGCGGCTGACCGATCAGTTCGCCCGGCGAGCACCACAACACACCCGCGAGTGCGGTGAGTTCGGGGCTGGTGGGGGTGAGGGCGCCGCGTTCCCAGGCGACGACGAGATCCAGGGTGACGTACGGCATGCCGTACAACGCCCGCAGGTCGTGGGCGACATGTTCGGGCCCCATGCCGAGCGCGGTACGGAGTCTGCGGGCGGCGGGGGCGTTGAAGGGGGGACCTGGCTGGTTCGGCAGAGCTTGGGGTCGGCGCACGCGCCACAAGCTAGGGGCGCGGGAGTGTGGTGACTACGGTCAGTTCGGCCAGGATCACGGATTGTAGGAACGTACGGTTTCGGCCACGGGTTCGGGTGTCCGGAGATCATCTGTCGGTGGTGCGCGGGCGATGGTGAGGATGGCTCCCGGGCGCCCGGACGGGCGCCCGGGAGGAGTGTGACGATCATGTACGAAGTGAATGGCAAGGTAGAGGGGCATATTCGCGAGCGGCTGCTGGCGCCCAACTTCTGGCACCTCGCGACGGTCGGCCCGGACGGGACGCCGCAGATCTCGCCCATGTGGGCGGATGTCGAAGATGAGTTCGTGATGGTCAACACGGCAATCGGACGTGTGAAGGAGGAGAACCTGCGGCGCAATCCGAACGTCTCCCTGTCCCACCACGACCCCGACAACCCCTACGACCGGGTGGAGATCCGGGGCAGGGTCGTACGGTTCGTCGAGGGCGAGGAGGCCGAGCGGTCGATGGACCGGCTCACGCAGAAGTACATCGGTCAGGAGCGGTATCCCTGGCTGCTGCCGGGGGAGCGGCGTGTGATGCTGCTGATCGAGCCGGTGCGGGTGCGGAGGGTCGTGGGAGTGGAGCCGTTCCGTCCAGGGGTGCTGCCTCAGGGGTGAGCGGGATCAGCCCTTGACCGCCCCGCCCAGCGCGAACCCTCCCCCCAGCCGCCGGGCGATCAGTACGTACAGCAGGATCACCGGCGTCGAGTAGACGATCGAGAACGCCGCCAGCTGCCCGTACACGACCGCCCCCCGGTTCCCGAAGAACTCGTTGATGCTCACCGCCGCCGGCATCTGGTCCGGCGTCAGCAGCAGCATGAACGGGACGAAGAAGTTCCCCCACATCATCACGAACGAGAACACGGTCACCACCGCCACCCCGGGTCCCATCAGCGGCAGCACGATCCGGATCAGCAACTGGAAGGACGACGCCCCGTCCGTCCATGCCGCCTCCTCCAGCTCCTTCGGCACGCCGTCCATGAAGTTCTTCATCAGCCAGATGGCGAAGGGGAGTTGGGAGGCCGCGAAGAAGAAGATCGTGCCCTGCATGGTGTCGATGAGATCGACCTGTACGAACAGCGCGTACACCGGCACCATGATCGCGGTGACCGGCAGGCACGTCGCGAAGAGGATCGTCAGCAGGAACGGGCGGTTCAGGCGGGAGCGGAAGCGGGACAAGGGGTACGCCGCCAGTGCCGCGCAGACCACCGTCAGCAGGGTCCCGCCGCCGCACAGGATCAGACTGTTCAGCAGCGGGGTGAAGGTGATGTCCTGGGTCAGGATCGCATCGAAGTTGTCGAACGTGAGGCCGTCGGGGGCCTTCACCTGAAGGTTCGCATCCGGGTCCACGGCGGACAGGACCACCCAGGCCAGCGGCAGGCAGAAGGCCGCGGCGACCACCAGCAGACCCGCGTCGGCGGCCAGCCTGTGCCGCTTGCGCCGGGACGTGAGCGTGAGTGCCATGGCGTCAGACCTCCGTCCGCAGCAGGCGCATGTACACGAGGGAGAAGACGGAGCCGACCAGCAGCAGGAGCAGGGCGACCGCGGTGCCGTAGCCGATCAGGCTGTTCTGGAAGGCCTGCTCGTACATGAACAGCGGGAGTGTCTGGCTCTTGCCGCCCGGACCGCCCCGGGTCATCACCCAGATCAGGCCGAACACGGACAGCGTCTGGAGGGTGTTGAGCATCAGGGTCGTGCCGATCGAACGGCGGATCATCGGCAGCGTGATGTGCCACATACGGCGCCAGCCACTCGCGCCGTCCACCTCGGCGGCCTCGGTGATCTCCTTGGGGATCTCGTTCAGCGCCGCCGAGTAGACCAGCATCGAAAACGCCGTGCCGCGCCATACGTTGGCGAAGGACACCGCGAGGATCGGCAGTGTGAACAGCCAGTTCTGGGACGGGAGATGGAGGAGGTCCAGGACGGCGTTCAGCGTGCCCTCGCGGCGGAAGAACGCGTACAGCAGAAAGCCGGCGACCACCTCCGGCAGCACCCATGCCGTGATCACGATCCCGCCGACCAGAGTGCGGACGGGTTTGGAAGCGCGCTGCATCAGTGCCGCCAGCGCCAGCCCCAGCGTGTTCTGGCCGACCAGCGACGACAGTACCGTGAACACCAGCGTCAGCCATACGGCGTTGAGGAACGCCTCGTCCTGGAATGCCTTACGGAAGTTCTCGAATCCGACGAAGGACGACTCGGCCTGTCCGGTGAGCTGGAGGTCGGTGAAGGCGATGTAGGCGCAGTAGGCGATCGGGCCCGCGAGGAAGAGGATCAGCAGGACGAGGGCGGGGGAGACAGGGAGAGCGCGGGTCAGGGCCCGGCCCGGGTGCCGTGTGGCGGCTGTCATGTACGGTCGCCGCCGTTCACTTCTCGACGACCTGGTCGCCGGCGGCCGCCTTGAGCGCTTCGTCGTAGCCGCCGGCCGCTTCGTCCACCGACATGTCACCCGTCGTCACGCCCTCCATCGCCTCCTGGATGGCCGTGGACACCTGCGGATACGCCTTGAAGGCGGGCCGGTAGTGCGTGCTGGAGACGAGGTCGGTGAAGAACTTGATGCCGGGCTGCGCCCTGACGTACTCGGGGTCGGCGGCGACGTCCTTGCGTACGGCGATACCGGAGTTGGCGATGTACCACTTCTGGGCGTTCGCCTTGGTCTGCATCGTCTCGATGAACTTGAAGGCGAGGTCGGGGTTGGCCGCCTTGTCCGGGATCGACCAGGTCCAGCCGCCGGACATGCTGACCTTGCCGGGAGCCTGGCCGTTCTGTGTGGGCATGGCGGCGAGTCCGAGTTTCTCCGACCACTCGGGCCATTCGTGCCCGCTGCCCTCCAGCCAGTCCTGCGGAAGCCAGGAGCCATCGAGGTTGATGCCGAGCTTGCCCTCGGGGAGCAGCTCGCCGCGGACGCGGGTGGCGAAGTTGGGGTCGAGGGCGTCGGCGACGTCCGGGCCGAGCTTCTCCTTGTAGACGGTCTCCACGAACGTCAGCGCGTCCTTGAAGCCCTGGCTGCCCGCGATCCACTTCTTCGACGACTCGTCGTACAGCGGGTCGGTCTTGCCGTCGTTCGTGCCGTACAGCAGCATCTCGAAGCCCTGCATCGTCGCGGTCTCACCGGCGGGCTTGCCCGTGTAGACGTTGAGCGGGGTGACGCCGGGGACCTTCTCCTTGATGGTGCGGGCGGCTGTGAGGACGTCGTCCCAGCTCTTCGGCTGCCAGTCGGCGGGCAGACCCGCCTTCGCGAAGATCGCCTTGTCGAACCAGAGTCCGCGGGTGTCCGTACCGTCCGGGACGCCGTACGTCTTCCCGTCCTCGCCCTGGGCCGCGGCCTTCGCCGTGTCGATGAACTGGTTCCAGTCCGGCCACTTGGCGAGATAGTCGTCCAGGGGTTTCAAGTACCCGCTGATGATGTCGGAGTTGATGAGGAAGGTGTCCTCATAGACCAGGTCGGGGGCCGTCTTCGGGGAGCGGAGCATCTGCTGGACCTTGGTGTAGTACTCCGAGTCCGGGGCCTTGATCGGGACGAGCTCGATCTTCTTGCCGGGGTTCTCCTTCTCGAACTGCTTCTTGATGTCCGCGAGGAACGTGTCCAGAACTTTGATGTTGTTGTCCGTGGACTGCTTGAAGGAGACCTTCACGGTGTCGGGGTCGCTGCCGGGTCCTCCGCCGCAGGCTGTGAGGGCGGTGGCGGACAGGGCGGCTGCGACAAGGGTGGGGAGAACGGCGGTGGGGCGCATGGGCACGACCTCCTACGGGCTCACTTCGTTGTGGCCGGGATGGCTGCCCGGTGAACGTAGGAGGAATGGTCTAGTCAGGTCAATGGCCCTGCAGCAGCTCTACTGGCCCTTCACCCACCGGTACTGCAACTCGGGCCGTCCCACGGTCCCGTACTGCGGGCTGCGGGCCGCTCGTCCCGCGTCCACCAGGTGTTCCAGATAGCGGCGGGCGGTGATCCGTGAGATGCCCACCGCCTCCGCGACGCCCGTCGCCGTCAGGCCGTCGCCGCAGTCCCGCAGGACCACCGAGACCCGCTCCAGTGTCGGGGCGCTCAACCCCTTGGGCAGGGCGGCCGGGCTCGGGGCGCGCAGGGTCGCCAGGGCGCGGTCGACCTCGTCCTGGCCGCTCGCCTCGCCCGCCGCCGCGTGGAACTCGGCGTATCTGACGAGCCGGTCCCGCAGGGTGGCGAAGGTGAAGGGCTTGAGGACGTACTGCACGACGCCCAGTGAGACGCCCTCGCGGACGACCGTCAGATCCCGTGCCGACGTCACCGCTATCACGTCCGCGTGATGGCCGGCCGCCCGCAGCGAGCGGGCCAGCTGCAGCCCGTGCACATCCGGCAGGTGCAGGTCCAGCAGCAGCAGATCGACCGGCGTACGGTCCAGCGCGCGCCGCGCCTCCGCGCCGGTGTGCGCCTTGCCGACCGCGACGAACCCGGGGACGCGGCCGACGTACATGACATGCGCGTCGGCGGCGACCGGGTCGTCCTCCACGACCAGGACCCGGATGGGCTGCTGGGCCGCTGTCATCCGCCACCTCCGGTCACCGCACGCTCGGACACCGGGCTATTCAACGGCAACCGCACCTGGAACTGGGCGCCGCCCCCGGCCGCCTCCGTCACCGTCAGCTCTCCCTCGTGCCGGGTGACCGCCTGCCGTACCAGGGCCAGGCCAAGACCCCGCCCGCCCGGCCCCGCCGGCTTGGTCGAGAAGCCGCGCTGGAAGACGTCCTCCGCGTGCGCGGGATCGACGCCCGCACCCGTGTCGCACACCCGCAGCACCAGCTCCGAGCCGCCTTCCGTGTACGCCGTCACCGTCACCCGCGCCCGCACGCTGCCCTGCGCCGCGTCCACCGCGTTGTCGATGAGGTTGCCCAGGATGGTCACCAGGTCCCGCGCGGGCAGAGACTCGGGGAGCAGCCCGTCGTCCAGACGGCTGTCCTCCGACACCACCAGCTCCACACCCCGCTCGTTCGCCTGGGCCGTCTTGCCGAGCAGCAGGGCCGCGAGGACCGGCTCGCTCACCGCGGCCACCACCTGGTCGGTCAGCGCCTGCGCCAGCTCCAGCTCGGCCGTCGCGAAGTCCACGGCCTCCTGCGCGCGGCCCAGCTCGATCAGCGAGACCACCGTGTGGAGCCGGTTCGCCGCCTCGTGGGCCTGCGAGCGCAGCGCCTGGGTGAAGCCGCGTTCGGAGTTCAACTCGCCCATGAGGGACTGGAGTTCGGTGACGTCGCGCAAGGTCACCACGGTTCCGCGGCGCTCGCCGCCCGACACCGGTGAGGTGTTCACCACGAGCACCCGGTCCGCCGTCAGATGCACCTCGTCCACCCGGGGCTCCGACGCGAGCAGCGCGCCGGTGAGCGGTGCGGGCAGACCCAGCTCGGCGACCGAGCGGCCGATCACCTCCTCGCTCACCCCGAGCAGCTCCCGCGCCCCGTCGTTGATCAGCGCGACACGGTATTGCCCGTCGAGCATCAGCAGGCCTTCGCGTACGGCGTGCAGGGCGGCCTGGTGGTAGTCGTGCATATTGCTCAGCTCGGCCGCGTTCATGCCGTGGGTGTGGCGTCGCAGCCGGGCATTGACGACGAACGTGCCGATCGCGCCCAGGGCGAGCGCGCCGGCCGCGACACCGATGAGCGCGGTCAGCTGGCCCTGGACCCGCCTGCTGATCGCCTCGACCCTGATGCCCGCGCTGACCAGGCCGACGACCTTCCCGCCGTCCCACACCGGGGTGACGGCCCGGACCGACGGGCCGAGCGTGCCCGTGTAGGTCTCGGTGAAGGACTCGCCCCTCAGTGCGCGGGCGATGTGACCGAGGAACGGCTGGCCGATCTGGGCCGGGTCGGGGTGGGTCCAGCGGATGCCTTTCGTGTTCATGATCGTCACGAAGTCGACGTCGGCGTCCTTTATGACCTGCAGCGCGTACGGCTGGAGCCGGGCGCTGGGGTCGGGGGTGCGGATCGCCTCCCGTACGGAGGGGGAGTCGGCCACCGAGCGGGCCACCGCCGTGGCCTGGCGCCGCGCCGCGTCCTCGGCCTGGTCGCGGTCGCTGACGTAGGTGAACAGTGCGTACCCGAGCACGACGATCGTGAGCAGCACGGCCTGCACGGCGAAGAGCTGGCCGGCCAGGCTGCGGGGTCTCGGGAAGCGCACGTGCATGTCGTCAGTGTGCCTCTCACGTTAAGCATGAACTAAATGAACGGAAGGGTGACCGCCCTCACAGGGCGGGAGATAGTCACGGCAGTCCGCGAAGCACCACTCCCGGGCAGATCCCCAAAAATCCCCGCAATCCCCCGGACGTGAGCCGCACGCCGGTGATGTCGACGACGTCGTCAAGGAGGGCCGCCGTGACCAGCGCAGCCGATACGGCACCTGCCGCACCCCGAGCCAAACGGGACCGCACCCACTACCTCTACATCGCGGTGATCGTCGCGGTCGCCGCAGGCATCGCCGTCGGTATGGCCGCGCCCGACTTCGCCGTCGAGCTGAAGCCGATCGGCACCGGGTTCGTGAACCTGATCAAGATGATGATCTCGCCGATCATCTTCTGCACGATCGTGCTGGGCATCGGCTCGGTACGGAAGGCCGCGAAGGTCGGCGCGGTCGGCGGTATCGCGCTGGCCTACTTCACGATCATGTCGCTGGTCGCCCTGGGCATCGGCCTGGTCGTCGGCAACCTGCTCGACCCGGGCACCGGCCTCGCGGTGACCGACGCGGTCAAGGAGGCCGGTCACGCCCAGGTCGACGCGGAGGCCAAGGGCACCACCGAGTTCCTGCTCGGCATCATCCCGACCACGATCGTCTCCGCCTTCACCTCGGAATCGGTGCTCCAGACCCTGCTCATCGCCCTGCTCGCCGGCTTCGCGCTGCAGGCCATGGGCCCGACAGGACAGCCGATCCTGCGCGGTATCGAGCACATCCAGCGGCTTGTCTTCCGCATCCTGGCGATGGTGATGTGGGCGGCCCCGATCGGCGCCTTCGGTGCCATGGCGGCCGTGGTCGGATCGGCAGGCGTGGGCGCGCTGAAGGATCTCGCCCTCTTGATGCTCGGCTTCTACACCACGTGCTTCCTGTTCGTCTTCATCGTGCTCGCCGCACTGCTGCGAGTGGTGGCGGGCCTGAACATCCTCTCCCTCTTCAAGTACCTGGGCCGCGAGTTCCTGCTGATCCTGTCGACCTCGTCGTCCGAGTCCGCGCTGCCGCGGCTCATCGCGAAGATGGAGCACCTGGGTGTCAGCAAGCCGGTGGTCGGCATCACCGTCCCGACCGGCTACTCCTTCAACCTCGACGGCACCATGATCTACATGACCATGGCGTCGCTGTTCATCGCCGACGCGATGGGTACGCCGATGTCGATCGGCGAGCAGATCCCGCTGCTGCTCTTCCTCTTCGTCGCCTCGAAGGGTGCGGCGGGTGTCACCGGCGCCGGTCTCGCGACCCTCGCGGGCGGGCTCCAGTCCCACAAGCCCGCGCTGGTCGACGGCATCGGACTCATCGTCGGCATCGACCGCTTCATGAGCGAGGCCCGCGCCCTGACGAACTTCGCGGGCAACGCGGTCGCCACGGTGCTGATCGGTACGTGGACGAAGGAGATCGACCGGGAGCGGGTGGACCAGGTCCTCGCCGGCCACGCCCCGTTCGACGAGCAGACCCTGCTGGACGACGGCGACGGGACGCCTGCGGAGGCGCCTGAGCAGGGTGGCGACAAGGAGCTGGCGAAGGCATAGCAGAAAGCTCCACATACCCCGAGCGGCCAGGTGCTCCCCCGTAGCCTGGCCGCTCGGCCCATTTCCTCCGGGCATGGGGGAGTCGCACGAGGTGGAGATCTCCATCGACGGAGCTCGTACGACGCTCCGTGCTGATCGCGGCCGAGCGGGAATCGGCGTCCACCGACGCCCGAGGACGTCCGCGCCGCTCTCGACGAACTCCTCTCCGACCGCGACCAGCTGACCCGCCGCCTGCTCGGTGCAGGAGGCGTGGGTGGTGTCGGCGAGTGACCGGACGGGCAGAGGCCCTTGCCCTTTCAGGCATGGCCTGTTGCCCTGGAGGGCGGAGCCCGTTGCCCTAGCCGACCCCGTCCAGCCGGGCCAGCTCCTCCGCGCTCAGCACCAGGTCCGCCGCTGCCGCCGAGTCCCTGATCGTCTCCGGCCGGCTCGCGCCCGGGATCGGGATCACCGTCGGGGATGCGGCCAACAGCCAGGCCAGGCACACCTGTTGGGGACTGACCCCGCGCTCCTTCGCCACGGCGTGGAACGCGCCGAAGCGGTCGGTCCCCTCCAGCCGGGACGGCCCGTCCAGCGAACTGCGGGAGATACCGCCGAGCGGGCTCCACGGCAGGAACGCCAGCCCCAGCTCGGCACAGAGCCGTAGCTCCGCCTCGCTGTCGCACACGGCAGGCGAGTACTGGTTCTGCACCGAGACCAGCCGGTCCCCGAGGATCGCGTGGGCCCGGCGGATCTGACCCGCGTCCGCGTTGGATACTCCCGCCAGCCGGATCTTGCCCTCGTCGAGCAGTTCGCGCAGCGCGCCGACGGACTCCTCGAACGGGACGGTGGGGTCCGGCTTGTGCAGCTGATAGAGGCCGATCGCCGCCACCCCGAGCCGCTTCAGCGAGGCCTCGGCGGCGGCCTTGAGATGCCGCGCGGAGCCCGTCACCGTCCAGCTGCCGTCGCCGGGGCGACCACGCCCGCCCTTCGTGGTCACCAGCACGTCCGCGGTGTCACCGCCGTAGGTCGCGAGGGCCCGGGCGACCAGCTGCTCGTTGTGGCCGGGTGCGTCGCCGGGCAGGTGATAGGAGTCCGCCGTGTCCACCAGCGTCACGCCCGCGTCGAGCGCGGCGTGCACCGTGGCCAGGGCGCGCGTCTCGTCCGGCCGGCCCTCGATGGACAGCGGCATGGCCCCGAGCCCGATCGCGCTCACGTGCAGGCCGCCAAGTGTGCGGTACCGCATGTTCAGTCACCCTTTCCCAGCGTTTCGGCGACCGCCTTCGGCAGCCACTGCCGTACATCGCCGAAGGTGAAACCGAGCCGGGTCGCCCGGGAGTTGTCCATGCCGTAGGAGCGGAAGAAGGAGAGCGGCGAGACCTCGCCGACCTCCACCCACTGGAGGACGACCTTGCCCTCGGGCAGCTGCGCGCTCACCGCCTTGCACAGCTCCTCGGTGGTCAGTACGCCGTGGGAGGCGGCGTTCACCGGACCGGTGAAGTCCTCACCGGCCGCCCACGCCAGGAAGTCGGCGATCTCCTCGACGTGGATGTAGGTGGCGGGCTGGTTCGCGGCGGGCACGGCGATCGGCTCACCGCCCCGGATGCGGGAGGCGTAGTGCTCCAGTCTTCCCGTGAAGTCGTCACCGCCCAGCACATGGGCCACCCGGACGGCCGTGTACGGGAACTCCGGGGCGGCGGCGAACACGGCCTCGGCCTGCCGCTTGCCCTCGCCGTAGTGGCGGTCGAGGAACTCCGGGTCGTTCCAGGGGAGTCCGAGATCGACGGGTATCTCGCGAGCGTCGACGGCGCCTTCCCGTACGAGCGCGATCGAGTCCTCGTACTCGTACACCTCGGCCGTGGACGTCATCACATAGCGCCCGGTGCGGCCGGCGAAGACCCGGCGGGCGAGCGCCGCCTGCCGTGGGGTGTAGCAGACCTGGTCGACGACCACGTCGAAGGTGCGCGAACCGAGCGCGTCCGTCAGGGACTTCTCGTCGTTCCGGTCGGCGACGAGGTGCAGCGCGCCGGGCGGAGGCGCCGACGAGCCGCGGCTGAGGACCGTCACCCGGTCCCCGGCGGCCAGCAACCGCGCGACGAGCCGCTTGCCGAAATAGCGGCTCCCGCCGATGACCAGTACCTCTCGGGCGTTTTCCATGACCATAATTCTCCCGGCGTATCCGCACCTCCTGAAGGGGGAAGCATGGGAGTTCCGGCCGCAGCGCCGAAAGAACCTCGGCATCTGCGCACGACAGCCGACGAAACATCGGTGGCCTTCGACGCGCTGGACCGGCAGATCCTGGAACTCCTCCAGACCGACGGCCGGATCAAGCTCAGCGAACTGGGCCGCCGGGTTCGGCTCAGCCCGGCGGCGGTCACCGAGCGGGTACGACGGCTGGAAGCGGCGGGTGTGATCAGCGGCTACGGCGCCCATGTCGCCCCGGCCCGCCTCGGCTACGGCATCCAGGCGTTCATCCGCGTGAACCCGCACGGCGGCTACAACCTCAAGCACCCCAGGACCCTGGAGCTGATGGAGCGTCCCGAGATCACCGAGGTGCACCATGTGATCGGTGAGGACTGCTGGATCCTCAAGGTCGCCGTCCGGGACACGGTTCACCTGGAGGAGGTCCTCGAAGCGGTCTCCGCCCTGGGCCGCACGACGACGTCGATCGTCCTGACCTCCCCGGTGCAGCGGAAACCGCTGTTGCCTTGACGTCGGCGTCAAGGACTACGTTCGTAGACATGCGAATCGGCGAGCTGGCCGCACGGGCCGGGACCACGACGCGGACGCTGCGGTACTACGAGTCGCGGGGTCTGCTGACCGCGCGGCGCGGGAGCAACGGATACCGGACGTACGACGAGGACGACCTGAAGCTGCTCCGGCAGATCCGGACGCTGCAGGACTTCGGGTTCGACCTGGAGGAGACACGGCCCTTCGTGGAGTGCCTGCGTGCCGGGCACTCCGAGGGCGACCAGTGCCCTGCCTCCCTCGCGGTCTACCGGCGCAAGCTGGACGAGCTGGACGCGTTGATCGGCGAGTTGCGGGCGGTGCGGGCGAAGATCGGCGTACGGCTGG
Source organism: Streptomyces sp. DG2A-72 (assembly GCF_030499575.1). Taxonomy (NCBI): domain Bacteria; kingdom Bacillati; phylum Actinomycetota; class Actinomycetes; order Kitasatosporales; family Streptomycetaceae; genus Streptomyces; species Streptomyces sp. DG2A-72. Next base: position 7,378,792 of record NZ_JASTLC010000001.1, read on the forward strand.
CCCTGGCCGAGGGTGAATCACCGTTGTGCGAAATGGGAGGGCAGGGCCTGTGATCAAGGTGGAAGGCGTGGCCGAGGTGACCAACGCGGACTTCGGGGCGGAGGTGATCGAATCCGATCTGCCGGTGCTCGTGCAGTTCACCGCCGACTGGTGCGGGCCGTGCCGGCAGCTCGCGCCGGTGCTGAAGGACATCGCCTTCGAGGAGGGCGACCGGCTGCGGATCGTCCAGCTCGACGTGGACCGCAATCCGCAGACCACGATCGCGTACGGCGTGCTGTCGACGCCCACGCTCATGGTGTTCCGCGGCGGTGAGCCCGTGCGGTCGATGGTGGGCGCGCGGCCCAAGCGGCGGCTGCTGGAGGAACTCGCCGACGTGCTGTAGTGCTGTAACCGGCCGAAGACGAAAGAAATGCCCCGGACGCAATTGCGTCCGGGGCATTTCTTTGCGTATATTCAATGGTTCGCGACTTCAGGGCAATAGGGTCGCGGAGAAGTTCAACGAGCACAGTATATCCGGGCGGGAGTGGAATTGTCAAACAGCGAATTTCCAGACGATGAAATGCGCCGCGAGCAGGAATTCATCGACGGCCTGTACGCGCGCGTGGACGCGCTGCGCGGCGACACCGAGCACTCCGTCACGGACGCGCTGGCCCAGGGCAACACGCCCATGCAGGCCCGCCTGGAGCGGGACATCCTGGTCGCCGAACGCTCGGGTCTGCTCGCCGCGCTGAACGCGGTGGACGGCTCGCTCTGCTTCGGCCGGATCGACCTCACCTCCGGCGTCAGCCACCACATCGGCCGGATCGGCCTGCGCACCGACGACGCCGAACGCACCCCGGTCCTGATCGACTGGCGTGCCGATGTCGCCCGCCCCTTCTATCTGGCCACCGGCCACACCCCGATGGGCCTGCGCCGCCGCCGGCACATCAGCACCGACGGCCGCCGGGTCACCGACCTGCACGACGAATTCCTCGACGTCGGCGACGCCACCCGCACCGGCCACGAGGACCCGGCCGGCGACGCGGTCCTGCTCGCCGCGCTCAACTCGGCTCGCACCGGCCGGATGACCGACATCGTGCAGACCATCCAGGCCGAGCAGGACGAGATCATCCGCGCACCGCACCGCGGGGTGCTGGTGGTGGAAGGCGGCCCGGGCACCGGCAAGACGGCGGTGGCCCTGCACCGGGCGGCCTATCTCCTCTACGAGCACCGCGAACTGCTCGCCAAGCGGGCCGTCCTGATCGTCGGCCCCAACCCCGCCTTCCTCGGTTACATCGGCGAGGTGCTGCCCTCGCTGGGCGAGACCGGCGTGCTCCTGGCAACGGTCGGCGAGCTGTTCCCCGGCGTGAAGGCGACGGCGACGGACACGCCCGAGGCGGCTGCGGTGAAGGGCCGCGCGGAGATGTCCGACGTACTGGCAAGGGTCGTACGCGACCGCCAAGCCCTCCCCGACCCGGTGATCGCCATCGAGCACGACCGCGAGATCCTGATGCTCGACGACGGCCTGGTCGGCGTCGCCCGCGAGCGCACCCGCGCCGCGGGGCTCCCGCACAACGCGGCCCGCGAGCACTTCGAGGGCCATGTCCTCAACACGCTCACCGAGCTGTACGCCGAACGCGTCGGCACCGACCCGTACGACGGTACGAGCCTCCTCGACGCCGCCGACATCACCCAGATCCGCGACGAACTCGCCGAGAACCCCGAAGTCTGGTCCGCCATCGACCAGCTGTGGCCCAGGATCACCCCGCGCCGCCTGGTCGCGGACTTCCTGGCCGAGCCCGAGGGGTACGTCTGCGACGCCGACGCGGCCGCCATCCGCCGCCCGGTCACGCGCGCGTGGACGGTGGCGGACGTACCGCTGCTCGACGAGGCAGCCGAACTGCTGGGCGAGGACGACCGGTTGGCGCGGCTTCGGGCGGAACGCGAGCGGGAGAGGCAGGTGTCGTACGCGCAGGGCGTGCTGGACGTGTCGTACGCGTCCCGTACCTACGAGTTCGAGGACAAGCAGGAATCTGACCCTGATGCCTCCGAAGTCCTGTCCGCGCACGACATCATCGACGCCGAGCGGTTCGCCGAACGCCAGGAGGAGGACGACCACCGCAGCGCCGCCGAGCGCGCGGCGGCCGACCGGACCTGGGCGTTCGGGCACATCATCGTCGACGAGGCGCAGGAGCTGTCGCCGATGGCGTGGCGGCTGCTGATGCGGCGCAGCCCGACCCGGTCGATGACTCTGGTGGGCGATCCGGCGCAGACGGCGGAGGCGGCGGGGGTGGGTTCCTGGGCGAAGATCCTGGAGCCCTATGTCGAGGATCGCTGGGAGCACACCCGCCTCGGCGTCAACTACCGCACACCCGCCGAGATCATGGAACTCGCGGCTGCCGTGGTGCGCGCCGAGAACCCCGGCTTCGAGCCGCCGAGTTCGGTGCGCTCGACCGGGGTACGGCCCTGGGTGCGGGCCACCGACGACCTGCCCGGCGCGGTCGCCAAGGCGGTCGAGGAGCTGACCCCCGCCGAGGGCCGCCTCGCGGTCATCGCCCCCCGCCCCCTGCACCGCAGACTGGCGGCGCAGTTGGACGGGGTGACAGCGGGCACCGAGCCCGACCTGACGCGGACCGTCGTACTCCTCGACCCGCGTCAGGCGAAGGGGCTCGAATTCGACTCGGTGCTGGTGGTCGAGCCGGGTTCGTACGGCACAAGCGACCTGTATGTAGCCCTGACCCGGGCCACACAGCGGCTCGGGGTGCTGCACACAGGGCGGTTGCCGAATGCGCTAGGCCGGGCGTAGCCACACGGTGGCCAGCGGTGGCAGGGTCACGCGGATGCTTGCCGCGCGGCCGTGCCACCCCTGTGGCTCCGGTTTGACCGGGTCGGGGTTCGTCACGTCGCTGCCGCCGTACTTCGCGGCGTCCGTGTTGAGGGTTTCGTGCCAGGCGGGGACGGTGTCGGGGACGCCGAGTCGGTAGTCGTGGCGGACGACGGGGGAGAAGTTGGAGACGGACAGGAGGGGGGTGCCCTCCGTGTCGTACCTCAGGAAGGCGAAGACGTTGTCCTCGGCGGCGTCCCCGACCACCCACTGGAAGCCGGACGGTTCGGTGTCGAGCTGCCAGAGGGGCGGGGTGGCCCGGTAGACGGTGTTGAGGTCGCGGACCAGGTCCCGGACGCCGCGGTGGTCGGCCTCCGCGCCGTAGGCGGAGTCCAGTAGCCACCAGTCCGGGCCGTGTGCCTCGGACCATTCCGCGCCCTGGGCGAACTCCTGGCCCATGAAGAGGAGTTGTTTGCCGGGGTGGGCCCACATGAAGCCCAAGTACGCACGGTGGTTGGCGCGCTGCTGCCACCAGTCGCCGGGCATTTTCGACACGAGGGCTCGTTTGCCGTGGACGACTTCGTCGTGGGAGATCGGCAGGACGTAGTTCTCGCTGTAGGCGTAGACCATCGAGAAGGTCATCTCGTGGTGGTGGTATTTGCGGTGGACCGGCTCATTGGCCATGTAGTCCAGCGAGTCGTGCATCCAGCCCATGTTCCACTTCAGGCCGAAGCCGAGGCCCCCGAAGCCGCCCGGGCCCATGTGGTGCGTGGCGCGGGTGACGCCGTCCCAGGCCGTCGACTCCTCCGCGATCGTCACCACGCCCGGCACCCGCCGGTAGACCGTGGCGTTCATCTCCTGGAGGAAGCCGACCGCGTCCAGGTTCTCCCGGCCGCCGTGCTCGTTCGGCAGCCACTGGCCCGGCTCGCGCGAGTAGTCGAGGTAGAGCATGGAGGCGACGGCGTCCACCCGCAGCCCGTCGATGTGGAACTCCTCGCACCAGTAGATGGCGTTGGCGACGAGGAAGTTGCGCACCTCGCGCCGGCCGTAGTCGAACTCGAGGGTGCCCCAGTCGGGGTGGGCGGCCCGCAGCGGGTCCTCGTGCTCGTACAGCGTGCGGCCGTCGAACTCGGCCAGCGCCCAGTCGTCACGCGGGAAGTGTGCCGGGACCCAGTCCATCAGGACGCCGATGCCGGCCTGGTGCAGGGCGTCCACCAGGTACTTGAAGTCGTCGGGCGTGCCCAGGCGGGCGGTCGGTGCGTAGAAGCCGGTGACCTGGTAGCCCCAGGAGCCGCCGAAGGGGTGCTCGGCGACCGGCATCAGCTCGACGTGGGTGAAGCCGAGGTCCTTGACGTACGCCGGCAGCTGCTCCGCCAGTTGACGGTATGTCAGGCCGGGGCGCCAGGACGGCAGATGGATCTCGTAGACGGAGAAGGGCGCCTCGTGCGCGGGGACCTGACCGCGCCTGGCCAGCCACTCCTCGTCGCCCCACTCGTGGTGCGAGGCGTCCACGATGGAGGACGTGTTCGGCGGGATCTCCGTGCGGCGGGCCATCGGGTCGGCGCGCAGGGTCCGGGAACCGTCGGGGCGGGTGATCTCGAACTTGTACAGCTCACCCTCTCCTGTGCCGGGCACGAACAGCTCCCAGATCCCGGACGAGCCGAGCGAGCGCATCGGGTACCCGGTGCCGTCCCAGAAGTTGAAGGTGCCGGCCAGGCTGACGCCCCGCGCGTTCGGCGCCCAGACCGTGAAGCGGGTCCCGGCCACGCCCTGGTGAGTCATCGGCTGCGCGCCGAGCGCCGTCCACAGCTGCTCGTGCCGGCCCTCGCCGATCAGATACAGATCGAGATCGCCCAGCGCGGGCAGGAAGCGGTACGCGTCCTCGGTGTCCTGGACCGTCCCCTCGTACGCCACCAGCAGCCGGTACACCGGCACGTCCCGCAGCGGCAGCAGCCCCGAGAAGAACCCGTCCCCGTCGTCGTGCAGCTCCGCCCGCAGCTCACCGGCGACGACCGTCACGGACAGCGCATACGGCCGGAAGGCACGGAACGCGACACCGCCGGAGACCGGGTGGGCGCCGAGCACGGAGTGCGGGGAGTGGTGCGTGCCGCTCAGCAGGCGCTCGCGGTCACCGGCGTCGACGGCGGGGGAGACGGGTGCCTCCGGCGGTGGAGCGGAGTTCGGCGCGGGGTCCTTCCTGGCGGTGACCTTCGTCGGTGTGGCCTTCCGGACGGCCGCTTTCTGCGCCGGGATCTTCTTGGCAGCAGCCTTCCTCGTGGTGGTCCGCTGTGCCGGGGGCTGCTGCGCGGCAGCTTTCTGTGCGAGGGCCTTCTTCGCCGAAGTCTTCTTGGTCTCCGCGGTCTTCTTGGAGTCCGCCTTCTTCGCAGCGTTCTTCGTCGCCGCGGTCTTCTTCCCCGCGGTCTTCTTGACAGCCGCCTTCTGTGCCGTGGCCTTGGCGGTCGTGGCCTTCTTTGCCGCTTTCTTGGCCGCCTTCTTCGCAGGCGAAGCCGTCTTCGTCTCCTTCGCGGCGCTGTTCTCCTCTGCCGTCTTCTTCGAATCGTCGGACGGGGTGCGGGCGGTCACGGGCGGCGCCTCCTCGGCGAAGGTCAAGTGAGGTGGGTCTGGTGTGTCTGGTCTGGTCGGGTCAGCCGGACGCGGCGAGGCGGCGTACCGCGGACATCGGTACCGGGAGCCAGTCGGGGCGGTGCCGGGCCTCGTAGACGACTTCGTAGATCGCCTTGTCGGTCTCGTAGGCGCGCAGCAGCACCGCGTCGGTGCGCGGATCGCCGCCGCCGGCCTCGGCGTACCCGGAGCAGTACGCGGCCCGGCACGTCTGCGCCCAGTCCGGTGCGGGCGGGTCGGCTGAGTGGGCGGCGTAGTCGAAGGAGCGGAGCATCCCCGCGATGTCCCGCACGGGCGGCTGCGGCATCCGGCGTTCGGCGAGCGGCTTGGACGGCTCGCCCTCGAAGTCGATCAGCCGCCACTGACCGGCGGGCGAGCGCAGGCACTGGCCGAGATGGAGGTCGCCGTGGATGCGCTGGGCGGTCCAGGTGCGGCCCTCGGCGGCCAGGTCGGCCAGCGCCTCGAACGCGGAGAGCAGCCCGGGCGCGTAAGGACGCAGCGTGGGCACCGCCTGCGCGGCCGCGTCGAGCCGCTCGACCATGCCGTCGACCAGCAGATGCAGCTGCGTATGGCCGAGTGTCACCGTGGGCAGCGCTCGGGCCAGCGCGGTGTGCACCTCGGCCGTGGCACGCCCCAGCGCCCGGGCCTCGGCGGCGAAGTCCTCGCCCTTCGCCAGCTCACGCAGCGCCAGCTCCCAGCCGTCCGCCGCGCCCTGTATGAACGGCTGGAGCACGCCCAGCACATACGTCTGGTCGGCGAGGTCCGCCAGCATCCACGCGGTGGGCGCGGGCACCCGGGGGCAGTCCTCGCGGGCCAGCGCCAGCGGGAGCTCCAGGTCGGGATTGACGCCCGGCACGATCCGGCGCAACAGCTTCAGAATGAACGTATCTCCGTAGACGACCGACGAGTTGGACTGCTCGGCGGTCACCAGCCGGGGCACCAGTCCGGAGCGGATCTCCTGCTGCACATCCCGTTCGAAGCGCAGGGTGCCGACGCGGGCGCGGGTGCGCAGCGCCTCCAGGAGCACGTCGCCCGGCCGGGGGTCGTAGAGGGCGTCGTACACCGTCCGTCCGGCGAGCGGGCCCTCGGTCACATGCCCGATCAGCGCGGGCGCAAGCCGCGGCGGAAGCGCCTCGCGCTCGCCTATCAGCAGCTGGTAGCAGTCTCCGGGGTGGGGCGGGGCGCCCAGTGTGAGCGGCTGGTGGGCGCGCACCAGCAGATGGTGCAGGCCCAGCTTTCCGCCGGCCGGCAGCAGCTCGGTGGCCGCCACCGGCGAGAACCCGGTGACCGGGCGTCCCTTCCCCGCGAACCAGCGCTGTCGCGGCAGCCACTCCCTGAGCAGGGGATCCAGTGACGCAAGGAGACCTGACTCGGTCGTGACGGAACGGGTGACGGCTTCCGACATGGCGTCGCGTCCTTTCCCCGGAGTGGTCGGGGTGTTACTGATGCGTGCCCCGGGCGGGACGGGAGAAACCGCCCCGCCCGGGTTGACCGGCGGTGGCTACGCGGGGTCCTTGCGCAGGCGGAACCAGTAGAAGCCGTGACCCCCGAGGGTCAGCAGGTACGGCAGTTCACCGACGGCCGGGAAGCGTACGCCGCCGAACAGCTCGACCGGGTGGCGTCCCTTGAACCGGCTGAGGTCCAGCTCGGTGGGCTGGGCGAACCGGGAGAAGTTGTTCACGCACAGGACGAGGTCGTCCTCGTACTCACGCAGGAACGCGATCACCGCCGGGTTGGAGGACGGCAGCTCGGTGTACGAGCCGAGGCCGAACGCCAGGTTCTGCTTGCGGATCTCGATCATGCGGCGGGTCCAGTGCAGCAGCGACGACGGGGACGACATCGACGCCTCGACGTTCGTGACCTGGTAGCCGTAGACCGGATCCATGATCGTCGGCAGGAACAGCCGGCCCGGGTCGCACGACGAGAAGCCCGCGTTGCGGTCCGGGGTCCACTGCATCGGGGTGCGCACGGCGTCACGGTCGCCGAGCCAGATGTTGTCGCCCATGCCGATCTCGTCGCCGTAGTAGAGGATCGGCGAGCCCGGGAGGGAGAGCAGCAGGGCCGTGAACAGCTCGATCTGGTTGCGGTCGTTGTCCAGCAGCGGCGCGAGGCGGCGGCGGATCCCGATGTTGGCGCGCATACGCGGGTCCTTCGCGTACTCCGCCCACATGTAGTCGCGTTCCTCGTCGGTGACCATTTCCAGGGTCAGCTCGTCGTGGTTGCGCAGGAAGACGCCCCACTGGCAGTTGGAGGGAATCGCCGGGGTCTTGGCGAGGATTTCCGAGACCGGGTAGCGGGATTCCCGGCGTACGGCCATGAAGATCCGCGGCATCACCGGGAAATGGAACGCCATATGGCATTCGTCCCCGCCCGACGCATAGTCGCCGAAGTAGTCGACGACGTCCTCCGGCCACTGGTTCGCCTCCGCCAGCAGCACCGTGTCCGGGTAGTGGGCGTCGATCTCCTTCCGGACCCGCTTGAGGAAATCATGGGTCGCCGGAAGGTTCTCGCAGTTGGTGCCCTCCTGCTGGTACAGATACGGCACCGCGTCAAGCCGGAAGCCGTCGATACCGAGGTCCAGCCAGAACCGCAGGGCGGAGATCATCTCCTCCTGCACATTGGGGTTCTCGTAGTTCAGGTCCGGCTGGTGGGAGAAGAACCGGTGCCAGTAGTACTGCTTGCGGACCGGGTCGAAGGTCCAGTTGGAGGCCTCGGTGTCGACGAAGATGATCCGGGCGTCCTGGAACTGCTTGTCGTCGTCGGCCCAGACGTAGTAGTCGCCGTAGGGGCCGTCGGGGTTGGCGCGGGACTCCTGGAACCACGGGTGCTGGTCGCTGGTGTGGTTCATGACGAAGTCGATGATGACGCGCATACCGCGCTGATGGGCGGCGTCGACGAATTCCACGAAGTCGGCGAGATCACCGAATTCCGGCAGGACGGCCGTGTAGTCGGAGACGTCGTAGCCGCCGTCTCTGAGCGGTGACTTGAAGAACGGCGGCAGCCACAGGCAGTCCACGCCCAGCCACTGGAGATAGTCCAGCTTGGCCGTGATGCCCTTCAGGTCACCGACGCCGTCGCCGTTGCTGTCCTGGAAGGAGCGGACGAGGACCTCGTAGAAGACGGCTCGCTTGAACCAGTCCGGGTCGCGGTCCCTGGCCGGAGTGTCCTCGAAGGTGTCCGGGACGGGCTCGTTGACGATCATTATGTGGGTGACCCTCCGATCTGCGGGGTGGACGGTCGCAGGACGGTCAGGATGTGCGCGGGCCTCCTGCCCGGCTCGAGACGCACATAGTTGGCCCTGCCCCAGTGATAGGTCTCGCCGGTGAGCTCGTCGCGCACCGGCACGGACTCGTGCCAGTCCAGGCCGAGTTGCGGCATGTCCAACGAGACCGTGGCCTCCTGGGTGTGGTGAGGGTCGAGGTTCGCGACCACCAGAACCGTGTTCGATCCGCTCCGCTTCGAGTAGGCGATCACCGAATCCTGGTCGGCGTGGTGGAAATGGAGATCACGCAACTGCCGCAGCGCCGGATTCGCCCGGCGGATGGTGTTGAGTTGGGTGATCAGTGGGGTGATGGTGGCCCCCGCGCGTTCGGCCGCTTCCCAGTCGCGGGGCTTGAGCTGGTACTTCTCCGAGTCGAGGTACTCCTCGCTGCCCTCGCGCAGCGGAACCCTCTCGCACAGCTCGTAGCCGCTGTACACGCCCCAGGTCGGCGACAGGGTGGCCGCCAGCACCGCCCGCACCTCGAACGCCGGCCGCCCGCCCTGCTGCAGATACGCGTGCAGAATGTCCGGCGTATTGACGAAGAAGTTCGGCCGCATGTACGCCGCCGCCTCACCCGACAGCTCCGTCAGATACTCCGTCAGCTCCTGCTTGCCGTTACGCCAGGTGAAATACGTGTACGACTGCTGGAACCCGATCTGCGCCAGCGTGTGCATCATCGCCGGACGGGTGAACGCCTCCGCCAGGAAGATCACATCCGGGTCGGTGCGCCCGATGTCCGCCAGCACCCGCTGCCAGAACACCACCGGCTTGGTGTGCGGATTGTCCACCCTGAAGATCCGCACCCCATGGCCCATCCACAACCGCAGCACCCGCAGCGTCTCCGCGACCAGCCCGTCCATGTCCGCGTCGAACGCGATCGGATAGATGTCCTGGTACTTCTTCGGCGGATTCTCCGCATACGCGATCGACCCGTCCGGGCGGTGATGGAACCACTCCGGATGCTTGTGCACCCACGGATGATCCGGCGAACACTGCAACGCGAAGTCCAGCGCCACCTCCATCCCCAGCGAACGCGCCTGGGCCACGAACCAGTCGAAGTCCTCGAACGTCCCCAGCTCCGGATGGACCGCGTCGTGCCCGCCCTCCGGCGACCCGATCGCCCACGGCACCCCCACATCCTGAGCACTCGGGTCGAGGGTGTTGTTGCGGCCCTTGCGGAACGTCCTGCCGATCGGATGGACGGGCGGCAGATACACCACGTCGAAGCCCATGGACGCGATCACCGGCAGCCGCCGCGCCGCCGACCGGAACGTCCCATGCGGATACTCCGGCGTGCCCTCCGAACGCGGGAAGAACTCGTACCACGACCCGAACAGCGCCCGCTCCCGCTCCACCAGCAACGGCAACGCCTCCGACGCCGTCACCAACTCCCGCAGCGGATACCGCGACAGCACCCCGTCCACCTCGGGCGTCAGGGCCGCCGCCAGCCGGGAGGAGGCCGGACGGGTCTCGTCCCTGAGGGCGTCGACGGCGGCGAGGACGACCTCGCGCTCGCCGCCGGCCCGGGGCACACCGGTGGCCGCACGTTCGTACAGCCGGGCGCCCTCCTCCAGGACCAGGTCGGTGTCGATCCCGGCCGGGATCTTGATGTGGGCGTGGTGCCGCCAGGTGTTGACGGGATCGCCCCAGGCCTCCACGGTGAACGACCACAGGCCGGTCCGGTCGGCGACGACCTCGGCTCCCCAGCGGTCGGTGCCCGGCGCGAGCTCCCGCATCGGGGTCCACGGTCCCAGGCGGCCGTCCGGATCCTTCAGTACGACATTGGCGGCGACCGCGTCATGTCCCTCACGGAACACGGTGGCCGAGACCTCGAACGGCTCACCGGTGACGGCCTTCGCGGGCCGGCGCCCGAGCTGGACGATCGGGCGGACGTCGAGGACGGGTATGCGCCCGACGCCGGCCGTGCCGCCCGCGGAGGGTGGCTCCGGGGCCGGTGCGGCGGCGCCGTCGGGGCGCACGGCAAGTGATTCGGTGCTGGATGTCGGGGGTGATGACCAGTGGTGCGTGGCGGGCATGACCGCTCCTGTCCGCGTCAACGTGGGTGCGGGCGGATGGGGGTGGGGAGGTGGGTCCTGCGGACGTCTTCAAGGGTGCAGCTGTGGCGTGACTGTGGGGTGTACCGCAGGAGCCTTCCCACCCTATTCGGGTGGGCAATCCGGCACTTTGTTAACTACTCACGCGTATGTCTACACACAAGTCCGGCCCCGTTCGAGAGGAACGGAGCCGGTCTGGGCAATCTGTCGCAATCAGCGCGGTACTTGCAGGAGTTTGTTCGGCGAACCGAGGCCCCGCCCGGAGACCTTGCCGGACACCGCCCCGGAGACCAGCGCCCTGGCGACCTGCGAAGGCGGCGCCTTCCGGTGGTCCGCGAGATACAGCGCGGCCACGCCCGCGGCGTGCGGCGACGCCATCGACGTACCGGAGTAGGTCGCCCTGCCGGTGTTGCTCGCGATGGACGCCGAGGTGATCGACACGCCCGGGGCGAACAGGTCGAGGGCGGAGCCGAAGTTGGAGAAGCCCGCCCGTGCGTCCTTCTTGTCACTCGCGCCGACCGTGATCGCCTCCCGTACACCCGCGGGGGAGTACAGGGAGGCCGGCAGCCCGTCGTTGCCGGCCGCGACGGTGTACGTCACGCCGGACCTGATGGAGTTGCGTACGGCCGCGTCGAGCTGGGTGTTGTAGGAGCCGCCCAGGCTGAGGTTGGCGACCGCGGGCTTCCTCGCGTGTTTCGTCACCCAGTCGATGCCCGCGATGACCTGGGCCGTCGTGCCCGCGCCCGCGTTGTCGAGGACGCGTACGGCGACGACCTTGGCCTTCTTGGCGACGCCGTAGGTCTTGCCCGCGGCGATGCCGGCGACATGCGTGCCGTGTCCGTTGCCGTCCCCGGCGGACCTGTCGTTGCCGACGAAGTCCCAGCCGTGGCTCGCCCGTCCGCCGAAGTCCTTGTGGCCGATCCGGATGCCGGTGTCGATGACGTACACGGTCACACCGCTGCCCGCGGAATCCGGCCAGGTGTACGACTTGTTCAGCGGCAGGTTCTTCTGGTCGATGCGGTCGAGCCCCCAGGACGGCGGGTTCTTCTGCGTGTGGTCCAGGGTCACTCGGGTGTCCTGGACGACCGACGCGACGCGGGAGTCCGCCGCGAGCCGCTTCGCCTGTCTCTCGTCGGCCTGTACCGCGTAGCCGTTGAGTACCGTGCCGTAGGTGTGGTTTATTTTCGCCCCGTACTTCTCGGCCAGGCTCTTTCCGGCCGCCGACGGCGCCGTTGTTCCCCCCTTGAGCGTGACCAGATAACTTCCTCCCACGGAGCCGGGTGCACCGGCGCCGAGTATGTGCCCCTCTGGTGCGGCCTGCGCGGGCAGGGTCGTGGCCGAAATCGCCGCGGCACAGGTCACCGCGGTCAGGCCCCCCACCCAGCGCAGACGCCGAGTTCGCGTCCGTGTCATGTTCGGGCCCCCTCCTCAACTCCACTGGGCAGCCTCTCGTGCGGTGTGAAGCACCACAAGGTGGCCTGCGGGGGCGGAATCGGCCAGATCGGTCATGGGGTACCTGTGAAGTTCGGGGTGAGATGATCCGGCCCGTCCGGCGATTGCCCCCAGCGAGGGCGACACCATCACCGGTACCGTCGTCGGGGACGCTGACGCACACCGCCGTGCGTCATCCAGCGAAGCGTTGAGGTGGAATGTGAAGGCGATCCGTCGATTCACCGTCCGACCCGTTCTCCCCGAATCCCTCCAGCCGCTCAGCGATCTCGCGCGGAATCTCCGCTGGTCCTGGCATACGGAGACGCGCGACCTCTTCCAGTCCGTCGATCCGGAGCGCTGGGCCGCCTCCGACGGCGACCCGGTACGTCTCCTCGGCAGTGTGCCGCCCGGCCGGCTCGCCGAACTCGCCGAGGACCGCCCCTTTCTGCGCCGCCTCACCGCGGTCGCCGACGACCTGAACGACTATGTGACCGGCGACCGCTGGTACCAGACCCAGTCCGCCGAACTGCCCACCGCCGTCGCCTACTTCTCCCCGGAGTTCGGCATCACGGCCGCCCTGCCCCAGTACTCCGGCGGTCTCGGCATCCTCGCCGGCGACCATCTCAAGGCGGCCAGCGACCTGGGCGTCCCGCTGATCGGCGTGGGCCTCCTCTACCGCCATGGCTACTTCCGCCAGACCCTCTCCCGGGACGGCTGGCAGCAGGAGCACTACCCCGTCCTCGACCCCAACGAGCTGCCGGTCGCCCTTCTCAACGAGTCCGACGGAACCCCGGCCCAGGTCTCCATCGCCCTCCCCGGCGGCCGCTCGATGCACGCCCGCATCTGGCTGGCCCAGGTGGGCCGCGTCCCCCTGCTGATGCTCGACTCGGACGTCGAGGAGAACGACTTCGGCGAACGCGGCGTGACCGACCGGCTCTACGGCGGCGGCAGCGAGCACCGGCTGCTCCAGGAGATGCTGCTGGGTATAGGAGGTGTCCGGGCGGTACGGACGTACTGCCGCCTGACCGGCCATCCGGCGCCCGAGGTCTTCCACACCAACGAGGGCCACGCGGGCTTCCTCGGCCTGGAGCGCATCGCGGAACTCGTCGACGAGGGGCTGGACTTCGACGCGGCCCTGGAGGCGGTCCGCGCGGGCACCGTCTTCACCACCCACACCCCCGTCCCGGCCGGAATCGACCGCTTCGACCGCGAACTGGTCGCAGGCCACTTCGGCCCCGACGCCGAACTCCCGCGCATCGACGTCGAACGCATCCTCCACCTCGGCATGGAGACCTACCCGGGCGGCGAACCGAACCTCTTCAACATGGCCGTGATGGGCCTGCGCCTCGGCCAGCGCGCCAACGGCGTCTCCCTGCTGCACGGCAACGTCAGCCGGGAGATGTTCTCCGGGCTGTGGCCGGGATTCGACCCCGACGAGGTGCCGATCACCTCGGTGACGAACGGCGTGCACGCCCCGACCTGGGTCGCCCCCGAGGTCTTCCGGCTGGGCGCCCGGCAGATCGGCGCCCAGCGCACCGAGGACGCGCTGACCGTCGGCGGTTCGGACCGCTGGGACGCGGTGGCGGAGATCCCGGACCAGGACATCTTCGAGCTGCGGCGGGTCCTGCGCGAACAACTCGTCGTGGAGGTACGGCAGCGGCTGCGGGCCTCCTGGCGGCAACGCGGGGCCGGGAGCGCCGAGCTGGGGTGGATCGACGGCGTGCTGGATCCGGACGTGCTGACGATCGGGTTCGCGCGGCGCGTCCCGTCGTACAAGCGGCTGACGCTGATGCTGCGCGACCGCGACCGGCTGATGGACCTGCTGCTGCACCCCGAGCGGCCCATCCAGATCGTGGTCGCCGGAAAGGCACATCCGGCGGACGACGGCGGAAAGCGGCTGGTGCAGGAGCTGGTCCGGTTCGCGGACGACCCGCGGGTGCGCCACCGCATCGTCTTCCTGCCCGACTACGGCATGGCGATGGCTCAGAAGCTCTACCCCGGCTGCGACATCTGGCTGAACAACCCGCTCCGGCCGCTGGAGGCCTGCGGCACCAGCGGCATGAAGGCGGCGCTCAACGGCTGCCTCAACCTGTCCGTGCTGGACGGCTGGTGGGACGAATGGTTCCAGCCGGACTTCGGCTGGGCCATCCCGACGGCGGACGGCACGGGCACGGACCCGGACCGGCGCGACGACATAGAGGCCGCGGCGCTGTACGACCTGCTGGAACAGCGGGTGACGCCGCGCTTCTACGAGCGCGGACAGGGCGGGCTGCCCGACCGGTGGATCGAGATGGTCCGCCAGACCCTCACCCTGCTCGGGCCGAAGGTGCTGGCCGGGCGCATGGTGCGGGAGTACGTCGAGCGGCTCTACACGCCCGCCGCGCACGCGCACCGCGCGATGACGCCGGACTCGGCCCGGGAACTGGCGCTGTGGAAGGGCCGGGTGCGGTCGGCCTGGCATGCGGTGACCGTCGACCACGTGGAGACGTCCGCCGCCTCGGCCACCGCGCAACTCGGTACGACCCTCGGTCTGCGGGTCCGGGTCGGTCTCGGCGACCTCGCGCCCGACGACGTGGAGGTGCAGGCGGTTTCGGGGCGCGTCGACCCCGAGGACCGGATCACCGATGCGGCGACGGTGCCGCTGAAGCCGGTCGGCGGGCCGGATCTGGACGGGCGGTGGGTGTACGAGGGTCCGCTCTCCCTCGACCGGACCGGGCCGTACGGGTACACGGTGCGGATTCTGCCCGCGCATCGGTTGCTGGCGTCGAGCGCGGAGCTGGGACTGCTGGCGGTGCCTTCAGAGGACGTCGTGGAGGGGGCGGGGGTGCTGATGAGGTGAGCCTCAGAACTCCTCGTGCGGTGCGCACAGCCTGCGCAGGGTCGCGCCGAGGCGGCGGGCGTACGCATGCTGCAGTCCCCGTGTCGCCGGACCCCCCGCCCGCGCGTACCACTTCGCGCCCCGGCTGAAGGCGGACACCGTCAGCCAGACGGTGCCGTCGCCGGTGCGTTCGACGAGGAAGGCCTCCTCGCCGCACTCGGGGTGGCCGGTGAGGGTGCCGTACGCCCAGCCGGCCCTGCGGTGTTCCTCCACCGTCCAGACCACGCGGCAGGGGGCCTTGATGAGGCCGGCGAGGGTGACGGTGACGTCCACGCCGGGTTCCGCGCGGTCGGCGCTCGCGTCGATGCCCACGCCCATCGCGCGGTGCATCTCCCAGGTCAGGACCGCTTCGGACGCCCGGCGGAAGACCGGCTCGCCCTCGCCGATGCGGGTGCGGACGTTCATGGGGTGGAAGCCGGGCGGGCAGAAGCCGCGCTCCCGGGTCGCGCCGACGTCGTCGTACGTGAAGGACATGGAAGACAAGCGTAGGGCGGCACCCGGGAATGCCTTCGTTCCGGGTGCCGCCCGTCAACTTCGTGTCAGCTAGCCGACATTGACCGCGCTCCAGGCGGCGGCCACCGCCTTGTACTCGGCGCTGCCGGATCCGTACAGGTCGGAAGCGGCGCTCAGGGTCGCCGTGCGGGCGCCCGCGTACTTGGTCGTCGAGGTCATGTACTCGGTCAGCGCCTTGTACCAGATCTGGACGGCCTTGTCCCGGCCGATGCCGGTGACCGTGGAGCCGTTGGAGGTCGGGGAGTCGTAGCTCACACCGTTGATCGTCTTCGCTCCGCTGCCCTCGCTCAGCAGGTAGAAGAAGTGGTTCGCGGGGCCCGAGGAGTAGTGGACGTCCAGGCCGCCCAGCGAGGACGACCAGCTGTCGGCCGAGTTGCCGTCCTTGCTCGGCTTGTCCATGTGGCGCAGCGGGGAGCCGTCGCCGTTGATGTCGATCTTCTCGCCGATGAGGTAGTCGCCGACGTCGGAGGAGTTGGCGGCGTAGAACTCCACCGCCGTGCCGAAGATGTCGGACGTGGCCTCGTTCAGGCCGCCGGACTCGCCGCTGTAGTTCAGGCCGGCGGTGTTGGAGGTGACGCCGTGGGTCATCTCGTGGCCGGCCACGTCCAGCGAGGTGAGTGGCTTGACGTTGCCCTCGCCGTCGCCGTACGTCATGCAGAAGCAGCTGTCCGACCAGAAGGCGTTGACGTACGCGTTGCCGTAGTGGACGCGCGAGTAGGCGGCCTTGCCGTCGTTCTTGATGCCGCTGCGGCCGAACGTGCTCTTGTAGAAGTCCCAGGTCTCCTGCGCGCCGTAGGCAGCGTCGACGGCGGCCGTCTGGTCGCTGGACGCGCTGCCGAAGGTGCCGGTGCCCCAGGTGTCGTCGGCGTCGGTGAACAGCGTGCCGGTGCCGGAGGTGCCGCGGGCCAGGTTGTACGTCTTGTGGCTGCCGCGCGAGGTGTCGTTCATCTGGTACGTCGAACCCGACAGGGCCGTGCCGAGGGTGACCGTGCCCGAGTAGCCGCTCTTGCCGGTGCCGGTCTCGATGCCCTGGTACTCGTACAGCTTCTCGCCGGTGGCCGCGTCCGTGATGACGTGCAGCTCGTTCGGGGTGCCGTCCTCCTGGAGGCCGCCGACGACCGTCTCGTAGGCGAGGGTCGGCTTGCCGTCCGCCGCCCAGACGACCTTGCGGGGCGCGTTCTTCGCCTCCGACTTGGTGGAGCCCGCGGCCTTGGCGAGCTTCACGGCCTGCGTCTCGGCGGCCGTCTTGGTGATCTCGGGGGACAGGTCGGCGACCTTGATGGCCGCCTTCGTCGCCTTGGTGATGCCCTTGGTATTGCCGGACGCCGACTCGTGGACGACCAGGTCGCCGCCGAGGACCGGCAGGCCGGCGTAGGTGCGCTCGTAGCGCGTGTGGACAGTGCCGTCGGCGTCCTTCATGACGTCTCTGACGACCAGCTTCTCCTTGGCGCCGAGGCCTGTCTCGTCGGCCGTCTCGGTCGTCGCCGCGTCCGCCTGCTTGATCAGGGCGGTGCGGTCGGCCGGGGTGAGGGCCATCGGGACGGCGGCGACCTTGTCGGTGCCCGACGACTCGGGCTCGGCGGAGGCACCGGTGGTCAGACCGGTGGTGAGGAGGGCTCCGGCCGCGACCGCGGTGGCGATGGCCAGAGTGGTGCGCCTGTGACGCGCGTAGTGGGGGGTCTGGCGGGGCACACAAGCTCCTTATGTGGGGGGTTGCTCGGGAAGTTGTGCGGCGGTGGGGGAAGAGTGACACCAGGGGCGCGTACATGTCAGGATCCCGAAGTGATGTTGGCTGAAAGTCGACTGTCCGGTAAACATTTCCGGAATATGAACGCGGGTGCCGTCCCGGGGAGTTGAACCACCGGGACGGCACCCTGACTGTGAGCGTGCGCTTTCTGTTCTACGGTCTTACGGGAACGTCAGTTTCCAGCTGCTGATGTGTCCGGTGTCCACGGCCGCGTTGTCCTGGACCCGCAACTGCCAGGTGCCGTTGGCGACTTCGGAGGAGGCGTTCACCGTGTACGTGGTGTTGAGGTTGTCCGTGCTCCCGCCGGTGCCGTACGCCTTCAGCGTGTAGGCCGTGCCGTCGGGGGCGACCAGCTGCACCTGGAGGTCACCGATGTAGGTGTGGACGATGTCCACGGCGACCGCGAGGTTCGACGGCGCGTTGCCCGTCCGCCCGGACACGGTGATCGACGACGTCACCGCGGCCCCGTTGTCCGGAATCGCTACGTCCGCCGCGTTCTCGAAGGACGTACCGCCGCCCCCGCCACCACCGTCGGAGCGCGCGCCGACCGCGACGCCGGCCCACGCGTCCTGCACCGCCTTGTACTCGGCGCTCGTCGTGCCGTACAGCTCACCGGTCGCCGCGAGGGTGCCGGTGCGGGCGCCCGAGTAGTTGGTCGTGGACGTGAACTTGGTGGTCAGCGCCCGGAACCAGATCTTCTCCGCCTTGTCGCGGCCGATGCCGGTGACCGGAAGGCCGTCCGCGGTGGGCGAGTCGTAGGTGACACCGTTGATGGTCTTGGTGCCGCTGCCCTCCGACAGGAGGTAGAAGAAGTGGTTCGCGGGGCCCGACGAGTAGTGCACGTCGATCGAGCCGATGCCCGAGTACCACGCGTCCTTCGACGAGCCGTCCTTGCTCGGCTTGTCCATGTAGCGCAGCGGGGTGCCGTCGCCGCGGATGTTGATCTCCTCGCCGATGAGGTAGTCGCCGACGTCGGAGGCGTTGTTGGCGTAGAACTCGACGGTCGAGCCGAAGATGTCGGAGGTGGCCTCGTTCAGGCCGCCGGACTCGCCGCTGTAGTTGAGTCCGGCCGTGTTCGAGGTGAGCCCGTGGGTCATCTCGTGCGCGGCCACGTCGATCGACACCAGCGGGTTGGCGTTGCCCGAGCCGTCGCCGTACGTCATGCAGAAGCAGCTGTTGGACCAGAACGCGTTGACGTAGTTGTTGCCGTAGTGGACGCGCGAGTACGCGCCTACGCCGTCACCGCGGATGCCGCTGCGCCCGTGCACGTTCTTGTAGTAGTCCCAGGTCAGCGCCGCGCCGTAGTGCGCGTCAGCGGCTGCGGACTCCAGGTTGGACGGGCTGCCGTTGCCCCAGATGTCGTCGGGGCCGGAGAAGAGGGTGCCGGTGCCGGAGGTGCCGCGGTTGAGGTTGTACGTCTTGTGGTTGCCGCGCGCGCCGTCGGTGAGGTTGTACGTCGAACCGGACTGCGTGGTGGTCAGGTTGACCGTGCCGGAGTACACCGTGTTGCCGGTGCCGGTCTCGATCGCCTCCCACTCGTACAGCTTCTCGCCGGTGGTGGCGTCGGTGATGACGTGCAGTTCCTGCGGGGTGCCGTCGTGCTGGAAGCCGCCGACGACCGTCTCGTACGCCACGGTCGGTGTGCCGTTCGCGGCCCAGATCACCTTGCGGGGCGCCCGGTTGACGTCGGGGCTCTTGGCGTCCTCCGCCTTGGCGGCGGCCAGCGCCTGGTTCTCCGCCTTGGCGGCGGGGACGGCGGCGGTCGTGGTGGCCGGCTTGATGGCGGCGCGGGTGGCCTTGACGACGGCCTCGGTCGCGCCGGACTTCGCGGTCTCGACGACGAGGTCGCCGCCGAGGACGGGGAGGCCGTCGTACGTCCGCTCGTAGCGGGTGTGGACCGTGCCGTTGCCGTCCTTGAGGACATCGCGGACGACCAGCTTCTCCTTGGCGCCGAGGTCCAGGTCCTTGGCGGCCTCCGCCTTGCCGGCATCGGCCTCGCGGATCAGCTGCGCACGCTGGGCGGGGGTGAGCTTGACGGACTCTGCGCCCGGTATGACCTTGCCCGCAGCCGACGGTGCCTTCTCCGGGGCGGCGGTCGCGGCGCCCGACTGGACGGCCGCGGCGATCAGGGCGGCGGCGCCGACGAACACGACGGCGGCCGTTCGGGGAGTGGGTCTGTGGGGGGTGCGTCTGTCTGAGGAATTGCGTCTCAACACGGACTCCTTCTGGCAGGGGTGGGGCATTGCGCGGAACCACGTGCGGGAGCCGGTCGCCACAGCTGTGAGGTTGCTGTGACGTGGTGGTGGGAAGAGTGGCAGGTGAACGGCGGGTGTGTCAGGGGCGCGTCAAGAGATTGACTGGAAATCATCCGTTGTCCGGGAATTGCTGTTCGCTATACGGACGTGGTGCGGCTACGTCGTCCCGCGGTCCCCGTGCCACGTCCGCCACAGCCGCGCATACGCCCCGTCCGCCGTCACCAGCTCCTCGTGCGTGCCGAGTTCGGTGAGCCGGCCGTCCTCCATCACGGCCACCCGGTCGGCGTCGTGGGCCGTATGCAGACGGTGGGCGATGGCGATGACCGTGCGGCCCTCGAGTACGGCGGCCAGTGCGCGCTCGGTGTGGCGGGCGGTCGTCGGATCGAGCAGGGCCGTGGCCTCGTCGAGGATCAGGGTGTGCGGATCGGCCAGCACGACCCGGGCGAGGGCGAGTTGCTGGGCCTGCGGGCCGTCCGTACGGCAACCTCCGTCGCCGAGCGGGGTGTCCATGCCCTCGGGCAGGTCCCGCACCCAGGTGTCCGCGCCGACCGCGGTGAGCGCGGCCCACAACTCCTCGTCCGTGGCCGTCGGTTCGGCGATGCGGAGATTGTCGCGGACCGTGCCCAGGAACACATGGTGCTCCTGGGTGACCAGGACGACCTGGCGGCGGAGCTCCTCCGGGCCGAGGGCGACTACGGGTACTCCGCCCACGGTCACGGTGCCCGCGCTGGGTGCGTCGACGCCCGCCAGGAGTCTGCTGAGCGTCGTCTTGCCGGCGCCGGACGGGCCGACCACGGCCAGTCGCTCACCGGGACGGACGGTCAGGTCGACGCCGCCGAGCACCTCTCCGCCGCGGTCGTAGGAGTAGCGCACGCCGGTCACGTCGATCCGGTCGTCCACCGGGACGGGAGAGCCGGCGTCCTTCGTCCGCGGGGCCCGGGCCAGGCCCTCCACGCGGGCGAACGAGGCGCCGCTGCTCTGCAGTTGCTCGACCCGCATCAGGATCTCGTCCAGCGGATTGCTGAGCTGCTGCAGATACAGCGCCGCGGCGACCACCGCGCCCAGGCTCATCGCGCCCCGCTCGTGCAGCACCCCGCCGACCAGCAGCACCGCCGCCACGGGGACGAAGTACGACACCTCCACCGACGGGAAGAACACGGTGCGCAGGAACAGCGTGTGGAACCGGGCGCGACGGGACGTCTCCAGCGCCTCCCGGCTCGCCGTCACCCGCCGTCGCTCCAGCCGTAGCGCCTCCACTGTGCGGGCGCCGGACGCGGTTGCCGCGAGGATCTCCGCGACCTCCGAGTTGGCCGCGCCCTCGGCGAGATAGCCGTCGCGCGCCCGGCGCAGATACCAGCGCAGCGCGAACCGGATGCCGGTCAGGCCGACCAGCCCGCAGACGCCGAGCAGCGGGTCCAGTACGAACACCGCGCCCATCAGGAACAGCGCCTGCACGGAGCTGATGAGCAGTTCCGGCCCGGCGTCCCGCAGGGTGGTGCCGACGGTGGTGACGTCGGCCGTGCCGCGCGCCGTCAGATCACCGGTCCCGGCCCGCTCCACGACGGACGCGGGCAGCGCCAGCGTCCGGTCCACGAACTCCTCGCGCACCCGCGCCAGCGTCCGCTCCCCGAACCGGTGCCCGACGTACCGTGCCCAGCGCGCCAGTACCAGCTGCACGAGCGCACACACCACGATGGCCGACGCCAGCCGGTCCACGGCCGACACACCGGCCCCGTCCCGCACCTCGTCGATGATCCGCCCGACCAGCCACGGTCCGGCCAACCCGGCAATGGCGGCAAGGGAGTTGAGGGCCAGTACGGCGGCGAAGGCCCGCGCGTCAGCCCGTACGAGCCGTCCCATGGCCCGCCGGACGTCGGCGCGTTCGGCGACGGGAAGGTGTCCGGAAGAACCAGCGGTCACCGTACGGCCTCCTCGGCGGTGGTCTCGTCCTCGTCCCGGGCCACCAGCGCCCGGTAACCCGGCACCCCGTCCAGCAGTTCCCGGTGGCCGCCGACCGCCGCGACCTTCCCGTCGACCAGATAGCAGACGGTGTCCGCCCGGTCGAGGACGAGCGGCGACGTGGTCGTGACGACCGTCGTACGGCCGCTCCGCCCGGCGTGCAGCCGCTGCGCGACCCGTGCCTCGGTGTGGGCGTCCAGCGCGGACGTCGGCTCGATCGCCAGCAGTACCTCGGGGTCGGCCAGCAGTGCCCGGACCAGCCGGACGCGCTGCCGCTGTCCGCCGGAGAGGTCGCGGCCCCGCGCCTCGATCGGGGTGTCGAGCCCGTCCGGCAGGCCCCGCACGATGTCCTCGGCGACAGCCGTGCGCACGGCCCGCTCGATCACCTTCGCGTCCCCGCCCCCGACCAGCTCCCGCAGCGTCCCCGCGAACAGGTCCGCCTCGTGGTCGGCGACCAGGATCCGCTGCCGCACCTGCGCCAGCACGATCTCGTCGAGGCGTACGCCGCCCCAGGTCGCCGCCGACGGGACGTACCGGCCGAGCCGGTCCACCACGGCCTCGGCGTCGGCGGGCCGGGCGCCTGCCAGCGCGGTCAGCCGCCCCGGCAGCACCCGCACCCCGGACTCGGGATCGTGCAGCACCGACGGGTCGGCCGGGGCGTCGAGGGTGCCGGTGTCAGCCATCGGCTCCAGCCGCAGGAACCGTACGACGCGCCGCGCCGCCACCACACCGCGGCTCACCTGGTACCCCCACTCCACGAAGAACGCCACCGGCCGCACCAACACCGCGACATAGCCGTACACCGACACCAACTCGCCCACGGAGATAGTCCCTTGGGCGGCCAGCCGCGCCGCCAGCCAGGTCACCACGGCGAGGAACAGCGTCGGCAGCCCCACCCCGAGCGCCTGCACCCAGCTGGTCACCGCCCCGACCCGGTAGCCCTGCGCCCGCAGCCGCTGCGAGTCCCGCTGGAACGCGTCGGCGAACAGCCCCTTGCCGCCCAGGCCGTTGAGAACGCGCAGACCGCCCGCGAGGTCGGCGATCCGGGCGGTCAGCACGCTCTGCCGCTCCCGGTACTCCGTCTCCGCGCGCTGCAGCCGTCGCAGCAGCGGCCCGACGAGCAGACCGATCGTCGGCATGCCCAGCAGCACCACCACGGCGATCGGCACCGACACCGACAGCAACAGTCCCGCGACCACCAGATAGGCGACCAGCGCACCGAACCCGGGCCCGATCACGGTCAGCGAGTTGCTGATCGTGTTGACGTCGCCCACGCCGATCGTCATGACCTCCCCGGCCCCGACCCGGCGAGGCAGCGCGGCCCCCAGCCGGACCGCCTGCCCGACCAGAACCTTGACCGTGCGGAAGTTGGCGTCCATCCGCAGCCGGGTCATCGTGCGGTGCCGCATGATGCTCAGCCAGGCGTTGAACGCTCCCACCCCGACCAGCGCCGCCGTCCACCAGGCCAGCGCTCCGTAGTCACCCGGCTCCAGCCCTTCGTCGACGGCCCGGGACAGCAGATACGGCGACGCCGCCAGCAGCACCATCCACACGCTGGAGATCAGTGCCCCGGCGGCGGACCGCACCGGCTGCTGCCTGACCAGCCACCACAAGTACCGTCCGCCGCCCCGGCAGTCGGGCGTGCCGGGATCCTCGTACGCGTCGATCATTCGCTCATCCTCTGCCGGTGCATCAAGCCAGGCTGTCCCGCCAGGCCTGGTGCAGATCCGCGAACCGGCCCGTCCCCGCGATGAGTTCGCCGGGGCTGCCGTCCTCGACGATCCGGCCGTGCTCCATCACCAGCACCCGGTCGGCGATCTCGACGGTGGACAGCCGGTGGGCGATGACGACCGCCGTACGGCCGTGCAGGACCGTCGACATGGCGCGCTGCACGGCCCGTTCGCCCGGTACGTCCAGCGAGCTGGTCGCCTCGTCGAGGATCAGTACGGCCGGGTCGGCGAGCAACGCGCGGGCGAAGGCGACGAGTTGGCGCTGTCCGGCGGAGATACGGCCGCCGCGTTTGCGTACGTCGGTGTCGTAGCCGTCGGGCAGCGCGGCGATGAACTCGTGCGCGCCGATCGCCTTCGCGGCCCGCTCGATCTCCTCGCGCGTGGCGTCGGGACGGCCGATCGCGATGTTCTCGGCGACCGTGCCGGAGAACAGGAACGCCTCCTGCGTCACCATGACCACCCCGCGCCGCAGTTCGGGCACGTCGAGGTCGCGCAGATCGACGCCGTCGAGCAGGACCCGCCCGGCGGAGGGGTCGTAGAACCGGGCGAGCAGCTTCGCCAGCGTCGACTTGCCCGCGCCGGTCGAGCCGACCACGGCGACCGTCTGCCCGGCGGGGATGGTGAGGTCGAAGCGGGGGAGGACCTCGCCGCCGGTGCGGTACGGGGTGCTCGGTCTCAAGTGCTGGAAGCCGCTGGGGAGTCGACGGCTCGGGCACGGACGGCGTCTGGGCGAGCAGCCCGGCGATCTTCTCCAGCGAGGCGGCGGCCGACTGGTACGAGTTGAGGAACATGCCGAGCCGGTCGATCGGGTCGTACAGCCGCCGCAGATAGAGCACGGCGGCGGCGAGCACGCCGAGGGCCAGAGTGCCGCCCGCCACCCGGTACGCACCCCACAGCACGATGCCCGCGACCGCGGTGTTCGCGACCAGCCGGGACCCGACGACATAGCGGGCCATCTCCAGCAGCGCGTCGCCGTTGGTGCGCTCGTGCCGCGCGTTCAGGACGCCGAAGTCACGGTCGTTGACGGCCTCACGGCGGAACGCGCGCACCGGGCGGATGCCGTTCATCGTCTCCACGAACTTCACGATGACGGCCGCGATCGCGGTGGAGCGGATCCGGTACACCCGTCCCGCGCGCCGCTGATAGACCCGTACGAGCAGATACAGCGGCACGAACGACGCCACGGCGACCGCGCCCAGGCCCAGATCCAGCCAGAGCAGCATCACCGAGATGTAGACGAAGGACAGCACGACGGTCACCAGCTCCTGAAGCCCCTCGTTGAGGAGCTCACGCAGCGACTCGACGTCCGTCGTGGAACGGGAGATGAGCCGGCCCGAGGTGTACCGCTCGTGGAAGTCGATGCTCAGCGCCTGCGCATGCCGGAAGATGCGGCCGCGCAGGTCGAGCAGCACGTCCTGGTTGACGCGGGCGGCGGCGATGATGAACCAGTACTGCAGCCCGCCGGACGCCAGCGAGCACAGCAGACAGCCGGCGCCCACGGCGATCAGCGGCCCGTAGTCGTCGGCGCGGATCGCCGGTACGGCACTGTCGATGGCGTACGCCACCAGCAGCGGGCCCGCCTGCACGGCCGCCTGCTGGAGCAGCAGCAGGAACGTCGTGAGGGCGACCCTGGCCTTCATCGGGGCGAGCAGAGAACGCAGCAGCGTGGCCGTCGCGCCCGCAGGAGTGGGCAGGACGTCCCGGTCGAAGGGGTCGCCGGGGCCCGCCTTCCGAGGGAGGTCCTGCTGGTCGTCGTCTGCCGTGGGCACGGAGGTCGAGGGCGCGGTCACCGGTTGTCCTCCTCTTCCCCGGACGCTTCTCCGGACATCAGATGGGCGTACTCCGCGTTCGTCCGCAGCAGTTCGTAGTGCGTGCCCACGGCGGTGATACGGCCGCCGGAGAGCAGGGCGACGCGGTCGGCCAGCAGCACGGTGGACGGGCGGTGCGCCACGATGAGCGCGGTCGTGTCGGCGAGCACCTCCCGCAGGGCGGCCTCGACGGCGGCCTCCGTATGCACGTCCAGAGCCGACAACGGGTCGTCCAGGACGAGGAATCTGGGGCTGCCGACGACGGCCCGCGCGAGCGCGAGGCGCTGCCGTTGTCCTCCGGAGAGGCTGAGGCCCTGCTCGCCGACCTGGGTGTCCGTGCCCTGGGGGAGGGCGTGCGCGAACTCGGCCTGCGCGACGGAGAGCGCGCGGCGCAGTTCCTCGGCGCCGGCCTCGTCGTCGGCGCCCATGAGGACGTTGTCCCCGACGCTCGCGGAGAAGAGGGTGGGCTCCTCGAAGGCGACGGCGACGAGGGCGCGCAGCGAATCCCGGGGTATCTCGGTGATGTCGGTGCCGTCGAGTGTGATGCGGCCGGAGGTGACCTCGTGGAGGCGGGGGACGAGGGCGGTGAGGGTCGTCTTGCCGCTTCCGGTGGCGCCGACGAGGGCCATGGACTCGCCGGGGCGTATGTGGAGGTCTATGCGGTCGAGGGTGGGTGGGGAGTCGGCGGGGGCGTCGGGGTAGCGGAAGGTGACGGCGGAGAAGTGGATTCCTTCGTTGTTGGCTGCGGGTTTGTGGGGGCTTGTCGCGCCCACGCGGCGGAGCCGCATATGTGACAGCCCCGCGCCCCTTGGGGGCGCTTCTGCCTCCGGCGATTCGTCCATCACCTCGAAGTACCGCTCCGTAGCGGTCGCCGCCTCCTGACTCATCGCCAGCAGGAACCCGATCGACTCCACCGGCCACCGAATCGCAAGCGCCGTCGACAGAAACGCCACCAACGTCCCCGCCGACAACGCCCCGTCAGCCACCTGCACGGCCCCCAGCACCAGCGCCGCCCCGATCGCCACCTCCGGGAGGGTCACGATGATGGCCCAGATCGTCGCCAGCAGGCGAGCCTTCCGCAGCTCCGTCCCCCGCAGGGTCCGGGACAGTTCACGGAACGCTCGGGCCTGGCTCCGATGCCGCCCGAAGCCCTTGATGATCCGGATGCCGAGGACGCTCTCCTCGACGACGGTCGTCAGGTCGCCGACCTGGTCCTGCGCCCGCCGCGCGACCTCGGCGTAGCGCCGCTCGAAGATCACGCAGGTGATCAGTACGGGCACGGCGGGACCGAGTATGACCAGTCCCAGCGTCCAGTCCTGCGCCAGCATGATGGCCACGCCGACCAGGATCGTCACCCCGTTGACCAGCAGGAACGTCAGCGGAAAGGCCAGGAACATGCGCAGCAGCATCAGGTCTGTGGTGCCCCGGGAGAGGAGCTGGCCGGATGCCCAGCGGTCGTGGAAGGCGACCGGCAGCCGCTGCAGATGCCGGTACAGATCCGCCCGCATCTCCGCCTCGACATGCGACAGCGGCCGTGCCACCAGCCACCGCCGCAGCCCGAACAGCAGCGCCTCCGCGAACCCGAGCAGCAGCAGATACAGCGCCCCGAGCCAGACGCCCGCCGGATCCCGCTCCGCGACCGGCCCGTCCACCATCCACTTCAGGACGAGCGGAATCACCAGCCCCACGCACGAGGCGAGTACGGCGACGAACGCGGCGGTGAACAGCCGCACCCGGACGGGCCGCACATAGGGCCACAACCGCAACAGGGTTTTGACGGCGGAGCGTTCCTTGGTGGTGGCACGTGTCGTGGACATCAGCAGCGAGCCTACGGACCGGCACTGACAACGCCCACCGAGTTTTGGCCGGACCGGGATCGGCCGCTGGTCCTACGACCTGCGCGTTCGGCACATCGAACCAAGGGGGCCCGGGATGGTCGTACCCCCGCATCAACCGATCGGCCGATGCGCCTTCGAGCGCGACGGCCGATGCGGCGGACCCCGCCCCGCCGGGACCCTCGAAGCATGCCAGCCACATCTGTCATCGAAGTCAGTGGACTACGCAAGTCCTACGGCGGCCGGGCCGTCGTCGACGGGGTCTCCTTCACCGTCGGGGAGGGCGAGATCTTCGGGATCCTCGGCCCGAACGGCGCCGGCAAGACCACCACCGTCGAGTGCGTCGAGGGCCTGCGCGTCCCCGACGCGGGCCGCGTCCGGGTCGCCGGGCTCGATCCGGTCGCCGACCACGACAAGGTCACCCGCGTCCTGGGCGCCCAGCTCCAGGAGAGCGAACTCCAGGGGAAGCTCACCGTCCGCGAGGCGCTGGAGCTGTACACCGCCTTCTACCCGACCCCGGCCGACTGGCGCCCGCTCGCCGAACGCCTCGGTCTCACCGACAAGTTGACCACCCGGTTCGGCCGCCTCAGCGGCGGCCAGAAACAGCGCCTGTTCATCGCGCTCGCCCTGATCGGCAACCCCCGCATCGTCGTCCTCGACGAGCTGACCACCGGCCTCGACCCGCGCGCCCGCCGCGACACCTGGCAGCTCATCGAGGAGGTCCGGGACAGCGGGGTCACCGTCCTGCTCGTCACCCACTTCATGGAGGAGGCGCAGCGGCTGTGTGACCGGATCGCCGTGATCGACAAGGGGCGGATCGCCGCGCTGGACACCCCGGACGGGCTGATCCGCCGCTCCGCCGGTGCCACGGTGATCACCTTCACGCCGTCCGCGCCGCTGGACGAACAGGAGCTGAGCGCCCTGCCCGCGCTCGCCTCCGTCGAGCACAAGGACGGCCGGATCACCCTGTCCGGCAGTGACGAGACGGTCAACGCCGTGATCACGCTGCTCGCCCGCCACCGCATCACCGCCCACCAACTGCGCGTCAGCGACGCCACGCTGGACGACGCGTTCCTGGACCTCACGAAGACCACGACGGAGACCACACGATGAACACCGCCGTACTGCGCACCGAGGCCCGCCTGCTCGCCCGCGAACCCAGCAGCCTCTTCTGGATCGTGATCTTCCCGCCCCTGCTGGTGGCCATCCTGGGCGCCGTCCCGGCGTTCCGTGAGACCCAGGACGAGCTCGGCGGCCTGCGCATCGTCGACACCTACGTCCCCGTGGCCGTGCTGGCCGGCATGATCGTGGCCGGCGTGCAGTCGATGCCGATCGGCCTCACCGGCTACCGGGAGCAGGGCATCCTGCGCCGGATGTCCACCACGCCGGTCAAACCGTCGGCGCTGCTCTCAGCGCAGATGCTGGTGCACGCCCTGGCCGCCGTGCTCTCGGCGCTGCTCGCGCTCGCCGTCGGCCGCTTCGGCTACGACGTACGACTGCCCCAGCAGCCGTTCGGCTATCTGCTCGCGCTTGTGCTCGCGGTCCTCGTCGCGATCGCCCTGGGATCGGTGATCTCGGCCGTGTCCCGGACGGTGAAGATCGCGGGCACCGTCGGGACGGTGGTGTTCTTCCCGATGCTGTTCTGCGCGGGAGTGTGGCTGCCGGTGCAGGCGATGCCCGACGTCATGGCCGACATCGTCGGGTTCACGCCGTTCGGCGCCGCCGCACAGGCGCTGGGCGAGGCCATGGTGGGCGACTGGCCCGGCTGGACCCACCTGGGCGTGATGGCGGCCTGGACGGTGGTGCTGTCGGTGTCGGCGGCGCGCTGGTTCCGGTGGGAGTAGGCGGCCCGCCGTGCAGACTGGAGGCATGACCGCGGCGGACACGGACCTCGAGCGGCGCTGGCAGCTGGTCCGCACCAAGGGACCGTACGCGCTGCTCGCGGTCGGCACGCTGCTGTCCGTCGCCACCGTCGAACTGATGCCGAGCACGGCGGAGCGGAACGCGGTCGCGGCGCTGGTCGCCGCGGGTTTCGCACTCCAGCTGTGGTGGGGCCGGGCGAGCCGCACCCGCCCGGGCCCGTCCACCCTCGGCACCGTGTACTACGTCGTGCGCTGGGCGCTCAGCTTCGTGCTCACCTGGCTGAATCCGTTCTTCGCGTTCTACGCGGTCACCGGCTACTTCGACGCCGAAGAACTGATGCCCGGGCGCTACCTCCGGTGGATCGGCCCGTTCGCCTGCTCGATCGCCGTCTCGGGCTCGCAGGCCGGCGGGATGCCGTTCCACGACCCGGTGCAGTGGCCCGTGTTCGCCGGACTGCTGGTCGTCAACAACGTGATCCTGACAGTGGTCGGCCATCTCACGTCCCAGCAGGAGGAACGCTCCCGCGCCCGCGCCGAGACCATCACCGAACTCGAACGCACCAACGCCGCGTTGCAGCAGGCCCTCGACGAGAACGCCGCCCTCCACGCCCAACTCCTCGTCCAGGCACGGGAAGCCGGCGTCGCCGACGAACGCAGGCGGCTCGCCGCCGAGATCCACGACACCCTCGCCCAGGGCCTGACCGGCATCATCGCCCAGCTCCAGGTCGTCGCGAACGCCGGCGACCTGGAGACCGCCCGCACCCATCTCCAGCGCGCCTCGGACCTGGCCCGGCACAGCCTCGGCGAGGCCCGCCGCTCCGTGCACAACCTGGCCCCCGTGGCCCTGGAGAACGACGGCCTGCCACAGGCCCTGAAGAGCACGGTCGCCGAATGGGGCGAACGGACCGGAATCCGGGCCGAGTTCACCGTCACCGGCACCGCGGAACACCTCCACGACGAGGTCTCGGCGACCCTGCTGAGGATCGCCCAGGAGGCCCTGTCCAACGCCTCCCGCCACGCGCACGCCACACGTCTCGGCGTGACCCTGAGCTTCATGGGCGACGAGGTGGTCCTCGACATCCGCGACGACGGCCGCGGCTTCGACCCCCTCGCCGCCCGCGAACGCACCCACACCGGCGGCTTCGGCCTCGACGGCATGCGCGCCCGCGCCGAACGCATCGCCGGCGCGCTCACCGTCGAGTCCGAGCCAGGGCACGGCACGGCGCTGTCTGTTCGCGTACCGTTGGTCCGCCATGACCAGTGATATCTCGGTGCTGATCGTCGACGACCATCCCGTCGTACGCGACGGTCTGCGCGGCATGTTCGAGTCGGCCCCCGGCTTCACGGTCCTCGGCGAGGCCTCGGGCGGCGTCGAGGCCGTCGAGAAGGCCGCCGCCCTGGACCCGGACGTGATCCTGATGGACCTGCGGATGCCGGGCGGCGCGGGAGTCGACGCCATCCGCGAGCTGACGCGCCGGTCCGCCCGCGCGAAGGTGCTCGTCCTCACCACGTACGACACCGACTCCGACACCCTCCCGGCGATCGAGGCGGGCGCCACCGGCTACCTCCTGAAGGACGCCCCCCGCGACGAACTGTTCACCGCGGTCCGCGCGGCGGCGGAAGGCCGCACCGTCCTCTCCCCGGCCGTCGCCTCCCGCCTGGTCTCCGCGGTCCGTACTCCTGGGGCTCCCGGCAACGAACCCCTCTCCACCCGCGAGCGCGAGGTGCTGGCCCTCGTCGCCAAAGGCACCTCCAACCGCGAGATCGCCCGCGTCCTCTTCATCAGCGAGGCCACCGTCAAGACCCACCTCACCCACCTCTACGCCAAGCTGGGCGTCAAGGACCGGGCGGCTGCGGTGGCGGTGGCGTACGACCGCGGAATCCTCGGCTGATCAGGTGGCGGGGTACGGGAGGAGACCGTCCGCGACACGCTCCCAGGACGCCTTCAGCCCGGCCGGCAACTCCGGCCGGTCCGGCGCGAGATCGGCCTGCTCACGGGCGTCGGCGGCCAGGTGGTACAGATGGTCGACGCCCTCGGCGTCCTGGTAGCACTTCCAGTCCCCGCGCCTGAGCGCCCGGTTCGCCCGCACCCGCCAGAACAGGTCGCGTTCGGGCAGTTCCTCGCCCCGCAGCAGGTACCCCGCGAGACTCGTGCCGTCCAGCGGATACGCCGGGTCGGGCCGGGCGCCGCCCAGCTCCAGCAGCACGAACTTCTCACCGCTCAGGGCCAGTTGTAGGAGTAGCGCTCGCCGCCGTTGTCGCTGGCGAACAGCACCAGCGTGTGCTCCTCCTGTCCGGAGCGGCGTAGCGCGGCCAGGACCTCGCCGACGGCCGCGTCCAGGCCCTCCACCATATTCGTCCCAGCCCGACTTGGTGGGGCTGTGGTCGGGCAGTCGGCCGCAGTGCCACTTGCCGATCAGGGCGGTGGCGTAGCCCGCCTTCTTCAGCAGGGAGGCCAGGGTGGGATGGTCCGGGGCCAGCCCCTGGGCCCGGTCGGCGATGGGCTCGGCGAGCAGGTCGCCGACCCGGAGTACGCGTCCGTGAACCGCACGCCCTGCCGGGCCGGTCGGCCCAGCCGGGGTCGTCGCCGAGGATGACCAGGATGTTGGGGCGCTTGCCGGTCGAGGCGGTGGGGCGCGCCTTGAAGGGACGTTCGGCAGCGGCTTCGGCGGTCGTCGTCGTACCGGCGACGGCTCTCACGGCACCACCACTAGCCCACCACCCGCAGCAGCAACACCGCTCGTGCCGGCACCGTGATCGCCGCCCCCGCCCGATGCTCCACGCCGGGAGCCTCGTCCTGTTCCTCCCGCGACGTGTCGACGACCACCTCGTACCGCTCCGCCCACGGCGGCCCCGGCAGGACGAAGTTCACCGGCTGATCCCCGGCGTGGAGCACGGCGAGGAAACTGTCGTCGATGATCGGCGCACCGCGCTCGTCCCGGCCCGGGATGTCCCGCCCGGAGAGGTACATGCCCAGCGACGCGGCGGGCGCGTACCAGTCCCGTTCTGTCATCTCCGTGCCGCGGGCGGTGAACCAGGCCAGGTCGCGCAGCCCGTCGGCGGAGTGCGCCCGGCCGGAGAAGAACGCGCGGCGGCGGAGTACTGGATGCCGGTGCCGCAGGTCGATCAGGCGGGAGGTGAGGTCGAACAGGGCCTTCCAGCCCGGTTCTTCCAGAAGCCCCCAGTCGAGCCAGCTGATCTCGTTGTCCTGGCAGTACGCGTTGTTGTTGCCGCGCTGCGTCCGCCCCAGCTCGTCCCCCGCGACCAGCATCGGCACCCCCGTGGACAGCAACAGCGTCGTCAGCAGGTTCCGCAACTGGCGCCGCCTGAGCGCCCGTACCCGCTCCTCGTCCGTCTCTCCCTCGGCGCCGCAGTTCCACGCGCGGTTGTCGTCCGTGCCGTCCCGGTTGCCCTCGCCGTTGGCCTCGTTGTGCTTGCGCTCGTACGACACCAGGTCGCGCAGGGTGAAACCGTCGTGCGCGGTGATGAAGTTGACCGAGGCGTAGGGGCGCCGCCCGCCCCACGCGTACAGGTCGCTCGACCCCGACAGCCGGTACCCCAGATCCCGTACGTCCGGCAGCGCGCCCCGCCAGAAGTCCCGAACGGCGTTGCGGTACCGGTCGTTCCACTCCGTCCACAGGGGCGGGAAGGCGCCCACCTGGTAGCCGCCCGACCCCACGTCCCACGGCTCGGCGATCAGCTTCACCCGCCGCAGCACCGGGTCCTGGGCGATGACGGCAAGGAACGGGGAGAGCATGTCGACGTCGTGCATGGAGCGGGCCAGCGCCGCCGCCAGGTCGAAGCGGAAGCCGTCGACGCCCATCTCGGTCACCCAGTAGCGCAGGGAGTCCGTGATCAGGCGCAGCACGTGCGGCTGGACCACGTGCAGGGTGTTGCCGCAGCCCGTGTAGTCCGCGTATCGGCGCGCGTCGCTCTGCAGCCGGTAGTAGCCCCTGTTGTCGATGCCCTTCAACGACAGCATCGGGCCCAGCTCGCCCGCCTCCGCCGTGTGGTTGTAGACCACGTCGAGGATGACCTCGATCCCGGCCGAGTGCAGCGCCCGCACCATCCGCTTGAACTCGCCGACCTGCTGACCGGCCGTGCCCGTCGCCGCGTACGCCGCGTGCGGGGCGAAGTAGCCGATGGAGTTGTAGCCCCAGTAGTTCTTCAGGCCCCGGCGCAGCAGATGGTCCTCGTGCGCGAACTGGTGCACCGGCAGCAGCTCGACGGCCGTGACGCCGAGCTTCACCAGGTGCTCGACGGCGGCCGGATGCGCAAGACCGGCGTACGTGCCCCGCAGCTCCTCGGGGATCCCCGGGTGCAGCTGGGTGAATCCCCGCACGTGCAGCTCGTAGATGACCGAGTCCGCCCATGGCGTCTTCGGGCGCCGGTCGTCCGCCCAGTCGTCGTCGTCCTGGACGACGACGCCCTTCGGGACGTACGGCGCCGAGTCCCGGTCGTCGCGCACGGTGTCCGCGACCTGCTGCTGGGGCCAGTCACGCACATGGCCGTACACCTCGGGCGGCAGGCTGAAGTCGCCGTCCACCGCGCGGGCGTACGGGTCGAGGAGCAGTTTGGCGGGGTTCCAGCGGCCGCCGGTCCACGGGTCCCAGCGGCCGTGCACGCGATAGCCGTAGCGCTGACCGGGCATCACGCCGGGTACGAAGCCGTGCCAGATCTCGTGCGTCAGCTCGGTCAGCCGGACCCGGGTCTCCTTGCCCTCCGGCCCGAACAGGCACAGCTCGACCGCCTCGGCCCCGCCCGCCCACAGCGCGAAGTTGGTGCCGGCCACCCCGTCAGGACCGGTCCGGAACCGGGACCCCAGCGGCATCGGCGCACCCGGCCACACCGGCGCACCAGGCGGCACCGCCCGCCGCGCACCGTTCACGACGGCACGCTCGGTCACGGCTTCCTGTTCGGCAGCGCGCCCCTCGGCCACCGCCTCCTGCTCGGCTGCGCTGGACACCTGACAGCCTCCCACGGCTCGCGGAACGACCCGCAGGAAGAGCGTGCAGCGTCCCGGCCACGGCTCCCCGTCGTGTCGTCCTCCCCACTCTTCTGCCCAGAGCTTGGGTCGCACTCACGTTTCCCGGGAGCGGGCCCTGTCGTTGGGGTCGTTGTGAGGCACGTACATGGGCGCGCGCGGCGCGCGGGGGCCGCGCTGGCCGCCGTACTGACATGGGCAGGACTGCTGGCCGGAGCCGCCGGATGCACGTCGGACGACGGCTCGGGCGGGGCCGGCATCGACGCGGTGTTCGGCAAGGCCCGGGCACCGGAGGACGTCATTCGCGTCTCGCCGGACGACGGCAGCAGGGGCGTGAAACCCGACACGAGACTGCGGGTACGGGTGCCCAGCGGGCGCCTGGAATCGGTGCGGGTCGTCAAGTCCCAGGACGCGCAGGAGACCCCCGTCTCCGGGCACATCTCCGAGGACGGGCTGCGCTGGGAGCCCGACGACGAGAAGCTCGCGCTGGCCGCCGAGTACACGGTCGACGCGGTGGCACTGGACGGCCGGGGACGGCGCTCGGCACGGCACACGACCTTCACCACGTACGTCCCCGAGGAGCGGTTCATCGGGTACGTCGCCCCGGAGAACCGCTCCACCGTCGGCACCGGGATGATCGTCTCCATCGAGTTCAACCGGGAGATCGCCGACCGCGCCGCCGTCGAACGCGCCGTCCACGTCAGCGCGAAGCCCGCCGTCGAGATCCGCCCGCACTGGTTCGGCAACGGCCGCCTCGACTTCCGCCCCGAGCGCTACTGGAAACCCGGCACCCAGGTCACCGTCGCCCTGCGCTTCCGCGACATCGAAGGCGCACCCGGCGTCTACGGCCTCCAGTACAAGACGTTCTCCTTCACCGTCGGCCGCAGCCAGGTCTCCCTGGTCGACGCCCGCGCGCACACCATGGACGTACGCCGGGACGACGAGCTGCTCGCCACCGTGCCGATCACCGCCGGAGCCCCCAAGCACACGACGTACAACGGCAAGATGGTGGTCACCGAGATGCTCGACATGACCCGGATGAACGGCGCCACGGTCGGCTTCAAGAAGGCCAACGGCAAGGGCGAGTACGACATCCCGGACGTCCCGCACGCCATGCGCCTCACCGACTCCGGCACCTTCCTGCACGGCAACTACTGGGCGCCGGACACCGTCTTCGGCCGGACCAACGTCAGCCACGGCTGTGTCGGCCTGCGCGATGTGAAGGGCGGCGGCTCGGACACCCCGGCCGGCTGGTTCTTCGACCGCAGCCTCGTCGGGGACGTCGTCGAGGTCATCCACAGCAATGACAAAAAGGTCGCTCCCGACAACGGCCTCGGAGGGTGGAATATGGGCTGGAAGGAGTGGAAGGCGGGCAGTGCGGTGAAGTAGCGGGAGCATGGGGTGGGTTGGCCGACATTCTGTTGAAGTTCGGTACGGAACAGTGACAATCATGCGGTGACCATGCCGCTGGCCTTGTGGTTAATATGCGCCGAGCGCGCGGGACGCGCCGGGGGAGCGGGCCCGACCAGGCCCGGCGGGGGGTCCGGTGGACGGGCCCGGCGAGGGGAGAAAGAACTTGAACGTGCGGCCGATATCGGGGGCGTCGGTTGACGCGCGGGCGCGACGCAGGAAAGTGGCGGCACTGATGTGCGGGCTGCTTCTCGCCGTCACCGCGTGCGGCGGGGGTGGCTCGGAGCCGAAGTCCGGACCCGGCAAGGGCAAGGACTCCACCCAGGCCGAGAGCAAGCAGTCGCAGGCCGTCGTGACGATAGCCCCGAAGGACGGCGCCAAGTCGGTCGACACCAACGGCGCCCTCAAGGTCAGCGCCGCAAAGGGCCAGCTGACCGAGGTCCAGGTCAAGGACGCCAAGGGTACCGAGATACCCGGGAAGATCACCGACGGCGGGGCGAGCTGGACGCCGTCCACCCATCTCGCCGCCTCCACCACGTACAAGGTCCATGCGGTCGCCGAGGACTCCGAGGGCCGCGAGGCCGCCGAGGACGCCAGCTTCACCACCCTGACGCCGCAGAACACGTTCATCGGTGAGTTCACCCCCGAGGACGGCTCCAAGGTCGGCGTGGGAATGCCGTTCTCGATCCGCTTCACCCGGGGCATCACGGCGCCCGAGGACGTCGAGAAGGCCATCAAGATCAAGACCGAGCCCGCCGTCGACGTCGAGGGCCACTGGTTCGGCAACGACCGCCTCGACTTCCGCCCCGAGAAATACTGGAAGCCGGGCACGAAGGTCACCGTCGATCTCAACCTCGACGGCGTGGAGGGCCGCGACGGCGTCTACGGCGAGCAGGCCAAGACCGTCTCCTTCACCATCGGCCGCAGCCAGATCTCGGTCGTCGACGTCAAGAAGCACACCATGCAGGTCAAGCGGGACGGCAAGGTCATCAAGACGATCCCCGTCACCACCGGCAAGCCCGGCTACGACACCTGGAACGGCCAGATGGTCATCACCGAGCAGCTCACGGTGACCCGTATGAACGGCGAAACGGTCGGCTACGGCGGCGAGTACGACATCAAGGACGTCCCGCACGCCCAGCGCCTCACCACCTCCGGCACCTTCATCCACGGCAACTACTGGGGCGGCGGCGCCTTCGGCAACTACAACGCCAGCCACGGCTGCATCGGCCTGCGCGACGTCCGCGGCGGCTACGACAGCGGCGTCCCGGCCGCCTGGTTCTTCAACAACTCGATGATCGGCGACGTGGTGGTGGTGAAGAACTCCAACGACAGGATCGTGGACCCGGACAACGGGCTCAACGGCTGGAACATGCCGTGGAAGAAGTGGACATCCTGAGGGGCGTGAGGCGAAGCGCCCCGACAGGGGCGCGGGGAACTGCGCGACCAGCCACAACGGACCTGCACCTGGGCGACGACATTAGCGACCGTTAACCTGCCCACCATGACCGTAACCCTGGAAGTAGCCGAAGGCGTAGGCACCCTCCGTCTCGACCGCCCACCCATGAACGCCCTGGACATCGAAACCCAGGACCGCCTCAAGGACCTGGCCGAGGAAGCGTCCCGCAGGGAAGACGTACGCGCGGTGGTGATCTACGGCGGCGAGAAGGTTTTCGCGGCCGGCGCGGACATCAAGGAGATGCAGGCCATGGACCACACCGCGATGGTCCTGCGCGCCCGCGCCCTGCAGGACTCGTTCACCGCCGTGGCCCGCATCCCCAAGCCGGTAGTCGCCGCCGTCACCGGCTACGCCCTCGGCGGCGGCTGCGAGTTGGCGCTCTGTGCCGACTACCGCATCGCCGGGGAGAACGCCAAGCTGGGTCAGCCGGAGATCCTGCTCGGTCTGATCCCGGGCGCCGGCGGCACCCAGCGCCTGGCCCGGCTGATCGGCCCGTCCAAGGCGAAGGACCTGATCTTCACGGGCCGTCAGGTCAAGGCGGACGAGGCGCTGGCGCTGGGCCTGGTGGACCGGGTCGTCCCGGCCGCCGAGGTGTACGAGGCGGCGCACGCCTGGGCCGCGAAGCTGGCGCAGGGCCCCGCGATCGCCCTGCGCGCGGCGAAGGAGTCCATCGACGCGGGCCTGGAGACGGACATCGAGACCGGCCTGGCCGTGGAACGGAACTGGTTCGCGGGCCTGTTCGCCACCGAGGACCGCGAGCGCGGCATGCGCAGCTTCGTCGAGGAGGGGCCGGGGAAGGCGAAGTTCTTGTGAATCTCTCCCCCAAACTCCCCGCAGAGCCTTGCAATTGACGCGATGTCTGATCCGGGTCCCTCGATGGGGCGGTTTATGGGAGCCTTAAGGCAACCTTAAGCCTGTCTTGTCGAGGGAGTCCGTCGATTGCCTCCAGTCGAGCCTTCGCCGCAGTTCAGCAGGGCTGCAACCGGCTCCGAACTGCCCCTGGCATATGCCGATCCGCCGGTGCGGAATGGTGGATTCCGGGGGGCGTATTCCGCAGAGACGCCCCCGGAGGGCGTTCGGGGCGGCCATGATGGGGGCATGGCGGGGCTGGAGGGTATCGAACAGCCGCGGGGACACGGCCGTGCGACCGCGGCGCGCTGGTCGCCGGCGGCCGAGGACGAACACGCTCTCAAGGTACTGGAGTTGTTCGGCAACCCGACCGAGTCGGAGGTGTCGCTGCCGTCCCGCCCCGAGTCCGCGGCCACCGCACGCAGACTGACCCAGGTCGTCGTACTGCGTCAGTGGGGACTCACCCCCAAGATGACGGAGGACGCGGTCTTACTCGTGTCGGAACTCGTCGGCAATGCCGTGCGGCACACCGGCGCCCGCGTCTTCGGACTGCGGCTGCGCAGCCGCCGGGGCTGGATCCGCGTCGAGGTCCGCGACCCCTCCCGGGGGCTGCCCTGTCTGATGCCGGTCCAGGAGATGGATGTGAGCGGGCGAGGACTGTTCCTCGTCGACAAGCTCTCCGACCGGTGGGGCGTGGATCTGCTGCCGCGCGGGAAGACGACGTGGTTCGAGATGCGGGTCGCCGACAGATGACCACACCGCTTACCGGGGCTTGACCGCGCCTTGACCCCACCGCCAACCGGATCAATCGCGAGTTTTCGGACATAACGCCTCTTAAATGGTGCGGGTGACCACCACCGACCGACGGGCGGCGCTACGTGCCGGAGCCGGCCTCGTTGCTGCCGCGGGCGGGCTCGCCGCAGGGTGTGCCGCACCCGGCGCCACGGCTCAGCACACCCGCCCGCCCCGCCCGTCCGCCCGACCCCCCGCCCCCGGACCCCGCCGCTTCCCCCGGCACCCCGCCCAGATCACCCACGGCCCCCGCGACCGCCCTCGCGTCGCCCTCACCTTCCACGGCGCCGGCGACCCCGCCACCGCCCGCTCCCTGCTCGGCGCGGCCGAACGGCACGGCGCCCGGGTCACCGTGCTCGCCGTCGGCACCTGGCTGGACGAGCACCCGGAGCTGGCCCGCCGCATCCTCGACGGCGGCCACGACCTCGGCAACCACACCCAACGGCACCTGGACGTCAACGCCATGTCCGAGGTCGAGGCCCACGCCGAGATCACCGAATGCGCCGAGCGGCTGAAGCGGCTGACCGGATCGATCGGCACCTGGTTCCGCCCGTCCCGCGCCGCACGCGCCTCCCCGCTCGTCGAAGGGTTGGCCCGCACCGCGGGCTACCCCCACGTCCTCTCCTACGACGTGGACTCCCTCGACTTCACCTCGCCCGGCCCCGACGCCGTCACCGGCAACGTCATGGGCGGAATCCGGGGCGGATCGATCGTGAGCCTGCACTTCGGCTATGCGGACACGGTCGCCGCGCTCCCCGCCGTACTGGAAGAACTCGACCACCGCGGACTGCGCGCGGTCACCACCACGGAGCTGCTGAGCTGATGCACCGGAACCTCGCCAAACGCACCCTGATCGCGGGCGCCGCCCTCATCGCGCTCGCCGCCTGCGGCACCGAGTCCCCGGACCCGGCACCCCAGGCCCTCAACACCAAGGCGGCCGTACCCGCGCCGCCGAAGAAGACCGTCCAGGGCCTGCCCGGCATGCCGCCGGTCCTCGACCCGAAGGACGTCTACGCGGCAGACAGACCGAACCAACTCTCGCCCGTGGTCAAGGACTTCCCGTCCCGGGTCTACGTCCCCAACACCGAGTCCGACACGGTCTCGGTCATCGACCCGAAGACGTACGAGATCATCGAGACGATCCCCGTCGGCCGCCAGCCCCAGCACGTCGTGCCCTCCTGGGACATGAAGACCCTCTGGGTCAACAACAACCGCGGCCACACCCTCACCCCCATCGACCCCAAGACCGGCAAGGCGGGCAAGGAGGTCGAGGTCCACGACCCGTACAACCTCTACTTCACGCCCAACGGCAAGTACGCCGTCGTCATGGCCTCCCTCGACCGCGAACTCGTCTTCCGCGACCCGCACACCATGGAGCGGATCAAGACCGAACCGGTCACCTGCTACGGCGTCAACCACGCCGACTTCTCCGCCGACGGCAAGTACTTCATCGTCTCCTGCGAGTTCAGCGGCGAGCTGCTGAAGGTCGACACGGAGAAGATGGAGGTCGTCGGACAGCAGAAGCTCCCCTTCGACGGCGCCATGCCGCAGGACGTGAAGATCTCCCCGGACGGCAAGAAGTTCTACATCGCCGACATGATGGCCGACGGCATGTGGGTGCTGGACGGCGAGAAGTTCACCGAGCCCACCCTCCTGCCCACCGGCAAGGGCTGCCACGGGCTGTACGTCAGCCGGGACTCCCGCGAGATGTACGTCTCCAACCGCGGCGAGGGCTCCATCTCCGTCTTCGACTTCACGCAGAACAAGCTCACCAAGAAGTGGCACCTCCCCGACGGCGGCAGCCCCGACATGGGCGGCGTCTCCGCCGACGGCAAGGTCCTGTGGCTGTCCGGCCGGTACGACGCCGAGGTCTACGCCATCGACACCCGCACCGGCACCCAGCTCGCCCGCATCCCGGTCGGCGACGGCCCGCACGGCCTCGCGGTCTACCCACAACCGGGCCGCTACTCGCTCGGCCACACCGGCATCTTCCGGTGACGGTGAGGGTGACGCAAAGGCGTTTCCGTAAAGGCGCTCGAGCGGACACGCCGCCGTACGAGTGAAGATCCACAGCCCGCCGCCGCAGACACGGAATCGTGCCCCGCATGATCACAACTCGTCTGCGGCGGCGGGCCGTTGCCGCCGTCCTGTCCCTCGCGGCCGTCTTCTCCACGACGGCCGCCACGGTCCCCACGACGGCGCCCGCGAAGGCCGCCGCAGCTCCTGCCTGCCCCCAGTTCGACGACCCCGTCAAGGCGGCCGCCGACCGCCGTGTCGACGTCGACCGCATCACTCCAGCCCCGGTCTGGCGCAAGACCTGCGGCACGCTGTACCGCGCCGACGGCCGCGGACCCGCGGTCGTCTTCGAGGAGGGCTTCCTCCCCAAGGACGTCATCAACGGCCAGTACGACATCGAGAGTTACGTCCTCGTCAACCAGCCCTCGCCGTTCGTGTCGACGTCGTACGACCACGACCTGTACAAGAACTGGTGGAAGTCGGGCTACAACTACTACATCGACGCGCCCGGCGGCATCGACGTAAACAAGACCATCGGCGACACCCACAAGTGGGCCGACCAGGTCGAGGTCGCCTTCCCCGGCGGTATCCACCGGAAGTACATCATCGGCGTCTGCCCGGTGAACAAGACGACCAAGGTCGAGATCATGAGCGGCTGCCAGAGCAACCCGCACTACGAGGCATGGCACTGAGCAGGGGCCTCTTGAGTCTCCACCCACTGGAAGCTCCAGACTCGCGGACATGAGCGAAGACGGCACCGCACTGTTCACCATCGGCGAGCTGGCCAGGGCCACCGGGCTGACCGTGCGCACCATCCGCTACTGGTCGGACGAGGGCGCCCTGCCCCCGGTGACCCGGTCGACGGGCGGCTACCGCCTGTACGACGCCGGGTCCGTCGCCCGCCTGGAGCTGATCCGCACCCTGCGCGAACTGGGCCTCGGCCTGGACGACGTACGCAAGGTGGTCAGCGGCGAGCAGGACATCGCGTCCGTCGCGGCCACGCATGTGGCGGCGCTGGACGCGCAGATCCGGTCGCTGAAGGTGACCCGTGCGGTGCTGTCGACCGTGGCGCGACGCGGCTCGACCGCGGAGGAGATGACCCTGATGAACAAACTGGCGCGGCTGTCGGCCGCCGAGCGCAAGCGCATCATCGACGACTTCATGGAGGAGACCTTCGGCGGGCTGGACACCGCGGACCCCGACATCCGGACCCGGATGCGGTTCGGCCTGTCCGATCTGCCCGAGGATCCCACGCCGGAGCAGGTGGACGCCTGGGTGGAGATGGCCGAACTGATGCAGGACCCGGGTTTCCGCGCCCGGATGCGGAAGATGATCGAGTTCAACGCGGCGGACCGGGGACCGGACGTACCCGCCGGGACGTCCCTGTGGTTCATGAGCCGACTCGTGCAACTCGCGGGCGAGGCGCTGGAGCAGGGCGTCACCCCCGAGTCGCCCGAGGCCGAAGCCGTGCTGAACGGGCTGCTCGGCAACGCCGACCGGGCCGCCGTACTCGACCGCATGGAGTCAGCGGCACACGCCGAAGTGGCCCGCTTCCGGGAGCTGACCGCCCTGGTGCGGGGGACCGAACCGCTGCCCGCGCACCGCGAGGAGTTCGCCTGGGTGGTCGCTGCACTGCGTCATCGGGTGGCCCGATAATCTGACCCCGCACACACGGAACATGCATGACGAAGGGGCGGACCGGTGGCGGACATCGACGAGGCACGCAAGCAGTTCGAGCGGATCGATACGGACGGTGACGGCTTCATCACCGCGGCCGAGTTCAAGACCGCCCTCGCCCAGCAGGGCGACTGGAACGTCACCGAGGCGGTCGCCGAGGTGATCATCGGCAGCCGTGACCTCAACGGCGACAAGCTCCTGTCGTTCGACGAGTTCTGGTCGTACCTGAACAAGTGATGTGAGCCGGCGGAATAGCACGCCCGGTCCCGGAGTTGTTGCTCCCTGTCACACGCACTGTCAGGAGCAGCAACCCCGGAAGGGCCTGTCATGAAGATCGGCATCATCGGCGCGGGCAACATCGGCGGCAACCTCACCCGGCGGCTCACCGCCCTCGGTCACGAGGTCTCCGTGGCCAACTCACGCGGACCGCATACGCTCACCGCGCTCGCAGAGGAAACCGGCGCCACGCCCGTCAAGGTCGAAGATGCGGCACGGGGTGCGGAGATCGTCGTGGTCACGGTCCCCACGAGGGCGGTACCCGACCTGCCGGCCGGGCTGCTGGACGGGGCGGCGGACGGGTTCGCCGTCATCGACACCAACAACTACTACCCCAAGCAGCGGGACGGCAGGATCGCCGCCATCGAGGACGAGGGCCTCACCGAAAGCCGCTGGACGGAACGGAACATCGGCCACACCGTGATCAAGGCCTTCAACGGCACCTACGCCCAGGACATCCTGGAGCGCCCGCGCCCCGCCGGCGACCCCGACCGCATGGCCCTCCCCGTCGCGGGCGACGACGAGGCGGCCAAGCGGAAGGTACGGGCCCTGATCGACGACCTCGGCTTCGACACCGTGGACTCCGGCGGCATCGACGACTCCTGGCGCCAGCAGCCCGACACCCCGGTGTACGGCCTGCGGGCGGGCGTCGAGGCGGTGACGAAGGCACTGGCGGAGGCACCACGCGAACGCCCGGCAGCCTTCCGCGCCTGACACCTCACCCCTCAGACCCTCAGACCCAGACTCAGACGATCTCCAGGGCCCGGTGCGGCCCGTCCGGCAGCACGACATCGACCGGGTCCCCGGGCCGTACCACCCCGCCGCTGACGACCACACTCATGATCCCGGCCTTGAACCGCACGGCCCCGTCCGCGTCCCGCCCGACGACCTGCTTCAACAGCCCTTTCCGGAAGCCGTCGATCTGCGCACAGGGATTCCGCAGCCCGGTCACTTCGACGACGGCCTGGTCCCCGAGCCGCAGCAGCGTCCCCACAGGCAGCCCCAGCAGATCGATCCCGCGCGTGGTGACGTTCTCCCCGAGCTGCCCGGCCACAACCTCGAATCCGGCCGCCCGCACCTCCTCGAACAACTCCTCGTGAATGAGGTGCACCTGACGAAGATTCGGCTGCGAGGGATCCCGCTCCATCCGAGACCGATGCCTCACCGTCACCCCCGCATGAACGTCCCCCTCCACCCCGAGCCCTTCGAGCAACGTGATGCTCTCCCGATTCGGCTTACTGAACGAGTACGTCCCATTGCGGCTGACCGAACTGATGGTCCCACCCATGCCTGAAGCTCCCCACTTCTCCGCGGATGCCGTTGAACCACAGGTCGGAGCCTAGACGTTTGTGCGCGTTACGTATGTTCGGACGGCTCGTTGATCGGATTGTGTGTCAGCGAGCGACTGTGGGGGGCCGTGTGAAGACGGGTGAGGCAGCGGGGAACGGATGGTCCTGCGACCGGACTTCCGACAGGTATCCACTGACGAAAGGGCTGTGCAAGACGCACTACAGGCAGCACCTGAGAGGGCGAGATCTGGCGCCCATCAATCGTGAGCGGGCAACGGCTGAGGGCCGCACATGTTCTTTCGAGGGATGTGTGAGGGCTGTGTCTTCCAGAGAGCTCTGCACCGGCCACTACCAGCAGCAGAGCAATGGCCGACCGCTCACGCCGCTGCGCAAGAAGAGAGCCAATGGTGCCGTCCAGACGATGATCAAGCGTGGACTCATCGAGTGTCTGGGGTGCGGCGAGCACAAGCCCGTAACCGAGTACTCGCCTGTCAACGCCTCGGGCGCTCCACGGCCGTACTGCAAGCCATGCAACGCAGCGCGGGTCCGCCTCAGTAACTACAACGTGACCATTCGTGCGAGGTCTCATTTGCAACGACTGCAATGCCCATGGCCTTGGGTGGTACGAGGCCTTGCCGCCCGAGCTTCGCACCTTCGACCTGTTGAACGCATACCTGACGAACCCACCCGCCAAGCGGCTCCGGTGCGAACTGACTGCTTCAGCAGGCGGTTAGACAAATCAGGCGTTGTCGGCCCATGCCCGCAGCGCCGCCTTGCTCTCGAAGTCCGCCACGTTCTTGTCGATCGGGTTGCTCGTGTACTGGTGGAAGCGCCACTTC
Source organism: Streptomyces sp. DG2A-72 (assembly GCF_030499575.1). Lineage (NCBI taxonomy): Bacteria > Bacillati > Actinomycetota > Actinomycetes > Kitasatosporales > Streptomycetaceae > Streptomyces > Streptomyces sp. DG2A-72. The sequence continues at coordinate 7,423,142 of NZ_JASTLC010000001.1, forward strand.
GCCTTAATGCGGGGTTTGCCGGCGTCGACGTAGTCGGCGATCCAGAGGCCGTCACCGGCGTATGAGGTGTCGTCGACGGTCAACCAGAAGTGGCGGTTGCAGTAGAGGATCACCCGATGGTTCGGCCGAAGCTCCTTCACCTTCCGGATGAACCGGTCCTTCTCCGCGTTGCTCGCGTGCGTGCCGTCGCCGGTCGTCTCCCAGTCGACGGCGAGGATGTCGCTGCCCTTCTCCGGGGCGTGCTTGACGAAGTACTCGGCCTGGGCGGTGAGGTTGCCGGGCCAGAGGAAGTGGTAGAAGCCGACGACCAGGCCGGCGTCGCGGCCCCTCTTCGTCTGGGCGGCGAGCTTCGGGTTGACGTACGAACGGCCTTCCGTCGCCTTGATGAAGACGAAGGAGAGGCCGTCGGTGTCGTAGGCGGAGGACTGGTAGGAACTCACGTCGATGCCGCGCAGCATGGGCACTCCCGGAAGTACTCGTGGGGGGACAGGAGTTGATGGATGTATGCCCCACCATGGCACGGGTGATCCGTCCGCGCGGCCGCGCGGCGGAATCTCACCCTCGGGTGCGCACCGGCATCAGCACTCGATGATGTTCACCGCGAGCTCGCCCCGAGCCGTCTCCTTGTACTTCACGGATATGTCGGCGGCTATTGATCATGGGTTTGACCCGTGGTTTTGGCGTGACCAGACTCGCCTTGAGCTACGTCAGGACCTTTCAGGGACTTCTTGCCGAGGGCTGACTACAGGTATCCCATGGTGCGTAACTTGCCTGCGGAAGTCGGGCTGTTGTGTTCGTGCAGGCGTTCGATGCCTTTGTTGGCCCCCGCACTCGTAATGCGTAGGTCTCGGGTTCGAATCCCGAAGGCGGCTCTTTTGGAACCCCAGGTCAGGCTTTTGACCTGGGGTTTTGTGTTGTTCGTGCTTTCTGGTCCGGGCTGGAGCGCGGGTGTCTACCTGCGCAGTCGCGATGCGTAGGTCAGAGGTTTGATGGCGAGGATGGTCCATGGGATTGGGCCTGAGGGCGTTGTCCTGACCTGCTGCTTTCGTCGAATGGCTGATGCCTGGTCAGTTCCGGCTGTCGAGGGGGTGCACGAGGGGAGCGCACACGGAGTACTCGTTGGAGTTGCGTGAGCGTGCGGTACGGATGTACCGCACCGCCGATCCGAAGCCCCAGATCAAGAAGCTCGCCGTCGATCTCGGCGTGCACCCGGAGGCCCTGCGCGGCTGGATCCGGCAGGCCGAGGCCGACGCCGGCGAGCGTGACGACCGGCTCACCACCGACGAGCGCGCCGAACTCTCCGCGCTACGCAAGGAAAACGCACAGCTCAAGCGGGCGAACGAGGTCCTGCGGACGGCCTCGGCTTTTTCGCGGCCCAGCTCGACCCGACCCGGCCCAGGTGACCGCGCTCCTCCACGAGCACCCCAGCCTGGGGTCGAGCCCGTACTCCGGGAACTGCACATCGACTCCTCCACCTACTACCGCTGGCGCCGGGCTGAGCGTGAACCGTGCGAACGGCGGCGCCGCGACGTCGAGCTGACCGAGCGGATCAAGGAGATCCACGCCGAGTCCGGCGGGATCTATGGCTCGCCGCGCGTGCACGCCGTGCTCAAGCGCGAGGGCGTCCACGTGGGGCGCAAACGGGTCGAGCGGTTGATGCGCGAGGCCGCGATCGCGGGGATCAGTCCGCGCCGGGGCGGCTTCACGCGCCGCGACTCCAAGGCCACACTCGCCCCGGACCTGGTCGAGCGGGACTTCACCGCACCGGCGCCGAACCGGCTGTGGGTCACCGACCTCACCATGATCACTACCGGTGAGGGGCCCTTGTGGCTCTCGGCGATCCGGGACGCGTTCTCCCGCCGCGTGGTCGCCTGGGAGACCTCCGCCCGCGCGGACGCCGGCCTGGTCCTGACCACCCTCGAGTACGCGCTCGCGAGCCGGGAAATCGAACCGGGCAAGCTGATCCACCATGCGGACCACGGCTGTCAATACACATCCGTGAAGCTCACAACTCGACTGCTACGAGCGGGAGTTGAGGCATCCATGGGCTCGGTCGGGGGCAGCTACGACAACGCTCTCGCGGAGAACCTGTGGATGATCATCAAGACGGAGTCCATCCGCGGCGCGTCTTCGCCACTCGGGCCGAGGCGAATCTCGTACTGTTCGAGTACATCGACGGCTTCTATAACTCCCGGCGCATCCAGAAGCGGCTCGGCTACCTCAGCCCGATCGAGTTCGAGGAGAAGCACTACGCCGGACCAGGCAACGGCCGAACGAACGAACCTGAAACCCCGTCAACCCGCCCTGACCAGCTGATCAGCACCTCCCGCACGCTGGGGGAACCTCAGCATCATCTGGCGCACGACACGTTCGGTGTGCCGTTCGACGAAATCAGCCGGATCTTGGACCGCAGCCAGGCGACCACGAGGAAGCTGGCGAGGAGGGCGGACAGGGTATGGGCGGCGGTTGAATCCTGACCGGTGTGGGCGGTCGAGTTCTGACCCACCGGGTCTGGTTGCCGGTTTCAGTCGGTGCCGTGTGTGGCGGTGGTGGGGACGCGTCCGAGTCGGCGTCCGCGCATGCGGTAGCAGTCGCCTTTGAGGGAGTGGACCTCGGCGTGGGGGACGAGGCGGTCGATCATGGCGGCGGCCACGGTCTCGTCGCCGAAGACCTCGCCCCAGCGTCCGAAGGGGCGTACGCCTGTCGTCCGGCGAGAACCTCGACAGGTTGGCGACGGTCGGGCCTGGAGCGGGCGGCTCTGCTTCGCCGGTCCCCCAGGAAGGCGCCCTTACCCGGGACGTGGAGGAGTCATCGCTGGAAGGGGACCGGGTTTCGACGGAGTTAATGCCTTGTCACCCTTGGGCGAACCTCTTCCACGCGCTTCGGATCCACTGTATACACGGGATATGAGTCGAGAAGACAACTCCCTTCGCGGCGACGCCCACGGCGGCGACGCGCTCACAGGTCAGCTGCGTGCGCTGATCGTCGAGGGTGTCTACCCGCCGGGGCACCGCCTGGTTCAGGATGAGATCGCGGACCGGTTCGGGGTGAGCCGCATCCCGCTGCGGGAGGCGATGCGCACGCTGATCGCCGAAGGGCTGCTGCGTTCCGTGCCGGGCCGGGGCACCTTCGTCACCGTGCTGGACCTCGCCGAGATCGACGAGATCTACGACCTGCGGCGCCTGGTCGAGCCGAGTTTCGCCGAGCACGTCACGGACCGGGTGTCGCGTCGGGACATCGGCAGGTTCGACGGGATGGTCGGCGACATGGACCGGGTCGGCGAGACCGGCGCGGACGCCTGGTCGCGCACGAACCTGGCGTTCCATCTCGACATGTACCGGATGGCCCGGCTCCCGATCCGCTACGACGTCATCTCGCGGATGTATCACCGGCTGGAGCCCTATTCGCGGTTCTATGTGCATGGCACCTCGGCCTACGAGCGCGTGCAGCGGGAGCACGCCGCGATGGTCCAGGCGCTGGCCGACGGGGATGCCGAGGAGCTCGCGCGGCAGATCGTCGCGCACATCGATGGCGGCCAGCAGGGGCTGCACGCGGCCTGGGAGAGCGGCAGCGGAACGATACAGGCCTACTGGGCGGAGGGGGCCCGGTGACGGCTGCGGCAATCGCCCTCAACACGGACGTCGGCGAGGGATTCGGGGTGTGGGGGCCCACCGACGAGGGGGCTCTGCTCGACCAGGTCACGGCCGCCAACGTCGCCTGCGGGTTCCACGCCGGCGACCCCGACATCCTGCGCCGCACATGTGAGGCGAGCGCCGCCCGGGGGGTCGCCATCGGCGCCCAGGTCTCCTACCGCGACCTGGCCGGCTTCGGCCGGCGTTTCATCGACGTACCGAAGGCCACACTCGTCAATGAACTCCTTTACCAGATGGGCGCGTTGGATGTGTTCGCGCGGCTGGCCGGGAGCCGGGTCAGCTATGTGAAGGCACATGGCGCGCTGTACAACGCGGCGGCGCACCACACCGGCCACGCGGCGGCGCTCGTCGAGGCGGTCACCCTGTTCGACCCAGGTCTGCCGCTGCTCTGCCAGTCCCGCACCGAGGTCTGGTCGCAGGCCGTCGCCGCCGGGCTGCGCCCGCTGGCCGAGGGCTTCGTCGACCGCGCGTACACCGACGAGGGGCTGCTGGTCGCGCGATCACAGCCGGGAGCGCTCGTCACCGACCCCGCGGAGGCGGCGCGGCGCGCGCTGCGGATGGCCAGGACGGGCACCGTGACGTCGCTTGGCGGCCGGACCGTGCGAGTCGCCCCGGACGGTGGTGCGGTGGCCGCGCTGTGCGTGCATAGTGACACCCCCGGCGCGGTCGCCATCGCGACCGTCGTACGGGCCGAGCTCGCGGCGCACGGGATTACGACCGGTCCGCCCGAGGGCGCGGCCTTGGCCGCCTCGCCCGTGGGAGCACGGTCGTGACCGTTGTTCGGCCGGTCCTGCGCCGCGCGGGCGACCGCGGCTGGCTGGTCGAGTGCGCCGGGCGGCGCCCCGCAGAGGTGGCGAGGGCTATTCGCGCCAAGGGTTGGGCGTCGGGGCTGCGCGAGGTGATCCCCGCCGCCGACACCGTCCTGGTGGTGGCGGAGCGAGGTGCCGGCTCGAAGGGAACCCTCGGCATGCAGCGGCTCGCCTCCGAACTGCGCGCGCTATTGACGGAGTTGAGCACCGGCTGGGCGACGGCGTCGGCCGCGGCCCCGCGCACGGTGGTGATACCCGTCCGGTACGACGGGCCCGACCTGGGCAGCGTCGCCGAGCGGGCCGGAATGGCGTCGGCCGAGGTCGCGCGCAGGCACGCGGACGCCGAGCACTCGGTCGCGTTCTTCGGCTTCGCCCCCGGATTCGCCTATCTGGACGGTGTCCCCGAGTCTCTGCGGCTGCCGAGGCTGTCCAGTCCTCGCGAGCGGGTCGACGCCGGGATCGTCGCCATCGCCGGGAACCAGACGGTGGTCTACCCGGGCGGAACCCCTGGGGGCTGGCATCAGATCGGCACCACCACGGCACGGCTCTGGGACGTGCGGAACGAACCGCCCAACCGCCTCCAGCTCGGCGACCGGGTCGTGTTCCAGGAGGTTGCGTCGTGAGCATCGCGCACAACATGGCGGCTACGACGGCCACCGCGTCCGCACAGGCCACCGCGTCCGCACAGGATTCCGGGCGGCGTGGCGGCACCCGCCGGCATTCCGACCCGATGACGGGGCTCAGCGGCCCGGCCGCGCGCACAGCGCCGACCCTCACCGTGCTCTCCGCGGGCGTCGCGGTCAGCGTGCAGGACCTCGGCCGGCCGGGGTTCGCGCACCTGGGCGTGCCGGCCTCCGGCCCGGCCGACCGGCGCAGTTTCACGCTCGCCAACCGGTTGGCCGGCAATCCGGAGAACACCCCGGCCCTGGAGGTCACCCTCGGCGGCCTCACGGTGACCACGACGGCCTCCCGCCATGTGGCGATCACGGGGGCGCCCGGCCCGGTCACGGTGGATGGCGTACGGCGAGCCGACCCGACCCTCGTCCGCCTGCGGGCCGGCTCCCGGCTCACGATCGGGCGCCCATGGGCCGGATGCCGGACCTACCTGGCTGTCTCCGGCGGAATCGAGACGGACCGCGTCCTGGGGTCGGTGTCCCGGGACTCCCTCACCGGGCTCGGATCCGAAGCGGTCCGCGCCGGGACGACCTTCGGGCTCGGACCGGCCCGTCCGGTCCCGGCGATCCCGCTGGAGCTGGCCTTCAGCATCGTTCCCACCGCGGGAGAGGTCACCGCCCGGTTCCGCTGGGGACCGCGGCACGACCTGTTCAGCGCCGCCGACCGGCGCAGGCTCGCCACCCAGACGTGGCGCGTCTCCGCCGCGTGCGACCGCGTCGGCGCGCGGCTCACCGGTCCGCCGCTGTCCGTCGGCTCCGTCGACCTGGCCAGTGAGGGGACCGTACGCGGCGCCATCCAGGTGCCACCGGCCGGCGAGCCGATCATCTTCCTCGCCGACCACCCCGTCACCGGCGGCTATCCCGTCATCGGGGTCGTCACCGACGCCGACACCGACCTCATCGGCCAGGCCCTGCCGGGGCACGGGCTGCGGCTCGTACCGGTGCCCTGAGACACCTCGACCCCCACCCCCCATCACCAACCTCATATGAAATGGAGTCAGCCATGACCGACGACCCGACCACCCTTCCCCCCTTCCATCTGGCCATCCCCGTCGACGACATCAACGCCGCACGGGACTTCTACGGCAAGGTCCTCGGCTTCTCCGAGGGCCGCTCGGACACCCGCTGGATCGACTGGAACTTCCGCGGTCACCAGGTGGTCACACACCAGGTCGGCGACGGCCCGTCGGCCACCCCGCGCGACGGGGTGGCCGGAACCAACCCGGTCGACGGCCACGACGTACCGGTGCCGCACTTTGGCCTGGTCCTCCCGGTGCCGGAGTTCCAGGAACTCGCCGAGCGACTCCAGGCCGTCGACACCGCCTTCGTGATCGAGCCCTACGTCCGTTTCCAGGGCGAGCCGGGCGAGCAGTGGACGATGTTCTTCCTCGACCCTGCGGGCAACGCCATGGAGTTCAAGGCGTTCGCCGACCTCGACCAGTTGTTCGCCGTCTGATCCGGCGGCGGAAGCGCAGTGACGACGGTCATCAGCAGGAGGTCCAGTCCCGCTGATGACCGTCGTACGGGGCTCCGGCTCCGTACACCCCATCCGCGCGTCCAGGCGCGGCGGCCCGCACGGCTGACAGCACATCCCGGCACAGGACACGTCCACGTCAGACCCGGAGGAAACCCATGACGAGCGTACCAACGACCAAGAAGGACGACCGGGGCGAGGAAACGCCCCCGGCAGACGCCACGAACGCGACGGCGACAGCGGCCGGCACGGCGGCGGCCGAACGCTTCAGCCCGCGCAGGGCGGCACTGGCGGCCGCGGCCGGCACGGCCATCGAGTACTACGAGTTCGGCGTCTACGGCTATCTCGCCGTCATTCTCGGCCCGCAGTTCTTCCCCGGCGACAACCCCACCGCTTCCCTGCTCGCGACGCTGGCGATCTTCGGCAGCGCGTTCCTGGTACGGCCGCTCGGCGGCATCGTTCTCGGCAGGCTGGGCGACCGGGTGGGCCGCAGGCCGGTGCTGATCGTCACGGTGGTCGGGATGGGCTGCGCCACAGCGGCCGTCGGGCTGCTGCCCACCGCGAAGACCGTCGGCCTGGCGGCGCCCGCCGCGTTGCTGCTGGTACGGCTGACGCAGGGGTTCTTCGCGGGCGGCGAGGTGACTGGTTCGGCCACCTACCTCGCCGAGTCCTCGCCACCCGGTAAACGCGGCTTCTTCGGGGCCTTCACACCGGTCGGCGTGGCACTCGGCGGCGGAACGGCGGCGCTGGTGGCGGGCGTCGTCACGGCCGTGCTGAGCGACGAGCAGATGGCGGCGTATGGCTGGCGAATCCCGTTCCTGCTCTCCCTCCCCCTGGTCGGCGTAGCCCTGGTCGCCCGCAACCGGCTGGAGGATTCCCAGGCCTTCCTCGCCGAGAAGGAACAGGACACGACGGCGAAGGCGCCGCTGACCGAGGTACTCACGCGGCATCGCGGCTCGGTGGTCAGGGTCACCCTGCTCGCCATCGGCTCCAACTGCGGGTACTGGGTCGGCCTGATCTTCATGAACGCCTATCTGACGAAGGAGCTGGGCTACTCCACGTCCGGCACGTTCTGGATCATGGCCGGCATCAGCTACTTCGTCGCCTGTCTCATGCCGCTCTTCGGGGGACTGTCCGACCGCTGGGGCCGCAAGAAGGTGATCGCGATCGGGTTCACCGGATACGCGGTCCTGGTCATCCCGACGATGCTGGTCATGGGACTCGGGAGCTTCCCGCTCGCGGTCGCCGCGATGGTGGTGCTGGCCCTGCCCATGCCGATCGTCCAGTCGGTGACGTACCCCACCTACGCCGAGCTCTTCCCCACCCGCGTCCGCTACACCGGCCTCTCCATCAGCTTCAACCTCGGCACCATCGTCGGCGGCGGCCTCACCCCCTACCTGGCGACCTGGCTCACCTCCACCACCGGCAACCTGCTCGCCCCGGGCTACCTGCTGATGGCGGCCGCGGTGATCGCCCTGCTCACGCTGCGCACGGTCGCCGAGCCGAGCCGGGGGGAGCTGGCGTGACGGTGCGCCCGGGCGGAACAGAGGCCGATCTGCGCACGGAACTGCCCCGCCACCGCGTGTGGCAGCACGGCGAACCGGTCGACGAGCCGTACGACGTCACGGCGTACCGGCGTGCGGACGCGGTGGGCTTTCTCCTCGGCCGTGGCCACGCTTCCGAGGGGCCGCTGCGCCGGGCCGAGGTGCCGGCGGGCCGTCCCCGGCGCGCTCGTGGCCCGCGCCATGGAGGTCACCGCCCGCTACCCGACCGGGCACGGTGCCCCGCGCACATCGGCGACCCGGCGGCGCTCGGCCCATGGAACCCGGTGACCTCCCGGTGTTTTGAGCCTGCGGGGTGACACCTCCATCTCGCCCGTGACACAGGGCCCGACGAACAGCGAAAGGTCCCGACCGCTCAGCGGCCGGGACCTTGGGGGTTGCGGTCCCCTGGCCTCGCACTGTGTCAGATTTTGATGACGTGGACGCCGGGGCCGCACAGCATGCGGAGATCTTCGGGGTCTGACGTCAGGACGGTCACGGGGGCGGATGAGGCGAGTGCGGTGGCGGCGACGATCGCGTCGAGGGCGTACTTGTGGCCGTGCAGGCCAGCTGCGGCGAGGAGTTTGCTGGCGTCGCGGGCGATGGTTTCGGTGGGCGGGACGATGTTGACGCGGGAGACGGCGTAGTCGAAGCGGGCCTGGTTGGTTTTGGGGTCGCGGGCTTCGACGAGGGTGACAGAGCTGGTGATGACGCGGATGTCCTCGGCCTCGGCGGCAGCCAGCCATTCGGTGAGTTCGTGGGTGCGTCGTACGAGTTTGGACAGGCCTTCGCAGTCCAGGACGAGGGTGCCGCTCATGCCGCGTCAGCCGAGCCAGCTGCGTCGCTGCGCAGGACCGCTCGCTTGGCATCGACCGCAGCCTGGTCGACCGGGCCGTGTTCGGCTTCGGCGTCCTCGATGAGTTCACGCAGCCGGTCGCGCTCCAGTTGGCGCTGGATGAGGCCCTCGACGTAGGCGGACATGCCGCGCTTGCCGGTGCGAGCCTTGAGTGCCGCGATGGTGCCTTCGTGGAGGGAGACGGAGACCGGGCGGACGGGACCTTCGCCGGGAGCGGGGTCGGGGGTGGTGGCCATGGAGCCATATTAACAAAACTCTTGTTATTGGGTGGGGTGACTCTGAGGCACTGCGGCTTGACCGGAGGCATGTGGCGGATTGCCTCGCGGGCTACGGATCCTCTGTGATCACTAAGCGCGACGATGCGTCCCGTGGGCTGACGTGCGAGGAACTGCTCGCTGCCCGTGACCGTGCACCTAGAGACGGCGAACCGCGCGCTGTCCCTCAGCCGGACGACGGGGTACGACCTTGCCAAGCGTGGCCGGTATCCGTGCACGGTCCTGCGGTTGGGCAACGCGTACCGGGTTGTCACCGCCGACCTGCTCAAGCTGCTTACGTCGACGCACCCGCGCGCTCCGGTATTGAAGAGCCCGGGGTCGTGACACCCGACGCGGAAACGAGCTCTCTCTCGTCGACCTGCTGTTGCTGCTGTGCGTGCCGCTGTGCACGTCGGCACGAGGGATGTGGGCGAGGAACCTGCGAGTGATGCCGACATCTCGTATGTGCGACCTCGACAAGGTGTGCCAGCGTAGTGTTCCCGCCCAACTGCCCAGACCGATTCTGCGCTCTGCCATGGGGCGGGGAGCGCAAGGGGAGCGCGGACGCCTATGGACGGTGCAACATGGCGTACGAGTAGCGGGACCGGGAGCAGTGCTCTGATCTGCGAAAACTGGACCTGATGCGATCATGGGGCACGACTCGACACAATCCCTGGCGCCCTCGTAATGCGTAGGTCTCGGGTTCGAATCCCGAAGGCGGCTCCATGGTAGACCCCAGGTCAGGCCTTTGACCTGGGGCTTCTTCTTTTCGTTGACCTTGGAATTCGGACCAAACGGACGCGCGCGGTCTACGCATCGCAATGCGTAGGTCGAAGGCATGGTCTCCGTGGTGATACCTAGGTCCTGGGCCTCTGAGCTGGAACTTTTCGGTAATGAGGGCATTAGCTGACGTGCCATCAAGGATCAGGTGTGGCCAATGTGCGGCCACGAGTGCAGCCACAATGCCGGGACGGCCATCAGGAGCCGCATTTCTGGGCTCAGTGTTGACCGATGCCTTGTACGTATTCCACAACCAGACACCCAACCCCATCAAGCAGGCACGGCAGCTGATCGCCGGCCTGAGTGCAACAGTCGCGATGCTCGGTCGGCGACGACCTTCGGCGGCGGGTCTGGGGTGTTGCGCGACGCTCGAATCGGCGATGACGGCGACACTCGTGGTGGCGAGGTGGATTCCGGCGATTCGGGTAGTCGCCGGAGGGGTTCGGGCAGTCATGTGCACTCTGTCGTCGTGACGTTCAGCTTGTCGTTCGCCGCGACGTACGTGGGGTTGAGAGCCACCGGGGTCGTCGGGGGGAGATTCGGGCAGGGTGCGATCCCCGCAGGGGTCGTGTGATCAGCTTCCGGCGCGCGGGCGAGCCACGGGCCCCTCACCACGATAGCGGCGCGTCCTCGGAATCATCCGACCAGCTGTACTGCGGTGGTCGGTGCTTCGGCAGGGGCAGTTGGTGTTGCACTGACCCGGCCTCTATCGGTTGGCCGCGCTCGCGACGCGGTTGGCGGGGAAGTGACATCCCACGCAACACCTCCGTGATCAAGGTGTTGCGACGACCACCTGAATCCGCCGTGCTTGACAGATCTCGGCGACCCACTGCTTGGGCTTTGGCGCGAACCCCTTGTCCTTCGGATTGCGCTCGACGATCTCGACGTCGATGCTTACTGACTTCGGCACGTCAAGGTGAGGCTGGGGCGTCGGGGGGCAGGCCGGTGCCCGCTATGAAGCCGTCGAGGGTTTCGGGGCGGTACCGGGGGCGTTTGAGCCGGTTGCGTACGAGGGCTTCGAGCCGGTCGAGAGCGACCACGGCGAGGTTGGCCAGACTGCGCTTGACGTGCGCCCATACCCACTCGACAGGGTTCAGGTCCGGCGAGTAGGCGGGCAGCAGGAAAACCGTCAGCCAGTCACGCTCGGCAGTCAACTCACGCATGGCGTGGGAGACGTGGGTGTTGAGCCGGTCCCAGACCAGCACGATCGGCGCCTTGACGAGCTGGTGGACGCCGTCGACCAAGTGCGATGAAGTCGCGCTCGTCCATGCTGCGGCGCTTGCCTTTGCCCGCGGGGTGGGTGCGCAGGCGGTGGCACAGCCGGGTGCGGGAGCCGGGCCGCATGGCGATCAGCCCGGCCACCGACAGGCGCCCTGAGCGGCGACCGCTCACCGTCACCTGCGGGGTGTGGCCGCGTCGGCCCCAGGTGCGTCCTTTGGGCGGCTGTCGCGTGAAGCCTGCCTCGTCCTCGAAGCAGATGTAGCCCCCGCAGGCCGCCCGGGCTCTTTTACCTCGGCCCAGGTCGCCTCCTTCCACAGGGTCACGGCCTGCTCGTCGCGCTCGGCGACCCGCCGCGCAGGGACCTGCGGGCTGAAGCCGAGCCGGTGCATCAGCCTCGTGGCTCCCGAAATGCTGTAGGAGATGTGGAACTTCCTGCCGATCAGTGTGGCTACCCGGGCGGCGGTCCACACGTGGTCCTCCACCCATCCGTGCGCGGCGGGTCCTTCATCAAGGTATGCGGCCAGCTTCTCCAGACAGCGCGGGGACAGCCGACATCGCGATCCACTCGGGCCGCGGGAGGCCAGCGCCTGCACGCCACCGTCCTGCCACAACTGATCCACTGGTAGGCCGACTTCGGGCTCACTCGCAGGCGCCGTGCCACCTTGGGCGGCTTGATCTTCTGCTCGAACAGCTCGGCCGCCTGCATCCGCACCATCTCCCGGCGCTGACGTCCCGCAGGGGTCAGCCCGCCCTCATCCGCATACCTCACACACCACGGAATACAGCCACTGCCCCAGGCCCAGCAGGGACTTCAAGAAAGCTCACCCTGACGAGCCGAAGTCGGTAAGGACGTGTCGCGCTCGACTACCGCGTTCTTGAACCCCTCGTCGACAGCGCCTTCTCCAACCGGTCGGAGTCGGCGGCGACCTTGTCCCGCAGGTGCGATGCCCGGCGGCGTTCTCGTGCGCGGACGCCGTGAGCACCGCGACCGCGGTCACCAGCCCCCAGCACGTTCCACGCGGTGATCACCGGCTCGATCAGCGCCCGCTGTTCATCGGATGAGGCGGTCTTGTAGGGCTTGCGCTCGCTCACGGTTTCGGCCCAGCACACCCAAGCCCGCCGACCAGCCAAGACGCCCCAGCCCCACCCCTTCAGGCGACGACAAAACAGTCACCAGATCTCGTACCGCTCTCTGGCAGCGGAGTGCGATGGCCGGCCGCCCGGTGATCTGGGGACGGCGGGATGAGGGGCGTGGCGCCAACTTTCTTACAATTCCTTACAAGGTGGAGATTTTTCCTTTCCTTGCCGTTCGCCCGGATGGCGGGTGGGCTCCCATTGGGTCGACTGCCGCCTATTTGTAGTCCCCTTTGCGATGCGTCGATCTTTTGATCGGTGAACCATGCCTGTTTCTTTGCTTGTTGGTGATCACTTGTGAGGTGCTTTGGCCCAGTTGATTCTCTTGGGAATTCATTGACATTAAGGGATTCCTCAGGTTTTGATCACCCGGCTGTGAACGGCAGTGAAGGATCTGTGGTTGCGGGGGTCGGGCTATGTGGCGTGCCGGAAGACGGCTGAGATGGCTGGCGGCATCTGCGTTGTTGGTGCAACTGGTGGGCGCGGCGGGCGCCCACGCGGTCGCCGACGCCCCCGTACGGAAGGCCTCCTCGGCCACGGATGACCCGGCTGACCTGTCGCCCGAGGCGGTCGCGTCGCGCCAGGCAGCGGAGTCGGGTTCGCCCGTCGCCGTGGACGCCGAGACGACGCCCACCCAACTGGTCACCGCCCAGCCGGACGGCACGTTTACCGTTGAGTTCGACCCCGAACCGGTGCGGGTGCGGCACGCCTCGGGGTGGGTGCCCGTGGACACCGACCTCGCGACCACCGCCGGCGGCCAACTCGTCCCGAAGGCCGCCGCCGTGGACGTCGCCTTCTCCGGGGGCGGTGCGCACGACCCGCTGGCGCGGATCACGAAGGACGGCAAGACCTACAGCGTCGGCTCGCCCTGGACGCTGCCGACGCCGACGCTCGACGGCTCGACGGCGACGTACGCGGACGTCCTGACCGGCACGGACCTGGTGGTGCAGGCGACGCCGGACGGCTTCAGCGAGAACCTGGTCGTCAAGTCCCGTACGGCGGCGGACAATCCGGAGCTGGCGAGCGTGCGCTTTCCCGTCTCGGTCGTTGGTGTCTCCGCGTATGACACTCACTCCGGCGGGGCCGCGTTCGTCGACGCCCAGGGGCAGCCGGTGTTCACCACCGGCGCCGCGATGATGTACGACTCATCAGTGACGACCACGGCCACCGCGTCCAAGACGGTGTCCCGGGCCTCGTACACCGTCACAACCGCCGCCGCGCAGACGGCCGTCGCCGACGAGGACGTGCTCGACGGTCCCGTCCCCGGCGCCCGCGCGAGGGCCATGGACGTGACCGCCTCCGACAGCGCGCTGACACTGAAGCCGGACAAGGCGTTCCTCGACGACCCGGACACCACCTACCCGGTGGTGCTCGACCCGCAGACGACCAGCGCGTCGCTGTCCGGGTGGACGACGGTGTGGACGAGTTCGCCGTCGACGTCGTTCTGGAAGACCTCGCACGCGCTGGGTGTCGGCTACGACGCGTGGGTGGACAACAAGAAGGCCCGCTCGCTCTACCAGTTCGACACGCACACCCTCGGCGGCAAGAAGATCCTCTCGGCGACCTTCAGCGCGCTTGAGGTGTGGTCGGCCAACTGCACGGCGAAGAGCGTGCAGTTGTGGCGCACGGGGTCCATCGCCTCGGGCACCACGTGGAACGCCCAGCCGTCCTGGTCCTCGCAGGTCGACTCGGTCTCCACCGCCAAGGGCTACTCGTCCTCCTGCCCCGGCGGCAACGTCTCCTTCGACGCGACCGGCGCGGTCAGTTACACCGCCGGGCAGTCCGCCTCGACCACCACGCTCGGGCTGCGGGCCGCCGACGAGAGCGACGAGATCGCCTGGAAGCAGTTCGCCTCGCCGTCGGACACCAAGCCGACCCTGTCGGTGACGTTCGTGTCCAAGCCGTCCACGCCGACCGGGGTGAAGCTCTCCAGCCCGAACCTGGCCTGCGCGACCACCCGCGCCACCGCCGCTATGATCCACGACACGACCCCCATGCTCGCCGCCGCGCCCAAGTCGTCGGACGGTTCGCAGTCCACGCTGCGGCCCAACTTCCAGGTCTACAAGTACGACCCCAACGTCACCGATCCGCTGGCCGGTTCGGGCAGCCCGTCGGCGTACACGACCTCCGGGACGACCGGGACATGGACGACGCCGACGCTGACGAACGGGCAGACGTACTGGTTCCGCGCCCGCAGCGAGTACAAGTACTCCTTCAACGGCACGACCGGCTACATGTACTCGTCCTGGACCAGCGGCTGCTGGTTCCGCATCGACACCTCGGCGCCGGTGCAGCCGGACGTGGACTCGACGACGTACCAGGAGTGCGCGAGCCCGGACACCCCGGACGACTGCACGGCTTACGGCGGCGTGGGCGCGCCCGCGACCTTCACGCTCAAGGCCAACGGGGCCTCGGACGTGGTCAAGTACACCTATCAGCTCAACGACGACGCGGTGCGGACCAAGTCCTTCTCCACCGCGACCACCAGCTACGCGGTGTCGCTGGCGCCCGACGTGCGCGGCGTGAACACCCTCACCGTGCAGACCTGGGATGCGGCGGGCAACGCCTCGACCAGCTACACCTACGTCTTCAAGGTCGCGCCGGGCGCGGGCCCGGTCGCCCACTGGTCCCTGGACGAGGGCACCGGCACCACAGCCACCGACGACATCGGCGCCAGGACGGCCACCCTGGCCGGTTCGGCCGGCTGGTCCTCCCTCGCCCGGCTCGGCACATCCCTTCAGGCCAACGGCACGTCGTCGTACGCGGCGAGCAGTTCGTCCGTCCTGGACACCACCAAGAGCTTCACGATCTCGGCGTGGGCCCGGCTGACCGGCAATTCCCACAACGCGGTCGCCGTTGCCCAGGCGGGGGTCATCGGATCGACGTTCGCGATCTACTACTCGACCGCGTACAACGCGTGGGTCTTCAACCGGTACACCACGGACGTGGCCGCGCCGACGATCATTCGCTCGATCGGCACCACCACGCCCGAAGTCGGCGTGTGGACCCACCTGATGGGCGTCTACGACGCGCAGGAGCAGACCATCCAGCTGTACGTCAACGGCGTGCCGCAGGGTGACCCGGTCGCCTTCACCACGCCCTGGCAGGGCACCGGCGGCCTCCAGATCGCCCGTGGCCAGTACGGCGGCGCCTTCACCGACTACTTCCCGGGCCAGGTCGACGACGTGACGGCCTGGAACCGGATCCTGTCCGAGGAGGAGATCGCCGACCTCCAGGCGATGACCGACGCGTCCACCGGCCACGCCCAGCCGGCGCTCGCCGCCGACTGGAAGCTGGAGGAGACCTCGGGCACCGGCGCCGCCGACTCCTCCGGGTACGGCCACACCGCGACCGTTGCGAGCGGCGCCACCTGGAGCACTGACACCGACGGCGGCAAGGGCAACCTCCTGTCCCTGAACGGCACGTCGAGCGCGAACGCGACCGCGACGGGGCCGATCGTGGACTCCCAGGGCGACTTCACGGTGGCGGCCTGGGCCAAGCTCGACGCGGCCTCGCTGTCCGACACCTCTGTGGCCCACCACATGCGGATCGCCACCCAGTCCGGCGGCGTCCGCGACTCGTGGGGCCTGTGGTACGACCAGGCGGCGGGTTCGTCCCAGGGCATGTGGGTGTTCGGCCGCACCACCGCCGACTCCACCAGCGCCACGGTCGTGACCGTGCCCGCCAACATCGCCTCGGCCCAGCTCGTCGACCCGGGCGACTGGACCCTGCTGACCGGTGTCTACGACGGCGCCCATCACCAACTGTTCCTGTACGTCAACGGAGTTCGCCAGGGCGCGCAAGGCGACACGGACACGGACACCGACACCGGCGACGGCATCGTCTTCACCTCGCCGTGGCAGGCCACCGGCACCTTCAACATCGGGCGCGGCCGGATCAGCAATGGCACGTACAGCGACTTCGCCGACGGTCTCGTGGACGACGTACGGGTGTGGACGGGCGTGACGTCCGACACCGACATCAATCAGATGTACGTCAACGAGGTGCCCATTCCGCTGTAGACGACAGCGCTCACACGGCTTCAAAAAACCTTCGACACACGGTTCGACACGTGGGGAGTTCAGTCATGGGCGGGCTAGGGCACAGACGGCGGGGACAGTTGCGGCGGATGCGGCTGTGGGTCGTCGGGGCCACGGCGAGCGCTGTGGTGGCCACCAGTCTCGGCACCGCGCCCGCGGTGTGGGCGACCCAGCGCCACGGCCACCACATCGTGGCGGCACAGGCGGCCAAGAACGGTACGGCGGTCGCCTTCAAGGCGAAGACGGCCGAGAAGAAGGACCCGGCGAAGGCCGCCGCCGCCCGTACCGCCAAGGTCCTTTCCCGGCACGTGAGCTGGCCCACCGCCTCGGCCAAGACGCTCCCAGTGGTGGCGAAGTCCGCCAAGTCCACCCTGGTCGGCCGCCTCCCCGTGAAGGTGACCGCGCCCGGCAAGGGAACGGCCCCCACGAAGGTCACCGTCGAAACGGCCCCGCACAAGACGGCCACCGCCCTCGGCATCCATGGCGCCGTCCTCTCCCTCACCCGCGCCGACGGCAAGAAGACCGCCGCCAAGGCCCGCTTCACGCTGGACTATTCGGGCTTCGCGCACGCCTACGGCGGCGACTACGCCTCCCGGCTGTTCCTGGTCCGCCTGCCCGCGTGCGCGCTGACCACCCCGAAGCTCAAGAAGTGCCGTACGACGACCCCGCTGCCCACGACCAACGACACGTCGAGCCAGACCCTCACCGCCACGGCCCCGCTCGCCGCGTCCGGCATCACCGCGATGGCGGCGACCACCGGCGCAAAGTCCGGTGCCGGTTCCTACGCGGCGACCCCGCTCAACCCGTCCGCGTCCTGGAACGCGGGCGGCTCCAGCGGTGACTTCACGTGGTCGTACCCGCTGTCGGTGCCGCCGTCCAACGGCGGCCCGTCGCCCAACCTGGCCATCACCTACGACTCCCAGAGCGTCGACGGCCGTCTGCCCTCGACCAATAACCAGCCCTCCTGGGTCGGCGAGGGCTTCGACCTGACCACGGGGTACATCGAGCGGTCGTACGACTCCTGTGACGACGACGGGCAGTCCGGCAAGAACGACGAGTGCTGGGCGAACGACAACGCCACGCTCGTCCTCGGCGGCAAGTCCAGCCCTCTGATCAAGGACTCGTCGACCGGCGCGTGGCACGCGAAGACCGACGACGGCGAGCGCGTCACCCACTCCACGGGTGCCACGAACGGCGACAACGACGGCGAGTACTGGACCGTCACCACGCCGGACGGCACCCAGTACGTCTTCGGCAAGAACCACCTGCCGGGCTGGGCAACCGGCGACGCGGTCACCAACTCCACCTGGTCCGCCCCGGTGTTCGGCGACGACTCGGGCGAGCCGGGCTATGACCAGGGCACCAGTTTCTCCGGCCGTTCGCTCACCCAGGCCTGGCGCTGGAACCTCGACTACGTCGTCGACCCGCACGGCAACGCCATGTCGTACTGGTACACCAAGGAGACCAACTACTACGCCAAGAACGGCACCACGGCCGACAACGGCACGGTGTACGACCGCGGCGGCTATCTCAGCCGGATCGACTACGGCATGACCTCCTCCACCGTCTTCGGCACCGCCCCGGAGAAGGTCTCCTTCACCACCGCCGAGCGCTGCCTGGTCACCAGTACCGAGGACTGCTCGTCGCTGACCTCGTCCACCTCCTCCGACTGGCCGGACGTGCCGTACGACCAGATCTGCGCCTCGGGCAAGGTGTGCAGCGCCACCGGGCCGACCTTCTTCTCCCGCAAGCGACTCACGGGCATCACCACGAGCGTGTGGGACGCGAGCCTGGCCACCCCCGCCTACCGGGCCGTCGACTCCTGGGCGCTGGCCCACTCCTTCCCCGACCCAGGTGACGGCACCTCGGCCGGGCTGTGGCTGAAGTCCATCACCCGTACCGGCAAGGACGGTTCGACCACCGCCATGCCGCCGGTCACCTTCGCCGGCATCCAGCTCTACAACCGGGTGGACACCACCCACGACGATATCGCCGCGCTGGTCAAGTGGCGGGTACGGACGATCACTTCGGAGACGGGCTCGGTCCTCACCGTCAACTACTCCGACCCGCAGTGCGTCGCCGGTACGACCATGCCGAGCGCGCCCGACTCCGACACCCTGCGCTGTTTCCCGACGTATTGGCAGCCGCCGTACACGGCGGATCCCCAACTGGACTGGTTCCACAAGTACGTGGTCACCCAGGTCACCGAGTCGGACCCGACGGGCGGCGCCCCGCTGAAGGAGACCGACTACACCTACGACGGCTCCCCGGCCTGGCACTACGACAGCGACAACGTCACCGCCCCCGCGAAGCGCAAGACCTGGTCGCAGTGGCGCGGCTACGGCAGCGTCACCACCACCACGGGCGACGCGCAGTCGACGCGGACGAAGACCGTCGCCACGTACTTCCGCGGCATGGACGGCGACAAGCAGTCCGACGGCACCACGCGCAGCGTCAAGGTCACCGATTCCACGGGGACTTCGGTCACCGACTCCGACCCGCTGGCCGGCAACGTCCGGGAGTCGGTCACCTACAACGGCTCCACCGAGGTCTCCGGCACGATTACCGACCAGTGGATCCACCAGACGGCCACGGACGGCAACCGCAGCGCGTACTTCACCCGGCCGGCGGCCGTGCACTCCCGTACCGACCTGTCCTCCGGCGGCACTCGCGACACGCTGGTCTCGACGACGTACGACCCGACGACCGGGGCGGCGCTGACCGTCGACGACTCCGGCGACACGGCCGTCACGGGCGACGAGCAGTGCACGCGCACCACGCTCGTGAACAACACCACCGACTGGCTGATGGCGTTCCCGGTGCGGGTCGAGACCGTCGACGTGGCCTGCGATGCCACCACGACCCGCCCCGACGACGTGGTCTCCGACGTCCGCACGCTCTACGACAGCCAGTCCTACGGCACCGCCCCGACCCTTGGCGACGAGACGTCGACGCAGCGCCTGTCGTCGTACAACAGCGGCAGCCCGGTCTACCAGACGGTCACCACGACCCACTACGACACCCAGGGCCGCGTCGACTCGGTCTCGGACGCCGACCAGACCGTGGTGAGCAAGACCACCTACACCCCGACCACGGGGGGCCCGCTGACCAGTGCGGTGACCACCGACGCCAAGGGCTACGCGACGACCACGAACTTCGACCCCGCACGGGGCCTCGCCACCTCGGTCATCGACCCCAACAGCAAGCGCACGGACTACGCCTACGACGGCCTCGGCCGCCTGACGTCCCTGTGGCTGGCCAACCGCAGCAAGTCCTCGGGCCAGAGCGCGAGCCTCGTCTACACCTACGCGATCTCCAACACTGCGGCCTCCGCGGTCTCCACGGGCAAACTCAACAACGACGGCACGACGTACGACACGACGTACGCCCTGTACGACGCGCTGCTGCGCCCGCGCCAGACGCAGACACCCGCACCGGGCGGCGGCCGGGTCATCGCCGAGACCAAGTACGACAGCCGCGGGTTGGCCGTCGAGGCGGACGCCGACTACACGGATACGAGTTCACCCTCCGGGACGTTGGCGAACATCACCTCCGCAGTCCCGTCCCGGACCCTGACCACGTTCGACGGCGCGGGCCGCGCCACGGCGGAGGACCTCTACGCTCTCGGCACCAAGCGCTGGACGACCTCCAGGGTGTACGGCGGTGACCGCGTCACGGTCACCCCGCCCAAGGGCGGCATCGCGACCACGACGCTGACCGACACGCTCGGCCGCACGGTCGAGACCCGGCAGTACGACAACGGCACGCCGTCGGGTTCGTACACGTCGATCAAGTACACGTACGACGCGAAGAGCCGGCTCAAGGAGGTCGTCGACGACGCGGGCAACACCTGGTCGTACGGCTATGACCTGATGGGCCGCAAGATCACCTCGACGGACCCGGACACGGGCACGACGAACACGGCGTACGACGAGCTGGACCAGGTCAGCTCGGTGACGGGCGCGGTCGGCACGTCAGACGAGAAGACGCTCAGCTACTCCTACGACATCCTCGGCCGCAAGACCGACCTGTACGACGGCACGACCAAGGACGCGGCGCACGAACTGGCCAAGTGGACCTACGACTCGGTGGCCAAGGGCGAGCCGACGTCGTCGATCCGGTACGTGGGCGGCTCGTCCGGGAAGGCGTACGCCACACAGGTCGGCGCCTACGACGCCCTGTACCGCCCGACGTTGACCCGGGTCATCGTCCCGTCGGTCACGGGTGAGGAGGCGTTGGCGGGCACGTACTCGTCGACGACCGGCTACAACCTCGACGGCACCGTCCAGGTCACCTCCGACCCGGCCGCCGGCGGGCTGTCCTCCGAGTCGTTGACGTACGGCTACAACGACCTGAGCATGCCGACCACGCTGAGCGGCGCCACCGGTTATGTGCAGAACACGAGTTACACGAAGCTCGGTCAGGTGGCCCAGCTCACACTGGGGGTTTCGTCCTCGGACACAGCCAAGTGGCTTCAGATCACGAATTCTTACGAAGACGGCACGCGCCGCCTCCAGCGTGAGCTGGTCACGGACGACGCCCAGAGCGCGCCCGTGCAGGACACGTCGTTCACCTACGACGACGCGGGCAACCCGACGAAGGTCGCCACACACGCCGACGGCACCGACGACGTGCAGTGCTACCGCTACGACGGTCACGACCGGCTGAGCGAGGCGTGGACCGCGACGGACGGCTGCTCGGCCGACCCGTCCACGGCGGTCCTCGGCGGCCCGGCGCCGTACTGGCAGAGTTTCCACTACGACGACCTGGGCAACCGCGACACTCAGACCAACCACGCGACGACGGCGGGCGGTTCGGACGCGACGACGTCGTTCGTCTACCCGCCCAAGGGCACGGCGCAGGCGCACACGCTGACGTCGTCGAGCACGGTCGTGGGTTCCACGACGACCACCGACTCGTACACGTACGACGGTTCGGGCCAGACCCACACCCGCACCCTGGGCGGCAAGACCCAGACGCTGGACTGGGACTCCGAGGGCCACCTGGCCAAGGTGACCAACGCGGACGGGACGTCCGCCTCCTACCTGTACGACGCGGACGGCGACAGGCTGCTCTCGCGCGACGACTCGGGTACGACGCTGTATCTGGGCGACACGGAGGTGCACCTGGCCAAGGGTGCGACAACGACCACGGGCGTGCGCTACTACGAGTGGGCGGGCCAGACCATCGCGGTGCGCACCAGCACGGGCGCCCTGCAGTGGCAGGTCACGGACGCGCACGACACCGCGGAGACCGCGGTGGACGCGACGACGCAGACGATCACCCGGCGGCGGCTCGACCCGTTCGGCAACACCCGTGGTACACAGCCGACTTCGAGTGCGTGGCTGGGTGACCAGGGCTTCGTCAGCGGGGTGCAGGACACCGTCACGGGCCTGACACACCTGGGGGCGAGGGAGTACGACTCGACGATCGGCCGCTTCGTCTCGGACGACCCGGTCCTGGAGCTGACCGACGCCCAGCAGATCGACGGGTACACGTACGCGGCGGACAACCCGATCACGGGCAGCGACCCGACGGGCCTGGACGACTGGGCCAGCGACCCGACGATGAACGTCTGTGCCATCGACTGCCAACCGGAAGGCTCGTCCGCGCTGGTCGACACCGGCGCAGTCAACGACAGCAGCTCGGGAACCCACCACGGCGGTGGGGGCGGTGGCGGAAGCTCCCACCACAGCTGCGGTTGGTCCTTGTCCTGCTATGCCAAGAAGGCGTACCACGTCGTGGAGCGGCATCCGGTGATCGCGGCCGTGGTCGCCACGGCGGTGGTGGTCGGCGCGGTCGCCTGCGTGGCGGCGACGGCGGGCGCGTGCGCCGCGGTGCTCGTGGCGGGGGCGGAGGGCTTCACCGCGGGTGCTGAGATCGGCGGCCTCGGGGCCGCGGTGACGGGGGCGGCTGCCGGGGTCATCGGCGAAGGCGGCGCAGTCGTCGCCGGCGCCGTGGGGATCGCGGGAGCGGGGGTGGCGGCCGTTTCCAAGGGAGCGAAAACAGCCGCCACATCCGAAGCCGCTCATGAAACGGGTGCCGCGTCGGCGAGCGCCGACGCCGCGGAGTTGTCCGCCACACCGCCCGCCGACAACTACACCCCTGGTGGGGGCGCCGTCAGGCACACACATACGTCGACGTCCATCGGATCCGACTCGGCAACCATGAGCGTACGAGAGCACGCCAAGAATGCGGGTCATCATGACGTGATCGTGCATGGATCGACACGCGGAGTGCTCGGCGTGGACGGGCAGGACACGAATCCCCTCCAGATCGTCGAGGCAGTCAGAGGAAATCCGCATTACCAGGGTGGATGTGTGAGACTCCTTGTCTGTCATTCCGGTGTATCCGGTGTGGGGCAGGATGTCGCCAATGGTCTGGGCGTGCCGGTCTGGGCTCCTACCACCAAGGTCGGCGTCATGCCGAGTCTCGGGTCGCAGGAACCGTTCCTGGAGCCTGGGGGGACCTGGCGGATGTTCCTTCCCATGGCGGGAGGTGCACACTAGCCATGCTGAGAGTCGGGTTTGTCCGAGAGTTCTTCGAGGGGCCGGTCGATCTTCCGGGAATCCATGAACTCACGCGCTCGGATTCCGGGGAATGGCGAGAGATCGCGACGTTCGCCGTCGCGTACCTTGCCGGCTCCCCGGTGGTTGCCGAATTCACCGAGACCGAGCAGTGCCTGCTGGGCTGTGGCGAGAATCTCGTAGGCTGCTCGTCCTTGTTCACCGATGGGTCCTGGGTCTGGCGCCGCGACCTCGGGCATTACGTGGGACGCCACGGCGTGCTGCTGCCGTCGGAATTCGTCGAGCGGATGCAAGGGTTCGGCTGGAAGCCGCCTGCAGATGCCGTCGACGCCTCGCTGGCGCGCCTGGCATTGCAGACCGCCTGGCAGGTCGACTGACGTGTGCATCGGCATGACGGGTCGGATCACGGATATCAGCCGCCGCGGTAATTCGTCGGCGCGGTACTGAGGATGGGGACAGGGAAGTGACAGGTTCACGCACGGAACGCCGTTCCGCCGGCACCCAGACCATGCTGGACGTGCTGCTGCGCTGGACATGGATCCGGCGCCGCACGGCCGCGAGGGACATCACCGACTTCGACGGCGGGCAGCCGCTGCGGGTCGTCGGGTTCACGCAGAGCATCGGCGGGGCGGTCAAGGTCTCGGTCGGCAAGGGCAAGCAGATCGCGCGGCTGAGGCAGGGCTATCTTCGGCTCGCCGCGGGTGAGCCGCCGCTCTGGAAAGACGCGCGAGGCGACCGGAGCGTGACCCTTCAGGCGCCGTTCCGGCTGAAGCCGGCGGGCGGGAAGGTCCGGCTGGCGCCGAAGTTCGAGCGGTACGAACTGGTCACGGGCGCGGGGACGTACGACCTCGCGGTGCCGAAGGAGGACGGGGAACTGGTGCGGC
Organism: Streptomyces sp. DG2A-72; assembly: GCF_030499575.1. NCBI lineage: Bacteria > Bacillati > Actinomycetota > Actinomycetes > Kitasatosporales > Streptomycetaceae > Streptomyces > Streptomyces sp. DG2A-72. Next base: position 7,446,989 of record NZ_JASTLC010000001.1, read on the forward strand.
ACGCGTTCGGCGGCGGGGCGGGGCTTCGGTGAGCGGCGGGGTGAGTCCCGCGCGGGCCAGGGTGTTGGAGTCGAGGCAACACCCTGGCCCGCGCGGCCGACCGAGGGCGTCCGCGACGGCCGCGCGAGTTGAGCGTGTCACTTGAGCCCGGCTTCCGAGAGTCGCTGAGGGCTCGGTTCCGGTGCCGAAGCAGCATCATTGCGGCTGCCCTGTAGGTCGGTGACAATGACGTTCCGGCCCCCGGAACACCCGTGGGTGTGGCCATGTGCGGCCACAGTGCGGCCGGACACCTTTGGACGGGGTAACACAGGGTGTCACGGTGGAACTGTAGGCCGACATGTCCCGCTTGCCGGTACGTGCCTTCAGGGCGGCGATGGTGCCTTCGTGCAGGGACACGGAGGCCGGGCGGACGGGGCCTTCGCCAGGAGCGGGGGAGGTCGCCATGGTTGAAGTCCGTAGGCGTCAGATCCTCATGATCAGGGATGGTCTTGGCCGGGATTCGGCAGTGGGAGAAGGACGCCAACGGAATGGGTCCCGTGGCGGTCAGGTGGAATGCGGCTGAGAGGGATATCCAGTCGATCTCGGTGAGGACCGGATGCGGGGGTCCTGCGGACCCGCCGCGCGGCGCCCTCGCAGTGTCGGCCCTTTCCCGCCCGTGCTCCGATCTTGTCGATAGCCTTGCGGGAGCTGCGAGTTGGGGGAGTCCTGGGTGGAACCGTTGATGAGTACGGCGCTCTGGGCCGTCGGCACGGTCGCTTCGGGCGCTCTTTCCGGAGCGGGCGGAGAGATGGGCAGGCGGACCTCGGAGAGGCTCTACGGCCTGCTGGGTCGCGCACGTACTGAGGACGAGGGAGCGGGCACCGGTTCCGGAGACGGTGAGCAGCAACCCACCCTGCCCGTCACCGGGCTAGAGCAGATGGCAGCCACGCTACGGCTGATGGAAGTCGCCCGTAGATCCCCGGAGTTCGCCCGTGATCTCGCGGAGTGGGTCCGTGAGGCATCCTGGCTGGCGCCGCGTGCCGTGCCTGCCGTGGCTCACGGCGCCTCCCGTCCGCAGATGCTGCCGCCGGCGACCGCGGTGTTCACGGACCGCGAGGACGTGCTCGCGTGGATCACGGCACTGCTCGATCACGCGGACCCCATACCGGGGGCGCCGACGATCGCCGTCCTCACCGGGCCGGGTGGTATCGGCAAGACCGCAGTCGCCGTTCACAGCGCGTACGCACTGCGGGAGCGGTTCCCCGACGGGGTCCTGTTCGTGGACCTGGCCGGCGCGTCCTCCGGTACGGCTCTGTCTCCCTCCGAGGCGCTTGCGCGGCTTCTGGGAGGTCTCGGGTTTCCGCCCGCCGAGGTGCCCGGTGATGAGGCCCGTCAACGGGATCTGTACCGCGACTGCATGGCCGACCGGCGCATGGTGGTCGTACTGGACAATGCCCATGCCGACGCGCAGGTCGTCCCGTTGCTCCCGGCTTCGTCCGGGTGCCTCGTCCTCGTGACGAGTCGGCATCGGCTGGGCCGCCTGGTGGCCGAGCACGGCGCTCGTCCGCAGGTCCTGAGGCCGCTGTCGACCTCGGATTCCGTCCTCCTGCTCCGGCGGGTCGCGGGGAGCGAACGACCGGCGGCTCCGGACGCGGTCGTTGAGGCCGTGGCTCAGGCTGCTGGTGGTGTTCCTCTCGCACTGTGCACCACGGGCGCCGGTCTCGCTGTCCGGGAGCACTTGGCCTGGGAGCGGGTGGCGCGACAGTTGACCGAACGGATCCACGGCCAGGGCCAGGGAGGCGACGCCATGCCATCGGGAAGCACCGACGACCCAAGTGGTTCCGCCGATCCTGTTCGCCACGCCCAGGATGCCTCGTACAACGAGCTGACTCCCGAATGCGCCGCCTTCTACCGTGCGATCGCGGTGTGGGCGTGGCCGACCGTGTCCGTCATGTGCGCGGCGCAGGCCGCCGGCGTGGAGGAGTACCAAGCCCGGGAACTGCTGGAGCAGTTGGCCAGGGTGCACCTGCTGGAGGAGGTCGGGGAGGAGCGCTACCGCTTCCACGACCTGGCGCGGGCGCACGCACGTGAGCTTGCGGTGGCACAGGACGGTCATGGCCGTATCTCCGCCGGGGTCCGTCGGGTGACGGTCGCGTATCTGCGGTGGGCGGCCGAAGCGGACTTCCGGGTCATGCCGTTGCGCTGGCGGCTCGGCCCCGCCTATCGGGGACTCGTTCTTCCCGAGGATCGTGATCCGGCGGACGGCAAGCGCGCGCTGGCGGATCTGCGCCGCGAGCGTGAGAACCTCGCGGCCGTCATCCGGGCGGCCGATCACCACGGCTTCGACGACCTCTTATGGCAGTTGTGCGAGGCGATGTGGGGTCTGCATCTGCTGCTCGGCTTCCATGCCCAGTGGATCGACACGCATCTGCTCGGAGTCGAGGCCGCCCGGCGCTGCGCCGCGGAGTTCGGTGACCGGCGTGCGGTGGGCCGGATGCTGGTGCAACTCGCGTTCGGGTACATGGGAGCCGGGCGGGCGGACGATGCCGAGGAGGCCCTCGCTCAGGCCGTGGTCGCGGACGAGGCCTGCGGCCATCATCGCGGGCAGGCGAGTGCCGTCGAGGCTCTGGGGCTGCTCCGTCTCAGGCGGTGGCGGTATACGGAGGCCCAGCGGTGCTTCGAGGAGGCACGGGAGATCCTGAGGCGTGTCCGGGAGGGCGACGACGGGTGGAAGGACCTGCCTCGTGCCACGGCCCTGCTGGAGCACCACATCGGCCGTGCCCAGACGAAGCAGCGGCACTTCGCAGCCGCCCTCACCCGGCTCAACGACGCGCTGGTACGGTTCCGCGGGCTGCCCGACGGTGGCGACGCCTACAACGAGGGCCGGGTCTACATGAGCCTGGGCGAGCTGCACATGGACGCGGGGGACACGGACCTCGCGCGCGTGAGCTTGGACAAGGCCATCAAGGCCATGGAGACGGCAGGCGCGGGACTGCAGCTTGCAGACGCCTTCGAGTCGAGGGCCCGGTGCCATCGTCTCTCGGACCGTCCGGCGGATGCGGCGGAGGATCTTCGTACCGCCGCTGTGCACTACGAGGAGAACGGTGACCGGATCGGTGCCGAGCGGATCCGGGTGGGGCTCGCCGAGTTGGAGGCGTGAGATCCGGCCGGCGGTGGGGACGACGGGATCAGTTCGACGGTGACGGGGTGTGCCGTGTCGCCTGTGCGTACGGTGATCTCGGGGAGGGCCTCGTACAGGGGCCTCCCGCTCGCGAGCCAGGCGTAGAGCGCGGAGGCGTGGGCGGTCGGATCGCACAGGTCGGGTCGTCCGTCCGGATCCGGGGTGGCGGACAGGCGTACGAGGTCTCCCGAGCGGGTGTGCACGAGACAGCGGTCGGGCCCGTCCATGTAGGCGACCAGCCGACACGTTCGCGGCGGGCCGGCAGGCCAAGGTGCCGGTCCTCTTCGGCACCACCCGCACGGAGGGACGGTACTTCGACTACTTCGACTTCGATGGCAAGGGGCAGCCGCTGACGGCGGAGCAGTACCCCCGGACCATGCGCGACTGGTTCGGCGAGGACATCGCAGACGAGGTGCTGGCGCGCTTTCCCTGACCGGCTACCCGACCCCCACGCTCGCGCACGCCGCCGCCCGCGGCGACCGGGACTACTCCTGCCCGACCGCCCGCGTCAGCCGACAGCTCGCCCAGGGTGCCCCGGTGTACCAGTACGAGTTCGCGGACGTGACCGGTCCGCCCGCCGAGAACCTCCGCAACCAGAACACCGACTACGACTTCGGGGCCACGCACACCAACGACCTCCAGTACCTCTTCCGGCACCACGGACATGAGGCGCCCTTCAGCGCGGGGAGCGGCAGCTCTCCCGGCAGATGATCCGGTACTGGTCGTGGTTCGTCGCACACGGAGTCCCCCGTGCCCCCGGCCTTTCCGACATGGCCGACCGGCGCGTCCGGCCGGGCGAGGTGATGGTCCTTCGGACCGCGTCGGCCGACGGCCCCAGCCTGTCCGGTGACTTCATCGCCGCTCACCATTGCGCGCTGTGGGACGCGGTCGCGGCCACCGGCTGACACCTTCCCGACGCCGCCACCCCCGGTGCCGTTACCGCAGAAAGGGGCTCCCCTTCCGTGACCAAGTGCGCCAGATCGCGGGGGAGAGAGCAGGGCCTGACTGCCTGCGCTGTCGTGAACGTAGGGGAGAGACCAGCCGCTGCTGCACACGGGAGTTTTCCGCAGCACTCGTGTATCGAATGGCGCCCCTCAGTCTGATTCAGGGGGTCGATTTGATACATCCGCATGGTGGCGGCGGAGTTCCCGTCGTTGACTATGTGCCACGAACCCGCAGGTCAGACGCCCACGCGAGGGGATTCCCCAGGGAGTTTCCAGGGACTTTCCGCCGCGTGAGCAGGAATGGCCCCGACAGCACTGAAAGACACGAACGCGCAGGTCAGGGCCCACCCCATCAGCACTCGATGATGTTCACCGCGAGCCCGCCCCGAGCCGTCTCCTTGTACTTCACGCTCATGTCGGCGCCCGTGTCCTTCATCGTCTTGATGACCTTGTCGAGGGACACCTTGTGGGAGCCGTCCCCGCGCATGGCCATCCGCGCGGCGGTCACCGCCTTCACCGCGGCCATGCCGTTGCGTTCGATGCAGGGGATCTGGACGAGGCCGCCGACGGGGTCGCAGGTGAGGCCGAGGTTGTGTTCCATGCCGATCTCGGCGGCGTTCTCGACCTGTTCGGGGCTGCCGCCGAGGACTTCGGCGAGGGCGCCCGCCGCCATGGAGCAGGCGGAGCCGACCTCGCCCTGGCAGCCGACCTCGGCGCCGGAGATGGAGGCGTTCTCCTTGAAGAGCATGCCGATGGCGCCGGCGGCCAGCAGGAAGCGGACGACGCAGTCCTCGTCGGCGCCGGGTACGAAGTTGATGTAGTAGTGCAGGACCGCCGGGATGATGCCGGCCGCGCCGTTCGTGGGGGCCGTCACGACCCTGCCGCCCGCCGCGTTCTCCTCGTTCACCGCCATCGCGTAGAGCGTGATCCACTCCATGGCCAGGGCCTTGGGGTCGCCCTCCGAGCGCAGCTTGCGGGCCGTGTTGGCGGCCCGCCGCCGTACCTTCAGGCCGCCCGGCAGGATGCCCTCGCGGGACATGCCGCGTGCCACGCACTCCCGCATCACCCGCCAGATCTCCAGCAGGCCCGCGCGGATCTCCTCCTCGGTCCGCCAGGCCCGCTCGTTCTCCAGCATCAGTGCGGAGATCGACAGGCCGGTCTCCTGCGTGAGGCGCAGCAACTCGTCGCCCGTGCGGAAGGGGTACTTCAGGACCGTGTCGTCGAGTTTGATGCGGTCGGCGCCGACCGCGTCCTCGTCGACGACGAAGCCGCCGCCCACGGAGTAGTAGGTCTTGGAGAGGAGTTCGGCGCCGGAGGCGTCGTGCGCCCAGAGCGTCATGCCGTTCGCGTGGTAGGGGAGTGTCTTACGGCGGTGCAGGACCAGGTCCTTGTCGAAATTGAAGGCGATCTCCCGCTCGTCGAGCAGCCGGAGCCGGCCCGCCGCCTTGATGTCCTCCACCCGCTGGTCGGCGGTCTCGACGGCCACCGTGCGCGGTGACGCGCCCTCCAGTCCGAGCAGTACCGCCTTGGGCGTGCCATGGCCGTGTCCGGTCGCGCCCAGGGAACCGTACAGCTCGGCCCGTACGGACTCGGTGGAGTCCAGGACGCCTTCGCCCCGCAGCCGGTGGGCGAACATGCGGGCCGCGCGCATCGGGCCCACGGTGTGAGAGCTGGACGGGCCTATGCCGATCGAGAACAGGTCGAAGACCGAGATGGCCACGGGGACTCCTCAAAGCGGGGGTGGTGGGGCACCCGGCATTCCGGCGATCAGGGCCGGGTGGCCGGGTGTCCCACCAGGGGGGACTTACTTGTTCAGGCCGGGATACAGCGGGTGCTTGTCCGCGAGCGCGGTGACCCTGGCCTTGAGCGCCTCGACGTCGTACGACGGCTTCAGCGCCTCGGCGATGACGTCCGCGACCTCCGCGAAGTCCTCGGTGGTGAAGCCGCGGGTGGCGAGGGCGGGGGTGCCGATGCGGAGGCCCGAGGTCACCATCGGCGGACGCGGGTCGTTCGGGATCGCGTTGCGGTTGACCGTGATACCGACCTCGTGGAGGCGGTCCTCGGCCTGTCGGCCGTCCAGCGCGGAGTTGCGCAGGTCGACCAGGACCAGGTGCACGTCCGTGCCGCCGGAGAGCACGTCGACGCCCTCCGCCTGCACGTCCTCCCGCACCAGACGGTCGGCGAGGATGCGGGCACCCTCCAGGGTACGGCGCTGCCGCTCCTTGAAGTCCTCCGATGCGGCGACCTTGAAGGCGACCGCCTTGGCGGCGATCACATGCTCCAGGGGACCGCCCTGCTGACCGGGGAACACCGCGGAGTTGATCTTCTTCGCCAGCTCGGCGGTGGAAAGGATCACTCCGCCGCGCGGGCCGCCCAGCGTCTTGTGGGTGGTCGTGGTGACCACGTGCGCGTGCGGGACGGGGTTCGGGTGCAGCCCGGCTGCCACCAGACCGGCGAAGTGCGCCATGTCGACCATCAGATACGCGCCGACCTCGTCCGCGATCCGGCGGAACGCGGCGAAGTCCAGCTGCCGCGGGTAGGCCGACCAGCCGGCCACGATCAGCTTCGGCTTGGACTCCTTGGCCAGCCGCTCGACCTCGGCCATGTCGACGACACCGGAGTCGTCCACGTGGTAGGCGACCACGTCGTACAGCTTGCCGGAGAAGTTGATCTTCATGCCGTGGGTCAGGTGCCCGCCGTGCGCGAGGTTCAGGCCCATGATCGTGTCACCGGGCTTGAGCAGCGCGAACATCGCCGCCGCGTTGGCCTGGGCGCCCGAGTGCGGCTGCACGTTGGCGTGTTCGGCGCCGAACAGGTCCTTGATGCGGTCGATGGCGATCTGCTCGACCACGTCCACGTGCTCGCAACCGCCGTAGTAGCGGCGGCCCGGGTAGCCCTCGGCGTACTTGTTGGTCAGGACCGAGCCCTGCGCCTCCATGACCGCGACCGGCGCGAAGTTCTCCGAGGCGATCATCTCGAGCGTGGACTGCTGGCGGTGCAGCTCGGCGTCGACGGCGGCGGCGACGTCCGGGTCCAGCTCGTGCAGGGGGGTGTTGAGGACAGACATTCGGTACGACTCCTCAGCCGGCGGAAAAGGCGGTGTACTCGTCGGCGGAGAGCAGGTCGGACGGCTCCTGAGCGACACGTACCTTGAACAGCCAACCGCCTTCGAAGGGCGCGGAGTTCACCAGCGACGGGTCGTTGACCACATCCTCGTTGACCTCGGTGATCTCGCCGCTGACGGGGGAGTACAGGTCGCTGACCGACTTCGTCGACTCCAGCTCGCCGCAGGTCTCGCCCGCGGTCACGGTGTCACCGGCCGTGGGGAGGTCGACGAAGACGACATCGCCGAGCGCGTTGGCCGCGTGCTCCGTGATGCCGACTGTCGCGACGCCGTCCTCGGCGGCCGACAGCCACTCGTGCTCCTTGCTGTAGCGCAGCTGCTGGGGGTTGCTCATGGCCTGAATTCTCCTGTACGCGGGGGAGTGCTGGTGAATGGGGGACTGCGGAAGACGGTTGTGAGCAGGGAGGATGTGCCCGGCATCACAGCCCAGTGTCTACTTCTGGCGCTTGTAGAACGGCAGCGCCACGACCTCGTACGGCTCGTGGCTGCCGCGGATGTCCACACCGACCCCGGCCGTACCGGGCGCCGCGTGCGCGGCGTCGACATAGGCCATCGCGATCGGCTTGCCCAGGGTGGGCGAGGGGGCGCCGGAGGTGACCTCGCCGATCACCTCGCCGCCGGCGACGACGGCGTACCCGGCGCGCGGCACCCGGCGGCCCTCGGCGACGAGCCCGACGAGGACGCGCGGCGGGTTCGCCTGGGCCCGGGCAGCAGCCTCGGTCAGCGCCGCGCGCCCCACGAAGTCGCCTTCCTTCTCGAACTTCACCACCCGGCCGAGCCCGGCGTCGAAGGGCGTCAGCCCGGTCGACAGCTCATGCCCGTACAGCGGCATGCCCGCCTCCAGGCGCAGGGTGTCCCGGCAGGAGAGGCCGCACGGGACCAGGCCCGCGCTCTCGCCCGCCTTGGTCAGCGCCTGCCACAGCTCGACCGCGTGCTCCGGCTTCACGAACAGCTCGAAGCCGTCCTCGCCGGTGTAGCCGGTGCGGGCGATGAGAGCGGGGACGCCGGCGACGGTGCCGGGCAGGCCGGCGTAGTACTTCAGTCCGTCGAGGTCGGCGTCGGTGAGCGACTTCAGGATGCCGGGGGACTCGGGGCCCTGGACAGCGACGAGGGCGTAGTTGTCCCGGTCGTCGCGCACCTCGGCGTCGTACTCCTCGGAGCGCTCGACCAGCGCGTCCAGGACGGTCTGCGCGTTACCGGCATTCGCCACGACCAGGTACTCGGTCTCGGCCAGCCGGTAGACGATCAGGTCGTCGAGGATGCCGCCGTCCTCGCGGCAGATCATGGTGTAGCGGGCGCGGCCGGGCTTGACGGCACCGATGTTGCCGACGAGGGCGTAGTCCAGCAGGGCGGCGGCCTGGGGGCCGGTCACCGTGATCTCGCCCATGTGGGAGAGGTCGAAGAGCCCGGCCCGGGTGCGTACGGCGAGGTGCTCCTCGCGCTCGGAGCCATAGCGCAGGGGCATGTCCCAGCCGGCGAAGTCGGTCATCGTCGCGCCCAGCGAACGATGCAGGGCATCGAGCGCGGTGTGACGCAGAGGCGTACTGCTCATCGGATCTGCTCCCAAGGCATGACAGGCGAGGAAAGTTCCTCCCCATCTGTCATCGGAACCTGAGAGGTTCGCCGTGACCGGTGGAGATCACGGTTTGCACCTTGGGTGGAGCCACTGCGGCAGCGGCCCGCTTTTCAGATGTGCCTCGCCCGCGCGGTAACGGGGCCTGAGAGATTCAAGGGAGGGACTTGCTCCTTCGGCGCCCCAGCGACAGCGGTGCTGGGAACTCTCCCGCGCGGATTCAAGCGGCCGGTATGCAGTTGGCGCGCACATCATTGCACGCATCCGCCGACCGCGGCAGGGGGACCTTTCAAGACGACCGTCCACAGGGACCGCTCAGGTTCACAGTCGGGCTCAGTGGCCTGTAGCAGGCTTGTTGCGGGAAGCGGACGTAAACGGGAGACGCCGCGTATTACCTTCTCTTTACACTCGACGGGGATGGGAACTCCCGACCCCAGGGGAGGACGATCACGGTGAAGAGGATCACGGCGTACGCCACCAGCTCGGCCCTCGCGCTGCCCGAGCAGCACACGGCCCCGGCCAAGGAGGCCTGCGGCGCGCACCGGGCGCCTGTCGTCCGGGATCTGCGCGACCGCGCCGGCCGCAGCCCGCACGCACTGCTCTTCGGCCCCAAGGACCTCGTCGTGATCACCGGCCTGCCCGGAAGCGGAAAGTCCACGCTGATGGCGCGCACGGTGAAGGGCATCCGGATCGACTCCCAGGACACCCGCGACCGCTGGGACACCCGCGCGCCCCGCTTCCTGCCGTACGCGGTCTACCGCCCTCTGGTCCGCCTCGCGCACTACACCGGACTGCGCCGCGCCCTGCGCACCGGCACCGGAGTCGTCGTCCACGACTGCGGTACGCAGTCCTGGGTGCGCCGCTGGCTGTCCCGCGAGGCCCGCCGCCGCGGCGGCACCCTGCACCTCCTGCTGCTCGACGTTGCGCCCGGCACCGCCCTGGAGGGCCAGCGCGAACGCGGACGCGGCGTCTCCCGCTACGCCTTCCTGCGCCATCGCACGGCGGCCGCCCGGCTGATCCGCTCCGTGGAGCGCGGCGATCTGCCCGACGGCTGCGGCTCGGCGGTCCTGCTCGACCGCAACGCGGCGGACGTGCTGCGCAGGATCGGCTTCACGGGCTGACCCCGGTATTCCACCCGCTAGCCTTTGAGCCACAGCAGTGATCTCGGCAGGCGGTTGACAGAAGATGGACTTCCCAGGGGACTTCCCGGACTTCCCGGCACAGGCGCACCCCCACCCGCACGGGGGCTGGCCCGGCAACGAGCTGGAGGAGGTGCTCTCCGCCTCCCTCAACGTCCCGGGGGCCGGCGGACGGATCATCGAAGTCCTCGGACGCAGCTTCGTCTGGGTCCCGCTCCCGAACGGCGGCGGCCCGGACAGTGTTCCGCTCGACCTGCCCACACTCGAACTCGGCGGCCAGGCCTACGTCCCGGTGTTCAGCTCCGAGGAACAGTTCCGCCAGATCGCCGGCTCCCACATGTCGTACACGATCGCTCCCGCGGTGGAGTTCGCCCGCGGCCTGCCCCCGCAGGTCGGCATCGCGGTGAACCCCGACGGCGTGGTCGGCATCCCCCTCCCGCCCCCCGCCGTCGCCGAACTCTGCCGCGTGGGCCGCACCCCCCTGGACGGCCTCACCACCGGCGGCCGGGTCAAGCTCTACGAACCGGACTGGCAGGACGACCCCGTGGACTTCCTGTCCGCGGCGGCCACCGAGTTCGACCGGACCGGCGTGGTGACAACGGCCCGCCGTTGCCTCGCGGCGATCGAAACGGCCGATCCGGTCATGTTCGTGGGCGTCGAACTCTCCCAGTGGGAGGGCGACATCAGGGCCCTTCCACTGGACGCGCTGGGCCGAGCCCTGGCGAAGGTCCCCGTGAAGTGGCCGGTAAACCTGGTTCTCCTGGACGTAACACAAGACCCGGTGGCCGAGTGGATGCGCAACAGGGCCCGCCCCTTCTACCAACGGTGATTGCAACACCCCAGGGGCGCGGGGCTGTATCGATGTGCGGCTCCGCCGCGTGGGCGCGACAAGCCACAACGGACCCGCACTCGCCGACGTGCAACAAGCCCCGAGCTCTTGGGCGCTTAAGCTGGTTCCATAATCCGGGGAACCTCCAGTGAAGGGGCGGTACAAGGTGAGCGCCAGCATCGCGACCGGCCAGGTCGAGCACATGCTGCGCCAGGTGACGCCCGGGCGTTACGACGCCTACGAGGCACTGCTGCGCGCCCTCGCGACCCCCTCCGCCGGCCAGGTCTGGATGCTCCTCTGGCACGGCCAGGCAGGCTCACCGGACGCGCAGTACGGAAACATGGAGGTCGACGGCCACGGCTACGCCCCCTGTGTCACCTCCGCCCAGGAACTCTCGGCCAGCGGCTGGAACCGCTCCTACGAAGTCGTCGACGGAGTGGACGTCGCCCGCACCCTCTACCCCGACCACTACGGCCTCTGGCTGAACCCGCACGCGCCCGGCGGCGGTGTCGGCATCCCCTGGCTCGACCTGCGCCGCATCGCCACCGGCCTGGAGCGGCAGCCCGCGGGGCCGCTGCGGCTGTCGGAGCCCGGCATCGAGATCCCGCAGTTCTACGCCCTGCTCGCGCAGAACGCCCACCGCACTCCCGCGGTCCGCACCCTGCGCCGCGCCTGGGTGCAGCCGGCGCTCGGGGCGCCGTACCTCGCCATCGGCCTCGATGTATACGACACCAGCCCGGCCGCCGTGGACTCGGTGCGGGCGATGATGCAGCAGTCCATCGGCGCGGTCCCGGACGGCCTGCCGGTGTCGACGGTCGCCATGTCCGACGAGTACGACCCGGTCGCGATGTGGATGCGGGCCCAGGCCCGCCCCTTCTACGACCGCGAGGCCCACGCGGCCCCCGCCCAGGCCCCCGCCGCCGGGTACGGCTACCCGCCGGCTCACGGCGGATACTGAACACATGGTGCGCGGCCACCCTCCGCCACAGGGGCGGAACTCTTCTTCGCGCGTAGACCGCGACGGAAAGCCCTGACCCGCGCCGGATGCCCGACTTGTCCTCGTCCGGCCCCCGTTACCCGCTGTCCGGATAACGGAACCCTGGACGCCGCATCACGGTTACGCATCCTTTCACCGCCAAGTCTGGCAACGCGTCGCCAAAGCGTTGAAGACTCCCGCACCAGGGGTGTTCGAAACCCCAGTACACGGACTGATCACGCCGCCACAGCGGCACGTGCGGGCCGGTTACCACCGGTTGAGAGGGGTCCCTGCCAGATGACGGCACCATTGCACGAGCCGACCGCCGAGGCGGCCCCGAGCGCGGCCGAGGAAGCGGCGGTCGCAGGCACCGGCGCCAAGGCCGTACAGGGTCGCTCCCTGGGCCGGATCGCCTGGGAGCGCCTGAAGCGGGACAAGCTCGCTCTGACGGGCGGCGTCGTGGTGCTCCTCCTCGTGGTGGTCGCCCTGCTCGCGCCGGTCATCACCAACCTGCTCGGGCAGGATCCGAACGAGTATCACGAGGAGCTGATCGACCCGCTGTTCGGCACCCCCACGGGCTCGCTGGGCGGCATCAGCGGCGACCACCTGCTGGGCGTCGAGCCGGTCAACGGCCGCGACATCCTCGCCCGCATCCTCTACGGCGCCCGGATCTCGCTGCTGGTCGGCTTCCTGTCGGCCGTCGTCGCCGTCGTCCTGGGCACCGTCCTCGGTATCCTCGCCGGCTTCTTCGGCGGCTGGATCGACTCGGTCATCAGCCGGGTGATGGACGGTCTGCTGGCCTTCCCGCAGCTGCTCTTCATCATCGCGCTGGTCTCCGTCATGCCGAACGACATGCTGGGCCTGACCGGGTCCAGCGTGCGCGTGTTCGTGATGATCCTGGTCATCGGCTTCTTCGGGTGGCCGTACATCGGACGCGTGGTACGCGGTCAGACGCTTTCTTTGCGCGAACGCGAATACGTCGAGGCCGCCCGCTCCCTGGGCGCCGGGCGGCTGTACATCCTGTTCAAGGAGCTGCTGCCCAACCTCGTCGCACCGATCATCGTGTACACGACGATGATGATCCCCACCAACATCCTCACCGAGGCGGCACTCAGCTTCCTGGGCGTGGGCGTCAAGCCGCCCACGGCCTCGTGGGGGCAGATGCTTTCGAGCGCGATCGACTACTACGAGTCGGATCCCATGTACATGGTGGTCCCTGGTGTGGCGATCTTCATCACTGTCCTCGCCTTCAACCTCTTCGGCGACGGCGTGCGTGACGCGCTGGACCCGAAGGGCTCCCGCTGAACTGCCGTACCTAAAGCGTCCCGTGGCACTGACACGGGGTCTCTCATCAAACCGGAGGATCCGAGATCGTGACTACCAAACGCACCTCAGGGCGGCGTAAGCAGGCATTTGCCGCTGTCGCCGCGGTCGCCGCGCTGCTGACCACGGCGGCGTGCGGCGGTGGCGACAGCGACAACGGCGAGGGCTCGAAGACCGGCGCGGCCGGCTTCGACGCCGCCAACAACAAGGTCGCCCAGGCCTCCCTCGCCAAGAAGGGCGGCACGCTGAAGTTCGGTGGCGCCCAGGACGCCGACTCGTGGGACACCACGCGCGGCTACTACGGCTTCATGTGGAACTTCGCGCGCTACTACAGCCGCCAGCTCGTCACGGGCAAGGCGGAGCCCGGCAAGGCCGGAGCCGAGCTCACTCCGGACCTCGCCACCGACACCGGCAAGGTCTCGGACGACGGCAAGACCTACACGTTCACCCTGCGTGACGGCGTCACCTGGGAGGACGGCAAGCCGATCACCTCCAAGGACGTCAAGTACGGCATCGAGCGCGTGTGGGCGCAGGACGTGCTGTCCGGCGGTCCGGTGTACCTGAAGGACGTGCTCGACCCCAACGGCGAGTACAAGGGCCCGTACAAGGACACCTCCAAGGACAAGCTGGGTCTGAAGGCGATCGAGACGCCCAACGACAAGACCATCATCTTCAAGCTGCCGCAGGCCAATTCGGACTTCCCGGACATGCTGGCCCTGATCTCGGCGTCCCCGGTCCGCCAGGACATGGACACCAAGTCCAAGTACGGCCTGAAGCCGTTCTCCTCCGGCCCGTACAAGTTCGAGTCGTACAGCCCGGGCAAGGACCTCACGCTGGTCCGCAACACCAACTGGAAGCAGGCCTCGGACCCGATCCGCAAGGCGTACCCGGACAAGATCACCGTCCAGTTCTTCTCGGACGCCAACCAGCTGGACCAGCGTCTGATCAGCGGTGACCTGGACCTCGACATCAACCAGACCGGCATGTCGCCGCAGGGCCGCACCACCGCCCTGAAGGAGCACAAGGCCAACCTGGACAACCCGGTCTCCGGCTACATCCGCTACGCGGTCTTCCCGCAGAGCGTGAAGCCGTTCGACAACATCGAGTGCCGCAAGGCCGTGATCTACGGCGCCGACCACGTGTCGCTGCAGACCGCGCGCGGCGGTCCCATCGCCGGCGGTGACATCGGCACCAACATGCTGCCGCCGTCGGTCCCGGGCTCCGAGGGCCAGAAGTACGACCCGTACGAGATGGCGGGCGCCAACAAGAGCGGCAACGCGGCCAAGGCCAAGGAAGCGCTGAAGGCCTGCGGTCAGCCGAACGGCTTCAAGACCACCATCGCCGTCCGCAACAACAAGCCGGTCGAGGTGGCCACCGCCCAGTCCCTGCAGGCGTCGCTGAAGAAGATCGGCATCAACGCCGAGATCGACCAGTTCGACGGCTCGCAGACCACCGGCATCATCGGCAGCCCCTCCAACGTGAAGAAGAAGGGCTACGGCATCATCATCATGGGCTGGGGCCCGGACTTCCCGACCGTCCAGGGCTACGGCATGCCGCTGTGGGACAGCAAGTACATCCTGGAGAGCGGTAACAACAACTTCGCCCTGATCAAGGACAAGACGATCGACGGCCTGTTCGACAGCTACATCAACGAGCTGGACGAGGCGAAGAAGACCGAGATCTCCACGGAGATCAACCACAAGGTGATGGAGGGCGCTTACTACATGCCCTTCGTCTTCGAGAAGTTCATCAACTGGCGCTCCGCCCGACTGGCGAACGTCTACACCACCGACAACTACAGCGGTATGTACGACTTCGTCAACCTCGGTCTGAAGTCCGCAAGCTGACACCCGGCACACCCGCCATACGGCACGAAAGGCAGGTGAAGGCCGGCGCAGCGTGAACGTGGGCCACCGGACGACCTCCGGTGGCCCACGGTCCGCGGCGGGCCGAGAGCTGTGCTCGCTTACCTCATCAGGCGGTTGTTCGCCGCCGCAGTGATGCTCGTGGTCATCATCCTGGTGGTCTTCAGCATCTTCTTCCTCGTCCCCAAGTGGGCGGGCGTCGACATCGCCTCGAGTTTCGTGGGCAAGCAGGCCGACCCCGCCGCCGTCGAGGGGGTGCGTCAGAAGCTGGGTCTGGGCGACCCGATCTACGTTCAGGTCTGGGAGTTCTTCAAGGGCATCTTCGCCGGCCGCACCTACTCGGGCGGCGGCGACACCATTCACTGTTCCGCACCGTGCTTCGGCTACTCCTTCCGCAGCGAGCAGGCCATCTGGCCGGTGCTGACCGACCGCTTCCCGGTGACCCTGGGTCTCGCGCTCGGTGCCGCCGTGCTGTGGCTGGTCTTCGGTGTGGCGGCGGGTGTGCTCTCCGCGCTCCGGCGGGGCACCATCTGGGACCGCAGCGCGATGGTCGTCGCCCTCAGCGGTGTCTCCCTGCCCATCTACTTCACCGGCATGCTGAGCCTGGCGATCTTCGCCTACGGGCTGAACTGGATCGACGCGTCGTATGTGCCCCTGGAGGACAGCTTCGGCGGCTGGTTGGGCGGCATGATCCTGCCGTGGATCACGCTGGCGTTCCTCTACGCGGCGATGTACGCCCGGATCACCCGCGCCACCATGCTGGAGATCCTCGGCGAGGACTACATCCGCACCGCCCGCGCCAAGGGCCTCAAGGAGCAGACCGTCATCGGCAAGCACGCCATGCGCTCGACGATGACGCCCATCCTCACGATGCTCGGCATGGACCTCGGTGCCCTCATCGGCGGCGCGATCCTCACCGAGTCCACGTTCAACCTGCCGGGCCTGGGCCGGGCCGTGCTTGACGCCATCCGGAACCAGGACCTGCCCGTCATCGTGGGCGTCACCCTGATCACTTCTCTCGCGGTGCTCTTCGCCAACCTCGTGGTGGACATCCTGTACGCCGTGATCGACCCCCGAGTGAGGCTGGCATGACCGAACTCAGCAAAACCGGCGCGGCAGTCGGGGAGCCCACCGGCACCTCGCCCGCCCCGACCGCCTTCCTCGAAGTACGCGATCTGAAGGTGCACTTCCCGACCGACGACGGCCTGGTCAAGTCCGTCGACGGGCTCAGCTTCCAACTGGAGAAGGGCAAGACCCTCGGCATCGTGGGCGAGTCCGGCTCCGGCAAGTCGGTGACCTCGCTCGGCATCATGGGCCTGCACACCGCCGGCCAGTACGGCAAGCGCAAGGCGCAGATCTCCGGGGAGATCTGGCTGGACGGCACCGAGTTGCTGTCCGCCGACCCCGATCAGGTGCGCAAGCTGCGCGGCCGTGACATGGCGATGATCTTCCAGGATCCGCTGTCCGCGCTGCATCCGTACTACACGATCGGTCAGCAGATCGTGGAGGCGTACCGCATCCACCACAACGTCGACAAGAAGACCGCCAAGCGGCGCGCGGTCGAGATGCTCGACCGGGTGGGCATCCCGCAGCCGGACAAGCGCGTCGACAGCTACTCGCACGAGTTCTCCGGCGGCATGCGGCAGCGCGCGATGATCGCCATGGCGCTGGTCAACAACCCCGAGCTGCTCATCGCGGACGAGCCGACGACCGCCCTCGACGTGACCGTCCAGGCGCAGATCCTCGACCTGATCCGCGATCTGCAGAAGGAGTTCGGCTCCGCGGTCATCATCATCACCCACGACCTGGGCGTCGTCGCCGAACTCTCCGACGACATCCTGGTGATGTACGGCGGCCGCTGCGTGGAGCGCGGCCCCGCCGAGAAGGTGTTCTACGAGCCCCGCCACCCCTACACCTGGGGCCTGCTGGGCTCGATGCCGCGCCTGGACCGTGAGCAGCAGGAGCGGCTCATCCCGGTCAAGGGCTCCCCGCCGTCCCTGATCAACATCCCGTCCGGCTGCGCCTTCAACCCGCGCTGCCCGTACGCCGACATCCCCAAGGACGACGTCACCCGCACGGTCCGCCCCGAGCTGGCCGAGGTCGGAAGCCAGCACTGGGCCGCCTGCCATATGACCAGGGAGCAGCGGGAGCGGATCTGGACCGAAGAGATTGCGCCGAAGCTGTGAGCGAGGACAAAGTGAGCATCCCTCAGAGCGAAGGCACGGTGATCACCAAGGGCGACGCCGCCCCCGGCGAGACCCTGCTGAAGGTGACCGGGCTCCAGAAGCACTTCCCGATCCGCAAGGGCCTGCTCCAGCGGCAGGTCGGCGCGGTGCGCGCGGTCGACGGCATCGACTTCGAGGTCAAGTCCGGCGAAACCCTCGGGGTGGTCGGCGAGTCGGGCTGCGGCAAGTCGACGATGGGCCGGCTGATCACCCGGCTGCTCGAACCGACCGCCGGGAAGGTCGAGTTCGAGGGCAAGGACATCACGCACCTGGGTGTGAGCGGGATGCGTCCGCTGCGCCGCGATGTCCAGATGATCTTCCAGGACCCGTACTCGTCGCTGAACCCGCGCCACACCATCGGCACCATCATCGGCGCCCCCTTCAAGCTCCAGGGCGTCACGCCCGAGGGCGGCATCAAGAAAGAAGTGCAGCGGCTGCTGTCGGTGGTGGGTCTCAACCCCGAGCACTACAACCGCTATCCGCACGAGTTCTCCGGCGGCCAGCGCCAGCGCATCGGCATCGCCCGCGCGCTCGCGCTCAACCCGAAGCTGGTCGTGGCGGACGAGCCGGTCTCCGCGCTGGACGTGTCCATCCAGGCGCAGGTCGTCAACCTCCTCGACGACCTCCAGCAGGAGCTGGGCCTGACGTACGTGATCATCGCGCACGACCTGTCGGTCGTCCGGCATGTGTCGGACCGGATCGCGGTGATGTACCTCGGCAAGATCGTCGAACTCGCCGACCGTGAATCGCTGTACCGGGCGCCGATGCACCCGTACACCAAGGCGCTGATGTCGGCCGTGCCGATCCCGGACCCGCGGCGCAAGAACGCCAAGAGCGAGCGCATCCTGCTCAAGGGCGACGTGCCCTCGCCGATCGCCCCGCCGAGCGGCTGCCGCTTCCACACCCGGTGCTGGAAGGCGACGCAGATCTGCACGACCACCGAGCCGCCGCTGATCGAGCTGAAGCCCGGCCAGCAGGTCGCCTGCCACCACCCGGAGAACTTCGAGGACCAGGCACCGCAGGACACCGTTCTGCTCACCGCGGCCAAGGAGGCGGCGGAGCTGGTGTCGGACGAGGTGCTCGCGGAGTCGGCGGAGACCAGCGCGGCGGTGGCGGCGGAGGTGGAAGCGGCTGCGGACGCGGCGCCCGAAGGCCCTGCGGATGAGGCGCCCGCCAAGGAGAAGTGAGCCCCCTCAGCGAGCCCCCTGAGTGAGCCCCCGCCTTCATTCGTAAGGCGGGGGCTCACTGCTGGGTGAGGTGAATATGGGGGTGCTCCAGCAACTGTTCACCCCGTCCGTCCAGCACACGCTCGACCTGATCGGCATCTTCGTCTTCGCCATCTCCGGCGCGCTGCTGGCCGTCCGCAAGAACTTCGACGTGTTCGGCATCGCCGTACTCGCCGAGGTCACCGCGCTCGGCGGCGGGCCTCGGCCTGTTCTGCGTCGCGGGCACGACGAAGGCGTACGAGTACGGGCTCGGCCTGACGGCCTCGGCGACGCTGGGCCCGGCGACGGCCGTCGGCGGGGGCGTGCTGCGGGACGTCCTCGCCAACGAGGTGCCGTCGCTGCTGCGCCGGGACCGCGATCTGTACGCGGTCCCGGCGATCGTCGGCGCCACGATGGTCGTCCTGTGCGTCCACTACGACGTGCTGACCCCGCTCGCCGGCGGGTTCGCGGCCGTCACGGCCTTCGTACTGCGGTTGCTGGCGATGCGCTTCCACTGGCGAGCGCCGCGCGCGTGGAATCGGCGCTCGACGGTACGCGAGGAGTGACCTGCATCTGCCGGGTCAGCCACTCGAAGGCCGGGACCACCTGCGGCCGCCACAGCGCCATCGTGTGACCGCCCGCGCTGCGTGGCACGAACACCACATCCACGGACGTCGGCGGCCTCGCGGCCCGCTTCAGGGCCATGGCCGCCTCGTACCCGTCGTGCGGCTGGCCGGAGAGGTAGAGCGCGACCGGAGGCGGGGTGTGGGCCTTGAGCAGCAGCAGATACGGGTTGTTCGCGCGGCGCAGGGCCGGGGACTTCGCGGTGAGCGCGGCGCGCTCGGCCTTCGGGTCGTTGTAGCCGGACATGCTGACGGCGGCCCGGTAGCGGTCGGGATGGGCGACGGCGAGCTTCGTGGCGCAGTGCCCGCCCGCCGAGTACCCGGCCACCGCCCAGCCCTCGGGCGCGGACTGTGCCCGGAAGTTGTCCATCACCATCCGCGGCACATCGACACTCAGCCAGCTGTCGGCGTTCACCTTGCCCGGGACGTTCGCGCAGCCGGTGTCCACGCCGGGCAGCAAGGTGGTGCGCGGCGCCACCAGGATGAACGGTGCGACGCGGCCACTGCGCATCAGCGGAAACAGCTGCTCATGCGCGTCCAGCGTCCTGAACCACGCCCTCGCCGAGCCGGGATAGCCCGGCAGCAGCTCCACCACCGGGAACTTGTGATCCCGGTAGGCGGGCTGGTCGTACTGCGGCGGCAGCCAGACGTAGACCTCGCCGCGCACGCCCGAGACACGGCCCGTCAGATGCGTGACGCGCACACCGCCGGCCGCATCCATGCCCGGCCCGAGGGCGGGGGCGAACGACTGGCGGACAGGGGGCAGGTCTTTGAGTGAGATGCCGCCCGTGCCGTCCGGCCCGAGGTTGGCGGCCTGTTCCACGTGGTTGCCCGTGCCGAGCAGATCGCCCCAGTTGTCGTACAGCATGTTCTGGTTGTTGACCAGCACGAAGACGAGCGCGACGGCCGTGCCCTGGGCGAACAGCAGCATCAGCATCCGGGCCAGCGCGCGCAGGGCTCGGGGGCCGCGGATCCGCGACCAGAGGACGAGCGGCAGCGCGATGGCGACGAGGGACAGCGCGACCAGGGTGTAGAGGAACGGGGTCCCGGTGAGGCTCATGTCCCTACAGAGGGGAAGGGACGGCCTGAGGTTGACGGACCAGTACGGACACTTACCGAGAAATTGTGCGGTCCTCACCAGGAGAGGACTGCCCGGGATCCGGGAAAAGCTACCGCTTAGTAGTTACCTGTTGTAGCGTTCAGCCATGCCAGAAGCAGCCTCCGCCCCGGCCGCACGGGCCACGATCGGCGACAGCGAGTTCGACCGCGACACCGCGCTCACCCCACGCGGACCCGGCCTGTACGACATCGACCTCTCCGCCGGCTGGACGATCCTCAACGCCGTCAACGGCGGCTATCTGCTGGCCGTCCTGGGCCGCGCCCTCGCGGACACGCTCCCGCACGGCGACCCCTTCACCATCTCCGCGCACTACCTCACCGCCTCCCGCCCCGGCCCCGCGATCGTCCGCACGGACATCGTCCGCACCGGCCGCACCCTCTCCACCGGCCAGGCCTCCCTCTTCCAGTACGACGACGAGGGCCGCGAAGTCGAACGCATCCGCGTCCTCGCCTCCTACGGCGACCTCGACACCCTGCCGGACGACGTCCGTACGACGGCCCTGCCGCCCGCGATCCCGCCCATGGGTCAGTGCTTCGGCCCCGAGGACGGACCGGCCCCGGCCTCCGGCAGGCCCGCGATCGCCGACCGGCTGATGATGAAGCTCGACCCCTCGACCCTGGGCTGGGCGCTCGGATCCCCGTCCGGCAAGGGCGAGATGCGGGCCTGGTTCGGGCTGGCCGACGGCCGGGACGCCGACCCCTTCGCGCTGCTCCTCGCGGTGGACGCGCTGCCGCCGACCGCCTTCGAGATCGGCCTCGGCGGCTGGGTCCCCACGGTCGAGCTGACCGTCCACGTCCGCTGCCGCCCCGCACCGGGCCCGCTGCGGGTGTCCATCACCACCCGCAACCTCGCCGGCGGCTTCCTGGAGGAGGACGCCGAGGTCTGGGACAGCGCGGACCGACTGGTGGCGCAGTCGCGGCAGTTGGCGCGCGTACGGCTCCGATGACGCTTCTGTCACGGGGCTGTACCAGCGAGTGGGCCCGTGCCTGTCGGGAAGCCGCAGGTCAGCGCGTTGAGTTGAGACGAGCTTTGCCGGATTGACAGGCCGCGTACAGGGCGGCCCCAAGGAAGCCCCAAGCGCCGTTGATTGAGTGCCCGCCTCAGGACTCCCTCATCGTTCTTGGAGTTGATTCTCATGAAGCGTGCGCGCCTCGCCCCCGCCGTGGCCCTGCTGGCACTGTCGCCGCTGCTGCTCACGGCCTGCGGCGGTTCGGACGACTCGTCGTCCACCTCGAACAGCGGCAACTCCGGCCAGCAGGCGGCCTGTCCGTCCGGCAACCCGTCCGGGATGCCGAGCGGCAACCCGTCCGCCATGCAGAGCGGTGCGCCCTCGGGTATGCCGTCCGGTGCTCCTGGCGGCGGGCAGGGTGCCGGCTGTGGTGGCGGCCCGGGCGGGGGCGGCATGCCCAGTGGTCAGCCGAGCGGTCAGCCGACCGCTCAGGCCACGAAGAGCTGACCACGGATCTCGTACGACGAAGGCGGCGCCCCCGGTGAACGGGGGCGCCGCCTGTCCGTGTGTGTCAGTCGAGCCAGTGCTGCCGGCCGATGCTGATGAGCCGCAGTTGCCGGGTCGCGACATGGGCGACGCGCTCGCGCTCCTCCGGCGGGGCGTCCAGGGCTTCCAGGAAGAGGGAGGCCGTGAACAGCATCTGGTCGACGTAGAGGCTGGCGAGCATCGACAGGTCGTCGTCCGTCCACCCCTCGGCCTGGGGGTCCTTGACCAACTGGGCCTTCACCTCCTCGGTGAACCGGGCCAGTTGGTCGCGGATCGCCTCGCGCACCGGCCGGACCCCGCCGCTGCGCTCACGGGCGATGAAGCGGATGTGGGCGGGGTGCGCCTCCACATGACCGACGATCAACTCGATGGCGCGGGCTATGCGTTCGTCGGGGTCGTCCGTCGCGGACACGGCCATCCGGATCGTCGGGTGCAGACTGCCGAGCGCCTCCTCGACCAGTGCGACGCCGAGGTCCGCGATGGAGCGGAAGTGCCGGTAGAAGGCGGTCGGGGCGACGCCGACCTCGCGGGTGACCTCACGCAGGCCCAGGCTGCTCAGGCTCTGCTCCTCCAGCAGTCCCAGGGCGGCGTCCAGGAGCGCCTGCCGGGTCTTCTGCTTCTGGGCCTGTCGGACGCCGAGGGTGTGACTCATGCCATGCAGTTAACAACTGTTCTCCGTAATTGGAAAGCCGCACGACGCGCTAGACTTGCAAGTCAGTGAACACTTGTAACCACAATCGTTCACTGAACCGTAACGGAGGGGAACCCACCCATGCTGTTCATCGTCGCCGCACTTCTGCTGCTGGGCGTCGTGCTGGGCACCGTGGCCCATGCACCGCTCACCTTCACCGCCGTCGCCGCCGTAGTGATCGCCGCCTGGCTCGGCATCTTCGCGCTCCGCGAGCGGCACGGCCGCCGGCGCGCGTCATCCGTCAACTGACCGCTCATCCAGCCCGTCGGGAGCTGACCACCATGCAACTCACCGCATCTGCAACCCCTCAGACCACCGCCCGCGACGCCGACGGCATGGCCGTCGCCGCCTTCATCCTCGGTCTCGTGGGCCTCCTCGTCCTCAACGTCTTCCTCGGCCCGATCGCCATCGCCCTGGCATCCGCAGCCCTCTGGCGCGGCACGGCCCGCAAGGGCCGCGCATACCTGGGCCTGGGCCTCGGAATCGCCGACCTCCTGGTCCTGGTGGCCTTCATGCAGGCGGACAACACGGTGTCGTGGAGTTTCTGAGGTAACGGCTCGAGATGCCGCTACCGCTGTGGGCAGGCGTTCCGCAGGGCGAAACGGTGGGCACAGCCTGCAGCGCCGGGCGCGTCGCAACGGGGTCCAGGCACAACCTGCGGCCCAAGCCCAACGCAGCGGACCCGTAGAATCGGCGTCACCATGGCATACCTCGACCACGCCGCGACCACCCCGATGCTCCCCGAGGCAGTCGAGGCACTCACCACGCACCTCGGCGTCACCGGCAACGCGTCCTCCCTCCACGCATCGGGCCGCCAGGCAAGGCGAACGGTGGAGGAGGCCCGCGAAACCCTCGCGGAAGCCCTCGCCGCCCGCCCCAGCGAGGTCGTCTTCACCTCGGGCGGCACCGAGGCGGACAACCTCGCCGTCAAGGGCCTGTACTGGTCCCGCCGAGACGCCGACCCGGCCCGCACCCGGGTCCTCGTGAGCCCCGTCGAACACCACGCCGTCCTGGACGCCGTCCACTGGCTCGGCGAACACGAGGGCGCCACGGTCGAGTACCTCCCGGTCGACCCCTTCGGCCGGGTCCACCCCGAGGCGCTGCGCGAAGCCATCGCCCGCAACCCCGACGACGTGGCCCTGGCCACCGTCATGTGGGCGAACAACGAGATCGGCACGGTCATGCCGATCCGCGAACTCGCCGAGACCGCCGCCGAGTTCGACGTCCCCCTGCACGCCGACGCCGTCCAGGCCTTCGGCCAGGTCCCCGTCGACTTCGCCGCCTCCGGCCTCGCCGCGATGACGGTCTCGGGCCACAAGATCGGCGGCCCGTACGGCATCGGTGCCCTGCTCCTCGGCCGTGAGTACACGCCCGTACCGGTTCTGCACGGCGGCGGCCAGGAGCGCCACGTCCGCTCCGGCACCCTCGACGTCCCGGCCATCGCCTCCTTCGCGGTCGCCGGCCGCCTCGCCGCCGAACAGCGCGAGTGGTTCGCACGGGAGATCGGCGGCCTGCGGGACGACCTGATCGAGGCGGTGCGTACGGCGGTCCCGGACGCGATGCTCGGAGGGGACCCCGCACGGGAGGGCCGCCTCCCGGCGAACGCCCACTTCACCTTCCCGGGCTGCGAGGGAGACTCGCTGCTCCTCCTCCTGGACGCCCAGGGCATCGAATGCTCCACCGGCTCGGCCTGCACCGCCGGCGTCGCCCAGCCCAGCCACGTCCTCCTCGCCACCGGCACCGACCCGGACCTCGCCCGCGGCACCCTCCGCTTCTCCCTCGGCCACACCTCCACGGAAGCCGACGTGGAGGCGCTGGCCAAGGCCATCGGCCCGGCGGTGGAACGGGCCAGGGCAGCCGGCCTCAGCTGACGTCGGACCGAGCTGACGCGGGAGTCAGCTGACGCCGGACCGCCCCTGAGCCCCGGCCTGGCCCTGGCCCGTCGTGCCGGCGCTCGCCCTGCGCACCAGCCGCATGTACCGGTCCCAGTCCCAGCCCTCACCAGGGTCGGTGTGGTCCGTGCCCGGCACCTCCACATGCCCGATGATGTGCTGCCGGTCGACGGGGATGCCGTACCGCGCGCATATCCGGGCCGTGAGGCGCGCCGAGGCTTCGTACATCTCGTCCGTGAAGTCCTCCGGCTTGTCCACGAAGCCCTCGTGCTCGATGCCGACGCTGCGTTCGTTGTAGTCGCGGTTCCCCGCGTGAAACGCCACGTCCAGCTCGCGGATCATCTGCGCGATGTGGCCGTCCTTGCGGACGATGTAGTGCGCCGCCGCCCCGTGCCCCGCATCCTGGAACACCTTCACCGCGCTGTCGAAGCTGCCTTGCGTGACATGGATGATGACCATGTCTACGCCGTAGTCGTCGGGCCGGTCCGCGCGCCGCCAGTTCGCCGAGGACGCCGCCACCCACTTCGCGCCCGTGTAGTCGACCGCGCCCGCCTTGCGCGGCTTCTCCACACCCGGCACCCGCCACCACAGGCGCCCCAGCTCGTCGCGCGCCAGCACGGCCGTGCCCACCGCGGCCGCGGCCAGGCCGGTCAGCAGCGCCCGCCGCCCGATGCGCCGGTCGCCGTCCCTGCCCCCGGAGTTCTCAGCCGTGGTCCCGGAGTCCTTGGTTGCTCTTCTCGCCCCCATGTGATCGTGAACGGATACTCGTCGGCCTTGGTTCCCGCGGGCCCTTACCCTGGAAGGGTTATGACTGAGACCCCGCAGCGCCCCCGCCCCCTCCGCGTACTCGCCGCCATGTCGGGCGGCGTGGACTCCGCCGTGGCCGCCGCCCGCGCGGCCGAGGCGGGCCACGACGTGACCGGCGTCCACCTCGCGCTCTCCGCGAACCCGCAGTCCTTCCGTACGGGCGCGCGCGGCTGTTGCACCATCGAGGACTCCCGCGACGCCCGCCGCGCGGCGGACGTCATCGGCATCCCCTTCTACGTCTGGGACCTCGCCGACCGCTTCCGCGAGGACGTGGTCGAGGACTTCGTCGCCGAGTACGAGGCGGGCCGTACCCCCAACCCCTGCCTGCGCTGCAACGAGAAGATCAAGTTCGCCGCCCTCCTGGACAAGGCCCTCGCGCTCGGCTTCGACGCGGTGTGCACCGGCCACTACGCCAAGGTGATCGTGAACGAGGACGGCGCCCGTGAGCTGCACCGCGCCTCCGACATGGCGAAGGACCAGTCGTACGTCCTCGGCGTCCTCGACGACCGGCAGCTCGCCCACGCGATGTTCCCGCTCGGCGACACCGTGACGACGAAGGACGAGATCCGCGCGGAGGCCGAGCGCAGGGGGCTTGCGGTGGCCAAGAAGCCCGACTCGCACGACATCTGCTTCATCGCCGACGGCGACACCCAGGGCTTCCTGGCCAACCGGCTGGGCAAGGCGGAGGGCGACATCGTCGACGAGTCGGGAGCGAAGCTCGGCACGCACGAGGGCGCATACGGCTTCACCATCGGTCAGCGCAAGGGGCTGAGGATCGGCCACCCGGCACCCGACGGCAAGCCGCGCTACGTCCTCGACATCTCCCCGGTGGACAACACGGTGACCGTCGGCCCCGCCTCCGCCCTCGATGTCACCGCACTGACCGCGATCAAGCCCCGCTGGTGCGGCGCGGCCCCCTCAGGCCCCGGCACCTACACGGCCCAGCTCCGCGCCCACGGCGGCGAGACCGAGGTATCGGCCGAGCTTGTCGACGGCTCCCTGGAAGTCACGTTCGTAGAGCCGGTCCGGGGCGTCGCCCCCGGCCAGGCGATCGTCCTGTACGACGGCACGCGCGTGGTGGGCTCGGCGACGATCGCGTCGACGACGCGGGCGAGGGCCGTACCGGCGTAACCCGCGCGGGACGTACCGCGTAACCGCCCTCCACGCGCGCGTGCCCCGTCGGCGGGTTGCCCGTCTACTGTGCGTAGAACTCGGCGAGCACCGGACCGAGAACCTGCGGATCCACCAGGTGCGTCTGCCCCTGAAGGCTCCGGTATGTCCCGTCGGGCACCCCCTCCGCGACCGCCCGCGCCGCCTCGCGCAGCCACGCGGGGCTCTCTCCGCCCGCGACGGCCAGGACGGGGACGGTGATCGCGGCCAGCCGGTGCCGGGGGACGAGTCCGTCGCCCATGACGGCGTTGTCGTACGCCAGGCTCGGTGCGATCGACTCCATGCCGGCCCAGATGGGGGACTGGCGGGCGCCCTGGATCATCTCCTCGGCAAGCCCGGTCAGCCTCAGGAACAGCTCGACGGCGTCCCCGCGCCTGCCCTCCGCCAGTGCCTGAGTCAGCCGCTCGGTGTACTCGGCGCGCTCCTGCGCACCGCCCTCGTACACCGCGAACGGCGTCTCGTACACCGCGACCTTGCTGACCGGCAGCCCGCTCGCCGCCGCTTCGAGGGCCAGCGCACCACCCGACGAGATGCCGTACAGCGCCGTCTGACCGCCGACCGCCTCGATGAGCGCCGCGAGATCCTCGACCTCGCGCTGCACCGCGTACGGCAGCGTGTCTTCGCTCTCGCCGCGCCCCCGGCGGTCGTACACGACGACAGTGAAGCCGTCGGAGAGCTGCCCGGCCAGCGGTGCCACCGTGTGGCCGGTGGACATCGCGCCGCTCACGAGGACGACCGCCGGGCCCCGGCCCGTGCGTTCGTATGCGATCGGGGTGCCGTCGCGTGAAAGCGTCTTTTTGTCCATGCCGGGAAGACTGCCACCCGGCGGTGAACTAGTCAGTCACGACACTGCTCCTCACACCACTTCGACGTCGTAGAAGCAGAGATGGTCCTTGATCCGGGAGACGTCCGGCTTGGGGTCGGGGTAGGACCAGACGAGGTCGGCCGCGTCGGGCAGCGACCAGTAGGAGGCGGTTCCCTTGAAGGGGCAGTAGGTGTGGGTCTGCGAGGGGGTCAGGAGGTCGAGGCGTACGTCCTCGGCGGGGAGGTAGTAGCGCGCGGGACAGCCGGTCTCGCGCAGGATCAACGGGCGGTCGGACTCCGCCAGTACCTGGTCGCCGCTGACCACCCGCACGCGCTGGGTGCCCTGTTCGATCGTGATCGTGTGTCCATCAGCCATACCGGGGAAGCACGCGCGGGGCGCCGGTTCTTCCCGCGTACGGTGACTCCATGCGAATCTGCGTCTTTCTCTCCGCCGCCGACCTGTCCGACCGTTACACGCGTCCCGCGCGGGAGTTCGCGAAGCTCATCGGCAAGGGCGGCCACACGCTGGTGTGGGGCGGCTCCGACGTCGGTCTCATGAAGGTGGTCGCCGACGGCGTGCAGGAGGCGGGCGGGCGGCTGCTCGGGGTCTCCGTGGACTTCCTCGCCGCCAAGGCGCGCCCGGGCGCCGACGAGATGGTCATCGCGAAGGACCTCGCCGAGCGCAAGAAGCTGCTCCTGGAGAAGGCCGACGCCGTGGTGATCATGGTGGGTGGTACGGGAACGCTGGACGAGGCGACCGAGATCCTTGAGCTGAAGAAACACGGGCACACCGACAAGCCGGTTGTCCTGCTCAACACCGCGGGCTTCTACGACGGCCTCAAGGAACAGTTCCGCCGCATGGAGGACGAGGGTTTCCTGCCCCGTCCGCTGACCGACCTGGTGTTCTTCGCGGAGGAGCCGGTGGGGGCGATGGCGTACCTGGAGGAGAGCCGGGGCGTGGCCTGATGCGACCATGGCGCACATGGCTACACATGTGATCACCGGGGCGGGCAGCGGCATCGGTTCGGCCGTCGCCCGCCGCCTCCACGCGCGCGGGGACGAACTCGTCCTGCACGCGCGCGACGCGGGCCGCGCGAAGGAACTGGCCGCTCAGTTCCCGGGCGCCAGGACACTGGTGGGCAACCTGGCGGACCCGGACAAGCTGAGCTGGGCCTTCTCCCACCAGACGCTGCCCGACCGGGTGGACTCCCTGCTGCACATCGCGGGCGTCGTCGACCTCGGCCCGGTCGGCGACCTGACCCCCAAGTCCTGGCGCCACCAGCTCAACGTCAACCTCATCGCCCCCGCCGAACTGACCCGCCACTTCCTGCCCCAACTCCGCGCCACCCGCGGCCACGTGGTGTTCGTCAACTCGGGCGCGGGCCTCAGGGCGAGCGCCGACTGGTCCGCGTACGCCGCCTCCAAGCACGGCCTGAAGGCCCTCGCGGACGCGTTGCGCAACGAGGAGCACGACAACGGCGTCCGCGTCACCTCCGTCTACCCCGGCCGTACGGCGAGCCCCATGCAGGCCAAGGTGCACCAGCAGGAGGGCAAGGAGTACGACGCCGCACAGTGGATCGACCCCGAGTCGGTGGCGACGACGATCCTGATGGCGCTCGACCTGCCCCGCGACGCGGAGGTCAACGACCTGACGGTGCGGCCGGGGCGCTGACCTCCGCCGGGCGGTTCCGTAGGCTTTCGGCGTGAGTGAAAACAGCCAGTTCACCTTTGGTCCCGCCACTGGCGTGGGCTCCATGCCCGGCGGCGATGCCCGCGAGGCCGCCAAGACCGTCACCGGGAGCTTCGACGACTTCCCGTTCCTGCCGGAGCTGCCCGCCCGCGGCCCCGGCGCGGACATGATCGGCCGGACCGCCGGGCTGCTCGTCGAGATGTACGCGCGCGTGGAGCCCAGCGGCTGGCGGATCGGGGACCGGCCGGGTCGGGACACCAAGCGGGCCCGGTCCTGGCTCGGCCAAGACCTCGACGCCCTGGAGGAGTTCACGCAGGGGTACGAAGGGCAGCTGAAGGTGCAGGCCGTCGGCCCCTGGACACTGGCCGCCGCGCTGGAGTTGAAGAACGGCGAGTCCGTACTGTCCGACCCGGGTGCCTGCCGCGACCTCGCCGGTTCGCTCGCCGAGGGGTTGCGGGAGCATCTCGCGGAGGTCCAGCGGCGCGTACCCGGCGCCCAACTAGTCCTCCAGATCGACGAACCCTCCCTCACCGCCGTGCTGCGCGGCCAGGTGAAGACCGCCAGCGGATACCGCACCCACCGGGCCGTCGACCGGCAGGTCGTCGAGGCCGCGCTTCGCGAAGTGGCCGGGGTTCACGAGGGCGGGCCGGTCGTGGTGCACTCGTGCGCACCGGACGTCCCGTTCGCCCTGCTGCGCCGGGCGGGCATGACCGCGATCTCCTTCGACTTCTCCCTCCTCACCGAGCGTGATGACGACACGATCGGTGAAGCGGTGGAAGGGGGCACCCGGCTCTTCGCCGGTGTCGTCCCGGGCACGGACGGCCCATTGTCAGACCTTGCCGGTAGCGTCATGGGTGTCAGGACGCTCTGGCGCAGGCTGGGGCTGTCTCCCGCGCTTCTCGCGGAGGCGGTCACGGTCACGCCGTCGTGCGGACTCGCGGGGGCTTCCCCCGACTACGCACGCAAGGCCCTCGCCCACTGCGTCCAGGCGGCGAGATCCCTCGCGGACAACCCAGAGTAACGGGAGGACAACACGGTGGCCGGCGACAAGCAAGCGGAGACGACGGTGCCCGCCGAGGCACGGGAGCAGCACGCGCAGCTCGCTGAGCAGATCGAGGAGCACCGTTTCCGGTACTACGTGAAGGACGCTCCCGTCATCAGCGACGCGGAGTTCGACCAGCTGCTGCGCACCCTGGAAGCGCTGGAGGAGGAGCATCCCGAGCTGCGCACACCGGACTCGCCGACCCAGAAGGTCGCCGTCGAGTACGAGACCGACCTCGCCGAGGTCGAGCACCGCGAGCGCATGCTCTCCCTCGACAACGTCTTCGACGACGAGGGCCTCGCAGCCTGGGCCGACCGCGTCGCCAAGGACGTCGGCACCCCCGACTACCACCTGCTGTGCGAACTCAAGGTCGACGGCCTCGCGGTGAACCTGACCTATGAGGACGGCCGGCTCACCCGGGCCGCCACCCGCGGCACCGGACGGATCGGCGAGGACATCACGCCGAACGTCATGACGATCGCGGAGATCCCGCACCGGCTGAAGGGCGACCGCGTCCCCCGGCTCGTCGAGATCCGCGGCGAGGTCTACTTCCCGATGGAGGCGTTCCAGGACCTCAACGCACGCCGCGTGGCCGCAGGTGAGAAGCCGTACGCCAACCCCCGCAACTCCGCCTCGGGTTCCCTGCGCCAGAAGGACCCCAAGGTCACGGCCACCCTGCCGCTCCACATGGTGGTCCACGGCATCGGCGCCCTGGAGGGCTTCGACGGCCTCACCCGCCTCTCCCAGGCGTACGACCTGCTGAAGACCTGGGGCCTGCCCACCTCCACGCACAACAAGGTGGTCGACGGCCTGGACGGCGTAAGGGAGTTCATCGCCCACTACGGCGAGAACCGCCACTCCGTGGCGCACGAGATCGACGGCGTGGTCGTCAAGCTCGACGAGATCGCGCTCCAGGGCCGGCTCGGTTCCACCTCACGTGCGCCGCGCTGGGCGATCGCGTACAAGTACGCGCCGGAAGAGGTCAACACCAAGCTCATCAACATCCGCGTGGGCGTGGGCCGTACGGGCCGGGTCACGCCGTACGCCCAGGTCGAACCGGTGACGGTGGCGGGCTCGGAGGTCGAGTTCGCCACCCTGCACAACCAGGACATCGTCAAGGCCAAGGGCGTCCTCATCGGTGACACGGTGGTGCTGCGCAAGGCCGGTGACGTCATCCCGGAGATCCTCGGTCCGGTCGCCGACCTGCGCGACGGCAGCGAGCGCGAGTTCGAGATGCCGGCCGAGTGCCCCGAATGCGGTACGGCACTGAGGCCGATGAAGGAGGGCGACGTCGACCTGCGCTGCCCGAACGCCCGCACCTGCCCCGCCCAGCTGCGTGAGCGCCTGTTCTACCTCGCCGGCCGCAAGGCGCTGGACATCGAGCACTTCGGCTATGTCGCCGCCGCCGCGCTCACCAAGCCGCTGGAGCCCTCCCCCACTCTCGGCTCCGCTCGAGCGGGGGGACCCCCACCGCCACCGCTTCTCGACGAGGGCGACCTGTTCGACCTCACCATCGAGCAACTGCTGCCCATCAAGGCGTACGTCCTCGACCAGGACAGCGGTCTGCCCAAGCGCGATCCGAAGACCGGCGAGGAGAAGATCGCCACGGTCTTCGCCAACCAGCAGGGTGAGCCGAAGAAGAACGCGACCGCGATGCTGGAGAACATCGCCGCGGCCAAGCAGCGCCCCCTCGCCCGTATCCTCACCGGCCTGTCGATCCGTCATGTCGGCCCGGTCGCCGCCGAGGCGCTGGCCCGCAACTTCCGCTCGATCGACCGCATCGAGCAGGCCACGGAGGAGGAGCTGGCGAACACCGACGGGGTCGGCCCGATCATCGCCGCCTCCCTCAAGGAGTGGTTCGCCGAGGAATGGCACCAAGAGATCATCCGTAAGTGGAAGGCGGCAGGTGTCCGTACGGAGGAGGAGGGCGCCGGCGAGGACCAGGGCCCGCGTCCGCTGGAAGGACTCACCGTCGTCGTGACCGGCACGCTCGAACACTTCACACGGGACGGAGCCAAGGAGGCGCTCCAGGACCGGGGAGCCAAAGTGACCGGTTCTGTATCGAAGAAGACGTCTTTCGTCGTTGTGGGTGACAATCCTGGTTCTAAGTACGACAAGGCGATGCAGCTGAAGGTGCCGGTTCTGAACGAGGACGGATTCAACGTCCTGCTGGAACAAGGGCCGGACGCAGCCGCCGAAGTCGCCCTCCCGGCAGAGGAGTAGCGGTTGAAGGCCGCCCGATCGGCGCATACCAGATGCATACGGGTGGCCGGGGCGCAATCGGGCAACCGTCGACGACCGCTGCCCGTGGAAGCCTTCTGCGGCCTACTGTTGAGGGGTGCGCCTGCCGTGCCCAGCTGCGGTTGGGGCATCTCCTTGCTCAGAGAGGGCCTTGAAGGGCGAGGGGAAGGGTTTTCTGACGCGGCGCCGCTGAGGGATGTCCGGCACCGGGCCGCGTGGCGTGGGCACCGCCGGCTGTGAGAGGGACGGGAATGGAACCGACCGAGAGCGCCGCCCCATACGCGCGGCTGCGCCTGCGCCGGGTCGCCGACGCATGGCGGGCGAGCCGATGGGGCGGGCGGTCCGGGGGGCGTCCGGACACGGGGGAGCGCACCGCCGGGCAGCGTCCCGCGGCCGACGCGAAGAACACCGCACAGCTCACCGCCGACCGGTCGCACAGCGCACTGCCGGGCACCGACGCGGAACGGCACACATCCTGGCCCGCACTGCCCGCCGCGGTCGTGGCGGCGGCCGGATTCGTCCTGGGCGGCGGCTTCTTCCGCGCCTTCACCCTGGATCACGCCCTCTTCCCGTCCGGCGCCGTCGGCTGGTCGCTCGCCGTGCTGACCGGCATCATCGTCGGCCATCTGGTCGCCCTCGGCCGCGCCCGTTGGTGGGGCGGCACCGGCTCCGGCGCCGCCCTCACCCTCGCCGTCCTGATGCTGTACGGCTGGGTGCCCGCCGGAATGGTCAGCCTCACCGTCGTCGTCCTGGTCGGCGTGGCCCGCCGCAACCGCTGGCGGCAGGGCCTGCTGCACGGCGCGGTGGACATCCTCGGCATCGGCGCCGGCGCCCTGGTCCTGGCCGCCTTCGGCCGGGTGCCGTCCGTCGAGACCCCCTGGAACCCCGACACCTGGACCTTCTACACCGCCCCCGAAGTCATCCTCGTCGCGGTCGCCTACCTCGCGGTCACCCGCACCCTGCTCTGGTATCTGCACGCCCCGCGCACCGGCGGCCTGCCCACGGTCGCCCGCACCGCCCTGGTCAGACAGGGCCTGGTCACGGTCGCGCTGCTCGGCATCGCACCACTCGTGTGTGTCGTGGCCGTGGCCAAGCCGGTGCTGCTGCCGCTGTTCTCGATCCCGCTCATCGCCCTGGACTTCACCCTCTGGATAGCCAGGGCCCGCGCCGAGGAGCAACTGCGCGACCCGCTCACCGGGCT
Source organism: Streptomyces sp. DG2A-72 (assembly GCF_030499575.1). NCBI lineage: Bacteria > Bacillati > Actinomycetota > Actinomycetes > Kitasatosporales > Streptomycetaceae > Streptomyces > Streptomyces sp. DG2A-72. The sequence goes on from NZ_JASTLC010000001.1 coordinate 7,480,128, forward strand.
GCCCAACCGGCAGTGGCTGCTGGAGCGCATCTGGACCGCGTTGGACGACGCCGAGCGCATCGGCGCACGGTCCGCCCTGATGCTGATCGACCTCGACCGCTTCCGGTCGGTCAATGACACGCTCGGTCATCTCGCCGGTGACCGGCTGCTGCTGCAGATAGCCGACCGGCTGCGGGTGGCGCTGCCGCGGGGGGCGGAGGCCGCGCGGCTCGGCGGGGACGAGTTCGCCGTATTACTGCCGGTCGCCGACTCCACGACGTCCGCGACCCGTATCGCCCGGGCCCTGGTCGCCGCGCTCAGCTCACCGCTCGACCTCGACGGACTCACCCTCGTCCTGGAGGCCAGTGCCGGAGTCGCCGTCTTCCCCGACCACGCGCTCGACGCGGAGGGCCTGCTGCGCCGGGCGGACGTGGCGATGTACCAGGCGAAGCGGGACCGTACGGGCGTAGAGGTCTATGAGTCCAAGCGGGACTCCAACACCCCGGACCGCCTCGGCCTGTTGGGCGATCTGCGGCGTGCGCTCGACGCGCACGAGGTGGAGCTGCACTACCAGCCCAAGGTCCGCTTCGACGGGCAGGTCGCCGGTCTTGAGGCGCTGGTCCGCTGGGTGCACCCGGAGCGCGGGAAGGTGCCGCCGGACGAGTTCATAGCGATCGCCGAGTCGTCCGGGCTGATGCCGCATCTCACGGAGTACGTGCTGGACACGGCGCTCGCGCAGGTCGCGCGGTGGCGGGCGCAGGGGCTGTACGTACCGGTCGCGGTGAACGTGTCCCCGCGCGACGTCCACACCCCCGGGTTCGCGGGTTCGGTGGCCGCACGCCTCGCCCGGCACGGCGTCCCGGCGGGCTCGCTCCAGCTGGAGATAACGGAACATGTGCTCCTGGAGGATCCGCAGCGGGCCGCCGACACCCTCGCCGGACTGACCGGGCACGGCGTGAAGATGTCGCTGGACGACTTCGGCACCGGGTACTCGTCGCTGGTGCATCTGCGGCGGCTGCCGGTGAGCGAGCTGAAGATCGACCGTTCCTTCGTCGCCCGGCTGGCCTTCGACGTCGAGGACGCGGAGATCGTGCGGTGCACGGTGGATCTCGCTCACTCGCTGGGTCTGCTCGTGGTGGCGGAAGGCGTCGAGGACGACGAGACGTGGGAGCGGCTGCGGGATCTGCGCTGTGACGCGGTACAGGGGTGGCTGGTCGCGGCGGCCATGCCGGCGGAGGAGACGACGGCGTGGTTGCGGGCGCGGGGGTCGCGGGGGTGGCAGCGGCCGCGGGCGGCGTTGCCTGCGGCTGACTAGGTTCTTTTGTCGCCGGCCCGCCGTGGGGGTTTTCGTCGTTGGCGGCTGCGGCGCCGTTGTGGCTTGTCGCGCCCACGCGGCGGAGCCGCATATCGATACAGCCCCGCGCCCCTGAAGGGGCGCTCTCGAAACCGTTTCACTGACATGGGTCCCCGCCCCATAGGATTGGCCCCAAACCACACGCACTCACCCCAGAGGATCGCTGCATGCCTGGCATCACGCGCGAGGAGGTCGCCCACCTCGCCCGGCTGGCGCGTCTGGAGCTGAAGCCCGAAGAGCTCGAGCACTTCGCGGGACAGCTGGACGACATCATCGGCGCGGTCGCACGCGTCAGTGAGGTCGCCGACCAAGACGTACCGCCGACCTCGCACCCGCTCCCGCTGACGAACGTCATGCGGGCGGACGAGGTCCGTCCGTCGCTCACCCCCGAGCAGGCGCTCTCCGGCGCCCCGGCCCAGGAGCAGCAGCGTTTCAAGGTGCCGCAGATCCTGGGGGAGGACTAAGACCACCATGACGGACAACAGCATCATCAAGCTCACCGCCGCCGAGACCGCCGCGAAGATCGCCTCCGGTGAGCTCACCGCGGTGCAGGTCACCGAGGCCCACCTGGCCCGTATCGAGGCCGTCGACGAGAAGGTGCACGCCTTCCTGCACGTCGACCGCGAGGGCGCGCTGGCCCAGGCCCGCGCCGTCGACGAGAAGCGGGCGGGGGGCGAGAAGCTCGGGCCCCTCGCCGGCGTTCCCTTGGCGCTGAAGGACATCTTCACCACCCAGGGCATCCCGACCACCGTCGGCTCGAAGATCCTCGAGGGCTGGATCCCGCCGTACGACGCGACGCTCACCAAGCGGCTGAAGGCCGCCGACGTCGTCATCCTCGGCAAGACCAACATGGACGAGTTCGCCATGGGATCGAGCACCGAGAACAGCGCCTACGGGCCTACCGGCAACCCCTGGGACCTCACCAAGATCCCCGGCGGCTCCGGCGGCGGTTCCTCCGCCGCGCTGGCCGCGCACATGGCCCCCCTCGCCATCGGCACCGACACCGGCGGTTCCATCCGCCAGCCGGCCTCCGTCACCGGCACGGTCGGTGTGAAGCCGACGTACGGGGCGGTCTCCCGCTACGGCATGGTCGCGTTCTCGTCCTCCCTCGACCAGGGCGGGCCCTGTGCCCGTACGGTCCTGGACGCGGCGCTGCTGCACGAGGTCATCGCCGGGCACGACCCGATGGACTCCACCTCGATCGACGCACCCGTCCCGCCGGTCGTCGAGGCCGCCCTGAGCGGCAGCGTCGAGGGCATGCGCGTCGGCGTCGTCAAGCAGTTCCGCGGTGAGGGCTACCAGGCCGGTGTCATCCAGCGCTTCGACGAGTCCGTCGCCCTGCTCAAGGAGTTGGGCGCCGAGATCGTCGAGCTGGACTGCCCGTCCTTCGACCTGGCGCTCTCCGCGTACTACCTGATCGCGCCCTCCGAGTGCTCCTCCAACCTCGCCCGCTTCGACGGCCTGCGCTACGGCCTCCGTACCGGCGACGACGGCGCGCACTCCGCCGAGGAGGTCACCTCCCTCACCCGCGAGGCGGGCTTCGGTCCCGAGGTGAAGCGCCGGATCATGCTCGGCACGTACGCGCTGTCGAGCGGCTACTACGACGCGTACTACGGCAGCGCCCAGAAGGTCCGTACGCTCATCACGCGTGACTTCGAGAAGGCCTTCGAGCAGGTCGACGTGATCGTCTCGCCGACGACGCCGACCACCGCCTTCCCGATCGGCGAGCGTGCCGACGACCCGATGGCGATGTACCTCGCGGACCTGTGCACCATCCCGACCAACCTGGCGGGCAACGCGGCCATGTCGCTGCCCTGCGGTCTCGCGCCGGAGGACAACCTCCCGGTCGGCCTGCAGATCATCGCCCCGGCGTTGAAGGACGACCGCCTGTACAAGGTGGGGGCAGCCGTCGAGGCCGCCTTCGTGGAAAAGTGGGGGCACCCGCTTCTGGAGGAGGCACCGTCGCTGTGAGCAAGCTGTCCAAGGCCAAGGACTTCAAGAAGTCCAAGTCCGGTACGTACCTGTCGATTGCCACCACCGCGTTCGGCGCGATCGGTGTCGCCAAACAGATCAAGAAGGCCCGCGCCGAGCAGGACACGCTCCGGCTGATCGACGCCACCGTCTCCGCGGTCGCGGTCGTCACCGGCCTCGCCATCCTGTACCGCGAACTGAAGCGGCTGGGCGACGACGACGTCCTGCTGGGCTGAGAGGGAAGTTTCACCGTGACCACCACGACCGACCTGGTGTCGTACGAGGACGCTCTCGCGTCGTACGACCCCGTCATGGGCCTTGAGGTCCATGTCGAACTCGGCACCAAGACCAAGATGTTCTGCGGCTGTTCGACCGCGCTCGGTGCCGACCCGAACACCCAGACCTGCCCGGTCTGCCTCGGCATGCCCGGCGCGCTCCCGGTCGTCAACGCGACCGGCGTCGAGTCCGCGATCAAGATCGGTCTCGCGCTGAACTGCGAGATCGCCGAGTGGTGCCGTTTCGCCCGGAAGAACTACTTCTATCCGGACATGCCGAAGAACTTCCAGACCTCCCAGTACGACGAGCCGATCGCCTTCAACGGCTATCTCGACGTACAGATGGAGGACGGCGAGACCTTCCGCGTGGAGATCGAGCGCGCCCACATGGAGGAGGACACCGGCAAGTCGACGCACGTCGGCGGCGCGACGGGCCGTATCCACGGGGCTTCGCACTCGCTGCTCGACTACAACCGCGCCGGCATCCCGCTCATCGAGATCGTCACCAAGCCGATCGTCGGCGCGGGCGAGCGTGCTCCCGAGGTGGCGAAGGCGTACGTCCGTGAGCTGCGCGAGCTCATCAAGGCGCTCGGTGTGTCGGAAGCCCGCATGGAGATGGGGCAGATGCGCTGCGACGTGAACCTGTCGCTGCGCCCGCACGGCCGGGAGAAGTTCGGTACGCGGTCCGAGACGAAGAACGTCAACTCGCTGCGTTCCGTGGAACGTGCGGCCCGTTACGAGATCCAGCGGCACGCGGCCGTCCTCGGCGGCGGCGGGACGATCATCCAGGAGACCCGGCACTTCCACGAGGACACCGGGTCGACGACCTCGGGCCGCGTGAAGGAAGAGGCCGAGGACTACCGGTACTTCCCGGAGCCCGACCTGGTGCCGGTCGCCCCGACCCGCGAGTGGGTCGAGGAGATCCGCGCCGGGCTGCCCGAGCTGCCGCTGGTGCGCCGCAACCGGCTCCGCGAGGAGTGGGGGATCTCGGCGACCGAGATGCAGGCGATCCTCAACGCCGGTGCGCTGGAAGCGATCGTCGCCACGATCGAGGCCGGTGCGGACGCCGCCTCCGCCCGTAAGTGGTGGATGGGCGAACTGGCCCGCAGCGCCAACGAATCCGGCAAGTCGCTGGACGAGCTGGCCATCACGCCGGTGCAGGTCGCCCGGGTCGCCGAGCTGGTCTCGAAGGGCGACCTGAACGACAAGCTGGCCCGCCAGGTCATCGAGGGCGTCCTCGCGGGCGAAGGCACCCCGGACGAGGTCGTCGACAAGCGGGGTCTGAAGGTCGTCTCCGACGAGGGCGCGCTCGGCCAGGCCGTCGACGACGCCATCGCCGGCAACCCGGGCATCGCGGACAAGATCCGCGGCGGCAAGGTGGCCGCGGCCGGCGCCCTGGTCGGCGCGGTCATGAAGGCGACCCGGGGGCAGGCGGACGCGGCTCGCGTCAAGGAGCTGATCCTGGAGAAGCTGGGCGTCAGCGAGGGCTGAGCCCACACTCGTAGTACGGCCCCGGAGGCAAGTCCTCCGGGGCCGTCGCCTTGCCTACTTGCGGCGCCCCACGAGCCGTACGAAGCCCAGCGCGCGGCCCTCGTCCACCCGCACCATCTCGCCGACCCGGCGGGCCATCGAGCGATGGAACTCCTTGGGGCTCTCCTCGGCGACCACGTCGCACCACAGCAGCCAGTCCCGCCAGCCCTCGTCCAGCCAGTCGGCCGCCTCCACCTCGACGGCGCCACCGCGTGTCCAGTGCCGTCGCCACCAGTCGGCGGTGTGGAAGCACCAGAAGTCGGGCTCCCAGTAGGGCTTGAGATGTTCCGGGGGCTCCGTGCCCTCCGGCTCCTCCCGCAGTGCGGGCACGACGACACCGATCCGCCCGCCGGGCTTCAACAGCCGTGCCAGGGTGGGCAGATACAGATCATTCGTACCGAAGTACTGGTACGCGTCGATGCTCACGATCGCGTCGAAGCTGCCCTCGGCGAACGGCAGGTCGTGTGCCTCCACGCGCACAGGCAGCACACGGTCGGCGAAACCGGCCTCGGCGATCCGCCGGGCGTTGTCGTCGGGGTCGATCCACAGGTCGGCGGCGGTGACCTGGGTGTCGTACTCCCTGGCCAGGAAGACCGAGGTCATGGCCCGGCCGCAGCCGAGATCGAGGACACGGGCGCAGGGGCGGAGGGTGTCCAGGCCGAGGGCGGGGGCCAGCCACTCCAGCAGCCACAGCGCGTTCGGGCCCATCTGGTTCTCGACGACCCAGCGGACGTCGTAGCTGTTGCTGCGCGGGTAGCGGGCGTGGGTCAGCCGCTTGGTGAGGTCATCGTGGGACGTCCTCGGGGTGATGTCTGGCATCGGTGAACGGGCTCCTTGAGTCCTGGGAAGCGGAGAGGGATACGGAGGAGCTCGGTCGGACGCTCAAACAATGCACCTGCTTCGGCCGGCGGCGAGGTGCCGCGAGAAGGGCGGACCTTCGGAAGCTAACAGCCGCATCCAGCACTCCGCACCCGATTTCTCAGCCGGAGGCGCTACGCTCGCGCGCCATGAACGGACGCGGTGAATCCGAGACCCCCGAGGACTCCGTGCAGGAGGTGCGACGGGCCCGCTGGACGGCGGCCGGGACCGGGGCGCTGCTCGCCCTCGCCGGTCTGGCCGCGTCGGCGCTCCGAGCCGGCGGCTCCGCGCCGACGGTCGTTCCGGCGGCGTACGCCTTCGGTGCGCTCGTGTGCGCGCTCGCGTCGGTCCTGGGGTCCCGGGGGCGTACCCGAAGGGCGTTGTGGCTGCTGATCATCGGGGCGATGGTGATGGCGCTGGGCGACCAGTTCGACTGAGGTGACAGAGCGGCCGTTACTGTCCTGTGATCTGCCTCCCACTCCTGTGAATAAGCCCACGAACGCGATAAACGATCACTTCTGCCTGCAAGAGTGGTCCTCGCATTGCTCATACGTTCTTTGCGGGCCGTTCACGTCCTGAACGACTGTTCCCGGTCAAAGATCCACAAATCGTCACCCCTGGGAGCACGTTCGTGGCAGCCCTTGCACGCTGGTGTGTCCAACGCCGCCTCGTCGCCGTTCTGCTGTGGCTCCTCGCCTTCGGCGGGGTGACCGCGGGCGCCGCCGTCGCCGGCGCCGCGTACTCGAACGACTACCAGGCTCCCGGCACCGAGTCCGGGCGCGCCACCCAGCTGCTGCAGGACGGCTTCCCCGAACTCGGCGGCGACAGTGACACCGTTGTCTGGCACACCGCGTCCGGCACCGTCCGCGCCGCCGACGTCGAACAGACCATGACCCGCACCCTGAACGAGATCGCGGAACTGCCCGGCGTGGCCACCGTGATCAGCCCGTACGACGGCCAGGGCGCGGCGCAGATCAGCGGCAACGGACGTACGGCCTACGCGACCGTCACCTTCGACGACCCGGTCGAGTCCATCGACAGGTCCGAGGCACAGGCCGTCGTCAGCGCCGCCAAGTCCGCGCAGTCCGACGGGCTTCAGGTGGAGCTGGGCGGCAGTGCCATCGCGCTGACCGAGTCGTCCGGCGGGCACCTCGCGGAGATCGTCGGGGTGGCGGTCGCCGCAGTCGTGCTGTTCCTCGCCTTCGGCTCGCTCGCCGCCTCGCTGCTGCCCATCGCCACCGCGCTGGTGAGCGTCGGCACGGCGTACGCCGGGATCGTGCTGCTCGGACATGTCATGACCGTGGCCGACTTCGCGCCCATGCTCGGCATGCTGATCGGGCTGGGCGTCGGCATCGACTACGCGCTCTTCATCGTGACCCGACACCGCCGCGGCCTGAAACGCGGGCTGTCCGTCACCGAATCGGTCACCGGCGCCGTCGCGACGACCGGGCGCGCGGTGGTCTTCGCGGGCGCCACGGTGTGCATAGCCCTGCTGGGCATGCTGATCCTGCGGCTGAACTTCCTGAACGGCGTCGCGATCGCCGCCTCGCTGACCGTGGTCCTCACGGTCGCCGCCGCCGTGACCCTGCTGCCCGCCCTGCTGTCCTTCATCGGCACACGGGCGCTCAGCCGTCGTGAGCGCCGCAGGCTCGCCGAGCACGGTCCCGAGCCCGAACTGCCGACCGGGTTCGCGGCTCGCTGGTCGGCCTTCGTGGAACGGCACCCCAAGAAGCTCGGCGCGGTCGCCCTCGCCGTGATCACGCTGCTCGCCCTGCCCACACTCGGGCTCCGCCTGGGCACCTCCGACCAGGGCAACAACCCCGGGACGACGACCACCAGGCAGGCGTACGACCTGCTGGCGGGCGGTTTCGGGCCTGGCGTCAACGGGCCGCTCACCCTCGTCACCGCCGTCGACGGAGCCGAGGACAAGCTCGCCCTCGACAACCTCGACGCCACCCTCCGCACCACCGAGGGCGTCGCGTCCGTGACACCGGTGACCTACAGCTCCGGCGGCCACACCGCGTATCTGACCGTCGTGCCGCAGTCCTCGCCGCAGTCGCAGAAGACCAGCGCCCTCGTCGACCGGCTGCGCACCGAGGTGCTGCCGCGTGCCGAGACGGGCACCTCGCTGGATGTGCACGTCGGCGGAGTGACGGCGGCCTACGACGACTTCGCCGAGGTCATCGTCGGCAAGCTGCCGCTGTTCGTGGGCGTCGTCGTCGGCCTCGGCTGTCTGCTGCTCCTGCTCGCCTTCCGGTCCGTCGGCATCCCGCTGAAGGCCGCCGCGATGAACGTGGCCGCCGTCGCCGCCGCGTTCGGTGTCGTCGTCGCGATCTTCCAGTGGGGGTGGGGGAGCGAGCTGCTGGGGCTGGGGCGGGCGGGACCGATCGAGCCGTTCCTGCCGGTCATCATGGTGTCGGTGCTGTTCGGCCTCTCCATGGACTACCAGGTCTTCCTGGTCAGCCGGATGTACGAGGAGTGGCTGGAGACCGGCGACAACCGGCGGGCCGTCCGTATCGGCCTCGCCGAGACCAGCCGGGTGATCAACTCCGCCGCCGTCATCATGATCTCGGTCTTCCTCGCCTTCGTGCTCAGCGGCGACCGCGTGATCGCCATGTTCGGCATCGCGCTGGCCGCCGCGGTCGCCCTCGACGCCTTCGTCCTGCGTACGTTGCTGGTGCCGGCCCTGATGCATCTGCTCGGCGGCGCCAACTGGTGGCTACCGCGCCCGCTGGAGAAGTACCTCCCGCGCATCAGCATCGAGCCGCCCGAGTCCCGCGCCGCCCATGAGAGGCTCGCCGACGTCGACGTCGTGGAGCAGCTGGAGAAGGAGCGGGATCAGGATGTACGCGATATCCCTGGGTGACGACGCTGAACTGCGGCCCCTGGAGCCCTGGCACGCCGAGGAGTTCCTGGCTCACCTGGAGCGCGGGCGGGAGTTCATCAACCAGTACGTCCCCTTCGGCTCCAAGGCCACGGACGTGCCGTCCGCCCGGCAGGCGCTCCAGCGGTACGCCGACATGCGCGCCGCCGACACCGGTTCCCTGCACGGCATCTGGCTCGACGGCAAGCTCGTGGGCGGCGTGCTCTTCCTGAACTTCGACGCCGAGCACGGCAACGGCGAGGTCGGCTGCTGGCTGGAGCCCGCCGGTACGGGCCGCGGGCTCGTCACGCGCGCGATGCGGGTCCTCATCGAGTTCGCCGTCGAGCAGCGCGGCATCCACCGGATCGAATGGGTGGCGGCCGCGGGCAACACGGCCAGCCTGAACGTGGCCCGGCGGCTCGGAATGACCCGCGACGGCATACGGCGGGAGGCGCACCCCTATCGTGGCGTACGGCACGACCTGGAGGTGTGGTCGATCCTCGCCCCCGAATGGCGTGAAGCACGCGCGCGTGCCACTGACAGCGATCATTAAGAGACTTCTCAGACAGGATCCGTACGGTGCGCAGCATGGGAACCAAGACAGACGACGAAACCGGTGTCGAGACGGGCACCGAGGCCACGACCGACCAGGAGAAGGTGGACGTCACCAAGGCCGACGAAGAGACCGGGACCGAGGGCGCGGCCGAGCCGTCCGACATCGAGTCCGCCGAGGACGAGGACGGTGACGAGCTGCCCGAGGCCCAGGTGAAGGAGTCGTCCGGAGTGGGTCAGGGCGTCGGCGCCATCGTCTCCGCCGCGCTCGGCGTGGTCTCGCTGACCGGCAGCTGGGTCGGCACGGTGGCCTCGGCGAGCGAGGAGATCCACGGCCAGCTGGAGATGCAGGCCGCGTCGAACGCGAGCGTCGCCACGCAGCTTCAGGCGGTCTACGGCGACGCCTGGGAGGCCACCGCGCTGTGGGGCGGGGCCTTCGCGCTGGTCGCGCTGCTCATCGGCGTCGCGGTCCTCGCCCGGCCGGCGTTCGGCGTCCCGGGCAAGCCGCAGCCGGTGTGGATCAAGTCGGTTTCCTGGGCGGGCGTCTCGCTCGGCGTCATCGGGCTGCTGCTCGCCGTCCTCACGTACACCGACGTCCTGGTCGGCCTGCCCTCCACGAGCTGAACCATCGCAGGTCCTGAGGGGTCTTAGGGCATCCGTAAGCACCTTACGGAGTTCCTGGGACCCCTCACGCACGTCTAAGGCACCGCCCACCGCCGAAGATGCGGAACTCTCCCGATGTGGCGGACCCCCCTGGGAGACGAAGGTTGAGGCATCGCAGAAAGCGAGACCCGAAACCGACTCTCACCAGGGAGACACCATGTACGAGTACGAGATGCTGCAGCTCCGTTCCGCCGAGCTCATCCGCCAGGCAGAGCGGGAGCGGCTTGCCCGCGAGGCCGTCCGCGCTCGCCGCGCCGCCCGCCGCGAAGCGGCCCGACGCACCGCCGAGCCGGACAGCCATACCCACCGCCCACGCCGGCACCGGTTCGCCCGGGTCGCATGAGCGCGGGGGAGGGCGGGGGTGCAGGGGCCGTACCGACCAGCGGTACGGCCCTCGCTCGCACTCCGGCTCGGACCACTGTCCCGACGACCACCTCGAAGAAAACCGGTCCCGCGTTGTCGGACCCCCGTGCGATGCTCGGGGCTGTGGAGACCAGGTCCGTAAGTCCCGTTTTCGTCGGCCGTGGTGACGAGCTGGACATGCTGAACGACGCGCTCGCCGGCGCCGCTGCCGGCGAGCCGCAGGCGTTACTGATCGGCGGTGAGGCCGGGGTCGGCAAGACGCGGCTCGTCGAGGAGTTCGCCACCGCGGCGTGCCGGCAGGGCGCGGTCGTCGCGCTCGGCGGCTGTGTCGAGATCGGCGCCGACGGACTGCCTTTCGCCTCCTTCTCCGCCGCCCTGCGTGCCCTGCGCCGCGCCCTGCCCGAGGAACTGGCCGCCGCGGCCGCCGGACAGGAGGAGGAACTGGCCCGGCTGCTGCCCGAGATGGGCGAGACACTCACCGCGCGGGCCACGAGCCGGGACGACGAGGAGGCCATGGCCCGCCTCTTCGAACTCACCGCCCGCCTGCTGGAGCGCGTCGCCGCCGACCACACCGTCGTCGTCGCGCTGGAGGACCTGCACTGGGCCGACGCCTCCGCCCGCCACCTCCTCGCCTACCTGTTCCGCACGCTGCGCACCGGCCGCCTCGTCGTCCTCGCCACCTACCGCTCCGACGACATCCACCGCCGCCATCCACTGCGCCCCCTGCTCGCCGAACTCGACCGGCTGCGCACGGTCCGCCGTATCGAACTCAGCCGCTTCAGCCGCGAGGAAGTGAGCCGCCAGATCGCCGGCATCCTCGCCGCCGAGCCCGACCCCGCCCAGGTCGACGAGATCTTCCAGCGCTCCGACGGCAACGCCTTCTTCGTGGAGGAACTCGCCGTCTCCGCCGCCGAGGGCTCTCGCACCGGGCTCACGGACTCCCTGCGCGATCTGCTCCTGGTCCGGGTCGAGGGCCTGCCCGAGAGCGCCCAGCGGGTCGCCCGGATCGTCGCCGAGGGCGGCTCCGCCGTGGAGTACCGGCTGCTCGCCGCCATCGCCGGGCTCGCCGAGGACGACCTGATCGAGGCGCTGCGGGCCGCCGTGAACGCCAACATCCTCAGCGCCGCCCCCGACAAGGACGGCTACCGCTTCCGCCACTCCCTGGTCCGCGAGGCCGTCGGCGACGATCTGCTGCCCGGCGAGCGCTCCCGGCTCAACCGCCGCTACGCCGAAGCCCTGGAGGTCGACCCCACGCTCGTCCCCGTCGACGAGCGCGTCATGCGCCTGGCCAGCTACTGGTACCACGCTCATGACGCCGCCAAGGCCCTGCCCGCCGTCCTCGCCGCCTCCGTCACCGCCCGCCGCCGGCACGCCTACTCCGAACAACTCCGGCTGCTGGAGCGGGCGATGGAGCTGTGGGACACCGCCCCCGAGGAGATCCGCGCCACGCTGCGCCCCGTCGACTACACCGAGGTCTATCCCCCCTGCGGCTGCGATCCCGCCACCACCCCGCTGCGCTCCCTCGACCTGATGGCCGAGGCCGCCGTCGCCGGGCGGCTGTGCGGGGAGCGGGAACGCGCCCTGAAGATCACCAAGCGGGCGATTCGGCTGCTGGAGGACGAGGGAGACTCCCTGCGCGCAGCCTGGTTCTGGAACCAGCGGGCCCGGCTGATCCAGGCCCTCGGCCGCGGCGACGGATGGCAGGAACTGGCCACCGCCCAGAACCTCGTACGCGGCCTGCCGCCCTCCGAAGTGCATGCCGAGGTCCTCTCCTCGGTCGCCAACTGGTCGATGCTGCACAACCCCGGCCCCGACGCGCTCACCGCCGCCGAACGCGCCGTGGAGTACGCCCGCATGGTCGGCGCCCGCGACATCGAGATGAACGCACGGCTGACCTTCGGCGGACTCATGATCGACTCCGGTGACATCGAGCCCGGGCTCGCCCAGGTGTACCGGGTCAAGGAGCAGGTGGCCACGCTCGGCGACGTCTCCGTGATGGGCCGCGCCTTTGTGAACCTGCCCTCCCACCTGGAAGGCATAGGCCGCTCACAGGAGGCCGTCGCCGTGCTCCAGGAAGGCGTCGATTTCGCCCGGGGACTGGGCCTGCCGGACACCGAGGCCTGGGTGTGGGGCAATCTCGCGGACTCCCTCCACTCCCTGGGCCGCTGGACCGAGGCGGCCGAAGCCGCCGACACTTCGGAGCGTGTCGGCCAGAGCGCAAAGCCCCGCGGCTTCCGCGCCAAGACGCATGCCCTGCTCGCGCTCGCCCGCGGTGACCTGGCCGAGGCCGGCCGCCAACTGTCCGCGGCCCGCGGGCACTTCGGCACCCACGACAACGTGCCCCAGCTCGAGCTGCCGCTGGTCCGCATCGCGATCGGCATCGCCGTCGCCGAGGGCCGCCTCCTCGACGCCCGCGCCGAACTCGAGCGCGTCCTGGACACCGGCTTCCCACCCGGCACCCAGCGCTACGCCTGGCCCCTGCTCCTCACCGCCGCCACCGCGGAGGCCGACGCCCGCGGCCTGTCCACCGCCGATGCGGGCCGGGCCGAGATCCTCGACCGCATCCGCACCGCCACCAAAACCTTGGCGACGAACGTCCCCGTCTGGCAGGCGTACGAACGCTGGGTCCGCGCCGAACTGCTGCGGGCCGAGGCGCGCGGCACCCCGGACGACTGGTCCGAGGTCGTCGCCGCCTTCGAATGCCTCGACCGGCCCTACCATCTCGCCCGCGTCCGGTACCGCCTCGCCGAGGCCCTGCTGCCGTCCGGCGGCGACGACGAACGTGACCGGGCCGCCGAGCTGCTCCGCCTCGCCCATGCCGTCGCCGACCACCTCGGCGCCCGCCCACTGGCCGACGCGACCGCCCTGCTCGCCCAGCGCGCCCGCCTCGCCCTGACCCACACCCCCAAGCAGCCGCTCGCCCCCGCCGACCCGGCCGACGCCCTCGGCCTCACCGGCCGGGAACGCGACGTCCTGCGCCTGGTCTCCGCCGGCCGCACCAACCGCCAGATCGCCGAGGAACTCTTCATCTCCCCGAAGACCGCCAGCGTCCACGTCTCCAACATCCTGTCCAAACTCGGCGTCTCGGGCAGGGGAGAGGCGGCGGCGGTGGCGCATCGGCTGGGGCTGTTTCCGTCGGGGCATGAGGACCGGCTCGCCGCGCGATAATGGAGGTCGGCCACTCGGGAGGAGCCGTCTTGTACCAGATTGAGTTCACCGAGCGTGCTGCGGCACAGCGAGATGCGCTCCCCGAGGACCGACGCAAGCTTCTGGAGCGCGGGCTCTTGAGACTCGCCGAGGACCCTTTCACGACGGTGTCGCAGGCCGTCAGCGGTGAGGACATCCGGATCGTCTCCGTGGCGGTCCTCGATCAGTCGCTCATAGACGAATAATCACCGCTGCCACGTGGCCCGGGGAAGGAAGAACCATGTTCAACGCCTTCGAGGAACTGTTCTCCCCGGGCCGCAAGCACACCCGTGACGAGCAGAACCGGCTGGAACTGACCCGGGAGGATGTCGGGGACGGGCCCCCGGGCGCGGTCCGATAGATCTTGCGTCCGGGAAGGTCGTCGTACGGCAGTCGACGCCGGATGAGGACGACACGGAGTCCGCCGCCGGGGAGTGAGAGGCGGGCCTACTTCACCTGCACCTCCAGGATCCGGTCGTCGCCGCCGGACGGGGAACCGCGCCCGTCGGTCTCACTGGTCACCAGCCACAGCTTGTCGCCGCCCGCCGAGACCACTGTGCGCAGCCGGCCGTACTCGCCTTCGAGGAAGGCCTGGGGGTCGGCCGAGGCCTCCGTGCCCTTGAGGGGGATGCGCCACAGGCGTTCGCCCCTCAGGCCCGCCATCCAGACGGAGCCCTCGGCGTAGGCGATGCCGCTGGGGGAGGCGTCCTCCGTGCCCCACTGGGCTATGGGGTTGTGGTAGGCGGAGTTGTCGGACTTGCCCTCGGCCTCCGGCCAGCCGTAGTTGTCGCCCGGCTTGATCGCGTTCAGCTCGTCCCAGGTGTTCTGGCCGAACTCCGCGGCGAACAGCCGCTGTTTGGAGTCCCAGGCAAGGCCCTGCACATTGCGGTGGCCGTAGGAGTACACGGGCGAGTTCGAGAACGGGTTGCCCGGTGCCGGGTCGCCCTCCGGGGTCAGGCGGAGGATCTTGCCGCCCAGGGAGTCCTGGTCCTGGGACAGCCCTTCCTCACCGCTCTCGCCCGTGCCCGCGTACAGCATCTTGTCCGGGCCGAAGGCGATCCGGCCGCCATTGTGGATGAAGCCCTTGGGGATGCCCCGGAAGATCGTGTTGGGCGCGCCGAGCTGTTCGCCGGACGGTTTCCCCTCCTCGTACAGCATGCGGACGATGCGGTTGTCCGAGGCCGAGGTGAAGTACGCGTAGATCATGTGGTCCGAGGCGTAGTCCGGGGAGAGCGCGAGGCCCATGAGGCCGCCCTCTCCCGCCGGGGACACCCCGGGCACCTCGCCCAGCTCGGTCTTCTTGCCCGTCTCCGTGTCGACCCGGGTGACCGTGGCCTCGTCGCGTGAGGAGACCAGCAGGTCGCCGTCGGGGAGCGGGGCCAGGCCCCACGGGGTGCTCAGGTCCTCGGTGACCGTGCGCACGACCTTCACCGAGCCCTTCGCGGGCGGGGTGGCCTCGGCGGCCTGTCCCGAGGGCGATGACTGCGGGCTCGTACCACCCGCTGAAGCGCTCTCCTCGCCGCCCGACGATCCCGAGCCTCCGTCGTCGGAGGAGCAGCCGGCCGTCAGCAGGAGTGTGGCGGCGGCCAATACGGCCGCCACAGCTCGACGTTGCACGATCATGGTCCCTTCGACGCGGCGAGTTCTACTTGTCATACACCGCTCGCGCCCCACAGGTTCCCGATCAGCCAATCCCGAATCACCCCAGGGCCAACCAAGCTCCGGACATCGGCACCAGAACGTCCCGAAACGTCCGCAACCCGCCGCGTTCAGTCCCAGGACCCCTGCGCCCCCGGCAGCTCCGCCACCTCCGCCAGGTCCCGCGCCGTGAGCCCCACCCCGGCCGCCGCCGCGTTCTCCGCCACCCAGCGCTCCTGCTTGGCGCCCGGCACCGCGACCGCATGGCGTCCCTGGGCCAGCACCCATGCCAGGGACACCTGGGCGGGTGTGATGTCCTCGCCATGGCGGCGCGCCACCCGGCGCAGACCGGCCACGATCGGCTGGTTCGCGGCCATCATCTCGGCCGTGAAGCGGGGGTGACGGGCCCGGACGTCGTCCGGTTCGAAGCCCTCGCCGGGTGTGAGCGTGCCGGTCAGGAAGCCGTTGCCGAGCGGCATCGCCGCCAGGAAACCGACGCCGCGCGCCTCGCACCACGGCAGCAGCGTCTCCAGCGCCTCCGGCGACCACACCGACAGCTCCGCCTGCACCGCGCTCACCGGGAAGACCTGCTGCACCCGCTGCAACTGCCGGACCGTCGCGTCGTGCAGCCGGGCCCCCGGCCGCCGCCCGGAGCGCGCGCCCACCGCGCACAGCCCCAACGCCCGTACCTTTCCGGCCTGGACCAGCTCCGCCATCGCGCCCCAGGTCTCCTCGACCGGAACCTCCGGGTCCGCTCGGTGCAGCTGGTAGAGGTCGATGTAATCGGTCTGCAGTCGCCGCAGCGACGCGTCGCACGCCCGCTTCACATAGCCCGGCCGCCCGTTGGCCACGACGTGCTGCTCGCCGACCAGCAGGCCGACCTTCGTCGACACGAAGGCGTCCTCGCGGCGCTCCTTCAGCACCCGCCCCACCAGCAGCTCATTGGTGAACGGGCCGTACATGTCGGCCGTGTCGAGCAGGTTCGTGCCCAGATCGAGCGCCCGGTGCACGGCCCTGAGCGACTCGTCGCCCCGCTGCCGCGAGCCGCTGTACGCCCAGCTCATCGGCATGCACCCGAGTCCGACGGCCCCCACCACGAGCGCCGCCGCGCCGATCGTCCTGCGCTCCACCTGCCCGTAACCCTCCCTCTTCCGCGCCCCCAACCTAACCTCTGAGCCCTCGCACCCCTGACCTAGGGCCTGTCCCGCGGATCCTGCCGCAGACGCGGGGCTGATCAGGCACCGCCGCCTCCCTCCGACCTGATCCGCCGGACAGGCCCTAGCCTCCTGGCATGACTGCTGACGTGTGGCTGCCCATCCCGCCGGAAGAGATCGAAGGGCTCCCGGAAGGGCCGAACTACCGCTACTGGAACGGTGGCGAGGACTTCCCCGCGGACCCTGCCGACTGCGTCTACTACGTGGTGCCCTATATGAAGGCGCCCGAGATCGGGCAGCGCCCGCTGCCCGAGATGACGTCCCTCCAGGTCGTGCAGACCCTGTCCGCCGGCATCGACCACGTCGAGCCGGGGCTGAGGCATCTGCGTTCCGGCGTACGGCTGTGCAACGCGCGCGGGGTGCACGAGGCGAGCACCGCCGAGCTCACGCTCACCCTGATCCTCGCCTCGCTGCGCGGTGTCCCCGACTTCGTGCGGGCGCAGGACCGGGGCGAGTGGCTCGGCGGGTTCCGGCCGGCGCTGGCCGACAAGAACGTGCTCATCGTGGGATACGGCTCGATCGGCGCCGCCATCGAGGACCGGCTCGCGCCTTTTGAGCTCGCGCGGGTGGCGCGCGTCGCGCGCTCTGAGCGCACCACGGCGCGCGGCCTGGTGCACCCGCTCACCGAACTGCCCGCCCTGCTGCCCGAGGCGGACGTCGTCATCCTGTCCACGCCCCTGACCGAAAACACCCGCCACCTGGTCAACTCCGACTTCCTGGCCCGGATGAAGGACGGCGCGCTCCTCGTCAACGTCGCCCGCGGCGCGGTCGTCGACACCAAGGCCCTGCTCGCCGAACTGGAGAGCCGTCGCATCACCGCCGCCCTCGACGTCACCGACC
The DNA here is from genome assembly GCF_030499575.1 of Streptomyces sp. DG2A-72. Classification (NCBI taxonomy): domain Bacteria; kingdom Bacillati; phylum Actinomycetota; class Actinomycetes; order Kitasatosporales; family Streptomycetaceae; genus Streptomyces; species Streptomyces sp. DG2A-72. The sequence goes on from NZ_JASTLC010000001.1 coordinate 7,497,414, forward strand.
CCGAACCGCTGCCCCGCGAACACCCCCTGTGGCACGCGCCCGGCGTGCTCATCAGCCCCCACGTCGGCGGGCCCACATCCGCCTTCCTGCCGCGCGCCAAGCGGCTTCTCACGGACCAGTTGAGCCGTTTCATGAACCATGAGCCGCTGCGGAACGTGATCCTTACGACAGGCGCGACCGGCATACGCGCGACGGATGCCGCGAGCGCACAGGAGCCGGACGAAACGGGCGTGTAATCCGCTTCGAGTACCCTCCGCAATCCTCCGAACGCGGTACGTGCCCACATCGTCGCTGGTCGTCACGGAGCGTAGAGAGGCTATGTCCCTGAGTGACGAGACTGGTGTATCGTCCCGACAGGGGATGCGCCGCGCACCGTTCGGCGCCGGGGATGGACATTTCAGACTGTGAGGGGGGCGACGGGCGATGCACGGCCTATGGACGAACGATCCGACGCGGCGAGGCCGCCGGCGGCGACCCTGGGGCACCGCCGCGCGCAGACGCGGCCACCACGCCAATCACCACAGCCATCATCACCGCAGGCACAGCAGCCGCAGGAGGCATGCGCACCCGGCGCACTGGGACCCCCGGGACCCCGGAGCGGTGTGGACCGGGAGGGCCCGGTGACCTCGCCGCTGCCCACCACGACCACCCTCGACGGAGCGCTGCGCGCGCAGCGCCCGACGCGGGCGCTGCTGACCCGGCCACCGTCCTCCGGCGGCGCGTCGAGCCCGGTCCTCCAACTGTCACTGGCCCTGGTGTGCGCGGGATACGCCGTCGGTTCCGCGCTCGGCTGGGGCTCACACCAAGTCGCGCTGATCATGGGCGACTTCGGTCTGAGCGCCGCGGCGGCCGCCGCGGCCGTGTCCTGCTTTCTCTATGCCCGAAGCCGGCGCATCCGGTTTCGGCCCGCCTGGCTGCTGTTCGCACTCTCCTCGGCGATGGCAGCCCTCGGCAACCTGGTCTGGGGGTGGTACGAGGTGGTCCTCGGACAGCCCGTGCCCAGCCCCAGCTACGCCAACCTGTTCTTCCTCTGCTTCGCACCGCCCGCCATCGTGGGCCTGCTGGTCCTCGCCAAACGGCCGGTGACGAAGGCGGGCTGGGTCTGCCTGGGCCTCGACGCCTGGCTGATCGGCGGCTCGCTGCTGACGCTGTCGTGGAGCCTCGCGCTCGCCCAGGCGGCGAAGTCCGAGGGATCGAGCGTGGCGCACACCGCGCTGTCGCTGGCCTACCCGCTGATGGACATCGCCCTGGTCAGCATGGTGCTCGCGCTGCACTTCCGGCGCTCCTCGGGGAACCGCACCGCCGTGAACACCGCGATCGGCGCGCTCGCCCTGACCGTGATGTGCGACGCCCTGTTCACCTCACCGCTGCTGCACTACACCTACCGTTCCGGCCAGTTGCTGGACGCGGGGTGGTTCGCCGGCTCGCTGCTCCTGGCGTACGCCCCCTGGGCCGCACCGCGGCACGGGCAACCGGAGGACGAGGGGCACACGCGCGTGGTGCACGAGCACCTGCCCGGACAGCGTGGCGGCGGCCACCACCACACACCTCCGCAGGGAGGTGATCACAGCCGGTATCCGGCCGCCCGGCCCATCGCCGGTTCGCTGGCCGCCCTCACGCCGTATCTCGCCGCCGCGGTCTGCACCCTGGGGATCCTCTACAACGTCCTCAACGGCCGCAGCGTCGACCGCGTGGTGCTCCTCACCGGCGGCACGGTCGTGCTCGCCCTCGTGGTGCGCCAGGGCATCATGCTGCTCGACAACATCACCCTCACCCAGGAACTGGCGCAGAAGGAGAACCACTTCCGCTCCCTGGTGCAGGGCTCCAGCGACGTCATCATGATCGCCGCACCCAACGGCATCCTCCGGTACGTCTCCCCGGCCGCCGCCGGGGTCTACGGCCGCCCCGCCGAGGACCTCGTGGGTACGGAACTGGCCGATCTCATCCACCCGGAGGATCTGGGCTGCGTGGTGCACGAGGTGCGCCGCTTCCTCGCCGCCAGCCCGCTCGAAGAACCCACTACGCGCATCGAGTGCCGCTTCAAGGCCGGCGGTGGGGGCTGGCTCAATGTCGAGTCCACCGTCAACCGCCACCACGGCGGCCTCATCTTCAACAGCCGGGACGTGACCGAAAGAGTGCGCCTGCAGGCGCAGCTCCAGCACAACGCCGAACACGACCCGCTCACCGACCTGCCCAACCGCGCCCTGTTCACCCAGCGCGTCCAGCAGGCCCTGTCCGGCCGTCGCGCCTCCGACCGGGGCGCCGCACTCGCCGGTACGGCCGTCCTCTTCATCGACCTCGACGGCTTCAAGGCGGTCAACGACACCATCGGGCACCAGGCCGGGGACGAACTGCTCGTCCAGGCCGCCCGCAGACTCCAGGACGGCGTCCGCCAGGGCGACACCGCTGCCCGCCTGGGCGGCGACGAGTTCGCGGCCCTGATCGTCGGGGACGGCACCCGTGACCGCGCCTCCCGCGAACGTCACATACTGGAGCTCGCCGACCGCCTCAGGGTCACGCTCTCGCAGCCGTATCTCATCGACGGCAACGACGTCCGGGTCAACGCGTCCATCGGCGTGGCCTTCGCCGAGGCGGGCCTGGGCGCGGGCGAGATCCAGCGCAACGCCGACCTCGCCATGTACCGCGCCAAGGCGGCCGGCAAGGGCCGCGTGGAGTTGTACGCACCGCAGATGCAGCAGGACGTCGTACGGAAGGCGGAGCTGGCCACGCGCCTGCGGGCCGCGCTGCACGACGGCGAGTTCGCGCTGCTGCACCAGCCCGTCGTCTGTCTCGAGAACGGCCGGATCACATCGGTCGCCGCTCAGGCGCGCTGGCGATCTTCGCAGGGGGTGCTGTTCACCCCGGCCGAGTTCCTGCGGGTGGCCGAGGACAGCGACAAGACGCAGGAGCTGGGCCGCTGGGTGCTCGAGGAGGCCGTCGAGCAGGCAGCCGAGCGGGCCGCGACGGGGTCGGCCGTCCCGGTGACCGTACGGGTGAGTGCCCGGCGGCTGCTGGACCGGTCGATGCCGCTCGGCTCGATCGAGGCGCTGCTCACCCGGCACGGGCTGCCGTCCGGGGCGCTGGTGATCGAGCTGGCGGACACCGATCCGCGCGTGTCCCTGGACGAGCTGGAGCGACGTCTTGGGGTGTTGCACCGGCTGGGTGTCCGGATCGCGCTCGACGGCTTCGGCAGCGGATACGGGGCGATCACCGCGCTCAGGCGGCTCCCCGTCGACGTACTGAAACTCGACCGCTCGCTGGTCGAGGGCGTTGTCGAGTCGGCTCGGCTGCACAAGATCACCAGTGGGCTGCTGCGGATCGCCGGTGATCTGGGGCTGCAGTCAGTGGCGGACGGCGTGGACCTTCCGGAGCAGGTCGTGGCCCTGCGCGCGATGGGCTGCACACATGGGCAGGGCATGGCGTTCTCCGGTCCGCTGGACGAGTACCGGCTGCGCCGAGCGCTGGCTTCCGGCCACTATCCGGTGCCGCACGGCCCGGCCGAGCCCGCGTTCGCGGGTGGCGTGAGAGAACCGCAGTGGCGCCCCGGAGGTGAACGAACAATGGAAGGGGCCTCGGGGGTGTACACCGGTGGTGTCCCCGCTGTTCTCGGAGGCGGCAGTGCCCTTCGCTCACATAATGAGACTCCCGTCCCACCGCCTTGACATGCGGTGCGTGCCGGGGGGAGGGTCAGTGCCATGCGCACCCGAATTCTCGTACTTGGAAAGCGCGTCGGCTGAAGCTGAGCCCCAGACCGCTCAGCGACCCCTCCCGGCGCGCTCCCCTCGCTTGCCTTATGGCACGAGGGGTTTTTTGTTGCACAGGCACCTGTCGTACAGCAGCCGCACACCGCACGAACTTCGCAAAAACCCTCAGCATCGAGAAGAGAATGCCGATGACCGAGCAGGCCACCGGGGCCCATCATCCGCAGCCGCGGCCCCGTTCCGGAGGACACCAGTCCGCCCCCGAGCAGGTGACGGGTGCGCAGTCCCTCATCCGCTCTCTCGAGGAGGTCGGCGCCGACACGGTATTCGGCATTCCCGGCGGCGCGATCCTTCCGGCGTACGACCCGCTCATGGACTCCGCCAAGGTCCGCCACGTCCTGGTCCGCCACGAGCAGGGCGCCGGCCACGCCGCCACCGGTTACGCGCAGGCCACCGGCAAGGTCGGTGTCTGCATGGCGACCTCCGGCCCCGGCGCCACCAACCTGGTCACGCCGATCGCCGACGCCCACATGGACTCCGTGCCGATGGTCGCGATCACCGGGCAGGTCGCCTCCAAAGCGATCGGCACGGACGCCTTCCAGGAGGCGGACATCGTCGGCATCACCATGCCGATCACCAAGCACAACTTCCTGGTCACCAAGGCCGAGGACATCCCCCGGGTGATCGCGCAGGCGTTCCACATCGCCGCCACCGGCCGCCCGGGGCCGGTCCTGGTCGACATCGCCAAGGACGCCCTCCAGGCGCAGACCACCTTCTCCTGGCCGCCCAGCATGGACCTGCCCGGCTACCGGCCCGTCACCAAGCCGCACGCCAAGCAGATCCGTGAGGCCGCCAAGCTGATCACCTCCGCCAAGCGGCCCGTGCTCTACGTCGGCGGCGGCGTCCTCAAGGCGCAGGCCACCGCCGAGCTGAAGGTCCTCGCGGAACTCACCGGAGCGCCCGTCACCACCACCCTGATGGCGCTCGGCGCATTCCCCGACAGCCACCCGCTGCACGTGGGAATGCCGGGCATGCACGGTGCGGTCACCGCCGTCACCGCGCTGCAGAAGGCCGACCTGATCGTCGCCCTCGGAGCCCGCTTCGACGACCGCGTCACCGGCAAGCTGGACAGCTTCGCCCCGTACGCCAAGATCGTCCACGCCGACATCGACCCGGCCGAGATCGGCAAGAACCGCGCCGCCGACGTGCCGATCGTCGGTGACGCCCGCGAGGTCATCGCCGATCTGGTCCAGGCCGTGCAGAGGGAGCACAGCGAGGGCAGCACCGGCGACTACAGCGCCTGGTGGAAGGACCTGAACCGCTGGCGCGAGACCTACCCGCTGGGCTACGAGCAGCCCGACAACGGCTCGCTCTCCCCGCAGCAGGTCATCCAGCGCATCGGTCAGCTCGCGCCGCAGGGCACGATCTTCGCCGCGGGCGTGGGCCAGCACCAGATGTGGGCCGCGCACTACATCGAGTACGAGCAGCCCGCGACCTGGCTCAACTCCGGCGGCGCCGGGACGATGGGCTACGCGGTCCCGGCCGCGATGGGCGCCAAGGCCGGAGCCCCGGACCACACGGTCTGGGCGATCGACGGCGACGGCTGCTTCCAGATGACCAATCAGGAACTCACCACCTGCGCCCTGAACAACATCCCGATCAAGGTCGCCATCATCAACAACGGCGCCCTCGGGATGGTCCGCCAGTGGCAGACCCTCTTCTACAACCAGCGCTACTCCAACACCGTGCTGCACAGCGGCCCGGAGGCCGACGGCAAGCAGCCCAGCGCCGGCACCCGCGTCCCCGACTTCGTGAAGCTGTCCGAGGCCATGGGCTGCTACGCGATCCGCTGCGAGGACCCGGCCGACCTGGACAAGGTCATCGAGGAGGCGAACTCGATCAACGACCGCCCGGTCGTCGTCGACTTCATCGTCCACGAGGACGCGATGGTGTGGCCTATGGTCGCCGCCGGTACCTCGAACGACACGATCATGGCCGCCCGGGACGTCCGCCCCGACTTCGGCGACAACGAAGACGACTGAGCGAGAGAGACGTAAAAAGACCATGTCCAAGCACACGCTCTCCGTCCTGGTGGAGAACACGCCGGGCATCCTCGCCCGGATCGCCGCCCTGTTCTCCCGTCGCGGCTTCAACATCGACTCGCTCGCCGTCGGCGTCACCGAGCACCCCGACATCTCCCGCATCACCATCGTGGTGGGCGTCGAGGACCTGCCGCTGGAGCAGGTGACCAAGCAGCTCAACAAGCTCGTCAACGTGCTGAAGATCGTTGAACTGGAACCCGGTTCGGCCGTTCAGCGCGAACTCGTTCTGGTGAAGGTGCGCGCCGACAACGAGACGCGCTCCCAGATCGTCGAGATCGTCCAGCTGTTCCGCGCCAAGACCGTCGACGTCTCCCCGGAGGCCGTCACCATCGAGGCCACCGGCAGCAGCGAGAAGCTGTCCGCCATGCTCAAGATGCTGGAGCCGTACGGCATCAAGGAGCTGGTCCAGTCCGGCACGATCGCGATCGGCCGCGGTGCGCGTTCGATCACGGACCGGTCGCTGCGCGCCCTGGACCGGTCGGCATAACGACGGACACGGGCGGCCGGGGGACACCGGCCGCCCGTATACCGAGACCCGCAGACTTCCCTTCAGCCCGCCGTCATACGGTGGGACGCAACACCTGCACACAAGGAGAGAACCCAAAGTGGCCGAGCTGTTCTACGACGCCGACGCCGACCTGTCCATCATCCAGGGCCGCAAGGTCGCGGTCATCGGTTACGGCAGCCAGGGCCACGCCCACGCGCTGTCGCTCCGTGACTCGGGTGTCGACGTCCGGGTCGGTCTGCACGAGGGCTCCAAGTCCAAGGCGAAGGCCGAGGAGCAGGGGCTGCGCGTGGTGACCCCGGCCGAGGCCGCCGCCGAGGCCGACGTGATCATGATCCTGGTCCCGGACCCGATCCAGGCCCAGGTCTACGAGGAGTCCATCAAGGACAACCTCAAGGACGGCGACGCCCTGTTCTTCGGCCACGGCCTGAACATCCGCTTCGACTTCATCAAGCCGCCGGCCGGCATCGACGTCTGCATGGTCGCCCCCAAGGGCCCGGGCCACCTGGTGCGTCGCCAGTACGAGGAGGGCCGCGGCGTTCCGTGTATCGCCGCCGTCGAGCAGGACGCGACGGGCAACGCCTTCGCGCTGGCCCTGTCGTACGCCAAGGGCATCGGTGGCACCCGCGCCGGTGTCATCAAGACGACGTTCACGGAGGAGACCGAGACCGACCTGTTCGGTGAGCAGGCCGTCCTCTGCGGTGGTACGGCCGCGCTGGTCAAGGCCGGTTTCGAGACGCTGACCGAGGCGGGCTACCAGCCGGAGATCGCGTACTTCGAGTGCCTGCACGAGCTGAAGCTGATCGTCGACCTCATGTACGAGGGCGGCCTGGAGAAGATGCGCTGGTCCGTCTCCGAGACCGCCGAGTGGGGCGACTACGTCACCGGCCCGCGGATCATCACCGACGCCACCAAGGCCGAGATGAAGAAGGTCCTCGCGGAGATCCAGGACGGCACCTTCGCGCGTGAGTGGATGGCCGAGTACCACGGCGGTCTGAAGAAGTACAACGAGTACAAGCAGCAGGACGCCGAGTCCCTGCTGGAGACCACCGGCAAGGAGCTGCGCAAGCTCATGTCGTGGGTGAACGACGAAGACGCGTGAGCCGAGCGCTCCGCGACGGTGCGGCCGGTTTCGGGGCGCCGTCGCGGGGCTCTGCCCCTGACCCCGCTCCTCAAACGCCGGAGGGGCTGAATTGATGGACGCCACGTCCGGGTGATCCTTCCGCAGAGCCGTAAGACGACCTCCGCCGCGCCACTACACTGCCGTACTACATACGCGTCAGGCCCACAGCGTCGTGCGTCTCCACGCGGCCAAGCACCCCTCCACCGCATGCGGCCGTCGGGACGGCCGTCCGCATTGGACATGTGAGGACTCACGTGAGCTCGAACCCCGTCGTACTCATTGCTGAAGAGCTGTCGCCCGCCACCGTCGACGCGTTGGGACCGGACTTCGAAATCCGGCATTGCAACGGAGCAGACCGAGCCGAACTGCTCCCCGCCATCGCCGACGTCGACGCGATCCTGATCCGCTCGGCCACGAAGGTGGACGCCGAGGCGATCGCCGCCGCGAGCAAACTGAAGGTCGTCGCACGAGCCGGCGTCGGCCTGGACAACGTGGACGTCTCCGCCGCCACCAAGGCCGGCGTGATGGTCGTCAACGCCCCCACCTCGAACATCGTGACCGCCGCCGAGCTGGCCTGCGGTCTGATCCTCGCCACCGCCCGCAACATCCCGCAGGCGAACGCCGCGCTGAAGAACGGCGAGTGGAAGCGCAGCAAGTACACCGGCGTGGAGCTGGCCGAGAAGACCCTCGGCGTGGTCGGGCTCGGCCGCATCGGCGCGCTCGTCGCCCAGCGCATGTCGGCGTTCGGCATGAAGGTCGTCGCCTACGACCCCTACGTGCAGCCCGCGCGGGCCGCGCAGATGGGCGTCAAGGTGCTGTCGCTGGACGAGCTGCTCGAGGTGTCCGACTTCATCACCGTCCACCTGCCCAAGACGCCCGAGACCCTGGGGCTGATCGGCGACGAGGCGCTGCGCAAGGTCAAGCCGAGCGTGCGCATCGTCAACGCCGCGCGCGGTGGGATCGTCGACGAGGAGGCGCTGTACTCCGCCCTCAAGGAGGGCCGGGTCGCCGGTGCCGGTCTCGACGTGTACGCGAAGGAGCCCTGCACGGACTCGCCGCTGTTCGAGTTCGACCAGGTGGTCAGCACTCCGCACCTCGGTGCCTCCACCGACGAGGCGCAGGAGAAGGCCGGTATCGCCGTCGCCCGCTCGGTGCGCCTCGCGCTCGCCGGTGAGCTGGTCCCGGACGCGGTGAACGTCCAGGGCGGCGTCATCGCCGAGGACGTCAAGCCGGGCCTCCCGCTCGCCGAGCGCCTCGGCCGGATCTTCACCGCGCTCGCCGGTGAGGTCGCCGTCCGCCTCGACGTCGAGGTGTACGGCGAGATCACCCAGCACGATGTGAAGGTGCTGGAGCTCAGCGCCCTCAAGGGTGTCTTCGAGGACGTCGTCGACGAGACCGTGTCGTACGTCAACGCCCCGCTGTTCGCCCAGGAGCGCGGCGTCGAAGTGCGGCTGACCACCAGCTCGGAGTCCCCCGACCACCGCAACGTCGTCACCGTGCGCGGCACGCTCGGCAGCGGCGAGGAGGTCTCGGTCTCCGGCACGCTGGCCGGTCCCAAGCACCTGCAGAAGATCGTCGCGGTCGGCGACTACGACGTCGACCTCGCGCTCGCCGACCACATGGTGGTCCTGCGCTACGAGGACCGGCCGGGTGTCGTAGGCACCGTCGGCCGTATCTTCGGCGAGGCGGGCATCAACATCGCCGGCATGCAGGTGTCGCGGGCCGTCGCCGGTGGTGAGGCGCTGGCCGTCCTGACGGTCGACGACACGGTGCCCTCCGGGGTGCTGGCCGAGGTCGAGGCGGAGATCGGGGCGACGTCCGCTCGCGCGGTGAACCTGGCCTGAGGTTGTCTCAAACGCCGGACGAGCTGAGGTTTCTCGGCTCGTCCGGCGTTTCGCATGCCCGCTCCCGCAGCTCGACCCGCCGCAGCGTCACCGCCGCCAGCCCGGCCGCACCGGTGAGCACCACCGCTCCCGCGATCGCCGCGCCCTGCATCCCGCTGGTGAACGCCTCCCGCGCGGCCGTGGCCAGCCCCGGGGCCCGGTCGGCGACCGCCAGCGCTCCGCCCAGCGTCTCCTGGGCCACATCGGGTGCCGAGGCCGGGATCTCGTGGCGGTAGACCGCCGTACCGATGGAGCCGAGGACGGCCATGCCGAGGGCGCCGCCGAACTCTCCGGCGGTCTCCATCAGGGAGGAAGCGGAGCCCGCCCGCTCCACCGGGGCGGCGCCCATCGCCAGGTCCATGATCTGGGACATCACCACGACTCCGCCGACGGCGAGCACCGCGCACGCGGCCAGCACCAGCCACAGTGAGTCCGTACCGGCGAGGGACAGCAGTCCAAAGCCCGAGGCGGCGATCACAAAGCCCCCGGTGACGACATAGCCGCGGTCCACGCCCTTCTGCACCAGCTGGGTCGCGACCGGTGCCGCCGCACCGATCGGCACCGACGGCAGCAGCGCCCACAGGGCCGCCTCCAGCGCGCTCTTGTCGAGCACCGACTGCAGATACTGCGTGGTGAAGTAGGCCGAGCCCATCACCCCGAACATGCAGGCCAGGTTGAGGCCCACGGAGGGTGCGAAACCCCGTCCGCGGAACAGGGCCGGGGAGATCATCGGCGCCGCGGCCGTGCGCTGGCGGTGGACGAAGAGGGCCGCGAAGAGCAGGCCGACGGTGATCGAGACGACGTAGCGGACGTTCCAGCCCTCGGACGGGATCTCCTTCAGGCCGTAGATCACGGGGAGCACGGCCGCCATGGACAGCGGGATGCTCAGCCAGTCGAACCGGCCGGGAGAGGGGTTCCTCGACTCGGGGAGCAGGATCGGGCCGAGGGCCAGCAGCAGGGCCATGGCGGGCAGGTTGACCAGGAAGACCGAGCCCCACCAGAAGAACTCGACCAGCACCCCGCTCATCACCGAGCCGAGCGCGATCCCGGCCGTCATCACGCCGGACCACATGCCGATCGCCTTCGCACGCTGCCCGGGGTCGGTGAACATCGTGCGCAGCAGGGCCATCGTCGACGGCATCAGGGTCGCGCCGCCGATGCCGAGGAGCGCGCGGGCGGCGATCAGGGTCTCCGCGCTGTTCGCGTACGCCGCCACCAGCGAGGCGGTGCCGAAGGCGGCGGCGCCGATCAGCAGGAGTCGGCGGTGGCCGATGCGGTCGCCGATCGAGCCCATCGTCATCAGCAGGCCGGCCAGCACGAACGCGTAGATGTCGAAGATCCACAGCTGCTGGGTGCCGGTCGGCTCCAGGTCCGCGCTGATCGCCGGGATGGCGAAGTAGAGGACCGAGACGTCCATCGACACCAGCAGCAACGGCAGCATCAGCACGCCGAGCGCCGTCCATTCGCGGCGGCCGGCACGGGTGGGTGGAGTCGTGTTCGTTGTCATGCCGGTGAATGTACGCACGTCTTAAACGTTTGTCTATGACGGCTGTATAGGACGGGTGTATGGATCCGGGGTAATGTGGGCGTCATGGGACACCGTGAGGATCTGCTCGAAGGCGCCAAGCGCTGCCTGCTGGCGAAGGGATTCGTGCGCACGACCGCGCGCGACATCGTCAAGGAGTCGGGGACGAACCTGGCGTCGATCGGTTATCACTACGGCTCGAAGGGCGCGTTGCTGGTGCAGGCGTACGTGGCGCTGGTCGAGGAGATGGGCGACGCCTTCGAGGGTGACGGGACCGTCGGGAGTGCCACCGAGGCCGGCTCGGTCGACCGGTTCCAGGAGGTGTGGGCGAACATCATCGGCACCCTGAGGGATCCGATGTGGCGGCTCAGCACGGAGGTGATCACCATGGGCAACCAGTTGCCCGAGGTTCGCGATCACCTGGCGCGCGCCCAGCGGGAGGCCGGGCGCGGCCTGATCCCGCTGCTCATGGGCGGGCGTGAGGAGGATGTCCCGGACGAGACCGCGGACACCCTCGGCATGTTCTACGTGACCTTGATGACGGGCCTCATCGCCCAGTGGACCTTCGACCCCAAGACCGCGCCCGGCGCGGAGCAACTCACCGAGGGACTGCGTCAGGTGATCGAGGCCGCCACTCGGAAGTGACTCGCCCGTCCCGCATCTCCACGACCCGGTCCGCGAAGTGCCGTACCACCGCCCGGTCATGGCAGATGAACAGGTAGCCGAGGCCGAGGTCGTCCTGGAGGTCGGCGAGCAGGTTCAGCACGCCGGCGCGGACGGACGGGTCCAGGGCCGACACCGGCTCGTCGAGGACCAGCAGGCGTGGGTCGGAGGCCAACGCGCGGGCGATTCCGGCGCGTTGGCACTGGCCGCCGGAGAGTTCGTGCGGGTGGCGGTCGCCGTACGAGGCGTCGAGGCCGACCCGGTCGAGGAGTTCGGCCACCCGGGCGGGGCCGTCGGTGGCGGTCCAGCGGCCGTGGATCTTCAGGGGCTCGGCGATCGCGTCGCGGATGCGGTGGCGGGGGCTCAGGGAGCCGTACGGGTCCTGGAAGACCGGCTGCATCCGGGGGCGCAGAGGGCGCAGTTCGCGGTCCGTCAGGCCCGTCAACTCCCGTCCTTCGAAGTGCACTTCGCCGCCGTCGGGGCGGCGCAGCTGGAGCACGGCCAGCGCGGTGGACGACTTGCCGCAGCCGGAAGGGCCGTTCAGGGCGAGGGTCTCGCCCGCCTCCAGCGCGAAGGACAGGCGGTCCACCGCCGTGACCGTGCCGTAGCGGACGACCAGGTCGCGGACGTCAAGAAGAGGCACGGTGCGTCTCCTGGAGCAGGTCGGGGACATCGGCCCAGTGGTGGCAGGCGATCAGCCGCCCCTCAACCTGCTGGGGCTCCGGTTCTGTCTCGTGACACGCGTCCGCCGCGAGCGAGCAGCGCGGCGCGAAGGCACAGCCGGGCGGGAGGGCGCCCGGAGCGGGCGGGGTGCCCGGGAGGGCGGGGAGACGGCGACGCCTGGGTGCGCCGTCCGGGAGCGAGGCCAGCAGGCCCGCCGTGTACGGGGCCCGGGGACGCGTCAACACCTCGTCCGCCGGGCCGAGTTCGGTGACCCGCCCGGCGTACATCACCAGCACGCGGTCGGCGTGCTCCCGTACGACGTCCATGTCGTGTGTGACCAGCACGAGCGCCGCCCCGACCGCCTCGCGTTGCTCGCCGAGCACCCGGAGCACCTGGTCCCGGTGCTCCTCGTCGAGCGCGGTGGTCGGCTCGTCGGCGACGACGATGTCCGGTTCGTTGACCGTGGCCATCGCGATGACCGCGCGCTGACGCATGCCGCCGGAGTACTCGTGCGGATACGCCCGCGCCTTGCGTCCGGCATCAGGGATCCCCACCCGGTCGAGCGCCGCCACCGCCCGTGCCCGTGCCTCCTTGCGGGAGACGCGGGCCACCGACCGTACGGCGGCGGCGAGTTGGTCGCCCACCGGGTGCACGGGGGAGAGGGCGGAGAGGGCGTCCTGCGGGACGAGCGCGATACGGCGCCCGCGCTGGGCCGTGAGGTCGGGCCGGATCGTGCCGCTCGTCGTCGCCTCCGCCGGCAGCATGCCCAGCAGCGCCCGCGCCGTCAGCGACTTGCCCGCGCCCGACTCGCCCACCACGGCGAGCACCTCACGCGGGCGCACGTCGAAGGACACCCCGCGCACGGCCTCCACCCCGTCGAAGGCGATCCGCAGATCACGCACCGACAACAGCACGTCCGACTCCACCGGAGGCCTCCTTCCTGACACGGGTCACACGGTTCACACGGGTGACTTGCCTTCCCTGCGCATACGACGCTCCCGACACCGCGAGCCCCGCCAGCAGGGCCAGCGCCACGGCGGGCGCGAGCGCGGCCCACGGCGCCCGTTCCACGTAGGCGCGCGACTCGTCGAGCAGCAGACCCCACTCGGGCGCCGGCGGCTGCGCGCCCAGGCCCAGAAAGCCCAGCGAGGCCAGGGCGAGGGCCATGCCGGGCAGCCGCAGCAGGGCGTGCCGGGCGACCGGCGCGGCCACGGACGGCAGCACATGCCGGGTCAGGATCCACCACGGCGTCGCCCCGATGGCCCGCTGGGCGGTGAGGAACGCCGACGCGCGCACCTCCTGCACCAGCGCCGCCGCATGGGCGGCCAACGGCGGCCAGGAGATCAGCGCGACCGCGAAGGCCGCACCGCCGGTGCCGGGCCCGGCGGCAGCCGCGACCAGGATCCCGACGATCACCGGCGGCAGCGCGTTCGCGATGTCGGACGCGCCCGCCGCGACACCCGGCAGGAAGCCGAGGGCCAGCGCGAGCAGCAGGCTGGCCAGGCATACGGCCGCCGCCGTGCCGACCGTCGGAGCGGCTCCGTGCCCGAGCCGGGCCAGTACGTCACGGCCGAGTCCGTCGGTGCCGAGCGGGTGCGCCCAGGAGGGCGAGGCCAGCCGGGCGGCGGTGTTCACGGCGTACGGGTCGCGCAACAGGCCCCAGACGATGGCCACGGCAAGGACCGCGAACAGCGTCAACGGGATGGCCGGATGGGTACGGACCGGCCGGACCGGCGGCAGGGAGAGTTCGGCGTCACGCAGCGCGGGCCCCAGCAGCCGACGCCGCAGCAGAGCCGCGACGGCACCCGTCACCAGCCCCAGCGCCAGCAGGGCCAGCACCGCCCCCTGGAGCAGCGGCAGGTCCTGCGACTTGGCGGCCCCGAGCGCCGTACGCCCGATGCCCGGCACCGCGAACACCGTCTCCACCGCGACCGCACCCCCGGTCAGACCGACGGCGGCCATCCCGAACTGCGGTACCAGCGGCGGCAGTACACGCCGCAGGGCCGCCGCCGAGATGCGCGCCCTGCTCACCCCGGCGCCCCGCCACAGCTCCACCCACCGCTCGTCCAGCACGGCGGGCAGCGCGTCCGCGACCAGCCGGCCGAGGACGCCGCCCGCCGGGACGCCGAGGGCGAGCGCGGGCAGGACCATGTACTCCGGCCCCTGCCAGCCCGAGGTCGGCAGCCAGCCCAGCCACACCCCGCAGACCAGCAACGCCACGGTGGCCAGCAGGAATTCGGGTACGGCGGCCAGCATCGCGGCCCCCGCCCCGGCCGACCCCCGCCCCCGTACCAGCACCGGCGCGACCAGCACGCAGGCCAGCACCACCGCGAATCCGAAGGCCGCGCCCATCAGCCCCAGCGACACCTGGAGCCCGGCGGTCACCGACGGCAGGACCTCGGTGCCGGACACCCACGACAGACCGAGGTCCCCGCGCAGCAGATCGGAGGCCCAACTCCCCAGCAGCGAAAGGGGGCCGGCATCCAGCCCGAGATCTTGTCGTACGGCGTCCAGCGCCTCCTTCGTCGGCTCCTGCTCGGCGGAGCGGGCCCGCAGGACCGTCAGCGCGGGGTCCCTGCCGGAGAGCCAGGGCAGCAGGCCTACGGCGGCCAGGACCGCGACGAGACAGAGAACCCGGGTCACCCCGGCGGCGGTCGGCCTCACTTGACGTACGTGTCCGCCGTGACCAGCTCACGCTCGCGCGGGTCGTGCGCGGCGTCCACGACCCCGGCGGCGTCGCCCTGGATCACACGCTCGTGGAGCATCGGGACGGCGGCGTCGGTGGCCAGCACGGCGGCCTCGGCCGCGATGACGGCCTTGCGGCGCGCGTCGCCCACCGCGGTCTCGCCCGCGCTCTTCAGCGCCTTGTCCACGGAGTCGTCCGCGAGCTGGGAGAGGTTGAAGGAGCCGTCGGAGGCGAAGTCGCTGTAGAGGTACGCGGTCGGGTCGCCGGAGTCGAGGACGGTGGCCCGGGACAGGATGAACGCGTCGAACTCGCCCGCCAGCGCGTCGGATTCGATGTTGGCGTACTCCCGGACGTCCAGCTTCACCTTGAAGCCGGCCTTCTGGAGCTGCTGTTGCAGGGTGGCGGCGACCTCGGGCAGTTCGGCGCGGTCGGTGAAGGTGCCGATGGTGACGGTCTGGCCGCTCGCCTTCTTCGCCGCCGTCCGCTTCACCTCGGTGCGCAGGCCGGCGGCCCACGGCAGCGCGGGCCCGAGCAGCCCCTCGGCGACATCGGCGCGCCCCTCGTACACGCCCTTCACGATCGACTCGGCGTCGATGGCCTCGCGGGCGGCGGCGCGCAGGGAGGCGTCCTTGAAGACGCCCTTCTCGGTGTTGAGATACAGCGTGTTGGTCCGCGGCATCGGCACCTCGGTGATCAGCTCTTCGTCCAGGAGCGCCGCCTGCGACACCGGCACGGCCTCGACGATGTCGGCCTCGCCGCTGCGCAGGGCGGCGGCGCGGGCGGTGCCGTCCGGCACGAACTTCACGTCGATACCGGCGGCCTTGGCCTTCTCGCCCCAGTAGTCGTCATAGCGGTCGAGGGAGGCGGACACGGTGCCGTTGACCTTCGTCAGCTCGAAGGGGCCGGTGCCCGCGCCGAGGGGATCGACCGTCTTTCCGGTGTACGCCTTCGCGGCGAGGATCGACAGCTGGGGCGAGCTGAGCCGCTGCGGGACGAGGGGGTCCTCGTCGGCGGTGGTGACCGTGACGGTGTCGGAGCCCCGCGCCTTCACGGTCAGCTCGACGCCGTCGAGGATGCGGGGCTTGGGGGAGGCGGCGGCCGCGGCGGTGAGCGACCGCACGACGGCCTCGGCGTCGAGCTCGGTTCCGTCGTGGAAGGTGACGCCGTCGCGTATCTCGAAGGTCCAAGTCCGTCCGGACTGCTTCCACTCGGTGGCCAGCGCTGGTTCTGCGTCGCCCTCCGCGTCCAGCTTCACCAGCGTCTCCGCTGCCGACCAGCGCGACAGCTTGAAGGCGTCGTTGGAGAGCGGGGAGAGGCCCGAGCGGGGCGGCTGCATCATCGCGACGCGGACCCGCTTGCCGTCATCCCCGGCGGAGGCCCCCGAGCCCGAGAAACATCCGGTGAGCAGCGCGGAGGCGGCAGAGACCGCGGTGAGGGACAGCAAGCGGGCAGGGACGCGCACGGGGACACTCCGAGTAAAGGGGTGGTCAAAGGTTGAACGTGCGACGACCGTAGCATGATGACAATCGTTTTCAGAAGCGTGCCTGGATCTACAGCCTCGCCACTTTCAGCGCCATGTGCAGCAGCAGCCGGTCCTCGCCGTCGTCCAGGTCGAGGCCGGTCAGCTTCTCGACGCGGGACAGGCGGTAGTAGAGCGTCTGCCGGTGGATGCCCAGTTCGGCGGCGGTGCGGCCGGCCTGGCCGGCGCAGTCGAGGTAGACCTCGGCGGTGCGGGCGAGGTCGCGGTGGGCGGGGGTGAGGAGAGGGGTGACGGCCGGGTCGTGGGCGGTGTCCGGGGGCAGCGAGGTGAGCAGCCGGTACGGTCCGATGCGGTTCCACTCGGCCACCGGCCCGAACCGGGGTTCCGCGAGGGCGGCGCGCGCGGCTGCCGAGGCCTCCTGCCAGGCGGTGCCCAACTCGGCGAGACCGGTGCGCGGTTCGCCGACCCCGGCCGCGCCCGCCCCCTCCTGGAGCAGCCGCGTCGCTGCCGCGAGCGCCGGGGTCCGGGCGTCCGGTGACCGCAGCCGGACCAGTACGGCGAGGCTCTGGCCGGCGGTGCCCCACGGGACCGTGCACAACGCCGTCGCGTGCGGGACCGTACGGGCCGACGGGCCGTCGTCCGGGTCGGCCGACGGCCAGGGCGCGATGCATACGACGGTGTGCAGGCCTTCGCCGCGCGGGCCGAGGGCCGTACGCAGTGCCGCCACCGCCATGTCCCGCTGCCAGCCGCGCTCGGCGGTCAGCACTTCCCGCAGTTCCCGTGTGAGATCCGCGCCCGCCTGCGCCTCGTCGGCGAGCAGCGCGCCGATCCGTCCGGTCACGTCCATCGCGGCGGCGAGCTGCTGCTCGGTGGGGCCCGTCTCGCCTTCGAGCAGCCAGACGTAACCGAGGACGACTCCCCTATGGCGTACGGGGAGACAGATCCGTCCCCGGTGGACCCCCGCCTCCGGAGTGGGCGGGATACGGACCGGGGCGGTCGCGCGCGTGATGCCGAACCCCTCGAACCACGCCCGGACCGCCGCCGTCGAGCGCCGGGTCAGGATCGAGCGGGCACGCACCGGGTCCAGGGCGGACGCATCCAGCTCGTCCTCGCTGTCGTACGCGCCGAAGGCGATCAGCTCGAAGTCGCGGTTCTCCAGCGTCGCGGGGACGCCGAGCAACTCGGAGATCTCGTCGACCAGCTCCTGGTAGTCGTCCCCTCGGTTAAAAGATGGAGTGTCGGCTGTCACGGGGGCATTCTCCCGCAGAATCACCGGCCCTTCATACATCTGTCTGAGATCTGCGGCACGGATGCGTGACAGCTGTCGATGGCCGACGATCGGAGGGATCCTTAGGTTTCACGGTGGTTCTATCTGCTGTTTGTGGAGGTGCCCCGTGCTGGGTCCCGTGATTCTTGCCGCGTCGCGCAGCGACCGGATGCGACGCCTGATCTCGGCGGCCCCGGTGACCAAGCAGGTCGTCGACCGCTTCATCCCGGGCGAGACGGTCGACGATGTCGTGCCGATCATTCAGGACCTGACCTCCAAGGGTCTGGAGCTGACCATGGACGTCGTCGGTGAGGACATCACCACCCCCGAGCAGGCCGAGGCCGCCCGCGACGCCTACCTGACGCTCATCGACCGGCTCAAGGAGCTGGAGCTGGGCACCCGTGCCGAGATGTCCGTCAAGCTGTCGATGTTCGGCCAGGCGCTGGCCGGCGGTCACGGACTGGCGCTCGCCAACGTCCGTCCCGTCGTCGAGGCCGCCGCAGCCATCGGCACCACGGTCACCCTGGACGCGGAGGACCACACCACCCTCGACTCGATGTTCGCCATCCATGACGAGCTGCGGAAGGACTTCCCGCAGACCGGCTGCGTCATCCAGGCCTACCTCTTCCGCACCGAGGCCGACGCCCGCCGCCTCGCCGCGAACGGCAGCCGCGTACGGTTGGTGAAAGGCGCGTACAAGGAGCCCGCCGAGGTCGCCTACCAGCACAAACACGAGATCGACAAGGCGTACGTCCGCATCCTCAAGGTTCTGATGGAGGGCGACGGGTACCCGATGATCGGGTCCCACGACCCGCGCCTGATCTCCATCGCCCAGGAACTGGCCCGGCGCGCCGGGCGCAAACCCGACGAGTACGAGTTCCAGATGCTGTACGGCATCAGGAGCGACGAACACCGACGGCTCGCCGCCCAGGGCCACCGCATGCGCGTCTACACCGCCTACGGCACCGACTGGTACGGCTACTTCATGCGGAGGCTGGCAGAGAAGCCGGCCAACCTGCGTTTCTTCGCCCGCTCGATGGTCAGCAAGGGGTGATGCGCTGGATGAGCGGCGGCTGTCGGTCTCCGAGGAGTGTTCGGAGACCGACAGCCGCCGCCCCACGGCCGGCTGAGCCGGACCGGTTCCGTGGAAAGGAGTTACGGAACCTGTGACTCCGCCCCCCGAAGGGGCTTCTCACGAGCCCGCCGCGGCGAGTTCGTGATGGTCAAGCCCTGACCGCTGCTCACCATACGCAACCGCTTCAGCTCCCCCCGGCTGAAGCCCGGGAATCACTCGGAAGAGGTAACCCATGGACGCTGTGACCCAGGTCCCCACCCCCGTCAACGAGCCGGTGCACGGCTATGCCCCCGGCTCGCCCGAGCGTGCCCGGCTGGAGGCCAGGCTCAAGGAGCTGGCCGAGAATCCGGTCGACCTGCCGATGACCATCGGCGGCGAGAAGCGGATGGGCGGCGGCGAGCGGTTCGACGTCGTGCAGCCGCACAACCACAAGGCGCGCCTCGGCACGTACGGCAACGCCACCCAGCAGGACGCCCAGGACGCCATCGACGCGGCCCTCGCCGCCGCGCCCGCCTGGCGTGCGATGTCCTTCGACGACCGTGCCGCGATCATCCTGCGCGCGGCCGAGCTGCTGTCCGGCCCGTGGCGCGAGACGCTGGCCGCCTCCACCATGCTCGGCCAGTCCAAGACCGCCCAGCAGGCGGAGATCGACTGCCCCTGTGAGCTGATCGACTTCTGGCGCTTCAATGTCGCCTACGCCCGCGATCTGCTCGCCGAGCAGCCGGTCGCCAACTCCCCGGGCGTCTGGAACCGCCTCGACCACCGCCCGCTGGAGGGCTTCGTCTACGCGATCACGCCGTTCAACTTCACGGCGATCGCGGGCAACCTGCCGACCGCGCCCGCCCTGATGGGCAACGTCGTCGTCTGGAAGCCGTCCCCGACGCAGACCCACGCCGCCGTGCTGCTGATGCAGTTGCTGGAGGAGGCGGGCCTGCCCAAGGGCGTCATCAACCTGCTCACCGGCGACGGCATCGAGGTCTCCGAGGTCGCCCTCGAGCACCGCGACCTCGCCGGAATTCACTTCACCGGCTCGACCAAGACCTTCCAGTACCTGTGGAAGACGGTCGGCGCCAACATCGAGAAGTACCGCTCCTACCCGCGCATCGTCGGCGAGACCGGCGGCAAGGACTTCGTGGTCGCCCACCCGAGCGCCGACCCCGCGATCCTGAGGACCGCCCTCACCCGCGGCGCCTTCGAGTACCAGGGCCAGAAGTGCTCGGCGACCTCCCGGGCGTACATCCCGGCGTCGATCTGGAACTCCGGCTTCCGTGACGCGCTCGCGGCCGAGGTCGACGGCATCGCCATGGGCGACGTCACCGACCTGTCCAACTTCATCGGCGCGGTCATCGACGAGCGCGCCTTCGCCAAGAACAAGGCCGCGATCGACCGGGCGAAGGAGGACTCGGCATGCACGATCGTCGCGGGCGGCTCCTACGACGACTCGGTCGGCTACTTCGTCCGCCCGACGGTCGTCGAGTGCACGGACCCGGCCAACGAGGTCTTCACCACCGAGTACTTCGGCCCGTTCCTCGCG
Source organism: Streptomyces sp. DG2A-72 (assembly GCF_030499575.1). Classification (NCBI taxonomy): domain Bacteria; kingdom Bacillati; phylum Actinomycetota; class Actinomycetes; order Kitasatosporales; family Streptomycetaceae; genus Streptomyces; species Streptomyces sp. DG2A-72. The sequence continues at coordinate 7,517,621 of NZ_JASTLC010000001.1, forward strand.
GTGCACGTCTACGAGGACGAGCGGTACGAGGAGATGCTGACCCAGATGGAGTCGGTCACCGACTACGCGCTCACCGGCTCGGTCATCGCGGGCGACCGCCAGGCCGCGGCGTACACGATGGACAAGCTGCGCTACGCGGCCGGCAACTTCTACATCAACGACAAGTCGACCGGCGCCGTCGTCGGCCAGCAGCCCTTCGGCGGCGGCCGTGCCTCCGGCACCAACGACAAGGCCGGCGCCCCGCAGAACCTGATGCGCTGGACCCTGACCCGCGCCATCAAGGAGACGCTGGTCCCGCCGACCGACTACACCTACCCGCACATGGGCTGACGGCCCCGGCGAAACTCCGCCCCCGTTCCGGATCCCCCCTCCGGAGCGGGGGCGGTTTCCATGCGCCGGTGGGCACACTGGACACCCATGGAGACCGTCACGACGGACGACGGCGTACGACTGTGGGCGAGCCGGTCGGGCCGGGGCGAGCCGCTGGTGCTGTGCCACGGCGGGCCCGGCCTGTGGGACATGTTCGAGGACGTGGCCGCCCTGCTCGCCGACACGGCCACGGTCGTGCGCTGAACGGGTCGATGCGCTGATCTACGTCAGCGGTACGGGCATCGTGCCGGAGTCGGACTGGCACGGCCCCTACGAGGAGAACTTCCTCGCGCGGCTCGGTGAGGATCCCGAAGCGGGCGCTGGAGCATGCCGGGCGGATGGCCGACCCCTGGTTCGGCGTCAACGCCGAGTGCAACACGGCCCTGAACGCCGAGAGCCGGCGCACCTGGGGCGCCCCTCAGCTGTACGACGCCTGCCGCGCTTCCGGGAAGCGGTGGTGTCGGCGCTGCGGTGACCTACTCGGCGATCTCCGTCCGCTCCCACCACTCGTACACGGGCACCCGGCCCTCCGTCGTGTCCTCGTGCCGCTCGGTCGCCCGGAAGTGCTCGTACCCACCGCGCAACTTGATCTTCACATCCATCCCCGGGGGCGGGGCCGGAACGATCCGCTCGGGCAGATCGTCCGGGCCGCCCGCGAGCAGTGCCTTGGCCGTGTCACTCATGAGGTCACGGGTTCCCGCTGCCGCGGGACGAAGTCGCGTACCGCGAAAAGGATCAGTCGTGTGGGGGACGGGGGTCCGGTGAAATCCCAGGTCAGCCCCGTGTGACGTAATCCGCCGTCTCAGATAGTAGGAAGTCCGAGTAATTGTGGAGACAGACGCTCCGTCCTCCCCTAACTTTGTAGGAGCCGAACGTCTCGCTCGATCAAGCGAATGGCGGACGTGAGCCGGGCCCCGTGCAGGCAACCCCTGCGGCCACCGCTCCCCGCCCCACCCGGCGTCTCGTAACCCCTGCCTGAACTCCAGGATTATTCGAAGGAGTCGATTTCTCATGGCCGAGACGACCGCCCGCCGTCGAGTCCGTCACCTCTCCCGCACGAGCGAGTCCGACCGCAAGAACGCGGCCGCCGCCCTCCAGCGCGCCCTCGACCGCCGGGACAACGGCGGCGCGACGGGCCACTGAGCCGACCTGCCGCGCAAAGAAACCCTCATACCGGGAGCCGCGCCCGTACGGGGTGCGGTGCGGGGCCTACGCTCCGCGCCGCACCTCGAAGTGGTCGATGCGCTCGCCGCTCGGCGCCAGCGCCGACACCTTCAGCCGGGGCGCCGCACCGCTCTCCGCCTCCACCGAGAGGAAGGAGAAGCCCCGGTAGCGCACCCGCGACCACTCCACGGTCTCCGCCTTGGCGAGCCGTGACTTGGTCCACTGGAAGGTCGTCACCGACTCGCGCTCGCGGACATGGCCCTCGTAGCTCTCCTCCGCGCCGACCGGAAAGCCGTACAGATCCTTGCCGCCGCCGCCCGCGGTGACGTACACGATCCCGTCCCGCGTCGGATCCGTCGACTCGCCGATCGGCACCGGCTTGCCGACCTCGCCGTTCTTGATGGCGTCCGTCCGCTCGTAGACATGGTTGTGTCCGTTGATCACCAGGTCCACCTCGTACCGCGCGAAGAGCGGCAGCCACTCGGCGCGCACGCCGCCGTCGGAGGCATGGGTCGACGTGGAGTACGCGCAGTGGTGGAAGAAGACGACGATGAAGTCGACGTCCGCGGACGACCGCAGTTCACGCAGCTTCTCGTCCAGCCACTTCGTCTGCCTGCCGTCCGTGTAGCCGAGGTTGGCCGGGATCTCGTACGACACGTCGTTCGCGTCCAGTGCCACCACGCCGACGTTTCCGTAGGTGAACGCGTACACGCCCGGGGCGGTGCGCGGGTCGAAGCCGTTGTCCGGGAGGGAGAAGCGGGCGGACTGGCCGCCGTAGCCGTCCGGCGAGTACCAGGCCTCCATGTCGTGGTTGCCGGTGGTCACCATCCACGGCACCGATCTGGCCACTGTCTCCGTCTGCTTGAGGAACAGGTCCCACTGTCCGGGGTCGTAGGAGTCCGACTCCTTGCCCCGGCCGTTCACGTTCGCGTAGCAGATGTCACCGGCGTGCAGATGGAACGCGGGGTCCTGGCGGAGCAGTACGTGGTCGTTGGCTTCCGCGTCCTTGCCCACGCCCTGGTCGCCGAACGCGGTGAAGACGAAGGTCTCCGGGGTCGCCGGCGCCGTGCGGAAGGAGCTGATCGTCGAGCGGCGGTCCGGGGAGGCCGGGTCGAAGCCGTCGTGGCCGACGCCGTAGTAGTACGTGGTGCCGGGGCGCAGGCCGTCCAGGGCCGCGTGCACGTAGTACTGCTCGAACGCCGGGCGCACGCCCTGGAGTTCGGGGGTGTGCAGATCGCGCACCTCGGCCTCGATCTTCCGGCTCAGCTCCTCGGGCCGGGTGCCGATGCGGACGTACGGCTTCTTCACCGCGGCCGGGACCTGCCAGGAGATCCGCATCTGGGTCTTCGCGTCGGAGCCGAAGGCGAGATGGCGGCCGAAGGGGGTGACGACGGAGCCGGGGACCTTCGGGGTGGCGGACTTCGTGGTGGCGAAGGGGGACGGCTTTGCCGTCGTCGTTCCCGATTCCGAGCATCCGGTGAGCAGTCCGCCCGCCACCGCGCCCGCCGTCACCAGCGTGCGGCGGCGGGTCATTCCGGTGCGCAGGTACTCGTGCTGCTCGGCCATGCTCATCCGGCGCGCGAGCTGCGGCGGAATACCGAAGTCGGGAAGGTCCATGGCTGTGAACTTCCCAGCGAAGCCCAACACCCGCCCTACGTACGGGTGAACGCAAACCGACGCCGCGGTGTTGCCGTCGGCCCGGGTGTCCGTATCCCGGACGCCTTGTGTCATCCCATGGGACGAGGAGTAGGGTGCTGCGCATGTCGGTAAGCTCTCGCATCCTCAATCTCGCAGTGATTCCCGGTGACGGCATCGGCCGGGAAGTCGTGGCCGAAGGCCTGAAGGTCCTCTCCGCCGTCCTTCCTGAGGATGTGAAGCTGGAGACCAAGGCGTACGACTTCGGCGCCAAGCGCTACCACGCCACCGGTGAGACCCTCACCGACGCGGACGTGGACGCCCTGAAGAAGCACGACGCCATCCTGCTCGGCGCCATCGGCGACCCGTCGGTCCCCTCCGGCGTGCTGGAGCGCGGCTTCCTGCTGAAGCTCCGCTTCCTCTTCGACCACCACGTCAACCTGCGGCCGTCGAAGCTGCTTCCGGGTGTGGACACGCCTTTGAAGGGTGAGCCGGCCATCGACTTCGTCGTGGTCCGCGAGGGCACCGAAGGCCCGTACACCGGCAACGGCGGCACCATCCGCAAGGGCACCGAGCACGAGGTCGCCACCGAGGTCTCCGTGAACACGGCCTTCGGTGTCGAGCGCGTGGTGCGCGACGCGTTCGCCCGCGCCCAGGCCCGTCCGCGCAAGAAGCTCGCGCTGATCCACAAGAACAACGTGCTGGCCTTCGCGGGTCACCTGTGGACCAACATCTTCAACAAGGTGGCCGAGGAGTTCCCCGACGTCACCACCGAGTACATGCACGTCGACGCGGCGACGATCTACCTCGTCACGCAGCCCGAGCGCTTCGACGTGATCGTCACCAACAACCTCTTCGGCGACATCATCACCGACCTCGCCGCGGCCGTCTCCGGCGGCATCGGCGTCGCCGCGAGCGGGAACATCAACCCGTCCGGCGAGTTCCCCTCGATGTTCGAGCCGGTCCACGGTTCCGCGCCCGACATCGCAGGCCAGGGTAAGGCCGACCCCACCGCCACGGTCCTGTCCGTCGCCCTGCTCCTGCGCCACCTCGGCTACGAGGCCGAGGCCGCCCGTATCGACGAGGCGGTCTCCGTCGACCTGGCCGAGCGCACCGGCAAGCCCGCCCGCAGCACAGCCGAGATCGGCGACGCGCTCGCGGTACGAGTAGCCGGCTGACCCGCCCGCTGCAACAAGCCGCCGGGTCTTCAAGTACCCGGCGGCTTTTCTATGTCCCCGCCGGGTGCCACCATCATCCTCTGGGTTGCATTCACGCCGATTTCTTCCACGGCCCGCGCTTGCGATAATCGAACGCGGAGCCGCCGTATGAGGGAATGCTCGGACGTCCTAGCACTGGCCACTGGCAGTACTGGCGTGAGCGCGGCCCGTCACACACAACCGGTGAAGGACAACTCATGACGACGCCCACGATCGAGCTCAAGCCCTCGGCCTCGCCACTCTCCGACGCGGAGCGTGCGGCCTTCCTGGCCAACCCCGGGTTCGGCCGCCACTTCACCGACCACATGGTGGTCATCAAGTGGACGGCGGGCCGCGGCTGGCACGACGGCCAGCTCGTCCCGTACGCGCCGCTCTCCCTCGACCCGGCCACCATGGTCCTGCACTACGCGCAGGAGATCTTCGAGGGCCTGAAGGCCTACCGCCAGCCCGACGGCTCCGTGGCCATGTTCCGCCCGGACAAGAACGCCAAGCGCTTCCAGGCGTCGGCCCGTCGCCTCGGCATGCCGGAGCTGCCGGTCGAGACGTTCATCGCGGCGTGCGACGCGCTGGTGAAGCAGGACGAGGCCTGGGTTCCGGCGCACGGCGGCGAGGAGTCCCTTTATCTGCGCCCGTTCATGATCGCCACCGAGGTCGGGCTGGGCGTGAAGCCGGCCGGCGAGTACCTCTTCCTGGTCATCGCCTCTCCCGCGGGCGCCTACTTCCCCGGCGGCGTGAAGCCGGTCTCCATCTGGCTCTCCGAGGACCGCGTCCGCGCCGTCCCCGGCGGCATGGGCGACGCGAAGACGGGCGGCAACTACGCGGCCTCCCTCCTCGCCCAGGCCGAGGCCGCCGCCAAGGGCTGCGACCAGGTCTGCTACCTCGACGCGGTCGAGCACAAGTGGATCGAGGAACTCGGCGGCATGAACCTGTACTTCGTGTACGGCGACCGGATCGTCACCCCTGCCCTCACCGGTTCCATCCTGGAGGGCGTCACCCGCGACTCCCTGCTCACCGTCGCCCGCGACCTCGGCTACACCTCCGAGGAGGGCCGCGTCTCCATCGACCAGTGGCAGCGCGACGCCGAGAACGGCACGCTCACCGAGGTCTTCGCCTGCGGCACCGCCGCCGTCATCACCCCCGTCGGCACCGTCAAGCGCGAGGGCGCCGAGTGGCAGCAGTCGGGCGGCGAGCCGGGCGAGGTCACGCTGAAGCTCCGTCAGGCGCTGCTGGACATCCAGCGGGGCGTCACGGAGGACAAGCACGGCTGGATGCACCCGCTGGGCTGAGCGCACACCGCGGACGTCGAAGCTCGCCCCGGCAGGTCGTGTCCGGGGCGGGCTTCGCGTTCTCAGGAACTCCCGGCCCGCATCCGGTCGAGGATGCCCTCGGTCAGCTCTCCCGCCCGGTCATCGAGGTTCCACTTCCCTTCCCGGTAGGCGTGGTTGCTCACCCAGAAGACGAGGACGCCGTCGCGCAGCGAGCGGCCGAGCAGCGCCAGTGACCAGTCGTTGCCGCCGTCGTGCCAGGCCAGCGGGCCGTCGGGGGTGTCGCTGATGGTCCAGCCGTAGCCGTACGAGTCGTCCGAGTCGGGCTCCGGCACATGCGGCTCGAACAGCTTGTCCCTGGCCCGCGCCGGCAGGATCTCGTCGCCCAGGAGGGCACGGTGCCAGCGGAGCATGTCGCCCGCGGTGGAGAGCATGCCGCCGTTGCCGCGCAGGTTCCAGTACGGCCCGTCGGCGGCCCAGGGGTGGTCGAAGGGCCTGCCCTGGCTCCGGCCCGCGCTGTCGTACTCCACGGCGACCAGATGCCGTGGCCACCGGGGCAGCACGTACCCGGTCCGGGTCATGCCGGCCGGGGCGAAGAGATGCCGGGACAGAAACGGCTCGTAGCCCTCCCCGGACGCCTTCTCGACGATCGCGGCGAGCAGGCTGTACCCGGTGTTGGAATAGGAGAACTCCGCTCCCGGCGCCGACCGGAGCTTCGATGCCAGCGCCCCGCGCACCAGTTCGTCGCGCGAGAGGGGGTCGTAGTCGTCGCCGAGCCCTTCGACCAGGCCCGACGTGTGGGTGAGCAGGTGCTCGACCGTGATGTCGCGCTTGTCGTCCGGCACCGGCCCGAGGTACCGGCTGATGCGGTCGCTCACCCGGAGCCGGCCCATCGCCTCCAGTTTCACGATCGCGGCCGCTGTGAACTGCTTGGTGACCGACCCGACGTCGTACACCGTGCGGCAGCTCGCGGGGGTGCCGGCGGCACGGTTCGACGCGCCGAACCCGGCGCAGTACGCGAGCTCGTCACCGTGTGCGGCGAGCACGGTGCCGCCGGCGCCCTTGGGCCAGGTGCGGTGGACGAAGTCGGCGACCGAGTCGCCGTCGTGCGGCGGCCGTGACTCGGCCGGGGGAGCGCCGAGCAGCAGCAGCGCCAGTACAGCGGCGGCCGCACCGGCGAGGCGGTGGCGGGAGCGGTGAGACGGACCCATGTGACCTCCAACGGCGGGAATCCGCACCGAGGTTGACCGCCGCTCTCGCCGTTGCTCAAGCTGTCAGGGCGTTCGAGTTTGTGCGAGCCTGTGTACGTCCAGCTCACCTGGGGGGATCACGATGACCACCGCACCGCCCACACCGCCCGACACCGACGCCGCCGCCTTCGTCGCCGCGCTGCGCCGCCTCAAGGCATGGTCGGGCCTGAGCTACCGCCGGCTGGAAAGCCGTGCGGCGGACGCGGGCCACGCCCTGCCGTACTCCACGGCGGCGACCATGCTCGGCCGGGAACGGCTGCCCCGTGCGGAACTCGTCGCCGCGTTCGTGGCGGCATGCGGGGTGCGCGGGGCGGAAGCCGAGGCGTGGGCGGACGCGCGCAGCCGCATCGCGTGCGGCGCGGCGGACGCGGGGAGCCCCGCCGGGCGTGCTGGGGTGGGCGGGGGGAGTCCCGCCGGGTGTGCTGGGGTGGGCGGGGGGAGCCTCGCCGGGCGTGCCGCGGTGGTGACGTCGCCGGCCTGGAGCGGGCCGAGGGAGGCCGTGCCGGTGCGGCGCCCGAGGCCACGGCGGTGGGCGCCGGTCGCCGCCGCCGTGCTCCTGACCGCCCTCCTCGGCGGGGCACTGGCGAGCGGCGGTCTCACCGACGACGAGGAGATACGGCAGTCGCGGACCGCCTACGACGTCATCGAGGCGCGCTGAGCCTTGGTGCCCTCGACGCCTTCGGCGGCCACCGGCGTACGAGCCGCCCGCGAGGTCAGCGCCAGTAGCCGATCCCTCCCACCGCACCCGACGCTGATCCCGGCCGACGGCACCAACGACGGCGCCGACGCGTTCGTACGTCACCCTGCGGTGATCAACCGGCTGTTCGCATCCTGAGACGGACGGTGAGCGCGGGGAAAGCTGTGCCAGACTGCCCCCGTGCTCTCGTTCGCCATGATTATTGGCAGCAGGCGCGCCGGTCCGCAGTGACCGCCACGTACGACCAGGTACGGGCGGACACCGTCGTCCTCGACCCGCGCGCAGACCTCTCGCACCCGCGAGGGGTTTTTCGCATTTCTGGCCCACCTACAGCCGGGAGCGCAGCGCGAGGGATCATTGGAGGACGGTGGAGCCGGTCATTCCGGTAACGACCGAGATCCATTCATCAGGAGCCAACAGATCATGACGGAAACCAGCGAGCTCGACGACTCGTTCCACGTCTTCGACACCACCCTGCGCGACGGCGCGCAGCGGGAGGGCATCAACCTCACCGTCGCGGACAAGCTGGCCATCGCACGGCACCTGGACGACTTCGGCGTGGGCTTCATCGAGGGCGGCTGGCCCGGCGCGAACCCGCGGGACACGGAGTTCTTCGCACGGGCGCAGGCGGATATCGCCTTCCAGCACGCCCAGCTGGTCGCCTTCGGCGCCACCCGTCGCGCAGGCGCCAAGGCGAGCGAGGACCACCAGGTCAGGGCGCTGCTGGAATCCGGCGCCCCGGTGATCACCCTGGTCGCCAAGTCCCACGACCGGCACGTCGAACTCGCGCTGCGCACCACGCTCGACGAGAACCTCGAGATGGTCCGCGACACGGTCTCCTTCCTGAAGGAGCAGGGCCGCCGCGTCTTCGTCGACTGCGAGCACTTCTTCGACGGCTACCGCGCCAACCCCGAGTACGCCAAGGCCGTCGTCCGCACGGCGTCGGAGGCCGGCGCCGACGTCGTGATCCTCTGCGACACCAACGGTGGCATGCTCCCGGCCCAGGTCCAGGCGGTCGTCTCGACGGTCCTGGCCGACACGGGCGCCCGGCTCGGCATCCACGCCCAGGACGACACCGGCTGCGCCGTCGCCAACACCCTCGCCGCCGTGGACGCGGGCGCGACCCACGTCCAGTGCACGGCGAACGGCTACGGCGAGCGCGTCGGCAACGCCAACCTCTTCCCGGTCGTCGCGGCCCTGGAGCTGAAGTACGGCAAGAAGGTCCTCCCCGACGGCCACCTCCGCGAGATGACCCGTATCTCGCACGCGATCGCCGAGGTCGTGAACCTCACCCCCTCCACGCACCAGCCCTACGTCGGCGTCTCCGCCTTCGCGCACAAGGCCGGACTGCACGCCTCCGCGATCAAGGTCGACCCCGACCTGTACCAGCACATCGACCCCGAGCAGGTCGGCAACACCATGCGCATGCTGGTCTCCGACATGGCGGGCCGCGCCTCCATCGAGCTCAAGGGCAAGGAACTCGGCGTCGACCTCGGCGGCGACCGCGAGCTGGTCGGCCGGGTCGTCGAGCGGGTGAAGGAGCGGGAGCTCAAGGGCTACACGTACGAAGCGGCCAACGCGTCCTTCGAGCTGCTGCTGCGTGCCGAGGTCGAGGGCAGGCCGCTGAAGTACTTCGAGGTCGAGTCCTGGCGCGCGATCGTCGAGGACCGCCCCGACGGCACCCACGCCAACGAGGCCACCGTCAAGCTGTGGGCCAAGAGCGAGCGCATCGTCGCCACGGCCGAGGGCAACGGCCCGGTCAACGCCCTGGACCGCGCCCTGCGGGTCGCGCTGGAGAAGATCTACCCGCAGCTCGCCAAGCTCGAACTCGTCGACTACAAGGTCCGCATCCTCGAGGGCAAGCACGGTACCCAGTCCACGACCCGTGTCCTCATCGCCACCTCCGACGGAGAGGGCGAATGGTCGACGGTGGGCGTCGGCGAGAACGTCATCGCCGCGTCCTGGCAGGCGCTGGAGGACGCCTACGCCTACGGGCTGCTGCGGGCGGGCGTGGAGCCGGCGGAGTGACGTAGGAGAGTGACCATCCGGACCCGGCCTCGTTTAGGGAAACATAGTTCCCGGAAGTGTAGTTCCCCTAACGCGGGTCCCCGGAGGTCGCTCATGCCGCGTAAGCCCGTTGTTCTCGCCAAGCCCTCGGACATGTTCGACCGCGCCTGGGAGTGGAGCGAACTGACGGCGTTCGCCACGGATGACGGCCCGGAAGCCACGATGGCCGTTGTGTCCGGGCGGCGCCGTCAGGGCAAGTCCTTCCTGCTCGACTCGTTGGCACGGGCAGCCGACGGCTTCTACTTCTGCGCGTACGAGGCCACGGAAGCGGAGTCTCTGAGGCGCTTCGGCGAGGAACTCGCGCTGTACACCGGTGCCGTGGCGCCCATGCGGTTCGACCGGTGGGAGCATGCTGTCGACGCTCTCCTCGCGCTCGGCCGCGACCGCCCCGTGCCTGTGATCCTCGATGAGTTCCCCTACCTCGCCCGCGCGACGCCGTCCCTGCCCTCCATCGTCCAAGTCGCTTACGGGCCGCGCCGCCCTGAACGCCTCCAGTCGCGGACCAGGCTGCTGCTGTGCGGCAGTTCGCTCTCGTTCATGGGCAAGCTGCTGAGCGGTACGTCGCCGTTGCGCGGCCGCGCGGGACTCGAACTCGTCGTCCACCCACTGGACTTCCGGCAGGCGGCTGCCTTCTGGGGCATCACGGATCACCGCCTCGCGCTGCTCGTCCACAGCGTCGTCGGCGGTACGCCTGCCTACCGCAGGGAATTCGTCCGCGACGACGTCCCGGACGGCCTCGCCGACTTCGACGCCTGGGTCTGCCGTACGGCGCTGTCCCCACGCTCGCCCCTCTACCGTGAGGCCCGCTACCTCCTCGCCGACGAGTCCGATCTCCGCGACCGGGCGCTGTACCACTCGGTCCTCGCCGCCCTGGCCGCCGGAAACGCGACGGCGGGCGGCATTGCCGGCTGCCTGGAACGGCCGACCAGCGACATCACCCACCCGCTGACCGTCCTCCAGGACTGCGGTCTCGTACGACGAGAAGTGGACGCATTCCGGCGCAACCGGAGCGTCTACCGGGTCGGCGAACCGCTGATCGCGTTCGACCATGTCATCGCGCGGCCCCGACTCCCGCTCCTGGACCGGGGGCTGGCGGAGCAGGTCTGGCACGACGCGCGAGACCGTTTCCAGTCGGGCGTCGTGGGCCCGCACTTCGAGCAGGTCTGCCGCGACTGGGTCCTCCACTTCGCCGCGCCGGAGACCTTCGGCGGGATGCCGATCGACGTCTCGTACGGCACGGTCGCCGACCCGCACACCCGCACCAGCCACGAGGTCGACGTCGTGGTGCGCGGAGCGGTGGGCCAGGACAACGGCGTGCTGCTCTCCCTCGGGGAAGCGAAATGGGACCGGATCATGGGCATCGGCCACCTCGACCGGCTCCGCCACATCAAGTCCCTGCTCGCGGGGCGCGGCCAGGACACCTCGGCGGTACGCCTGGCCTGCTACAGCGGCGTCGGCTTCACCGACGACCTGAGGGCCGCGGCCGACGCGGCCGGTGACGTGGTGCTGGTGGATCTGGGGCGGCTGTATGGCGGGGAGTGACGGGGCAGAGCTGGTCAGGTGATGGAGTGATGCACCGCGCAGGCCGTGCCGCGCGGCGGAGGGATCACGACCGTTGGCTGTGGCCCCCGGGCGGACACCGGTTCCAGCTCCCAGGCAGCGCGGATTCCGTCGACGACCGCGCGTGCGCTGTAGGGCGACACGGCCAGCTCCTGGCGGGCCTCGGCCAGCAGATCGAGGTGCCCGTCGGGGCGGCGCGCAGCCGTCGCCCGGCGCCGATTGAAGTCGGGTCGGCCGAAGACGTCCAGCAGAGTGAGTGAGAAGTACGCGTACGCTGTGGCCTCGTCGATGAGCCGACCCGACTCCTCGGGGAGGCCGACGACCTCATACGCAGCGAAGTGCCCCAGCGCGCCCCGCAGTTGGTCGGCCGGCTCCGGGCAGGGACAGGCGGCCCGGAGGTGCGCGGCGAGGCTGCGGAACGACCTGAGTACCCCTGCGGTGTCGGGCTTCCACTGCTGTTTGGCGAGCAGAGTACGGAAGCCGGAGAGCGTCTCGGACAGTTCCTCGATGATCAACGCCTGGGCGACGTCGGACAGTTCGCGCTGCTCCGTGGTCGTCTGGATCTTCATCAGCCGTCGGCCGTAGCGGATCAGGTCCCGGGGAATGCCCCCCGACAGCGTGTGGGCCAGGGCGATGTACGCCTCGCCGATGTCCTGCGCCCGCTTCAGCAGGATCCTCGTCGACTCGTCAAGCGTGCACGGGCGCACATGCAGTACGTCGTCCAGGGAGCTGTCGGTCACGTCACGGCTCGGCAGCCCGCGCCGGACGAAGGCAGCGCCCACGTCCTCGGCGACGGAGATCAGGTAGTGCACGTGCGACACACCGAGGATCGCCTTGATCTCGGCGAGGAACGCGAGGGCCTGGGTGTCCGTGCCGAGCCGGTCGACTTCGTCGATGGCGATGACGACCCGGTTGCCCTTGCGGTGCTCGTCCTTCGCGATCGTGCCGAGCAGCGCCCTGAACTCGGAGACGAGAACGGGGTAGTTGGGCGGTACGGAGGTGAGGGCGCCGGTGTGGGTGCCGCCGAGGGCGAGGAGTTGGGTGGCGCCGGTCGTCATGGCGGCGGTGGAGCTCTGGACCGTCTGCAGGCGGTAGAGGTGGTTGCGGCAGGCGGTGACGAGTCTGGGCGTGCTGCGCAGGATCGGCCGTGATCGGCGGGTGACTCTGTAGAGCAGCAGCCCGAGAAGGAACGCCCCCAGCCGGAACGGGGTTTCGTCGTCGGTGAGTATCGGGCGGAGCGGCTCGGCGGCAACGATCCACGCGAGGAGCAGGAAGGGGATCAGCACAACGAGTGGGCGGAGCAGCCGTTTGAGGCTCACGGACCATGTGCCGACTCGCAGCCTTACCCGTTCGATGGGTACGTACCTGTAGTACAACGTGCCCAACCCCGCACCCATGACCGAGGTCAAGTAGAGAACTGACAGGAATTTGGCACTGCGACTCGGTGCGTCGGGCGGGCTGTCGAAGTGATGCCGGAGGTCGGGGTCGAGGAAGAACGAAACGACCGGGGAGACTAAGAGCGCGGCGGTGGTCGCCGCGACTACCGCGGTACTGAGCCTCTTTGCCAGCCAGGAGAAGGAGCTGGAACGGCGCAGTTGCCACAGGAGCGCACCCGCGATGGCGATGAGCAGTGCGGCTTGCGGCGCTGAGCCGTCCGTGACGTCCCGGACGAAGCCGGTGGCCCGGTCGATTCCGGAGTCGACGTACTGCCATCCCCAGAGACCGTCTGGTGCTTCGATCGACTCCTTGGTGGCCGCGAACATGCCGAGACAGAGAAGGCCAGCGGCGGGCAGCGCATAGGGGAGCAGGCGCAACAGCCCGCTGAGCGGCCCCGCCACGCGGCGCCGTACGCGGTGGGCATACGACAGCCGCACCAACTCCGGTGCTTCGTGTCCTGCCCTGACGATGTACTGCCGACACACGCTGACGAACATCGAGGTCAGGAAGTCATGTGGGGCGTAAGAGGCGGGCGCGTGCGTGAACACCGAGAAGTCCCCCGGCCTTACGGCACTCCTTATGAGCGTCGTCTTGCCCACCCCGCGCGGACCGCTCAAGGCGATGGTGCCGTCCGCCAACTGGTCCATCTTCTGGCGCAGTTCGTCCGTGGAGCGGTTGTCGACGAAGTACGAGGTCTGGTGGTGGGAGCGCAGTCCCTCGTGGCCGCTGGTCACCAGGAGGGTGCCGAGGTCCTCACCGATGAGGTCCTCGACCGCGCGTGCCACCTGCTTCTGCAGCCCTTCGCGATGCAGCTCCGTGGCCCAGGCCAACCCACTCGCCCACTCCGCGAGCCACAGGACGGACGTGACGGGTGCCAACAGTGCGAGTCGGACCGCAGGGAACCATCTTGGGGAGGTACCTGTGGGAGGCGAGCTGGGTACGACTCGCCGTACGAAGGCCAGCGCCGGAACAGTGAACAGGAGGAAAGGAACGCCCGGGAACAGGTAAGGCGAATTGCCGGCGTACATGAGGAAGAGGGTCACGGCCCAGTAGGCGACCGCGCCGACGCGCCAAGGCTGGAAATCCGCGTTCTGCTTGATCTCGCGAAGTGACAGATATGCGGGCAGGGCCCAGTGGTACCGATCACTGTAACGACGGAAGTCCCGGTAGGACGAATGGTGGGGCGTCGGTTTGCCGCTGCCCAACACCCTCTCGACATACGGAGAGGAACACATCGCCTCCGCCACGGCCTCAGGTGTGACCTCCGGCCGCCGCTCCAGGAGTTCGCGCAGCCGAGGCTCCTCAAGACAGCCTCGAACCGCCTGCTTGAAGAACTCTTTCTCGGGCTCACTCGCCCACGCGTACTCCCCGTTGGCCATGGACGGCTACTCGTGTCTGTCCTGCCGCGCGAGCCCGAGGAAAGCGACCCAAGTGCCGGGGGCGACGGTGAGGGTGGGGCCGGTGTTCTTGGAGTCACGGACGTGGATGGCGGCGGGGTGGGCGGAGACCTCGATGCAGTCGCCGCCCTGGCTGCCGCTGTAGCTGGACTTGAACCACTGAAGTGCGGTGCTGCTCATCGGTCTCCTAGCAATCCGTGCAAGAGGCGCACGCTCTCATCCGGCGAGAGGGCCTGTGACCGCAGCATTCCATACTGGAGGTTGTAGTCGCTGACTTCATCCGGGTCATCGACGAGAAAGCTGGCGCGCTGGACTTCCAGATAGACAAGCAGTTCGTGCCCGGGTGTCTCAAGCAGCACCATGGGGCCGTCAAGACAAGCATGCGGCGCCCGATCCATCGGCATGATCTGAAAGCTCATGTGGATGGGCTCCGTGTACTCCAGGATCTGGCGGAACTGCTCCCGCATCACCTCCGAACCGCCGACCTGCCGCCGCAGGATGCTCTCCTCGATGATGAAGTGGCACACGGGAGGCCGCTCTCGCTCCAGGACCAACTGCCGCTCCATGCGGGCGTCCACCCACTGCTCGGCCGTCTCACTGCCGATGGCCGGGTACCGATAGTCGAAGACGGAGCGGCAGTAGTCGCGGGTCTGGAGCAGTCCGGGAATCGCCAGGCTCTGGTACGACAGGATCCCCACCGCCTCCTGCTCCTGATCCACCAGCGACTGCGCGAACTGCACCACCTTCTCCCGCACCGGCATCTGATCCACCAGCACGGCCAACACCCCACCCGTACCCAGCAGTTGATCGAGCTGCTCCGCCCGATCCGGCTGGAGCGCCAGCCTCCCCTGCTCGATCGATCTCACCGTGTCCACGCTGATGTTCGCCTGCTCGGCGAGCTGCTCCTGGGTGAGCCGGGCCTGCTTGCGGCAATGAGCCACGAGCACCCCCACCGCACGCCACGAACTGACCTTCCTGGGCTTCTTGGCCGTGTGCATGGCTGACCTCTTCCCCCGTCGACCCGCGAAGTCCTCGTAGTGAGGTCGTAGCAATCAGCACTACGACCTCACTCACTGCCTCAAGATAGTCACCACCTGTGACAGTCGCCCCATGAACCCCCCAACCCCAACTCCTCCGCGCGCGCACCGCCTTGTACCCCCGAGACCGCAGGTCGGTGGCCGTCGCCCGAGACCTCACCCGCATCACCCTCACGGAGTGGGGAGTGACCCACCGCCACGAAGACGTACTGCTCTGCGTGAGCGAACTCGCCACCAACGCCCTCCTGCACGGCGTCCCGCCGAACCGCTGCTTCCGCCTCGGTCTGAACCTCACCACCGACGGTGTCCTCCGCGTGGAGATCCACGACAGCGGCCCTGGCGAGGTCCGCACCCCGGACGCCGACCCCGAGTCGGAACACGGCCGCGGCCTGCTGTTGGTGGCCGCGCTGGCCGACAAGTGGGGCGTGGGGGAGCGGGATCCGGGCAAAGTCGTCTGGTGCGAGTTCAGGGTTGCCAGGTGCCTTGACGGCTCTCTGGGGCACCAGTTCACTCACGCCGTGAGGTAAGCCACGAGTGGACTACGAGAGCCAAGGGGGAAGCTCTATGCGTTCCATGCGAAGAACCGCCCTGCTCGTCTCCGCCGCCCTGCTGACCGGATTGCTGCCGCTGACCGCCGCGAGTGCGGCTGCCGGCGCCGATGAGCCCGCGCCCGTCCCCGTCGACCGCTTCGAGGGCGAGGTCCCCTTCGCGAGCCCGCCCGCCGAGGGCCTCTTCACCTGGGGCAGCGACACCGACGACCCGCCCACCCTCCAGCTCAGCCCAAGACCAGACGCCCCCGAGGGCGAGAAGGTCCTGTCCGGTACCTACGACATCAGCGGCTACGGCGGCTTCACCCACAGCTTCGCCTTCGACGAGCCCGCCCGCGACTGGTCGGCCAGTAAAGGCATCCGCTTCTGGTGGGACGGCCGGAACAACGGCAAGAAGATCGCCTTCGAGCTCAAGGACGGCGGCGCCAACGGCGAGACCTCCGAGCTGTGGACGACCTCTTTCACCGATGACTTCAGTGGCTGGAAACAGATCGAGATCCCCTTCACCGACTTCACGTATCGCACGGACTACCAGCCCGTCGGCGGCATCGACCAGGTCCTCGGCCTCACCGAGATGTGGGGATACGCCGTCACGCTCCCGGTCGGCGTCAAGGGCGACTTCGCCATGGACGGCATAGAGCTCTTCGGCAAGGCGGACCAGTCGCTGCGCGCGTCCGTCACGACCGGCGCCGCCGTGTACCCGGTGAAGGAGGGCGGCACGGCGGGCGTGAAGATCTCCGTCGTCACCACCGGGTCCGCTCCGATCGACGAGCCCGTGACGGTCGCCTACGAGACAGCGGGCGGCACCGCCGACCCCGGCAAGGACTACACCTCGGTCACCGGCACGATCACCTTCCCCGCCGGCACGGCCTCCGGCACGACCCGCACCGTCCAGGTCCCCACCCTCAAGGACAGGTCCGCCGAGTCCGCGGAGACGGTCCCGCTGAAGCTGACGGTCACCGATGCCAAGGCCCCGGCAGAAACCGCGCAGGTCGTCGTCGACGCGCACGGTCTGCCGTACCTCGACAGCAGGTTGCCGCTGAAGAAGCGCGTCGCCGACCTCCTGTCCCGGATGACCCTCGCGGAGAAGGCCGGTCAGATGACCCAGGCCGAACGCGGAGCACTCACCGCGCCGGGTGACATCGCGACGTACGACCTCGGCTCGCTGCTCTCCGGCGGCGGCTCGACGCCGACGCCCAACACCCCCGAGGCCTGGGCGAGGATGATCGACGGCTTCCAGCTCCGGGCGCAGGCGACCCGCTTCCAGATCCCGCTGATCTACGGCGTCGACGCGGTGCA
Source organism: Streptomyces sp. DG2A-72 (assembly GCF_030499575.1). Classification (NCBI taxonomy): domain Bacteria; kingdom Bacillati; phylum Actinomycetota; class Actinomycetes; order Kitasatosporales; family Streptomycetaceae; genus Streptomyces; species Streptomyces sp. DG2A-72. The sequence continues at coordinate 7,534,563 of NZ_JASTLC010000001.1, forward strand.
CGGCCACAACAACCTGGTCGGCGCGACGATCATGCCGCACAACATCGGTATCGGAGCGAGCCGCGATCCCCGACTCGCCCACAAGGCGGGCGCGGTGACCGCCGCCGAGGTCCGGGCCACCGGCATCCCGTGGGACTTCGCCCCCTGCCTGTGCGTCACCCGCGACGAACGCTGGGGCCGCTCCTACGAGTCCTTCGGCGAGGACCCCGCCCTCGTCGAGTCCATGGAGACGGTCATCCAGGGTCTCCAGGGCCGTGCGGACGGACGGGACCTGGACCGGAACGACAAGGTGCTCGCCACCGCCAAGCACTTCGTCGGCGACGGCGGCACCGAGTACGGCTCCTCCACCACCGGCACCTACACCATCGACCAGGGCGTCACCAAGGTCACCGAGCGGGAGCTGGAGGCCGTCCATCTCGCGCCGTACCAGGACGCGGTGGACCGGGGCGTCGGCACGGTCATGCCGTCGTTCTCCTCCCTCGACCTCCTCGGCGACGACGAGGGCCCGGTGAAGATGCACGCGAGCGCCGACATGATCAACGGCGTGCTCAAGGACCGGATGGGCTTCGACGGCTTCGTGATCAGCGACTGGCAGGCCATCGACCAGATCCCGGGCGACTACCCGTCCGACGTCCGTACGTCGGTCAACGCGGGCCTCGACATGATCATGGTCCCGTACGCGTACAAGGACTTCCACACCACGCTGGTCGACGAGGTCGAGGCGGGGCGCATCAGCGAGAAGCGGATCGACGACGCCGTCTCCCGCATCCTCACGCAGAAGTTCCGGCTGGGGCTCTTCGAACAGCCGTACGCCGACACCAGCGGCGCCTCCAAGATCGGTTCCGCCGGTCACCGGGCCGTGGCGCGCCAGGCGGCGGCCGAGTCGCAGGTGCTGCTGAAGAACGCCGGCTCCGTCCTGCCGCTGAAGAAGTCGCAGAAGGTGTACGTCGCCGGGTCCAACGCCGACGACATCGGCAACCAGACCGGCGGCTGGACGGTCACCTGGCAGGGCTCGTCCGGGGACATCACCGAGGGCACCACGATCCTGGAGGGGATGCGGAAGAACTCCGCGCAGCTGACGTACTCGAAGGACGCGTCGGCGCCGACGACCGGCCACGACGTCGGTGTCGTGGTCGTCGGCGAGACCCCGTACGCCGAGGGCGTCGGTGACGTCGGCAACGGCCACGACCTGGAGCTGACCGACGCCGACAAGGCAGCCGTGGACAAGGTGTGCGCGGCGATGAAGTGCGCGGTGCTGATCGTCTCCGGGCGCCCGCAGCTGATCGGCGACCGGCTCGGCGACATCGACGCGCTGGTGGCGTCCTGGCTGCCGGGCACGGAGGGCGACGGAGTGGCGGACGTGCTGTACGGCAGGCGGCCGTTCACCGGACAGCTTCCCGTGACCTGGCCGAAGTCGCAGGCGCAGCTGCCGATCAACGTCGGCGACTCGGCGTACGACCCGCAGTTCCCGTACGGCTGGGGCCTGACCACGCTGACGAAGGTCCCGCAGGGCGGGGCGACCACGCTGAAGGCGCTCGGGATCGCGGCGGCGGCGGCCGAGCGGGCCGGGGCGGACGAGGCGGGTCGTGCGCTGGTCACGAAGGCGAGGCTGATCGTCCAGCAAAAGGCGATCACGCCGGCCTCCGCCAAGCCCTTCGCCGAGGCGGACCGGCTGCTGACGCGGGGGCGGTACGGGACGGCGGTGGAGAAGCTGACCGCGGCCTACCGGGCGGGCTGAGCCCGTCGTGCGGCACCGGGTCCGGCGGATTTTGCCTCCGTCGGACCCGGTCCGTTTGCCCGATTCGTCAGGTAGCGTCGAAGTATGAGGACTCCGTTGCTCCGGGGCCTTGTGCGCTGGGCCCTCGTCCCGGTCGCCGCCACGCTGGCGGTGCTGACCGCCGGTGTGCCCGGCGCGTCCGCCGCCGCGGATCTGTCGACAGTCGCCGAGGCGCTGCGCGAGGACCCCGTCTATGTGGACCCCGCCGCCTCCGACCAGCTGTCGTCGGCGGACGCCGAGGCGCTCGCCGACAAGATCAGGGACGCCGACAAGCCCGTCTTCGTGGCGGTTCTGCCGGCTGATCAGCCTGAGAACGACCTCTTCATGAACCTCCGTACGGAGACCGGGATCACCGGCTTGTACGCGATCCGCAGCGGTGACCGCTTCGGTGCTCAGGCCGACTCCTCCGTGCTGCCCAACCAGGCCGTGGACAACCTGGTCACGGCCGCCGAGAGCACCGACGATCCCAAGGCCCAGCTGAACGATTTCGTCGACTCCGCCCTGCGGAACGTGGGCGGCTCGGCGCCGTCGTCCTGGGACTCCACGACGACGGACGACGGCGTGCCGGTCGCCGGTCTGGTCACCACCGGTGTGGTGCTGGCAGCGGGCGGTGCGGGCGCCTACGCGCTGGTGCGGCGCCGGCGGCTGATGCACGAGCGGGAGCAGCGGGCCGCGCTGGAGAGGCTGCGGGTCGTCGTCGACGAGGACATCACCGCCTTCGGCGAGGAGCTGGACCGCCTCGACTTCCACCCGGGCGAGCCCGGCGCGGACGACGCCATGCGGGAGGACTACGAGCACGCGCTCGACGCCTACGACAAGGCGAAGACGCATATGGCGGAGGCGGAGAAACCCGAGCACGTCCGTGCCGTCACGCAGTCCCTGGAGGACGGCCGCTTCTCGCTGGCCCGGCTGGCGGCCAGGCGGGAGAAGAGTCCTCTGCCCGAACGCCGTCCGCCCTGCTTCTTCGACCCGCGGCACGGTCCGTCCGTCGCCGACGAGACCTGGACGCCGTCCGGCGGCGCACCCCGCGAGGTGCCCGTCTGCGCAGACGACCGGTCCCGGCTGGCCGACGGCCGCGATCCGATGGTCCGCGAGGTGGACACCGACTCCGGCCGCCGCCCCTACTGGGACGCGGGACCGGCGTACGGCCCCTGGGCGGGCGGCTACTTCGGCGGCGGCATCCTGCCCGGCCTCCTGATCGGCACCATGCTCGGCAACATGATGGCCGCCCCCGCCTACGCGGCGGACTACGGCTCCGGCTACGGCGACTTCGGCACCGGCGGCTATGAGGGCGGCGACGTCTCGGGCGCCGACTTCAGCACGGACGACTTCAGCGGCGGCTTCGGCGGAGGCGACTTCGGGGGAGGCGGGGACTTCGGCGGCGGGTTCTGAAGACGCTCGGTTCGGAAGCGCCCCGAAGGGGCGCGGGGAACTGCGCGACAAGCCACGACGGACCCGCAGCCGACCGACAACCGATCGCGGCACCACCCGCGGAGCGAAGGGCCCCGGCGCACAGAGACACCGGGGCCCGTCAAGCCGTACGAGACAGGGAACTCAGAGCGAGGACGCGGCCGAAGCGATCGCGGAGGCGAAAGTGGAGACCTCGGTGTAGACACCCGGCGCGTTCGGGCGGGCGCACCCGATGCCCCAGCTGACTATGCCGACCTGGATCCACGCGTTGGACGCGTCACGGCGGAACATGGGGCCGCCGGAGTCGCCCTGGCAGGTGTCGACGCCGCCGGAGGCAAAGCCGGCGCAGATCTCCTCGTTCGCGACGAGGCCGCTGTAGCCGCTGTAGGTACGGCAGGTGGCGTCACTGACGAACGGCACGGTCGCCTTGAGCATGTACCGCTGCTGGCCGCCGCCCTCGCTGGCGGCGCCCCAGCCGGCGACGGTGAAGGTGCCGGTGTTGTACTGGTTGGTCGTGGCGATCTTCAGCGTGGGCAGGTTGATCGGCTGGGCGAGCTTGATGAGGGCCCAGTCCTTGCCGGTGCCGTTGTAGCCGGGTGCCCGGTAGACGTATGTCGAGCGGACCTGGACGCGGCCGGAGGTGGACTGGAGGTCCACGACACCGGCGGTGGCGGTGATGCTGGTGTTGCGACCGGTGGAGCCCACGCAGTGCGCGGCGGTGAGCACGATCTGCTGCGTGTAGAGCGCGCCGCCACAGCCCATGGAGAGCCGGACCATGAACGGGAACTCGCCCTGCGCGGCGCGGGTTCCGCCGACGACGGGCGCGGGCGCGGCCTGCGCCGCGGACACGGGCTGAAGGCTGACGACCGCGAGCACGGCCGCACCGGCGACCGCGCATCTCTTGAGGGTTTTGAGGAGAGTCTTCAACGTGACGCCTTCCGTGGGGGGTTGGCAATCGGCCGGCCCACGCCCATTCATGTCTGACATGAAGGTTCTGGCATGGACCGGTCAATTTCTGGTTGCTGGATTATGAGAACGCTGTGAGCGCGTGCACAAGGACCGAAAACCGGCCAACCACCTAGTTCCTCCGTGGCCTGATCGCGACGGCCACGATCAGCGCGACCGCCACCAGGGCCGCGCTGATCCACAGGGGCGACCGGTAGCCGAGCCCGGAGCCGATCGCCGTACCGCCGAGCCAAGGGCCCAGGGCGGCACCGACGTTGAACGCCGCCGTGGCGAAACCGCCCGCGAGCGTGGGCGCGCCGGACGCGGCATAGAGCGCCCGGGAGATGAGGGTGGACCCGACACCGAAGGCGAGCGCGCCCTGCACGAGGACAAGGCCGAGCACCGCGCCCGGGTTCCCGGCCCCGAGCGCGAACGCACCCCATCCGACGCCCAACGCGACACCGCCCGCCCCCAGCACCAGAGCGGGCCGCCGGTCCGCGAGCCGCCCGCCGACGCTCACCCCGACGAACGAGCCCAGGCCGAACAGCGCGAGCACGACGGGCACCGAGCCGCCCGGCAGCCCGGTGACGTGGGTGACCAGAGGCGCGAGATAGGTGAACGAACAGAAGGTCGCGCCGTTCACCAGGGCGCCCAGCAGCAGCGTGACCAGGAGCCGGGGACGGCGCAGCGTGCGCATTTCCAGGCGTAGCGAGGGACGCGTGACATCGGCGGCCCCGGCCGGCACCGACCTCGCGACCGCCGCCAGCGCCGGCACCGACAGCAGGGCCACCGCCCAGAACGCCGAACGCCAGCCCCACAGCTGACCGAGCAACGCACCCGCCGGCACCCCGATCACACAGGCGAGGGTGACCCCGCCCAGCAGCGTGGACGTGGCCCGCCCCTTGGCATCGGGCTCCACCATGTCGACGGCGGCCACCAGGGCCACGGCCAGGAACCCGGCGTTCGCGAGCGCGGCCACGACCCGTGTGGCGAGGAGCACGCCGAAACTGTCGGTGACCGCACCGACGACATGGACGACGAGAAAGGTGCCCAGAAATCCCAGCAGCGCTCCCCGCCGCGACCAGCGTCGGCCGAGCCCGGCCATCAAGGGCGCGCCGACGACCATCCCCACGGCGAAAGCCGAGGTCAGCGCACCCGCGGCGGGGACGGAGACGTGCAGATCCCGGGCGATGTCCGGCACCAGTCCGGACAGCATGAATTCAGAGGTCCCCTGGGCGAAGACGGCAACGCCCAGCAGAAGAAGAGCGAACGGCATGAAGAAACTCCGCAACCCGAAGTCGAAGTCGGACACGACACGTCGGACGGCAGTCCGGCGGCGTGACGACGCGACGACATGACGGATCGCGGCAGGCGACGCGGAGCGCGCCTGCTCAGCCCGAGGTCACGAACAGCCACCGGAGAGCCGGTGGCCGGAGTCTGGACGCTTCGGGGCTGGACACGAGACGCACGCTAGCAGCCCGCGCGAGGCCGGCTCCACCGGTTTTCCCGTCGGACCCCACCCCTTCGCCTCCGCCGCCGACGTCAATGACATGGCGTTCTGCCACGGCTGGATCACGGGTCAGCGCAGGGCGCTCGACGACTCGTACTTCCTCCAGAGGATCACTCCGCGCAGGCCGGGCAGCCTCTGGTCGATGGTCAACGTGCGGCGGGTGGCGGAACTGACCGCGGCCAAGGCGGACGGGCGTTGGGCGGCGGCGTACGAGTCGCAGCAGAACGCCGCCGTACCGGAGGACCTGGCGCGGGAACTGGAGCGGAACCCACGGGCCAAGGCCGCCTTCGACCGGCCCGGCAGGACGGACCGGTACCTCGTCATGCTCGGCCTCCTCCAGGCCCGTACGCCTGAGAGCCGAGCGGTCCAACTCGCCGCGGCGAACGCAAAGTTGGAAGCGGGCTGAACGCCGCACGCCCGCCCTCCCGCTACGACGGGTGGAGGGCGGGCGTCAGGAAACCCCGTTCAGGCCGAGCGCAGCGTCACGCGTTCTTGATCGCCGAGATGTCGAAGTTCAGCTTGATCTTGTCGGAGACCAGGACACCGCCGGTCTCCAGCGCCGCGTTCCAGGTCAGGCCCCACTCGGAGCGCTTGATCTCCGCCTTGCCCTCGAAGCCGACGCGCTCGTTGCCGAAGGGGTCCTTCGCGGCGCCGTTGAACTCCAGGTCGATGGTGAGCGGCTTGGTGACGCCGAGGATGCTCAGGTCGCCGGTGATCCGGTAGTCGTCGTCGCCGAGGGCCTCCGCCTTGGTGGAGCGGAAGGTCATCGTCGGGAACTCCTCGATCTTGAAGAAGTCGGAGCCCTTCAGATGCCCGTCACGGTCCGCGGAACCCGTGTCGACGCTGTCCATCTTGACGTCGATGGAGGCCGTGGACTGCGCCGGGTCGGTGCCGTCCAGGTGCAGCGAGCCGGTGAAGTCGAGGAATTTGCCCTTGACGTTCGTGACCATGGCGTGGCGGGCGACGAACCCGATCGAGGAATGTGCCGGGTCGATGGTGTAGTCGCCGGTCAGGGCGGCCAGGTCGGGGGCCGCCGCGGCGGTCTCGGAGGCGGTCTCGGTGGTGTCTTCCTTGCGGCCGAAGATGCCCATGATCTGCTCCAAGGGGGACGGGTCGCGGCTCCAAGGGAGACCACGGCCGATGATGTTGAATGTTCAACGAGGTCAACACGGCCGACCGTAGACCTATTCCGTTCGAGCTTCAATGTCTTCCGTGCCGTGTTCTTGAAACGCCGCCGGGCGGTCACCTCGGGTACATTCGACCGGCCGCCGAACCACGCCCGAATTTCACTCCGGCGATGGCATGTGCCACACATGAATGTGAGGTGGCTCTCGGCTGACGACTTTGTGCGACCTCTACAAGCCGGATCCCCTCTGACCAGTCGGAACGGCTGCATGTCGTCGAGGTTCTGTTCAGGGGTACCAGGAAAACGGGCCGGAGACTGTACGGAGTCGACGGCCCGGTTTCCTTGCTGTCCTTCGTAAGGTCGCTACATGACCGTTTTGGATGAGGCGCCGGGTGAGTCCACGAGCGAGCCGACCGACGCCCGCGGGCGTGTGGCCGAGCTGCACGAGATCCGGGCGCAGGCGGTGGCCGGGCCGAGCGAGAAGGCGACCTCGGCGCAGCACGCCAAGGGCAAGCTGACCGCCCGGGAGCGGATCGAGCTGCTGCTGGACGCGGGTTCCTTCCGGGAGGTCGAGCAACTGCGCCGGCACCGGGCGACCGGCTTCGGTCTGGAGGGCAAGAAGCCCTACACCGACGGTGTCATCACCGGCTGGGGCACGGTCGAGGGCCGCACGGTCTTCGTCTACGCCCACGACTTCCGCATCTTCGGCGGCGCGCTGGGCGAGGCCCACGCCACGAAGATCCACAAGATCATGGACATGGCCATCGCGGCCGGGGCGCCGCTGGTGTCGCTGAACGACGGCGCGGGGGCCCGTATCCAGGAGGGTGTCAGCGCGCTTGCCGGGTACGGCGGCATCTTCCAGCGCAACACCAAGGCGTCCGGGGTGATCCCGCAGATCTCCGTGATGCTGGGCCCGTGCGCGGGCGGCGCGGCCTACAGCCCCGCGCTCACGGACTTCGTGTTCATGGTCCGCGAGACCTCCCAGATGTTCATCACCGGCCCGGACGTGGTCAAGGCGGTCACGGGCGAGGAGATCACGCAGAACGGCCTCGGTGGCGCGGACGTACACGCGGAGACCTCCGGCGTGTGCCACTTCGCCTACGACGACGAGGAGACCTGCCTCGCCGAGGTGCGCTACCTGCTGTCGATGCTCCCGCAGAACAACCGCGAGAACCCGCCCCGGGTGGACTCCACGGACGCCCCGGACCGCCGCAGCGACGTGCTCCTTGACCTGGTCCCGGCGGACGGGAACCGGCCGTACGACATGGCGAAGGTGATCGAGGAGATCGTCGACGACGGCGACTTCCTCGAGGTCCACGAGCGCTGGGCCCGCAACATCATCTGCGCGCTGGCCCGGCTCGACGGCCAGGTGGTCGGCATCATCGCCAACCAGCCGCAGACGCTCGCCGGGGTCCTCGACATCGAGGCCTCGGAAAAAGCTGCGCGCTTTGTCCAGATGTGTGACGCTTTTAACATTCCGATCGTCACTTTCCTGGACGTCCCGGGGTTCCTCCCCGGTGTCGACCAGGAACACGGCGGGATCATCCGGCACGGAGCGAAGCTGCTCTACGCCTACTGCAACGCGACCGTGCCGCGGATCTCGCTGATCCTGCGCAAGGCCTACGGAGGTGCGTACATCGTCATGGACAGCCAGTCCATCGGTGCCGACCTGACGTACGCCTGGCCGACGAACGAGATCGCGGTGATGGGCGCGGAAGGCGCGGCCAACGTCATCTTCCGCCGGCAGATCGCCGATTCCCCGGACCCCGAGGCGATGCGGGCGCGGATGGTCAAGGAGTACAAGTCCGAGCTGATGCACCCGTATTACGCGGCCGAGCGCGGTCTGGTCGACGACGTGATCGACCCGGCGGAAACCCGCGAGGTCCTGATCAAGTCCCTGGCGATGCTGCACACCAAGCACGCAGACCTGCCCTCCCGCAAGCACGGCAACCCTCCGCAGTAACCCAGCGGACCCTCCGCGCTACCCGCGCGGAAACCTCTCTCACGGAGACTGAGACCTATGAACACCCCTGACATCCGCGTCGAGAAGGGCCACGCCGAGCCCGAGGAAGTCGCCGCCATCACGGCCATCCTCCTCGCCCGCGCCGCCGCCCAGCCGCCCACCGAGCCGACCCACCGAGGCCGCGCCAAGGCCGGCTGGCGCCGCCTGGAGCGCGAGCCCGGCTTCCGGGCTCCGCACAGCTGGCACGGATAGGCTGCGCCGCTGGGCCGGTTTCTGATCAGCCGGATCAGCCGGTTGCCGCATACGAGAAGGGCCCCTCCGCGAGGAGGGGCCCTTCTCGGTGTCTGCGACGGGGTGTTGCTACCGGAGCCGCGCCATCAGTGCGTGCTCCACGAGCGTGATCAGCGTCGACTTCGCGTCAGCCCGGTGACGGGCGTCCGTCGTGATGATCGGGGTGTCGGGGCCGATCTGGAGGGCCTCGCGGACCTCGTCCGGATTGTACGGCTGCTGTCCGTCGAAGCCGTTGAGGGCGATGACGAACGGGAGTCCGCTGTTCTCGAAGTAGTCGACCGCGGGGAAGCAGTCGGCGAGACGGCGGGTGTCGACCAGGACGACCGCGCCGATGGCGCCGCGCACCAGGTCGTCCCACATGAACCAGAACCGGTCCTGACCGGGGGTGCCGAACAGGTACAGGATGAGGTCCTGGTCCAGGGTGATGCGGCCGAAGTCCATGGCGACCGTCGTGGTCGTCTTGTCCCCGGTGTGGGTGAGGTCGTCGATGCCTGCCGAAGCAGACGTCATGACGGCCTCCGTGCGCAGCGGGTTGATCTCCGAGACGGCGCCGACGAACGTGGTCTTGCCCACGCCGAAGCCGCCAGCCACCACGATCTTCGCGGACGTGGTGGAGCGGGAAGGCCCTCCGCTAGAGCTTGCGAAGTCCACTGAGCACCCTTTCGAGCAGTGTCACGTCTGGCTGGCCGCCGGCGTTCTCGTCGCCGCCGGGCTGATGGATGGCGACCAGGCCCGCCTCCGCCAAGTCGGCGACGAGGATCCTGGCCACGCCGAGGGGGATCGTGAGGAGAGCCGAGACCTCGGCCACCGACTTGATCTCTCGGCAGAGGTTGCAGATCCGCTGATGCTCGGGCAGCTGGCCCTGCATCTGATGCGGCTGCGCGGTGGTGTGCACCAGTGCCTCGATGGCGAGCTGGTAACGCGGGCGCGTCCGGCCGCCGGTCATGGCGTACGGGCGCACCAGGGGGTTGTTCGACGCCCCGGCGGGCGCCTGCTCAGGGGCGCGGCGCTGCGGCTGCACCGGCTGGATGCGCGGCTGATGCGGCTGGTCGTAAGGCCCGGGACCCTGCGGCCCCTGAGGCGTGTACGGCTGCCGTCGCTGGCTCGGTGCGGAGGGGAAGTTGTACCGGTTCGCCGACCCGTCGTCCGGGCCCTGGGCAGGGCCGTATGACCAGTTGCCCGAAGACGAACCGCCTGGGGGTGTTGCCACTTTCTCCTCCTCCGACTGTGCCTGGCACCCATCACTGTGGAGCCGCGTCCCGAAACCTTACGGCCACGGGACGCCAAAACGCACCGTCTGACTGTTAGTTGAGAAGGCTCCCTTGGAGCTCCGCACGCAGATCAGGGGTCAGGACCGTACCGGCACGGTCCACCAGAAGCGCCATCTCGTACCCGACGAGGCCGATGTCCGCCTCCGGGTGTGCAAGAACTGCGAGCGACGAACCGTCGGAGATGGACATGATGAAGAGGAATCCCCGCTCCATCTCCACAACCGTCTGGTTCACACTGCCGCCCTCGAAGATGCGCGAGGCGCCGGCGGTCAGTGAGGTCAGACCGGAGGCGACCGCCGCGAGCTGGTCGGCGCGGTCGCGCGGAAAGCCTTCGGACATCGCCAGAAGGAGTCCGTCGGCGGAGACCACCACCGTGTGGGACACCCCGGGGGTGTTGTCCACGAAGTTGGTGATCAACCAGTTCAGGTTCTGCGCCGCCTGGCTCATCGGGCTCACACTAACGCTCCTGGTTGTAGGTGCTGTCAGGACCACTGTGTTGATTCCTAGTGGCCTGGCCGTTCGTTTCACTTCCCGCGCTGCGTCCCCGCTGGACACCGCGGCGCAGGTTGCTCAGCCTGCCCCGGACGTCCTCGGGAGCGCGGGAGACCTGTGGGCCACCCTGAGGGGTCGCTTCGGCGGTGCCCTCGACCAGGTTGGCCTTGGGTACCCGCCGCGGCAGGCCGGAGGCGGTCACTCCGCCCGCCTTGGGCTTACGGAGCTGTGCGGCCTGCTGCCAGCGCGCGTCGTTCGCCGAGCGCCAGTCGCCGTTGCCGCTGCCGTTGTTTTCCGGTGCGGAGGCCGGCTGCTCCTGGTTCACGGGCCGCGAGCCGTTGCCGTTCGCGGGGGTGGACCCGCGGCGGGGCAGTCCGGCGTCGGTCAGATCGTGAGACGCGGAGGGGGCCGGCCCCGGATGGTCGAAGCCTACGTGGTCGCTTTCACTCACGTCAGCGGCCTGCGCGGACTCCGGTTCCGGAGCGTACTCGGAGCCGTAGCCGTTCGGGTAGCCGTTCTGCTGCGGCCAGTCGTCCTGGTAGCGCCGCTCCTCGAAGGCCGAGAACGTCTCCGGCGCGGAGCCGCGGCCCGCCGAGGGGTCCTCCTGGACCGGCTCCGGATAGGAGGGCTCGGGGTAGCCGCCGTTCGACGAGAACGTGTCGCTCTGCGGCAGGCCCCCGTTCGGCGCGTAGTACGACTCGTCGTACGCCGGACGCTGCTGCTCCTCGTACGGCGTCTGCTGCGGCTCGTCGTACGCCGTCTGCTGGTCGTACGAGCCGGGCTGCTCGGGATAGCCGCCCTGGCCGCCCTCGTAGGGCTGCCGGTCGTCGAACGCGTCGGCGTACGAGGGGGCGGAAGCGTCCTGGGCGGGCTGTTGGCCCGGGTTCTGCGGGTTCTGGGTCTCCAGGGCCGCCCGGCGCTCCTCGCGCATCAGGGAGCGGCCTACGGGGTCCAGCTCGCGTATGTCGTCCGGGACCTCGGAGTAGCGGCTGTCGTCGAAGCCGAGTTCCGCGGCCGTGCGCAGCGGCTGGCGGTTGAAGTCCTCACCCTGGAAGCTGCGCTCCGGGATGATCTGGGAGACCGTGAACTCGTCCGGGGCGGACTGGTAATCGCCGCCACCACCGTGGGTGATCGCGTCGGGCAGCATGACCAGGGAGGTCGTACCGGCCTGCTCGCCGGAGGGGCGCAGCTGGACGCGGATGCCGTGCCGGTCGGACAGCCGGCCGACCACGAAGAGGCCCATGCGCTGGGAGATCGCGGCGTCCACGGTCGGCGGGTTGGCCAGCTTGTGGTTGATGTCCGCGAAGTCCTCGGCGGTGAGGCCGATGCCCTTGTCATGGATCTCGATCATGATGCGGCCGTCGGGGAGACGGGTCGCGGTGACGCGGACCTTGGTCTGCGGGGAGGAGAACGTGGTGGCGTTCTCAAGGAGCTCGGCCAGCAGGTGCACGAGGTCGGTCACGGCGCGGCCGTGGATCTCGGCCTCCGGGACACCGGACAGCTCGATGCGCTCGTACTGCTCCACCTCGGAGGAGGCGGCGCGCAACACGTCGACCAGCGGGACCGGCTGGTCCCAGCGGCGGCCGGGCTCCTCGCCGGCGAGGACCAGGAGGTTCTCGCCGTTGCGGCGCATACGGGTCGCGAGGTGGTCCAGCTTGAAGAGGTTCTCCAGCTGGTCCGGGTCGGCCTCGTTGTTCTCCAGGTCGGTGATCAGGGTCAGCTGGCCCTCGATCAGTGACTGGTTGCGGCGCGACAGGTTGGTGAAGATCGCGTTGATGTTGCCCCGCAGCAGGGCCTGCTCGGCGGCCAGTCGGACCGCCTCGCGGTGGACCTGGTCGAAGGCCCGGGCGACCTCGCCGATCTCGTCGGTCGAGTTGATCGGGATCGGCGCGACCCGGGTGTCGACGCGGCCGGGGTCGGTGCGCGAGAGCTGGTCGACCAGCATCGGCAGCCGCTGCTCGGCGATGCCGAAGGCCGCGTTGCGCAGCTGGCGCATCGAGCGGGACATCTGGCGGGCCACCATGCCGGCCAGGATGAACGCGGCGAGCAGGGCGACCACGACGGCGGCACCCACGATGAAGGTGTCGCGCTTGGCGTTGTCGGCGATCGTCGCGGCCTCGTTCACCGCGGTGTCGGCCAGGTTCGTCTCGATCTGGCGGTAGGCGTTGTACTTGAGGGTGTTGACCGCCCACCAGTTCTGGGCGGTGATGCCCTTCTCGCCGAGGGCCTCACGGACGGAGGGGTCCATGCTCTGCATCGTCGCGATCGCCGAGACCATGGTGGTCGGGTCCGACGGCGGCGGCACGTACTTCTCGCCCTGCGCGGCGGCGTCCGTGGCGGCCTGCTTGGCCATCGCCGCACCCTCGGCCTTGATCTGCGCCTCGGCGTCCTTGAGCTTCTGCGCGTCCGCCTCGGTACCACCGCCGATGTACTCCTCGACGGCGATGCCCTCCAGGTACGCATAGGAGGAGAGGGCGACGCGCTGCTTGCCGAAGCCCTCGGCGTCGGGGCCGGGCTTGATCAGCAGGTGCATGCCGATGGAGCGCTGCAGCGACAGGGCGGCCTTGGTGAGCTCGATGGCGTAGACGGTCCGGCCGTAGCTGGTGATGTTGCCGGTGCCCAGACCGAGCTCGTTGGCGAACTCGGTGAGGGGGTGCGCGACCTCGACGTAGCCCTCTTCGGTCTGCACGCCGGTGAGCTTGCTCGTGTACGCGGCCGCTCGCAGCTTGTCGAGCTTGGGCTCCTCGTCGCGGAACAGCTTCAGGCGGCGCTCCAGGCCGGCCTTCTGCGGCATGTTCTGGGCCGCTTCGTCGAAGGCGTCGGCGGCCTTGTCCGTGGCCCCGCGCGCCTTGGTGACGGTCGCCTTGTCCTCGGCGTTCTGTGCGCTGCCCTTCAGCAGGGGCGCCGCGGTGGTGTCACGCTCGATGTAGAGCGCGTCGGCGTAGTTCAGGGAGGCCCGGACCAGGCGCGCGGTGTTCTCCGCGTCCTCGGCCTCCTGCCAGGTGTCGATCGAGCTCTTCACCTGGAAGCCGCCCATGACCAGGCCGACCACCACGGGTATGAGCAGGATCGCGTTCAGCCGGGTCGGCACGCGCCAGTTGCGTGGGGAGAAACGGCCGCCGCTTGGAGCCGGCGGGGCCGTTGGCTCCGATCCGGGCACATGGGCGGGCGCCGCTCCGCGCGGCGGCGGGGTGAAGTTGCCCCGCGCCGACGACGGCTCGGGACCGTTCTTGCTTCGCCTCACTCGACCAACAACCTCTCGGCGGTCGGCACCTTCGTTGTGCCGCAGTGTCTCAGAGCCCTGTTCGCCATCGACTGATGAGTACGTCTTTGACTATTGGGCAGTTCAGGCATTCCAGCACGTGGCCGTGCGCTCTTCCAAACAGTGGAAAGCGATCATTACAAGCGATGTAAGCCCCAGATAAAACGGTCATAAAGAGCGAGCCCCGTCAAATGACGGGGCCTTTGTGTGCGCAGCGACACGAGTCGACCGCGACGCGTGGCGGTACCACCCGATTCCTCTGCCGAAACGTTATGAACACCGTGGCCGACCGTGTCAAAGGACACAGTCGGCTCCGGGACATCTACGACAACTGCCGTATGGCGCTTCCGACTTGAGTGTGGCCCAAGCGCTACCTCAGACGAGCCATGAGAGCGTGCTCGACCAGTGTGATCAGGGCACTCTTCGCATCCGACCGGTGTCGGGCATCCGTCGTGATGATCGGAGCGTCCGGACCGATCTGCAGCGCCTCGCGCACCTCTTCCGGAGCGTACGGCTGGTGTCCGTCGAAGCCGTTGAGCGCGACGACGAACGGCAGACCGCTGTTCTCGAAGTAGTCGACCGCGGGGAAGCAGTCCGCCAGGCGCCGGGTGTCCACCAGGACCACGGCACCGATGGCACCGCGCACCAGGTCGTCCCACATGAACCAGAACCGGTCCTGACCCGGCGTACCGAACAGGTACAGGATCAGGTCCCGGTCCAGCGTGATACGGCCGAAGTCCATGGCCACCGTGGTGGTGGTCTTGTCCCCGGTGTGGGTGAGGTCGTCGATGCCCGCGCTCGCGGACGTCATCACGGCCTCGGTGCGCAGCGGGTTGATCTCGGAGACGGCGCCGACGAACGTCGTCTTGCCGACGCCGAAGCCACCGGCCACCACGATCTTCGCGGAGGTGGTGGCCCGGCCTCCGTCAGAGCTTGCGAAGTCCACTGAGCACCCTTTCGAGCAGTGTCACATCGGGCGCGCCGGTGCTCTCGTCGCCGCCCGGCTGATGGATGGCGACAAGGCCGGCCTCGGCGAGGTCGGCGACGAGGATCCTCGCCACGCCCAGCGGCATGGCGAGGAGAGCCGACACCTCGGCGACCGACTTCACCTCACGGCACAGATGGCAGATGCGCTGGTGCTCCGGGAGGAGTCCCATGAGTGCTGCCGGGTCGGCCGTGGTGCTGATCAGGGCCTCGATGGCGAGCTGGTAGCGCGGCCTGGTCCGGCCGCCGGTCATCGCATAAGGACGAACCAGCGGCTCGTCGCCTTCGTCCCCGTACGGCTCCGCGTACGGATCATGAGAGGCGGTGGGCGGGGTCATGAATCCTCCGGGCGGGACAGCAAGTTGGTCAGTCGAGCCGTCTGACGGTGGCCGGTGGGGGGATTGTGTCGGCCGGACGGTGATTTGGTGAGACGGGTGGATCCGGGGCGGGTCAGTGGAGCAGACTGCCTTGCAGTTCGGCGCGCAGGTCGGGCGTGAGCACTGCGCCCGCGCGGTCGACCAGCAGCGCCATCTCGTAGCCGACCAGGCCGATGTCGCACTCGGGGTGGGCCAGGACGGCCAGGGACGAGCCGTCCGAGACGGACATCAGGAACAAGAAGCCGCGTTCCATCTCGACGACCGTCTGTGCCACGTCGCCCCCCTCGAAGATCCGGGAGGCCCCGGCCGTCAGCGAGGTGAGACCCGACGCGACGGCCGCGAGCTGATCGGCCCGATCGCGCGGGAAGCCTTCCGACAGCGCCAGAAGGAGACCGTCGGCGGACACGACGACGGTGTGGGACACCCCTGGGGTGTTGTCCACGAAGTTGGTGATCAACCAGTTCAGGTTCTGTGCCGCCTGGCTCATCTGCCTCAACTAACGCTCCTGCTGGTGAGTGGGGTTCGGGAAGCTGCCGGTCTGACCGCTACCGGCCTGGCGACCCTGCGAAATACCCCGACGGAGATTGGTCAGCCGGCCGCGTACGTCATCAGGCGCACGGGAGACCTGCGGACCGCTGTTGTGCTGTTGCTGCTGAGCCGTACCCGGGACGAGGTTCGCCCTGGGTACCCGGCGCGGCAGGCCGGAGGTGGTGACTCCGCCCGCGGCCGGCTGCCGTACGCGCTCTGCCTGCCGAATGAGGTCGTCATTCGGCGAGCTGCGCCAGTTGCCGGTTGCGGGACGCTGGGGTGCGGGAGCGTGCTGCGGCTGCGGCGGGGCGGCCGGCGGGGGAGCCGAGCCGTTGCCCTGCTGCGGTCCGTCCTGGCTGCCCTGACCGTGGAACCAGTTGGTCTCGAGAGTGTCGTACAGCGGCGTACGTCCGTCACCCGGGCCGGAAGCCGGCGGCAGGGCCTCGGGCTCCTGGCGGGTGGGCCGCTGCTGCGGACGCGGCGGTACGGGCGGACGCCCGGCACCGTAGCCGTTGGTGCCGTTGCCGTTCGCCGGGTTCTGCCGACCGGGCTGCGGGTAGCCGTAGCCGCCCGTGGAGCCGTTGTCGTACGCCTGCGGGACCGGCTGGTTCCCGGTCGGGCCGAAGACGTCCGGGCGGACGAACTGGCCCGTGTCCTGGCCGGAGCCGGGGTTCTGCGGAACCGCTCCGGGGCGCGGGAACTCACCGGAGTTCTGGTCCGGCCGGGCGAACTCACCGGTGTGGTGCGGGGCGCCGGCGCCCGGACGCGTGAACTGCCCGGTGTTCTGCGGCCCGTTCGCGCCCGGCTGCTGCGGGGCGCCGAAGTCCTGGCCACCGAAGTCCGCGGGGCCCTGCCGGTCGTCGATCCGTGGCATCGGCGCGGTCTGCGACGGGTCGCGCTGCTCGTCGTGCCCGCGCGGGGTGTCGAGCGAGGCGCGCGACACCGACGGCTGCGCGTTCTCGTCGCTCCAGCTCGGCGTGCGCGGCTGCTGCGCGTTGCCGCCGGGCAGCTCGGCCCGAGCCCCGCCCCGCGGCGGCAGCTGCGGCCGACGGCCACGACGCCCACCACGTCCGGATTCCTTGTTCGATACGGCGTCCTGCGCGTTCTGACCCTGCGACGGCCCGCCCGTGCCCGCGGCCGTCAGGCCCTGCGGGGCACCCGGCGCCTGGCCGCCGAAGCCGGCACCCGCACCGGCCGGAGCCGGCCGGCCGCCCTGCTGAGGCGCCGACGGACCCTGCGGCCCGCGCGCACCCGGCTCGGGACGGCCACCCGCACCGCCACCGCTGCCCGGCAGCGCGGCCCGCGGCCCTGGAGCGGCACCGAGCCGCCCACCGGGAGCACCCGCGTCGGCACCGAGAGCGCCGGCGCCCGCACCGGCGCCAAGAGCACCGCCGTCCTGACCCGCGCCTCCGCGACGAGCGGCCGCGACACCGGCGGCGGCCTGCGCTGCGGCCGGACCGCCGGAGGAACCGGAGCCCCCCTGACCGGGCTTGGGCTGCGGCTTCTTGCCGCCCTGGGCGACATCGACGGGCAGCATGACCAGCGCGGTCGTACCACCGGAGTCGGACGGGCGCAGCTGAATGCGGATGCCGTGCCGCTGCGACAGCCGGCCGACCACGAACAGACCCATGCGGCGGGAGACCGACACGTCCACGGTGGGCGGCGAGGCGAGCCGCTCGTTGATCGCGGCGAGGTCCTCGGGGGAGAGGCCGATACCGGTGTCGTGGATCTCGATCAGCACGCGGCCGTCGGGCAGCGCGTGACCGGTGACCTTGACCTTGGTCTGCGGCGAGGAGAACGAGGTCGCGTTCTCCAGCAGCTCGGCGAGCAGGTGCACGAGGTCGTTGACCACGCGGCCGGCCACTTCGGTGGTCGGCACGGAGGCCAGCTCGATGCGCTCGTACTGCTCCACCTCGGAGGCGGCGGCGCGGAGCACGTCGACCAGCGGGACCGGGCGGGTCCAGCGGCGGCCGGGCTCTTCACCGGCGAGAACGAGAAGGTTCTCACCGTTACGGCGCATGCGGGTCGCGAGGTGGTCGAGCTTGAACAGCGAGGACAGCTGGTCCGGGTCGGCCTCGCGGGACTCCAGCTCGGAGATCAGCGACAGCTGGCGCTGGATCAGACCCTGGGAGCGGCGCGAGAGGTTGGTGAACATCGCGTTGACGTTGCCCCGCAGCAGGGCCTGCTCGGCGGCGAGGCGGACCGCCTCGCGGTGCACGTCGTCGAAGGCCGCGGCCACCTTGCCGATCTCGTCCCGGGAGTGCACACCGACCGACTCGACGGAGGTGTCGACGTCCTGCGGGTCGGACTCGGACAGCTGCTTGACCAGCTCGGGCAGGCGGTCCTGGGCGACCTTGGTCGCGGTCTCCTGCAGCCTGCGCAGCGAGCGGATCATGGACCGGGCCACGACGAACGCGCCGACCAGCGAGACGCCGAGCACGAGCAGGATCAGCGCACCGGAGATGATCGCCTCGCGCTCCGACTCCTTGCGCAGCTCGCGTGCCTTCTGCTCCATCTGCCCGAGCAGCGTGGTCTCGATCAGTTCCATCTGGTCGATCTTGGACGAGCTGGCGTCGACCCAGTCCAGGTACGACCGCTTCTCCAGGTCGGCCAGGCCGTTCGCCTGGCTGAGCGCACGGTCGGCGTAGGTGTCGGCGGACTCGATCGTCGGGTTGCCGTCTTCGATCGGCTGGAGCAGCGAGGCGGCGCCGTCCGCTCCGTAGATGCTCCGGAAGCTCAGCAGCTCGGACTTCTCGCTCTCCAGCGCCGACTCGGCGTACAGCCGGTCGTTCTCCGAGAGGTTGCTGTTCGAGCTCTTGGGGTCTTGCGGCAGCGCCGCGGCGATGACCGCGCGCTGGACGGAGGCGTACTCCTTGGCGGAGGAGAACGAGGCCAGCGCACGGGTGCGCTGGATCATCTCGGGGTTGCTGGTGGCCTCCGCCATGTCCTGCGAGAGGTCGAGCAGGTGGGTGATCAGACGGTGGTAGGCCTCGACCGTCTGGGTGGAGTTGCGCTCGGCCTCGAAGGCGTTGTCGCGGATCTTCGCCAGGTTGCTCAGATCGCCGACCAGACCGACGAGGCTGTCGCGGACGCCGTGGAGGTTACCGTCCTTGCTGGAGGCGTCGATCTCTTCCGAGGCGTCGAGGAAGTTCTCCAGGGAGCGGTCGGTCTTGACCCGCAAGCCCTTGACCCCGACGTCGGTGGTCGCGTTCGCGCCGTGCGCGAGCGGGCCTGCCGTCTGGTCGCGCTCCTCCTGGAGCGCGGAGGCCAGTTCGGTGGCCTGCTTGGTCATGTCCGTCAGCAGCTTCATGTTGTCGAGCTGCTGGATGTCGTTCATGTTGTCGCTGATGCGCAGTGCGCCCAGCGAAGTGGCCGCAACCACCGGGAGCGCGAGCAGCGACACCAGACGCGTGGAGATGCGCCAGTTGCGCAGGGCTATTCGCGATCCGGGGCCGGAGGCGCCCTTCGGCGGCTTCACGGTCGGCGCCGCGGAGCCCGGAGTGCCCGGGGAGCCCGTGGCTCCGGTGGACGCCGTGGCGCCGGAAGCTGCGGACGCACCGGCACGCCCGCCGTCGCCGGACGCGGCTGGGCCCGGGTTCTGGGCGTGCTGGGGCGAGGAACTGCCGGCATTGGGGCCAGTCCCGCCGTGCGGCTCCGGCTCCGCCGAAGCACTGCCATCCCTCTTGAAACGTCCCTGCACTAGCGTCGCAACCTCTGGACCAGGCGCCCCTCCGCGTGAACGGAAGGACGGTGTCGGCGTCGTAGGGGGCGCCCTGAATTTGCGCCCCCCGATGGTCGTGAGTGACCGGCGCTGGCTCCCCCTTCTCGCCGCCACTCGGCGCTCGTCGCGCCCCCTGTGCGCCGGCTAGGTCCTGCGGCGGTCCGTGGAATTCCAGCACAGTGCAGGATCTCCAACAAGGCCCGTGGGTCAGGCTGTGACCTCCGTGACACCACGTGAGGGCTGTGTCACCGGACGTAGAAAGTGATCCGCCCCAAAGCGGACTTAACGCAACGAGTCACCGGTCAGCGGGGGAGTCCCAGTCGCCATGATCAGGAGCGGAATGCAGGCTTCAGGCCGCCAATGTCCGTTTCGTAGGGGTCGATTGCAGGCCTGAAATGACCGGTTTGCCCATGGATTCGTGAGCAAACTCACACGGTGATCAAGGGGTCTGGATGTCTTCGGAAGGGAAGCGCATGTTTAGCCTGACGCTTTACAACAGCAGCCCAACTGTGAAGGCACCTGACACCCGTGAAGACGACGATGATGTTCCGCACGATAGCCAACCCGCGGCGCACGACGCTGGCGCACCTCGAGGACGCCGACGACCTGCACACCCCGGACCACCCGGAGCACTCCGTCGACCTCCCCGCCCACACGGCCAACCCCCGCCGCACCGTCCTCATGGACATCCCGGCCCAGGCAACCGCCGCGCGGTAACCGGTCCGTACAACACCCAGGGCGCCCGCGACCACGCGCGAGGCGCCCGCCCTTTGCCGCGCTAGCCTGGAGCGTCAGACTTCAGTCAGTTCAGTCAAGGGGCCAAGCATCCCGTGCGCATCGCCAGATTCTCCATCGACGGGAACGTCGCCTTCGGCGTGGTCGAGGGTGACAAGCCGGACGAGCTCGTCCTGGACATCATCAAGGGCATCCCGTTCACGGACTTCGAGCTCTCCGGTACGAAGGTGCCGCTGAGCAAGGTGAGGCTGCTGCCGCCGGTGCTCCCCAACAAGGTCGTGGCCTTCGGACGCAACTACGCCGAGCACGCGCGCGAGCTGGGCAACGAGGTGCCCGACGCCCCGTTCGCCTTCTTCAAGCCGTCCACCTCGGTGATCGGCCCCGGCGACGAGATCCAGTACCCGTCCTTCTCCGAGGACCTCCACCACGAGGCCGAACTGGCCGTCGTCATCGGCCGCATGTGCCGCGAGGTCCCCCGTGAGCGCGTCAAGGACGTCATCCTCGGCTACACCTGCGCCAACGACATCACCGCCCGCGACGTGCAGAAACGCGAGAAGCAGTGGGCCCGGGCCAAGGGCTTCGACACCGCCTGCCCACTCGGCCCCTGGGTGGAGACCGACCTCGACCCCAGCGACCTCACCATCCAGCTCACGGTCAACGGCCAGCAGCGCCAGCTGGGCCGCACCACCGAGATGATCCACCCGATCGAGGATCTGATCGTCAACATCTCCGAGGCCATGACGCTGCTCCCCGGCGACGTGATCCTCACGGGCACCCCGGCAGGGGTCGGCCCCCTCGGCGTCGGCGACGAGGTCGCCGTCACCATCGAAGGCATCGGCACTCTCACCAACAAGGTTGTCAAGCGTGGCTAGCGCACCCGGCTCCCCCGTACGCGTCCGTTTCTGCCCCTCGCCCACCGGTAACCCGCACGTGGGCCTGGTCCGCACCGCCCTGTTCAACTGGGCGTTCGCCCGCCACCACGGCGGCAGCGGTGCTCGATTCGTATTCCGCATCGAGGACACCGACGCGGCCCGCGACTCCGAGGAGTCCTACACCCAGCTGCTCGACTCGATGCGCTGGCTCGGCTTCGACTGGGACGAGGGCCCCGAGGTCGGCGGCCCGCATGCGCCGTACCGCCAGTCGCAGCGCATGGACCTCTACAAGGACGTCGCGCAGAAGCTCATCGACGCCGGGCAGGCCTACTACTGCTACTGCTCCCAGGAGGAGCTGGACACCCGCCGCGAGGCCGCCCGCGCCGCCGGCAAGCCGTCCGGCTACGACGGCCACTGCCGCGAGCTGACCGCACAGCAGGTCGCCGAGTACCAGGCCCAGGGCCGCACGCCCATCGTCCGCTTCCGCATGCCCGACGAGACGATCACCTTCACGGACCTGGTCCGCGGCGAGCTGACGTTCACCCCGGAGAACGTCCCGGACTACGGGATCGTACGAGCCAATGGCGCGCCCCTGTACACGCTCGTGAACCCGGTCGACGACGCCCTGATGGAGATCACCCACGTCCTGCGCGGCGAGGACCTGCTCTCCTCCACCCCGCGGCAGATCGCCCTGTACAAGGCGCTGATCGAACTCGGTATCGCCAAGGAGATCCCGTCCTTCGGTCACCTGCCGTATGTGATGGGCGAGGGCAACAAGAAGCTCTCCAAGCGTGACCCGCAGTCCTCGCTCAACCTCTACCGCGAGCGCGGCTTCCTCCCCGAGGGCCTGCTCAACTACCTCTCCCTCCTTGGCTGGTCACTCTCCGCCGACCAGGACATCTTCACCATGGACGAGATGGTCGCGGCCTTCGACATCACGGACGTGAACCCCAACCCGGCCCGCTTCGACCTGAAGAAGTGCGAGGCGATCAACGGCGACCACATCCGCCTGCTGGATGTGAAGGACTTCACGGAACGCTGCGCGCCATGGCTGCGGGCCCCCTTCGCACCGTGGGCTCCGGAGGCCTTCGACGAGGCGAAGTGGCTGGCGATCGCGCCCCACGCGCAGACCCGCCTGAAGGTGCTGTCGGAGATCACGGACAACGTCGACTTCCTGTTCCTGGCGGAGCCGGTCGCGGACGAGGCGTCGTGGGCCAAGGCGATGAAGGAGGGCAGCGACGCGCTGCTGCGTACGGCCCGCGAGAAGCTGGAGTCGGCGGACTGGACCTCGGCGGAGTCGTTGAAGGAGGCCGTCCTGGCCGCCGGCGAGACCCACGGCCTCAAGCTCGGCAAGGCCCAGGCCCCGGTCCGCGTCGCCGTCACCGGCCGCACGGTCGGTCTCCCGCTCTTCGAATCCCTGGAGATCCTGGGCAAGGAGAAGACCCTCGCCCGCATCGACGCGGCCATGGCGAAGCTCACGTCGTAACGCCGTCACGGAACACCGGACGGGCCGCCCGGCACCGGGATAACCCCCGAATCCCCAGCCGTCCGGCTGTACCGTCAGTGTCATGGTGATCAGAGCTGTTGTCTGGGACGTCGACGACACCCTCTTCGACTACACCACGGCCGACCGTGCCGGAATGCGCGCGCACCTTGTGGCTGAGGGCCTGCTCGGCGGAGCCGAGTCCGTGGAGCAGGCCCTGGTGCGTTGGCGGGAGGTCACGGACCGGCAGTGGGCTCGGTTCGCCGCGGGGGAGGCGTCGTTCGAGGGGCAGCGGAGGGACCGGGTGCGGGTGTTCCTGGGCGAGGAGCTGACCGACGCCGAGGCCGACGCCTGGTTTCTGCGGTACATCGCGCACTACGAGGCCGCCTGGGCGCTCTTCCCGGACGTACTGCCCGCCCTGGACGCCCTCGCCGCCAGCCACCGGCACGCCGTGCTGTCCAACTCCAGCCTCACCGTCCAGGACCGCAAGCTGCGCATGCTCGGTGTGCACGACCGCTTCGAGGCCATCCTGTGCGCCGCGGAACTCGGTGTCTCCAAGCCGGAGGCCGGCGCCTTCCACGCGGCCTGCGAAGCCCTGGACCTCGCCCCGCGACACGTGGCGTACGTGGGCAACCACCCGGAGATCGACGGGCAGGGCGCCGCCGACGCCGGACTGCTGTCGGTGTGGATCGACCGCGCCACCGCGCACACCGGCGACGACAGGCCCGCCGGCCCGCACCGGATCGCCTCGCTCGCCGAACTCCCCGCGCTGCTCGGCGCGGATACCCGTTTTGGAGCCCCGTCCACCTTCAGGTAATGTTCTTCCTGCGCCGCCGGAGAGCGGGCCGAGAGGCCGGGAACCGGAGGCGCAAGCTAGAACGAGATCCCCTGAGGGGCTTGCGTTCCAGTGGCCTATGGTGTAATTGGCAGCACGACTGATTCTGGTTCAGTTAGTCTTGGTTCGAGTCCAGGTAGGCCAGCTCGCAGAGCTCATCTGCAAAGCCCCCGTTGTGTAGCGGCCTAGCACGCTGCCCTCTCAAGGCAGTAGCGCCGGTTCGAATCCGGTCGGGGGTACGGCGATCTCCTTCGAGATGATCGCTAGGGCCCCCGTTGTGTAGCGGCCTAGCACGCCGCCCTCTCAAGGCGGTAGCGCCGGTTCGAATCCGGTCGGGGGTACAAACTGGTCTAAACCACATTGGTCTATGGTGTAATTGGCAGCACGACTGATTCTGGTTCAGTTAGTCTAGGTTCGAGTCCTGGTAGACCAGCTCGGATCTGCGGCGGTGTAAATTAAACGCTTGCAAGATCCTCGCCCCCGTTGTGTAGCGGCCTAGCACGCCGCCCTCTCAAGGCGGTAGCGCCGGTTCGAATCCGGTCGGGGGTACACACAGTGAAGGCCCTCCACTTCGGTGGGGGGCCTTCGTCATTCCCGGCTCACTCGAAGCCGTAGCGCCGCGCCGCCTCCTCCTCCTGGGCGACCCGGCGCAGGGTGTGCAGCACCGGCTCCAGCAGAACCGTCCCCAGGACCGCGATCTCGACCTTCTCCGCCTCCGACGAGTGGGTCTCCACGAAGTTCAGGTCGAGTACGGCCACCTCATGCATCAACCGGGCGTACGGCAGCGTAAGTTCGATGTCCCAGGTGTAGCCGAGACGCCGGAATGCCGCCAGCCCCACCACCAGAGAGCGGTAGGCGGGAGAAATGGTGCTCAGCGCCTGGGCGTTCGACCAGCCGAGGCGCTCCAGCAGCTGCTCCACCTCGCCGCGAGCCGACTGTACGAACTCGTCGTCCTCGTCCGGCTCGGGAACCTGCGGCAGTGCCCACAGTGCCGCGCCCATGCGGATGGTCCGGCCGAGGGAGTCGTCGTCGATGTGCCCCAGTACCTCCCGGGCCGTCGCCACCGGGAGCCGGCCGATCTGGATCAGCGCCCGGACCACACGCAGTCGGCGAAGGTGATCCTCGTCGTACTCGGCGGTCCTCGCGTTGATCTGGCGACCCGGCGCCAACAGCCCTTCGCGCAGGTAGTACTTGATGGTCGCGATGGGCACACCGCTGCGCTTGCTCAACTCCGCCAGCCGCACCTCTTGCGCCTCTCCTTGGAAACTGCCACTATCCAACCATTGCTCAGAAGGATAGCGCCGGTATCCAACCAGGGGCTACGGGGGTTGCCATGTTCGCAAAGCCGGTTCCAGCACCAGTGGCTGCCGGTCTTCCTGTCGATGTTTCGCAGGTGCCGGTCGAGCGGCGGGGGCGGTTCGTGAAGGACCGCTTCGCGCACCGCTCGTCGCGGGCGCGGAATCCGCAGGCGGAGAAGTCGCAGGTGGAGCAGGAGACTGCCTGACCGGGGGGATCGGGGAGGGTCTGCCGCGGCGTTGAGGCGGACCCTCCCCGAGGGCGTCCCCGAACCTCAGCCCGTGCGGCGCAGGGCCTCGGAGAGGCGGGCCGCGGCATCGATGACCGCCTGGGCGTGCATACGGCCCGGGTGGCGGGTGAGACGCTCGATGGGGCCGGAGACCGAGACGGCGGCCACTACTCGGTTGGAGGGGCCGCGTACGGGCGCGGAGACGGAGGCGACGCCCGGCTCGCGCTCGCCGATGGACTGAGCCCACCCCCGGCGTCGTACGCCCGAGAGCGCGGTGGCGGTGAAGCGGGCGCCCTGGAGGCCGCGGTGCAGGCGCTCCGGCTCCTCCCAGGCCATGAGGATCTGGGCGGAGGAGCCCGCCTTCATCGTGAGCGTCGAGCCGACCGGGACCGTGTCCCGAAGACCGGACAGACGTTCCGCCGCGGCGACGCAGATACGCATGTCGCCCTGGCGGCGGTAGAGCTGCGCGCTCTCGCCCGTGATGTCCCGGAGGTGGGTGAGCACCGGGCCCGCGGTGGCGAGGAGACGGTCCTCGCCCGCGGCCGCGGCCAGTTCTGCCAGGCGCGGGCCGAGAATGAAACGGCCCTGCATGTCGCGCGCCACCATACGGTGGTGTTCCAGAGCCACGGCCAGGCGGTGCGCCGTGGGTCGTGCCAGCCCGGTCGCCGCGACCAGACCCGCGAGGGTGGCCGGACCGGACTCCAGGGCGCTCAGGACAAGGGCTGCCTTGTCCAGAACGCCGACGCCGCTGCTGTTGTCCATGAAACGATACTCGCGTCTCACTCTGTGAAACGCAAGTTCAATTTTCCGTGGAACACGCCACTCTGGAAGACACGAAGGCACAGCGGCCCGCGGACCAACGGGCCCGGCGGTGGGCGTCCGCGAACAGGGGCGCGGGCGCTGCCTCCTCAAGATCTCTAGTTGGGTCGGCGCAACTCTGGCCGGCCGGAGGGAAAGCGATGGGTAGGACACTCGCGGAGAAGGTCTGGGACGACCATGTCGTCCGGCGCGCCGAGGGCGAGCCCAACCTCCTCTTCATCGATCTGCACCTGCTGCACGAAGTGACCAGCCCGCAGGCCTTCGACGGCCTCCGGCAGGCGGGGCGTCCGGTGCGCCGCCTCGACCTCACCATCGCCACCGAGGATCACAACACCCCGACCCTCGACATCGACAAGCCCATCGCGGACCCGGTCTCCCGGGCCCAGCTGGAGACGCTGCGCAAGAACTGCGCCGAGTTCGGTGTGCGTCTGCACCCGCTGGGCGACGTCGAGCAGGGCGTGGTCCATGTCGTCGGACCGCAGCTGGGCCTCACCCAGCCCGGCACGACCGTCGTGTGCGGCGACTCCCACACCTCCACGCACGGTGCCTTCGGCGCGCTGGCGTTCGGTATCGGCACCTCCCAGGTCGAGCACGTACTGGCCACCCAGACGCTGCCGCTGGCCCGCCCCAGGACCATGGCCATCACCGTCGAGGGCGAACTGCCCGACGGCGTCACGGCCAAGGACCTGATCCTGGCGATCATCGCCAGGATCGGTACGGGCGGCGGCCAGGGCTACATCCTGGAGTACCGCGGCTCCGCCATCGAGAAGCTTTCGATGGAGGCCCGGATGACCATCTGCAACATGTCGATCGAGGCCGGCGCCCGCGCGGGCATGATCGCCCCCGACGAGACCACCTTCGCGTACCTCAAGGGCCGCCCGCACGCGCCCGAGGGTGCCGACTGGGACGCGGCGGTGGAGTACTGGAAGACGCTGCGCACCGACGAGGACGCCGTCTTCGACGCCGAGGTCCTCATCAACGCCGACGAGCTGTCCCCGTTCGTCACCTGGGGCACCAACCCCGGCCAGGGCGCGCCGCTTTCGAGCGCGGTCCCCGACCCTGCTTCGTACGAAGACGCTTCGGAGCGCCACGCCGCCGAAAGGGCCCTGGAATACATGGGGTTGGAGGCCGGGCAGCCGCTGCGCTCCATCAAGGTGGACACCGTCTTCGTAGGCTCGTGCACCAACGGCCGTATCGAGGACCTGCGCGCGGCCGCCGAGATCCTGAAAGACCGCAAAGTCGCCGACGGCGTACGGATGCTGGTCGTCCCCGGTTCCGCGCGGGTCGGTCTGCAGGCCGTCTCCGAGGGCCTGGACCTCGTCTTCAAGGAGGCCGGTGCCGAATGGCGGCACGCGGGCTGCTCGATGTGTCTGGGCATGAACCCCGACCAGCTGGCGCCCGGTGAGCGCTCCGCGTCCACCTCCAACCGCAACTTCGAGGGCAGGCAGGGCAAGGGCGGTCGTACGCACCTGGTGTCGCCGCAGGTCGCCGCCGCGACCGCCGTGCTCGGCCACCTGGCATCCCCCGCCGACCTGAACGACCAAGCTGCCGTCCGTACGCCCGCTGGAGTCTGAGAACGATGGCCATGGAAGCATTCACCACCCACACCGGCCGGGCCGTCCCGCTGCGTCGCAGCAACGTCGACACCGACCAGATCATCCCTGCTCACTGGCTCAAGAAGGTCACGCGGGACGGTTTCGAGGACGGGCTGTTCGAGGCCTGGCGCAAGGACGAGAACTTCATCCTCAACCGGCCCGAGCGGCAGGGCGCGACCGTTCTGGTCGCCGGCCCCGACTTCGGCACCGGCTCCTCGCGCGAGCACGCCGTCTGGGCGCTGCAGAACTACGGCTTCAAGACGGTGATCTCGTCCCGCTTCGCCGACATCTTCCGCGGCAACTCGCTCAAGAACGGCCTGCTCACGGTGGTTCTGGAGCAGAAGGTCGTGGACGCGCTGTGGGAACTCACCGAGAAGGACGCGACTGCTGAGGTCACTGTTGACCTTGAGGCACGTGAGGTGCGCGCCGAGGGCATCACCGCCTCCTTCGAGCTGGACGAGAACTCCCGCTGGCGGCTGCTGAACGGGCTGGACGACATCTCCATCACCCTCCAGAACGAGGCCGACATCGCGGCGTACGAAGCCAAGCGCCCGTCGCACAAGCCGTGGACGCTGAAGGTCTGAGCCGAGCGCCGGAAGATCTGAGCCGAAGGCCCGGCGCAAGTCGAGTTTCGGCCACCACAACACCCCCGCTGTACCCCCGATCAGCCCGATCGGGGGTACAGCCTTGTCTGCACCCGAACGGCCCTGCGTGGTTCGGCGGGTGCCTTCAACTTCCCACGTTAGAGCGGTTGTTGCCGGGGTACGCGAACCTTGTAGCCGTGGCTTTCGCGCGTGCTCGGAAGGCCGTTTGAGGCGGCAGTTGCACCCTGGGCAGGCGACAACTCGCCCCAGATGGCACAATCTGTGCATGGAACACGACGGCCAACTCGAGCTCTATGCGGCAGTCGCGGGCCAACTGAAGGAAGCGCACGCAAGGGTGCGCGCACTGCAAGTCCCGGAGGGCGTACGGATGGCGCTGACCCGGAAGCTGCTGGTCATTACGGCCGCGGCCAAGCACGATCTCGCCGATGCGACAAGGCGTCTGGAGCGGTTCACTGCCGACCTCGACGAGGGTCGATTCCCCGAAGAGGAACGCTGAACAGCCCTTAAGGCCGTCGAGTCCGCTGCGGCACAAGGGTGATAAGCCCGTTTCGTGTTTGATTTGCGGTATATATCTGCCTAACGTGCGAAAAAGCTTGAACACTTTCGTTCTGGCGATGTCTCCGAAGGGGAAGACGTGAACAAGGCGCAGCTCGTAGAAGCGATTGCCGACAAGATGGGCGGCCGCCAGCAGGCCGCCGATGCTGTCGACCACGTACTGGACGCGATCGTCCGCGCGGTCGTCTCGGGTGAGCGGGTGTCGGTCACCGGCTTCGGTTCGTTCGAGAAGGTCGACCGTCCCGCCCGTTACGCCCGCAACCCTCAGACCGGCGAGCGGGTCCGGGTCAAGAAGACCTCCGTGCCGCGCTTCCGCGCGGGCCAGGGCTTCAAGGACCTGGTGAGCGGCTCGAAGAAGCTCCCGCGCGGTGGCGAGGTCGCCGTCAAGAAGGCGCCCAAGGGCAGCCTGACCGGCGGTGCCGCGGCCACGGTCAAGAAGGCCGCGGCCAAGAAGACCACCAAGGCGGCCGCCGCGAAGAAGACCACGGCGAGGAAGGCGGCGGCGAAGAAGACCACACCGGCCGCCAAGAAGACCACGGCAAAGAAGACGACCGCGAAGAAGACCACCGCGGCCGCCAAGAAGACCACGGCGAAGAAGACCACCGCCAAGAAGGCGACGGCCAAGAAGGCTCCGGCGAAGAAGGCGACGGCCAAGAAGGCCCCCGCCAAGAAGTCGTCCGCGCGCAAGACCACCGCCAAGAAGGCCACCGCTCGCTAGTAAGCGGGGCACAGGGGTACTCACGTGCCGGGCCGGACTCCCTCATGGAGTCCGGCCCGCGGCGTTTCTACGCGTTCACAGCGTCTGGAGCGTCACCAGCGTGATGCGCGGGCCGTCCTTGGGGCCCTCCACCTCGATCCGCACGCGCTGCCCGGGGCGCAGCAGTCGCAGGCCGCCCGCGTCGAAGGCGGCAGCGTCGAAGGGGATGGGTGTGCCGTCGTCGAGCAGCACACTGCCGGTGCGGGTGTCGGCGTCGTAGGTGTATGCGGTGGCCTGCATGCTCAGAGAGTATGCGCTTCCGAGGGTTGTTCGTTGACTGCGGCGCCGTTGGGGCTGGTCGCGCAGTTCCCCGCGCCCCTTTGGGGCGCTGCTACAACCCTGTGATCAAGAGGCGGGCGGTTGCCGTTGCCGTTCTTGGGCCCACCCCCAGTGCCAGTGCCGCGCGCAGGTCCTCGCCGGTGTCCACGTCCTGGCGTACGGAATCCACCGCGTCGAGGGTCAGTTCCACCGCGCCGGAGGAGTGGTGGCGGGCTCGGGAATCGGTGCCGAATTGTGGGTGCAATTCACGGCCGGGGGTGGCGGCCAGCAGAGTTGTGCCGATTGCCGCCGCATCCGGGAGAAAAGCGCGGGGGAATTCCGCGGCCGCGTCCAGGACTCGGGCCAATTCCGTTGGGCGCAGGGCGGGAAGATCGGCGTTGAGCGCGGCCAGGGCGGTTCGGGGGCGGGATGCCCGTACGACCGTCGCGGCGTGCGTCAGAGCCGTGTTCAGGCCGCCTGCGGGTTCGTCGGGAACGATACGGGCACCCAGTTCGGCCAGCTCCCGGCCGGCCAGGGCGTCTCCCGTGACGACCGCCACATCACGGACCGCCGGGCAGGCCAGCGCGGCCGCCACGGTGTCCTGGGCGAAGGCGAGGGCGAGGCCCGGGCGCAGCCCGTCGGCGGCGGTGTCCGAGAGCCTGCTCTTGGCGTGTGCCAAAGGCTTCAGGGGTATCACCAAGGTCCACTGCACGAGCGTTCGTCCCTCTCTTGTCGCGGCCATTGTCACCTGCCATCTGGCGGGGGTGTGCTCGGGGCGTACGGTGTTCTCGACAGACCGGCGGCCTGAGGCGACACTTGTGCGGCCCCCAGGCCCTAGAGGAAGGTGTCCGCGTGCCCCGCCGCAGAATCGGCTTCTGGTACCGCTTCGCAGCGGTCCTCTGCAAACCGCCGCTGGTGGTTCTGATCAAGCGGGACTGGCGTGGAATGGAGCACATTCCG
The DNA here is from genome assembly GCF_030499575.1 of Streptomyces sp. DG2A-72. Classification (NCBI taxonomy): domain Bacteria; kingdom Bacillati; phylum Actinomycetota; class Actinomycetes; order Kitasatosporales; family Streptomycetaceae; genus Streptomyces; species Streptomyces sp. DG2A-72. Next base: position 7,565,219 of record NZ_JASTLC010000001.1, read on the forward strand.
GCCGAGGGCGGATTTATCACCGCGGTGAACCACAATTCGCACATCGATCCCTTCGCGTACGGACACTTCCAGTACAACACCGGCCGTGTTCCGCGATTCCTCGCGAAGAGCGGCCTTTTCAAGAAGGGATTCGTCGGCGCCGCGATGCGCGGCACCGGGCAGATCCCCGTCTACCGGGAAACCACGGACGCGCTCAGTGCCTTCCGGGCCGCGATCGCCGCCGTGGAGCGCGGCGAGTGCGTGGCGTTCTACCCCGAGGGAACGATCACTCGCGACCCGGACCAGTGGCCCATGACCGCCAAGACCGGTGCCGCGCGCGTCGCCCTGCAGACCAAGTGCCCGGTGATTCCCGTCGCCCAGTGGGGCGCCAACGAACTGCTGCCGCCGTACGCCAAGAAGCTCAACGTCCTTCCGCGCAAGACCCACCACGTGCTCGCGGGTCCGCCCGTCGACCTGACGCGCTTCTACGACGAGGAGATGACCCCGGAGCTCCTGAAGGAGGCGACCGAGGTCATCATGGCCGCCGTCACTCGCCAGCTGGAGGACATCCGCGGCGAGAAGGCGCCCGAGACGCCGTACGACCCGCGCCAGGAGCGGATCGAGCAGCGGCGCAGGAGCAGGGTCCAGGCGGAGGGCAAGGCCGTACAGGAAGAGGGGCAGAGCACGTGAGCAAGCCGGTCAAGGCGGCTGTCTTCAGCGCCGGTTCGTGGGGTACCGCCTTCGGTATGGTGCTCGCCGACGCGGGCTGCGAGGTCACCCTCTGGGCGCGTCGGCCGGAGGTCGCCGACGCCATCAACTCCAGCCGCATGAACCCCGAGTACTTCCCCGGCGTCGAGCTCCCGGAGAACCTGCGGGCCACCACCGACCCCGCCGAGGCGGCGGCCGGCGCCGACTTCACGGTCCTGTCCGTCCCCTCGCAGACCCTGCGCGGCAATCTCGCCGAGTGGGTGCCGCTGCTCGCACCCGGCACGATCCTCGTCTCCCTCATGAAGGGTGTCGAACTCGGCACCGCCATGCGGATGAGCGAGGTCATCGAGGACGTCGCCAAGGTGGGCCAGGACCGTATCGCCGTCGTCACCGGACCCAACCTCGCCCGTGAGATCGCCGCCCGGATGCCGGCCGCCTCGGTCGTCGCCTGCACCGACGAGGCCGTCGCCCAGCGGCTCCAGGCCGCCTGCCACACGCCGTACTTCCGCCCGTACACGAACACCGACGTGGTGGGCTGCGAGTTGGGTGGTGCCGTGAAGAACGTCATCGGCCTCGCCGTCGGCATCGCGGACGGCATGGGGCTCGGCGACAACGCGAAGGGGTCCTTGATCACACGCGGTCTCGCCGAGACCACCCGGCTGGGCCTCGCGATGGGCGCCGACCCGCTGACGTTCTCCGGACTCGCGGGCCTGGGCGACCTGGTGGCGACCTGCTCCTCGCCGCTGTCCCGCAACCACACCTTCGGCACCAACCTCGGCAAGGGCATGACCCTTCAGGAGACCATCGCGGTCACCAAGCAGACCGCCGAGGGCGTCAAGTCCTGTGAGTCCGTGCTGGATCTGGCCCGCAGGCACGGCGTCGACATGCCGATCACGGAGACGGTCGTCGGCATCGTGCACGAGGGCAAGCCTCCGGTGGTCGCCCTCAAGGAGCTGATGTCGCGCAGCGCGAAGCCCGAACGACGCTGAGCGACGCCCGGGCAACACCGGGATGCGGACGCTGTGTCCGGCGCTACCAACGGGTACCCTCAACGCGATATGAGCACCGAGAACCTCCCCCAGAGCCCCCAGCAGCCGCCTCGCAAGCCGCGCGTGGCCGTCGTGTTCGGCGGACGCAGCTCCGAACACGGGATCTCCGTGGTCACCGCCGGCGCCGTCCTCAAGGCCATCGACCGGACCAAGTACGACGTCCTGCCGATCGGCATCACCCAGGACGGCCGCTGGGCGCTCACCGCCGACGAACCGGAACGCATGGCGATCACCGAGCGCCGTACGCCCAACGTCGCGGAGCTCGCCGAGTCGAGCGAGGGCGGTGTGGTGCTCCCCGTCGACCCGGGAAACCGCGAAGTCGTCTACAGCGAGCCCGGATCGGTACCCAAGGCGCTCGGTGAGGTCGACGTCGTCTTCCCCGTCCTGCACGGCCCGTACGGTGAGGACGGCACCCTCCAGGGTCTCCTGGAGCTGTCCGGAGTGCCGTACGTGGGCTCGGGTGTGCTCGCCTCGGCCGTGGGCCAGGACAAGGAGTACATGAAGCGGGTGTTCACGTCGTTCGGGCTCGCGGTCGGGCCGTACGTGGTGATCCGGCCCCGTGAGTGGCAGCAGGACGAGTCGGCCGCCCGCAAGAAGATCGTCGACTTCGCCGGTGAGCACGGCTGGCCGCTCTTCGTGAAGCCCGCGCGCGCGGGTTCGTCGATCGGCATCACCAAGGTCGACGATCTGGCCGGGCTCGACGACGCGATCGCCGAGGCCCAGCGCCACGACCCCAAGATCCTCGTCGAGGCCGCGCTGCGCGGCCGTGAGATCGAGTGCGGGGTGCTGGACTTCGAGGACGGCCCGCGGGCCTCGGTGCCCTCCGAGATCCCCTCGCCCGAGACCCACGCCTACTACGACTTCGAGGCCAAGTACATCGACTCCACACCGGGCATCGTCCCCGCGCCGCTCACGCCGGAAGAGACGGCCGAGGTCCAGAAGCTCGCCGTCGACGCCTTCGAGGCAGCCTCCTGCGAAGGCCTGGTCCGCGCCGACTTCTTCCTCACGGACCAGGGCTTCGTCATCAACGAGATCAACACCATGCCCGGCATGACCCCGATCTCGATGTATCCCCAGATGTGGCAGGCGAGCGGAGTCAGCTACCCCGAGCTGGTGGACAGGCTGATCCAGGCGGCGCTGCGCCGTTCAACGGGCTTGAGGTGACCGAGGTTCCCCCGGCGCTCAGTCGGCGATTCCCTCCGGCACCGCCTTCTTGATGGCAGGCGCGAGATCAACCAGCGGCGCCATGCCGTCACCCGTGCGGTCCTTGGGGATGGTCACCTCCACGTATGCCTTGCGCAACGTCGTGATGAACAGGAAGTCCCCGTTGTCCTGCTCCTGCAGCAACCACCCAACGCCGTTCACATCGACCCCGTCGGCCTTGGAGTCGTTCATCTCCGCAGGCCGCTCAACACCGCACCGCAGTATGATCGCCGGGTCCCCCCACCCCGCGGTCAACGCGGAGGCAGGTTCGGGATCCCGGCGATCCTGACCGTCGACCTTGGACGGCAACACCGTGTCCAGGTTTCGGCACAGCTTCGTGACCTTGGTGCCCGGACCGGGAACCGCGGCCCGGGCACTGTCGTCTGCTGAGGAGCAGCCTGCGACGGTGATCAACACAGCGACGGCGGGCAGTCCGATGAGCCGGTGGGGGAAGAAGGTCACCGGCCAAGGGTAGACGGGGGCTACAGATGAACGACCGGGCAGGTCAGGGTTCGTGTGATGCCGTCCACTTGCTGGACCTTGGCGACCACCATGCGGCCGAGGTCGTCGACGGTGTCCGCTTGCGCACGCACGATCACGTCATAAGGTCCTGTCACATCCTCGGCCTGGATCACCCCAGGAATCTTGCTGATCGTTTCGGCGACGGTCGACGCCTTGCCGACCTCCGTCTGGATCAGGATGTACGCCTGTACCACGGAACCTCCAGGGCGGCCACGAGGATCATGTGGGGAAAAGGAACGCCACGGTATCGCGTCGCCGCTCGCCGCGGGGAGACCTGCGGGGACCGGAGCTCGCGCGCCGGGGTGCAGGCACGACAGAAGTTGACGGTCAACTCGACCGTATCGAGGACACTGGTGACGCGCGACTGGGCACGGACAGGTACAGAAGGGGCGAAAGGACAATGAAGGGCACTGTTGGTGAGCTGGGGGAGTTCGGGCTCATCAGGGAGCTCACCTCCCGTCTCACCACCACCCCGGCGGTCCGGGTCGGCCCCGGCGACGACGCCGCGGTGGTCGCCGCACCAGACCGCAGGGTCGTGGCGAGCACCGACATCCTCGTCGAGGGGCGGCACTTCCGCCGCGACTGGTCCACGGCCTACGACGTGGGCCGCAAGGCCGCCGCACAGAACCTCGCGGACATCGCGGCCATGGGCGCCGTACCGACCGCGCTGCTGCTCGGCCTGGTCGTTCCGGCCGAACTCCCGGTGGCCTGGCCGACCGAGATGATGGACGGACTGCGCGACGAGTGCCAGGTCGCGGGGGCATCGGTGGTCGGCGGGGATGTCGTACGAGGCGACACGATCGTGGTGTCGATCACCGCGCTCGGCGATCTGCGCAACCAGGAGCCCGTGACGCGGGGCGGTGCGCAGCCCGGGGACATCGTCGCGGTGACGGGCTGGCTGGGCTGGTCGGCAGCCGGGTACGCGGTGCTGTCGCGCGGGTTCCGTTCACCGCGGGCCTTCGTGGAGGCGCACCGGCGCCCGGAGCCGCCGTATCACGCGGGGCCGGCCGCGGCCGGGCTCGGCGCGACCGCGATGTGCGACGTGAGCGACGGGCTGATCGCCGACCTCGGGCATATCGCGGAGGCCAGCAAGGTCCGTATCGACATCCGTTCCGGCGCGATCGACATCCCCTCCCAGATGAACGACATCGGGCAGGCCGTCGGCGTCGACCCCATGCAGTGGGTGCTCACCGGGGGAGAGGACCACGCGATCGTGGCGACCTTCCCGCCGGACGTGAAGCTGCCCGCCCGCTGGAAGGTCATCGGTGAGGTGCTCAACCCCTCGGCGCTGCCCCAGGTGACGGTCGACGGGGCGCCGTGGACCAGCAAGGGCGGCTGGGACCACTTCGGGGACATCGAGTCGTGAGCGCGCCGCCGAAAGTGCTGACGGTCGCGGGCTCCGACTCCGGCGGAGGCGCCGGGATCCAGGCCGACTTGAAGACGATGCTGGCGCTCGGCGTGCACGGCATGAGCGTCGTCACCGCGGTGACCGCGCAGAACTCCCTGGGCGTGCAGGGGGCTTGGCCGCTGCCCGTGGAGGCGGTGCGGGCCCAGTACCGGAGCGTCGTCGACGACATCGGCGTACAGGCCGTGAAGACCGGGATGCTCGCGTCCGCCGAACTCGTCGAGGCGGTGGCCAAGTTGATCGCCGGTACGGATGCTCCGGCCGTGATCGACCCCGTGGGTGTCTCCAAGCACGGGGACTCGCTGCTGGCTTCGTCCGCGCTGGATTCCGTACGGACGAAACTGCTGCCGGTCGCCACCGTGGCGACGCCGAACCTTGACGAGGTGGCCCAACTCACGGGCGTGCGCGTCGAGTCGGAGGAGCAGATGCGGGGGGCTGCGGCGGCCGTTCTGGCGTACGGGCCGCGCTGGGTGCTGATCAAGGGTGGGCATCTGCCCGGGGACGCCGTGGATCTGCTCACCGACGGGGCGCAGGAGCACTGGCTGCGGGCGCCCCGGCACGACAACCGGCACACGCACGGCACGGGCTGCACGCTTGCCTCGGCGATCGCTTCAGGGCTGGCGAAGGGGCTGCCTGTGCCGGAGGCGGTGGCGGCGGCGAAGGAGTACGTCACCGGGGCGATCGAGGCGGGGTTCGCGCTCGGTGGGGGGATCGGGCCGGTGGATCATGGGTGGCGGTTCAGGGCGGACGTCTAGGTCCCGGAGGGCACAGCGGGCACATTTTCGGGCACAGCGGGCACAGCAAAAAGCCGGTCCACCAGAGGTGGACCGGCTTCTGCAGCGAACCAGCAGTGGCCGCGCGCTACCGCGTAGCGTCAGCGCGAGACCTTGCCGGCCTTGATGCACGAGGTGCAGGCGTTCACGCGCTTCGGCGTCCCGCCGACCACGGTACGGACGCGCTGGATGTTCGGGTTCCAGCGACGGGACGTACGGCGGTGCGAGTGCGAGATGTTGTTGCCGAAGCCCGGCCCCTTGCCGCAGACGTCGCAGTTGGCAGCCACGGGTCACTCCAAAGACTTCAGATGCACTTACGGTTGAACCCGGCAGGCCGGGATCAGGATCGCAGGATAGAGATCTGAGTGGCGTTGCCAGGGAAATGGCCCGATGTGGATCGGGCAACCGGAGCAGCATACAACGACTGCGCCAGTACAACGAAACTACCATGGCTGCTCAGGGCCCCGCTCCGGCCCACTTCCGGCGCACACCGGCCCGGGGTCTACGCTGCGTCCCACGTCCAGCAGCTCAAGGAGGCGCAGGTGGCGCAGGTGCCGCAGACATTCTTCGATGCTCTCGCGGTGCGTACCTGGTGCGGTCTCGCGCTGGAGGCGCTGGGGCGGTCGCGTGAGGAGATCGACGCGATCAACGTCTACCCGGTGGCCGACGGGGACACCGGCACGAACCTGTATCTGACGGTGGAGTCGGCGCTCGCCGCGGTCGAGGCGGTCTTCACCGGCCACGAGGTCGGGGGCGGTGCGGGGGCGCCGCCGCTGGCCGACACCGTGCAGGCCATGGCGCACGGCGCGCTGATCGGGGCGCGCGGGAACTCCGGAACGATTCTGGCGCAGCTGCTGCGGGGGATGGCGCAGGTGCTCGCTGGTGGTGCCTCGTCCTGTGGTGAGACCCCTCACAGTGCCGCCCGGGGGCTGCGGCTCGCGCTCCGGCATGCGGCCGACTCCGCCCGGCAGGCCGTGGCCCACCCCGTGGAGGGCACGGTTCTCACCGTCGCCTCGGCCGCCGCGGACGCCGCCACGGGTGCCGAGGGGGACTGCGGGACGGTCGCGCGGGCGGCCTACGAAGGCGCACGAGCGGCTCTCGCCGCGACACCGGGCCAGCTGGCCGTCCTGGAGCGCGCGGGCGTCGTGGATGCGGGCGGGCGGGGGCTGGTGGCGGTGCTCGGGGCGCTGGTGGAGACGTTCACGGGGGAGCGGCCGGCGGCGGTGGCCGTGGCGTCGCCGGTGGACGCGGGGCACGCGCGCGTGGATGACATCGGCGCGCGGGACGGGCACGCGCGCGTGCCCGCCGAAAGCCTCGCTGACTGCCTGGACGGGGCAGCGGTCCTGGAGGAGGGCGGGCCCGCCTTCGAGGTGATCTACCTGCTGGAGGCCGAGGACGCGGCCGTGACCCGGTTGCGGGAGCGGCTCGACGCGCTCGGGGACTCGCTCGTCGTGGTCGGCGGCGACGGGCTGTGGAACGTCCATGTGCACGTGGACGACGCGGGCGCCGCCGTGGAGGCGGGCGTCGAGGCCGGTCGGCCGTACCGGATCAGGATCACGCACTTCGCTGTCGGAGACGTGCACACCACCGGCGGCGGACGCCCGCCCCGGGAGCGCGTCCAGCGTGCCGTCGTGGCCGTGGTGCCCGGCGAGGGGCTGGCCGGGCTGTACACCGAAGCGGGCGCGACCACGGTGCTCGCTCGCCCCGGGGAGCCGCCCGCGAGCGGGGAGCTCGTCGACGCCGTACGACGGGCCCACGCACTCGAGGTCGTCCTGCTGCCCAACGACGCCGACCTGCGCCACACCGCCGCAGCGGCGGCCGAGCAGGCACGCACGGAGGGCATCCGGGTGGCGCTGATCCCGACGCGCTCCGCGGTGCAGGGGATCGCGGCGCTGGCCGTGCACGAGCCGGACCGCCGGTTCGACGAGGACGTCGTCCAGATGACCTCGGCGGCCGGCGCGACCCGCCACGCCGAGGTGACCGTCGCCGAACGCCAGTCCTGGACCACGGCCGGGATCTGCCAGGCCGGTGACGTCCTCGGCCTCATCGACGGCGACGTCGCCGTGATCGGCTCGGACGTCACGGCCACCGCCGAGACCGTCATCGACCGCATGCTCCAGGCGGGCGGCGAGATGGTCACCCTCGTCCTCGGCGACGAGGCGCCCGACTCCATCGCCGAGCGTGTCGAAGCACGCGTGCGTGAGGTGTACCTCGCCGTCGACACGGTGGTGTACCGGGGTGGGCGGCAGGGTTCGCTGCTGCTCATCGGCGTCGAGTAGGCCGTGTTCCTCCAGAGGCCCTATTCCTCCGTCTGTTCCTGCTGTTCCTGCATCAGCTGGAGCATCTGCTCCGCCTCCGCCCGCCGGGCCTGCACCGTCTCGTCGACGTCGTCGGCACAGTCGTACGCGACCAGCACGGCACGCGCGCGTGCGGCGGCCTGTGCGGGGCGGCTCAGGTCTGCCTCCAGCCAGCCGGCGGCGAGTTCGGCGCCGGTGCGGGCGTGCAGGACGTCGTCACCTGCGGCGGCGAACACCGTGACCGCGTCGAGCATCTGGCACAGGGCTTCTTCGAGAGTGGCCCGGATCGAGTCGTCCTCGGCGTCCTCGGTGGCGGACCGGGCGAGCAGGTCGCCGAACTGCCGGTGGGTGTGGCCGAGTTCAGCGGTGAGGCGCTGCCGTGACTCCTCGTCGGCGGTCGCGTCCCGTGCCGTCGCGCAGTCGTGGACCGCGTCCGTCATCAGCTCCCGTGCCCCGTCCGGCCCGTCCTGCGTGCGCAGCGCGAGCCAGGCGCGGGCGCGCAGGGAACGCACCAGGCCGTGCACGTTGCCGAGCTCGCGCCACAGGTCGCCCGCGCGCGCGTAGGCCCGGTCGGCCTCGTCGTGCAGCCCCGCGTGCCCCAGGGACTCCGCGGCGAGATGGGCGAGCGTGGCGTGGTCGTGCTGCTCGGGCCAGTGCAGGGCGATCTCGGCCGCCTGCAACCGCCGTTCGGCCGCCGCGCGGTGCTCGCCGAGCTCGCTCAGGCAGTCGCCGAGCCACCACTGCGTCTGTACGACCGCGCCGTCGCCGTGCGTTTCGGCGGTCAGGTCGGGCAGCGCCGACTCCAGCACCTCCGCGGCCTCCGCCCACCGTCCCTGGCGCAGCAGGAACCCGCCGAGCTGGTGCCGGGCCCAGGCGCCGAGTGTCGGGCCCTCGCCCGCCTCGTCGGCCCAGTGCGCCGCGTCCAGGGCGTGTTCGGCGGCCTCCGCGGACCGGCCCCTGCCGCCCAGCACCTCGGCGAGCTGAAGGTGCAGCTGGGCGCGGCCGACCGGCTCCAGGTGCGGTCCGCCGTGCTCCAGCGCCGCCCGCAGCGCCCGCTCGGCCTCCGCCGTGTCGCCCAGGTGGTGCGCGAGCCCCGCCAGCCGGGCCTCGTACTCCACCGCGAACCACGGCAGCCCCGCCCCGACGAACGCCGCCGCGGCCCGAGCGAACAGCTCCGCCGCTCCCTCCACGTCCCCGGCATGCGCGGCCAGCTCCGCGAGCATCGCCTGCGCCTCCGCAGCCCGCGAGGCAAGCCGCACATCGTCCCCGGCACGCCCTTCGACCAGCGCGAGCACCTCCCGTGCGGCGGCTTCGGCGTCGACGAAGGCCCGCTCGGCCGGTGAGCCGCCGAGCCCATCCGACGAGGAGCGGCCGGCGGACGCATCCCACGCCGAGCCGCGGGCCGCCACCTCGCCGCCCGGGAAGCCGTCGTCCCCGGTCGCGTCCGGTAGGGGATCTGGGTTGTGTGGGGAGCCGTGGGCCGGTGGTTCGCTGTTCGGGGAGGCGTGGTCCTTGGCTGCGTCCGGTAGGGGGTCTGGGGCGTGTGGGGAGCCCTGGGCCGGCGGTTCGCCGTCCGGGAAGCCGTAGGCCGGTGGTTCGCTGTTCGGGGAGGCGTCGCCCCTGGCCGCGTCCGGCACGAAGCCCGCGTCCTGCGGGGAGTCGTAGCCCCGTGGTTCGCCGCCCGGGAAGCCGTCGCTCGCATCCGGCGGCGAGTCGTCGTCCGGGGCTGCGGCACCCGCCGAATGGTCCGCCTCGTGCACCCGCCGCATCAGGATCCGGGCCTTGCCCATCAGCACCGACGCCGTCTGCGGGAGGCCGGTGCCGCCCTCGGCGTAGAGCGCCAGGACCTCGTCGTAGGGGCCTGCCACGGCGGTGAGCGCGCCGGCCGTGTCGCCCTCAAGCGCGCGCATGTACGCCGCACGCGTGCGTGCCGCCAGGGCTTCACCGGGGTCGCCCGCCTCCGCGTACAGCTCGGCCGCGCGCTCGAACAGGTCGATGCCCTCGGGCCCCAGGTCCATCGCGCGATGGTCGGCGATCTCGGCGCGGTCCCGGGGGTCCAGTTCGACCCCCTCGGCGGCTCGGGCGACCGCCGCCCATGCCTCGATCGCGTTCGGCTGCAGGGTGTCCGACAGCCGCCGGGCCTCGGCGAGCAGCGCGGGCAGATCGGGCTTCACGGCCTCATCGTGCTCCGGAACCGGCGGGACGGGAACCGCCGCGGGACGTGCCGACCGCACCCCGAGCGGCAGTCGCTCCACCAGTGGCCGCTGCTCCATACGCGCGCGTGCCCGCTCGCTCACGTGCGCCGTGCCGTTGCGCTGGTCGAACCGCCCCGCCAGCGCGAGGGCCTCCACGCGCGCGTGGGCGGCGAGTTCGCCCGCCGTCCACTCCCGCCCGGCCGGCCCCGGCACCCGCTGGCCGCCCAGCCCCAGCGCGGTCAGCCGGTCCATGAGCAGGGCCACGACACTCATGAAGTCCAGCCTGCTGCGCGGATGCCCGGTGTCGGTGAAGTACGCCGGCCGCTCCGCGAGCATTTCCAGGCCGCGCGCCTCGTTGCCGGTCAGGGCACAGAACTCCACATGGTCCGCGTAGGCGCCGCGCATGCTCTCCATGGCCCGTACGAGCCGGAAACCCCGCAGATGGTTGGCCCGCGCCTCGTCCAGGCGGCCCAGCCGCAGCAGGGGCACCAGGGACGACGCCAGGACCGTGTGCGGTTCGTGGGCGCAGGTGAACTCACCCTCCAGGACGGGCGCCCACAGCTCCAGCGCCGCCGTGTCCCGCCCCCGCTCCGCCTGCCACCACCCCTGCCCGTGCAGCTCGCACGCGTGGCAGTCGGCCATGCTGTCTCGGTCGGCGGCCAGCCACGCGGCGTACGCCCGCTCGGCCCGGTCGACGTCCCCGATGTGCGCGGCCACACTGAACTCGGCGCTGCGCACGGCCCGTTCGGAGTGCCCGGCGAGCCGGTAGCGGTGTTCCATCTCGCCGAGCCACTTCTCGACGGACGCGAGCGGGATGTGCGGCTGGTCGAGCATGCCGGACGACATCCACTTGAAGACCCAGTGCAGCGAATGGGTCTCGTACTCGTCGAAGTCCTCGGGGTGTTCGTCCCACATGCGCAGCAGGCGCGCGAAGGGGACGAACATCTTGTCCTTCTCGGAGCTGTAGTTGTAGACCTTCAGCTGGTGCCCGAGCGCCTCGATCACCGCAAGGGGGATGTTCAGCTTCTCGGCCTCCGCGAGCAACTGCTCCGCGCGCGCGTTGCGGGCCGGGCCCTCCGGCTGCTCGCCGTTCTCCGCCATCGCCCGGCGCAGGGAGTCGAAGTCCGTGATCTCACTCATCGCTGACCGTCCTCGCTGTGCGTGGCCCACTCCAGGAGGCCGATGAACGCCCGGTTCAACAACGCCGAGTCGGCGGGCCTGAGCGGCCGCTGTGCCATCAGCAGGGCCTGCCCGTACAGCGACTCCGTGGCGGTGCCGATCAGCTCGGGGTCCCGCAGGGAACTGATCCTGCGGATCAGCGGGCTGAGATGGTTGAGCACCAGCCGCGCGCGTGGGGCGCTGCCGCGCAGCGAGCCGAGGATGCCCGCCCAGAGGTCGTCGGCCTGCTCCTCGGCCTCGGCCCGGGCCTGCTCGTGCCGGGCCGCACGGTCGTCCAGGTGCAGTGCGGGCACGGACAGGGGATGGAAAGCGCGCAGTACTATGTCACATCCCAGTGGGTCCAGCGTCGCCCGCGCCGCCGCCAAGAACCCCGCCAGCGCCAGCTCCTCCGCCGGATCGACCGCGTCCAGATGGGCGGTCACCGTGTCGGCGTCCAGCTCGGCGACCACCGTCCCCGGCCGCACCGACGGCAGCGCCTCGACCAGCTCACTGTCGTACGTGTAACCGCCGTTGATCACCCCGACGCCCTGCGCGGACGCGATCGGTGCGACCTGCCGGTACTCCTCGACGGTCCGGGTGAAGTGCACCACCGGGTGCCGCTGCGCGAACTCCTCCAGGGACAGCCGCCCGTCGGTCGTCTCGAAGGGCAGCCACGGCAGCATCGTGCGCAGCATCTCCTTGTCGTGCCGCGCAAGGGACTTCACGCCCAGGTAGTGCACGGACAGGAAGGCCGCCAGCCGCTCCGGATCACCGGCAGCCAGCCCGGTGAGCCACGAGCGAATCCTTTCCCCGAGAGCTTCCCGTACGGCGGCGAGGGTCTCGTCCTCGTACAGCGACTCGCGCGAGGCCGTGGGCCGCAGACTGTCGGTATCGAGCACACAGCGCACGAAGAACGCCCAGTCGGGCAGCAGCTGTTCGGCCCGCTCGGTCAGCAGCATGCCCTTGAGGTGCACGCGATGACTCGCCCGCTGTGCCGGGCTGACCGCGGACGGCAGCACGTACGCCACACCCCGGACACCGGCGAGCGGAACGTTCAGCTCGATCGCGTCCAGCGGAGTGAAGCCGAACAGATCGTGGCAGTGCCGCGCCAGGGCCACCCTGCGGGTGGCGGGGGAGGGGTACGTACGGTCCCAGGGCGCGGGCAGGTCCGTGACCGCCTCGTCGCCGACCCGGACGTCGTACGGCAGCAGGGACCCGAAGTCCCGGGCCAGCGCGAGCACCCGCTCCTCGGTGAGCCACTCCCCGGCGCCGGGCCGCGCCACCAGATGCACGGTGGTGCCCGGTTCGGTGCGGGCGTCCGGCGGCAGGCTCCGTACGGTGTACGAGCCGTCGTCCGCCGCGGTCCACTCCACGGGCGCCGCACCGGGCGTACGGGCGCTCAGACTGACGACCCGGATCCGCTCGGCGACGACGAAACAGGCCAGCAGGCCTATGCCGAACTGGCCGAGGAACTCGGACCGGGCCTCCTGCAACCCCTCCGCCCGCTTCGAGCTGCGGCCGATCGTGGCGAGGAGGTTGTGCACATCCGCTTCGGTGAGCCCGATCCCGGAGTCCGCCACGCGCAGGGTCCCGCCCTCCGCGTACAGCCGCACGCGGGCAGGGGAGTCGGGCTGTTCGGCACGTCTCGCCGTGATGGCGTCGACGGCGTTCTGCAGCAGTTCCCGCAGGTAGACCTTGGGACTGGAGTAGAGGTGATGAGAGAGCAGGTCCACCAGACCGCGCAGGTCGACCTGGAACGTATGAGGTGGCTGGGGTGCCTGGGATGACTGTGAGGTCTGGGAGTCCATCGTCACGGCGCCGGTGGGGGGACGGGCGACGGCGCGGGGTCGGGCGGTCCCGGTTGAGGCGGTGACCGCGGAAAGGATGGCCGGAGCGCGTCATCCTATGGCCCGAACGAGCCGTCTGACCAGGGGTTTCCCGAGACGTATACGGCATTGTCAGTGGTGTGGTGTGCAATGGATCTCGTGCCCGCACTGGAAGAACCACTGAAGAAGGTGCTCGGCCCCGCCACCGCGAAGGTGATGGCCGAGCATCTCGGCCTGCACACCGTCGGCGACCTTCTGCACCACTACCCGCGCAGATATGAGGAGCGGGGCCAGCTCACGCACCTGGCCGACCTCCCCATGGACGAGCACGTGACGGTGGTCGCCATGGTCGCCGACGCCCGTCTGCACACCTTCGCCTCGTCCAAGGCTCCCCGGGGCAAGGGCCAGCGCCTGGAAGTCACCATCACCGACGGCAGCGGCCGACTCCAACTGGTCTTCTTCGGCCACGGCGTTCACAAGCCCCACAAGGAGCTGCTGCCGGGCACACGCGCGATGTTCGCGGGCAAGGTCTCCGTCTTCAACCGACGCCTCCAACTGGCGCATCCGGCGTACGAGTTGCTTCGCGGCGACGCGGAGGAAACCGTCGAGACGTGGGCCGGCGCCCTCATCCCCATCTACCCCGCCACCGCCAAACTGGAGTCCTGGAAGATCGGCAAGGCGATCCAGACGGTCCTGCCCAGCGCCCAGGAGGCCCTCGACCCCCTCCCGGACACCCTCCGCGAAGGCCGCGGCCTGGTTCCCCTCCCCGAGGCCCTGCTCAAGATCCACCGCCCCCACACCAAGGCGGACATCGCCGACGCCCGCTCCCGCCTCAAGTGGGACGAGGCCTTCGTCCTCCAGGTCGCCCTCGCCCGCCGCCGCCACGCCGACGCCCAACTCCCGGCAGTCGCCCGCAAACCCAAGCCGGACGGCCTCCTCACGGCCTTCGACGACCGCCTCCCCTTCACTCTCACCGAAGGCCAGCAGAAGGTCTCCAAAGAGATCTTCGACGACCTGGCGACCGAGCACCCGATGCACCGGCTGCTCCAGGGAGAGGTGGGTTCGGGCAAGGCCCAGCCTCTCGACTCGCTCGTGCTCACACCTGCCGGTTTCCGCCGCATGGGCGACATGGAGGTGGGGGACGAAATTGTCGTTCCCGACGGTGGGATCGCACTTGTCGACGGGGTCTTCCCACAGGGCGAGCGCGATGTCTGGCGCCTGATCCTTTCTGATGGGGCCTACGTCGAGTGCGATGACGAGCATCTATGGATCGTTGGCACCAGTTGCGGGTGGCACCGGGGACAGACTCCCAAGGTCATGACGACTCGCGAGATTCGCATGGACACCTTCAAAGCAAACGGATCTTCGAAGTGGTACCTCCCGGCTGCTGCCCCAGTCGATCTCGGAGGCGATTCCGGACTGCCCCTCGATCCGTACCTGTTTGGTCTCCTGCTGGGAGACGGCTCATTCCGGCACAACCTGCGACTGTCCACGATCGACGACGAGCTCCGTGATGCCGTGGCGGCGAGTGTGGCTCCTGAATGCCGACTGGTTCCGGTGGAGGGTTCGCGTTGTGACTTCACGATTCAGCTGACGCGCCGCGCTGGAGGTGTCCGTAACCCCGTCATCCAAACCCTGCGTGACTTGAACCTGTGGGGCGTGACGTCACACGGAAAGTTCGTTCCTGACGAGTTCAAGAACACTTCGATCAAGAACCGCCTGGCTCTTCTCCAGGGACTTCTGGACACTGATGGCACGGTCCAAGCGGATGGGCTGAGCATCTCGCTCTGCTCAGCTTCGCGCCGGCTTGCGGACGACGTTGCCTGGCTCGTGCGCTCGCTCGGTGGCCGGGCGCGGGTTCTCCCGAAGAAGGCCGCCTTCAACGTCTCGGTGGCCCTGCCTGACGAATACGCCCCCTTCAGGCTGAGTCGCAAGGCCGAGCGTGTACGGTCCAGGCCGAAATACAACACGTTCCGACGCGGAATTCGCGCGGTGGAGTACGTGGGAAGAAAGCCCGTCCAGTGCATCAGTGTCGCCCACCCGGGCCATGCCTACGTCACAGACCACTTCACAGTGACCCACAACACGATGGTGGCCCTCCGCGCCATGCTCGCCGTCGTCGACGCGGGCGGACAGGCCGCGATGCTCGCCCCCACCGAAGTGCTCGCCCAGCAGCACCACCGCTCGGTCGTCGAGATGATGGGCGAGCTGGCCAGTTGGGGGCTGTGGCGCGAAGCGCCTCCGCAGAAGGGCGGTGGTGGGCAACGGGAGGGAGGGATGCTGGGCGGTGGCGACGAGGGGACCAAGGTCGTACTGCTCACCGGCTCGATGGGCGCCGCCGCCCGCCGCCAGGCGCTGCTCGACCTGGTCACCGGTGAGGCCGGGATCGTGATCGGCACGCATGCGCTGATCGAGGACAAGGTGCAGTTCCACGACCTCGGCCTGGTCGTCGTCGACGAACAGCACCGCTTCGGCGTCGAGCAGCGCGACGCCCTGCGCGGCAAGGGCAAGCAGCCGCCCCACCTCCTCGTCATGACCGCCACGCCCATCCCGCGCACGGTCGCCATGACCGTCTTCGGCGACCTGGAGACCTCCGTCCTCGACCAGCTCCCCGCCGGGCGCTCACCGATCGCCAGCCATGTCGTCCCGGCCGCCGACAAGCCGCACTTCCTCGCCAGGACCTGGGAGCGGGTGCGCGAGGAGGTCGGCAAAGGGCATCAGGCGTACGTCGTGTGCCCACGGATCGGCGACGAGGAGGAGGACCCGAAAAAGAAGAAGTCCCCGGAGGGCGAGGCCGAGAAGCGCCCGCCGCTCGCCGTCCTGGACGTGGCCGACCAGCTCGCCAAGGGCCCCCTGCAAGGCCTCGGGGTGGAGGTCCTGCACGGCCGTATGCACCCCGACGACAAGGACGCGGTCATGCGCCGCTTCGCCGCCGGCGAGACCCATGTCCTGGTCGCCACCACGGTCATCGAGGTCGGCGTGAACGTCCCCAACGCCACCGCCATGGTGATCATGGACGCCGACCGCTTCGGCGTCTCCCAGCTCCACCAGCTGCGCGGCCGAGTGGGCCGAGGCTCCGCGCCAGGGCTCTGCCTCCTGGTCACCGAGATGCCGGAAGCGAGCGCGGCCCGCCAGCGCCTGAACGCCGTGGCCGCCACCCTCGACGGCTTCGAACTCTCCCGCATCGACCTTGAACAACGCCGCGAGGGCGACGTCCTCGGCCAGGCCCAGTCCGGCGCCCGCACCAGCCTGCGCATGCTCGCCGTCATAGAGGACGAGGAGATCATCGCGGAGGCGAGGGACGAAGCGGCGGCGGTAGTGGCGGCCGACCCGGAGCTGAGCCAGCTCCCAGGCCTACGAACGGCTCTGGACGCCCTCTTGGACGAGGAAAGAGAGCAGTACTTGGAAAAGGGGTGAAGGAAGGGACACCTCAGGGGCGCGGGGCTGTAATCCATATGCGGCTACCGCCGCGCGGGCGCGACCAGCCACACTGAACCTAAAGTCGCCCACGACCAAGGACCCAAAGATGACCCGCGTGATCGCCGGCGCAGCCGGCGGACGTCGCCTGGCCGTCCCGCCAGGGACCCGCACACGCCCCACCTCCGACCGCGCACGCGAAGGTCTCTTCTCCACCTGGCAGTCCCTCCTCGGCGGACCCCTGGCCGGAGAGCGGGTCCTCGACCTGTACGCGGGATCGGGCGCCGTGGGCCTGGAAGCCCTGTCCCGAGGCGCGGGCCATGTCCTCCTCGTCGAGGCGGACGCCCGTGCCGCCCGCATCGTGCGGGAGAACGTGAAGAACCTCGGCCTTCCCGGCGCCGAAGTCCGGGCAGGTAAAGCGGAACAGATCATCCGCACAACGCCGCCTGAACAGCCGTACGACATCGTGTTTCTCGACCCCCCGTACGCCGTCTCGGACGACGATCTTCGGGAGATTCTGCTCACACTCCGTACGGAGGGCTGGCTCGCGACGGAGGCGCTCGTCACCGTGGAGCGCAGCACCAGGGGCGGCGAGTTCGGCTGGCCGCCCGGCTTCGACGCGATCCGGGCCCGTCGTTACGGCGAGGGGACGTTTTGGTACGGTCGCGCCGCCTCTACGTGCGAAGACGCACGATGACCGGACCGGAGAGCGAGGGATCTCAAGTGCGCCGCGCCGTCTGTCCCGGGTCGTTCGACCCGATCACCAACGGACACCTCGACATCATTGGCCGCGCCTCCAGGCTGTATGACGAGGTCTACGTCGCGGTGATGATCAACAAGTCCAAGAAGGGCCTGTTCGAGATCGAGGAGCGGATCGACCTGATCCGCCAGGTCACCGCCGAATTCGAGAACGTCCGGGTCGAGGCCTTCCATGGCCTGCTCGTCGACTTCTGCAAGGAACGCGACATCCCGGCCATCGTGAAGGGCCTGCGCGCGGTCAGCGATTTCGACTACGAGCTGCAGATGGCCCAGATGAACATCGGCCTCTCAGGCATCGAAACGCTCTTCGTGCCGACCAACCCGACCTACAGCTTCCTGTCGTCCTCCCTGGTCAAGGAGGTCGCGACCTGGGGCGGAGACGTCTCCCACCTGGTCCCGCCGGTGGTCTTCGAGGCCCTTGCCGAACGCCTGAAGAAGGACTGAGCGGGCCGTATCACGGGCGCCCGGAAAGCCACTCCGGAAACCCCCCGGAAAATCCCCCGGAAGCTGACAATCCGTCACCCGCTGTCCGGCGGGCACCCCATGGCCGTACAGTCGACCCGTCCGTCTCCATCACAGCTGTAGAGAGTGGCGAGCACACGGTGGACGTGCAGAAGAAGCTCGACGAGATCGTCGCCGCGGTCTCCAGTGCCCGGTCGATGCCCATGTCGGCCTCGTGCGTGGTCAACCGCGCCGACCTGCTCGCGCTGCTCGAAGAGGTGCGTGAGGCGCTGCCCGGCTCCCTCGCGCAGGCCCAGGAGCTGATCGGCGGCCGTGAGCAGATGGTCGAGCAGGCCCGCCAGGAGGCCGAGCGGATCATCCAGACCGCGCACGCCGAGCGGGGCTCGCTGATCTCCGACACCGAGGTCGCCCGCCGCTCCCAGAACGAGGCCGACCGCATCCTCGCCGAGGCCCGCAAGGAGGCCGAGGAGATCCGCGCCGAGGCCGACGACTACGTCGACTCCAAGCTCGCCAACTTCGAGGTGGTCCTCACCAAGACCCTCGGCTCGGTCGGCCGGGGCCGCGAGAAGCTCCTCGGCACCGGACCCGGCCTCGACGAGCAGGGCTACGAGGACGAGGACGCCCCCGAGCGCAGCCACGACCCCGAGACCCTGCGCCGCACCGCCGACGAGTACGTGGACGTCAAGCTGGGCGCCTTCGAGGCGGTCCTCGCCAAGACCCTGGAAGCCGTCGGCCGCGGCCGGCAGAAGCTGCACGGCCGTATCGCCTCGGACGACCTCGGCGCCCTCGCCGACGACATCAGCACCGTCCAGCACTCCAGCGACGCCGACTACCTCTCCGGCCTCGCGGCCCTCGCCGAGCAGGACACCCAGGCCCAGCAGCAGCCCGAACAGCCCCAGCAGCCGGACTACGGCCAGCCGCAGCCGGCGTACGGCTACCAGCAGACCGCGCAGCAGGACCCGTACGGCGGCGGCTACCAGCAGCAGGCCTACGCCCAGCAGGAGGCTTACGGCTACCAGCAGGCCGACCCGTACGCCTATCAGGGCTACGACGCCCAGCAGCAGGCGTACGACCCGAACCAGGTGCCGCAGCAGGCCCAGCAGGCCCAGCAGGGCTACGCGCTCGACGAGACCAGCCTCTTCGACACCGGCATGATCAGTGCCGAGCAACTGCGGGCCTACGAGCAGGGACGCGGCAACGGCTGAGGCCCCGGTGCCCAGCGGATTGGGCCGAGAGCGAAAGGTCCAGTATCCTGGCTCTTCGGTCGCGTGTACGTCCGCGATCCATGCTGCCCGGGAAACTTCAAGGGCGGCGTCCCTCTGAGCTCGAAGATCGAAAGCAGGAACGGCGTGACAGCCCGCCTCGACCACCGCAACCCTCTCGTGTTCGACACGCACGAGCTGGGTCGGCGGCCTGGTGCGCTGCAGCGCCTGACCCGCGAGATCGGCGCTCCCAAGGATCTCGGGATCCAGGGAGTCATCGGAGTGCCGGAAGGCGCCCCGGTGAAGCTCGACCTCCGGCTCGAGTCGGTCATGGAAGGGGTGCTTGTCACAGGCACCGCCCGTGCACAGGCCGAGGGGGAGTGCGTAAGGTGTCTGGAGCCGCTTGAGCTGGCGCTCGAAGCGGACTTCCAGGAGATGTTCTCGTACCCTGACGCCGATGACCGGGGCCGCGTCAAAGCGGAGCCGGCCGACGACGCCGAGGAAGACGAGGACAGGCTCTTCATCGAGGACGGCCTGTTCGACCTCGAGCCCGTGCTGCGCGATGCGGTGGTGCTCGCACTGCCGATGCAGCCGGTGTGCCAGGAAGACTGCCCAGGTCTGTGTGCCGAGTGCGGCGCACGCCTTGCGGACGACCCGGACCACCACCACCACGACGCCGTCGACATCCGTTGGGCGGCACTGCAGGGACTCGCCGGTTCACTCGGAGACGGCGAGAAGGACGAGATGAGCGGCGGCGCGCCTCAGTCAGCACGCGCCGACGAGAAGCAGGAGAAGTAGCCGTGGCTGTTCCGAAGCGGAAGATGTCGCGCAGCAACACGCGCCACCGCCGGTCGCAGTGGAAGGCTGCGGTCCCCACCCTGGTTGCGTGCGAGCGCTGCCACGAGCCCAAGCTGCAGCACATCGCGTGCCCGTCTTGCGGCACTTACAACAAGCGCCAGGTCCTCGAGGTCTGAGCGGCTGGTGAGAGGCACTGTGTCCACGCCGAAGAAGAACTCTGCGGAGACCACGGCCTCGTCCCACACGCTGTTGGAAGGGCGGCTCGGGTACAAGCTCGAGTCCGCCCTTCTGGTGCGTGCGCTGACCCACCGGTCCTACGCATACGAGAACGGCGGTCTGCCGACGAACGAGCGGCTGGAGTTCCTGGGGGACTCCGTGCTCGGCCTCGTCGTCACGGACACGCTGTATCGCACCCACCCCGACCTGCCCGAAGGCCAGTTGGCCAAGTTGCGGGCCGCGGTGGTCAACTCGCGTGCGCTGGCGGAGGTCGGCCGCGGTCTCGACCTGGGCTCCTTCATCCGGCTCGGCCGCGGTGAAGAGGGCACGGGCGGACGGGACAAGGCATCCATCCTCGCCGACACCCTGGAAGCGGTGATCGGCGCGGTCTATCTCGATCAGGGTCTGGACTCGGCCTCTGAGCTGGTCCACCGTCTGTTCGACCCACTGATCGAAAAGTCCTCGAACCTCGGAGCCGGCCTGGACTGGAAGACCAGTCTCCAGGAGCTCACCGCGATCGAGGGGCTCGGCGTACCCGAGTACCTGGTCACGGAGACCGGCCCCGATCACGAGAAGACCTTCACTGCTGCCGCCCGCGTCGGAGGCGTCTCGTACGGCACCGGCACCGGCCGCAGCAAGAAGGAGGCGGAGCAGCAAGCCGCTGAGTCCGCGTGGCGGTCCATCAAGGCCGCAGCGGACGAGCGTGCCAAGGCTGCCAAGGCCGCAGCGGCGGAAGCCGAAGCGGTCAGGGCCGAGGTGGCGGAAGCCGAAGCGGTCAAGGCCGAGGTGGCGGAAGCCGCCGGAGGCGCCGACGAGGCGCAGGCCTCCGCCTGACGAACAGCGCAGGACGAGCGCCCGCCCCGCCTTGTGGGGCGGGCGCTCGGCTCGTACACCGGCTCGATACGGGAGATCCCATGCCCGAGTTGCCCGAGGTCGAGGTCGTACGGCGGGGCCTTGCCCGGTGGGTCGCCCATCGCATCGTCGCCGAGGCCGAGGTCCTCCACCCGCGCGCGGTTCGCCGCCATCTCGCCGGCGCCGACGACTTCGTGCACCGCCTCAAGGGCCACCGCATCGGCACCCCAAGCCGCCGCGGCAAGTACCTGTGGCTGCCCCTGGAGGACACGCACCAGTCGATCCTGGCCCACCTCGGCATGAGCGGCCAGCTGCTGGTCCAGCCGCAGTCGGCACCCGACGAGAAGCACCTCAGGATCCGGGTGACATTCGCCGACGACCTGTCCACCGACCTCCGCTTCGTTGACCAACGCACCTTCGGTGGCCTGTCGTTGCACGACAACACCCCCGACGGCCTGCCCGACGTCATCGCGCACATCGCCCGCGACCCGCTCGATCCGCTCTTCGACGACGAGGCCTTCCACCAGGCGCTGCGCCGCAAGCGCACCACCGTCAAACGGGCCCTGCTCGACCAGTCGTTGATCAGCGGCGTCGGCAACATCTACGCGGACGAGGCCCTTTGGCGCGCCCGCCTCCACTACGAGCGCCCCACCTCGACCTTCACCCGCCCGCGCACCGCCGAACTCCTGGGCCACGTGCGGGACGTGATGAACGCGGCCCTCGCGGTGGGCGGCACCAGCTTCGACAGCCTCTATGTCAACGTCAACGGGGAGTCGGGCTACTTCGACCGATCGCTCGACGCGTACGGCCGTGAGGGACTGCCCTGCAAGAGGTGCGGTACGCCGATGCGCCGCCGCGCGTGGATGAACCGGTCGAGCTACTTCTGCCCGAAGTGTCAGCGGGCGCCGCGCGTCTCGTCGTAGCGCGCCCGTGCGGCTACCTCGCGGCCGAGCGGGGTCAGTTCGTAGTCCACGCGGGGCGGGTTGGTCGGCTGGGCCTCGCGGTGCACCAAGCCGTCGCGCTCCAGTGCGTGCAGCGTCTGGGACAGCATCTTCTCGCTCACGCCGTCCACGCGGCGGCGCAGCTCGTTGAAGCGCAGCGATCCTCGTACAGCGCGCCGAGCGTCAGTCCGCCCCAGCACTGCTCCGCCGTGCGCTCCTGCATGATGTCCATGCCTCAGGCGTACTCGGGTGCAGCGCTAACCAGAAGTTAGTGCTAGGTCTCAGTACCCGAAGTCCTGCGTCCACCACGGCCCACCGGGCCCGAGGTGGACACCCACGCCCAGCGTCTTGAAGTCGCAGTTCAGGATGTTGGCCTTGTGCCCGGGGCTGTTCATCCAGGCCTCCATGACGGCGGCCGCGTCGGCCTGGCCGCGGGCTATGTTCTCGCCGCCGAGGTCGGCTATCCCGGCTGCTTCGGCCCGGTCCCACGGAGTGGCGCCGTTGGGGTCGGTGTGGTCGAAGAAGCCCAGTGCGGCCATGGCGTCGCTGAAGTCCCGGGCCAGCTCGGCCAGCGCGCTGTTCGCGGAGACCGGGCTGCAGCCCACCTTCGCCCGCTCCTGGTTGACGAGCTTGAGCACCTCGGCCTCGGCCCTGGCCTCGGCGGACACCGTCACCGGGGCGCTGGTGTCCTTCTCCGGCGCCTTGGTGGCCGGGCGCGACGGGGTGGGGGTGGGCTTCGGCTTCTTGGTCTTGGCCGGCGGGGCCTTCGGCTCCTTCGACGGAGTCTTGGCCGGCGCCTCGGAGGACGCCGACGCGGACGGCGTCGGCGAGGCCGAACGCTCGTCGCCCCGGCTCGCCGACTCGTCGGTCTCGCGGCTGTCGGCGGCGCCGGACGTGCCGCCCTGCTCCGTCGCGCTGTTCGAGGGCGTGTCCACGGCCTGCACGTTGTCGGCGCCGTCGCTGCCGCCGCCGAGCTTGTAGTTCTCCACGCCGGGCACCACACCCGTGGCGACCGCGACCGTGCCGATGGCGACCGCGGCGGAGACGCCGAGCAGTCCGGCGCGCACCGGACGCGCCGCCTTCTTCTTGCGGCGGTGCCCAGCGGCTCGCCGGCCACCCCCGCCGGGTGCCGCTTCAGGGAAGACGACGCGGTAGTCCTCGTCCGAGGCGAAGAGGTAGCGCTCGCTGCGCGCGGTGGTCTCGGCGTACGCCTCGGTGCTGAGGTAGGGCGCCATGCCCGTGGTGGAACGGTCTGCCGCGTACGCGTCGTACGAGTCCTGCGGGTCGTGGCTCCCTGTGCGGGAACCGTACGTTTCTGTGACCCCCGTGGCGCGGCCCGTGGCGGCGCGGCCGGCGGCTGAGCGTCGGTGGCGTCCCATGTCCTTGCCTTCCTCGTCCTGTGCGGTCGACTCGCCCGTGCGGTCAACGCAACTCACTCGATCGAGTGAGTTTCATATGAGATTCATTGGGGCTGGACGGTACCGCATGGTGCTGGGTGAGGAAGTGCCCAGAGAGACATTGGCCCATTAGGTTGCACTCATGAGCGAGGATGTGCGGTTGGTCGCCTGGGTGCGTGGACGCGTCCAAGGTGTGGGTTTTCGCTGGTTCACCCGGGCCAAGGCGCTCGAGATCGGCGGCCTGAGTGGTTTTGCTCTCAATTTGGAGGACGGACGGGTCCAGGTGGTTGCGGAGGGCCCGCGCGGAGCGTGCCAAGGGCTCCTCGACTGGCTCGGGGGCGCCGACACGCCCGGCCGCGTCGACGGAGTCACCGAGATCTGGGACACACCCCGCGGCGGCTACGACGGCTTCTCGATCCGCTGAGCGATTTCTGTAAAGCGGCCCAGGCGGAAGCGGAGGGACATGCCACCGGCAGCTGCCCCGAGCAGAAAGGGCCTGGTGGTTGCCAAGAACCGGTTGCCGTGGCAGGCTCCGCAGGCAAAGATGATCGTCACGCCCTGAGGGGCCCGCAGGAGCAGCAGCGCCGCCGCTTTCACGGCCGCGCGCCCCCGGGATGCCCGCCAATGCAGGGCGTGATCGTGTTGACCGTCAAACTTTTTGGTGAGACGCTGAAAGCCCCGCGCACCTTAGCTGTTTGGCATGGTTGAACGGCAGCACAACTCAACAGTGCCAAGCACCGCGGGTGCGAATCCCTCACGACCCACACCGCATCGGTCGGTCACTCATTGTGGAGGACCATCCATCATGGCAAAGGCGCTTCTCGGTTACGTCGGCGGCTCCGACCCTCGACTCCTCGCCGAGATGCGACGGCTCCAGCAGCGTGTCCAGGACCTGGAATCCGAGCTCGGACGAATCCAGGCGGAGAACGACGCGCTGACGGCTGCCGCTTCTCACGACAGGATCATGGAGAGCATGGACTCTCACGACAGGGTCATGGAGAGCATCGACGCACACCAGGCGGAGCCTGCGCTCACCTGATCACTGCATCACACAACGACAGCAGTGGTTGGGCTGCCCGTATCAACCGCTAAGTTGTCAGAGTTTGCAAGGGACGCTTCGGCGTCCCTTCTTCTTGCCCCCGCGCATCCTTTCACCCTCTTTAACGTCTGGTGTGCCCTGCACGTTCATGGGTGAAACCGCGGGGTGCCCCAGGGTTCGGCGTCTGAGATACCGGCGGGAGGTAGAGTCCAGCGGCGTGCACCTCAAGGCCCTGACCCTCCGTGGGTTCAAGTCGTTCGCCTCGGCGACCACGCTCCGGTTCGAGCCGGGGATCACGTGTGTCGTCGGACCGAACGGCTCGGGCAAGTCCAATGTGGTGGACGCACTCAGCTGGGTCATGGGTGAGCAGGGCGCCAAGTCGCTGCGCGGCGGCAAGATGGAGGACGTCATCTTCGCCGGCACCACCGGCCGCCCGCCGCTGGGCCGCGCCGAGGTGTCCCTGACCATCGACAACTCCGACGGGGCGCTGCCCATCGAGTACGCCGAGGTCACCATCACGCGGATCATGTTCCGCAACGGCGGCAGCGAGTACCAGCTCAACGGCGACACCTGCCGCCTGCTCGACATCCAGGAACTCCTCTCCGACTCCGGCATCGGCCGCGAGATGCACGTCATCGTCGGCCAGGGCCAGCTCGACTCCGTACTGCACGCGGACCCGATGGGGCGCAGGGCCTTCATCGAAGAGGCCGCGGGTGTGCTGAAACACCGCAAGCGCAAGGAGAAGGCTCTCCGCAAGCTGGACGCGATGCAGGCCAACCTCGCGCGCGTGCAGGACTTGACCGACGAACTCCGAAGGCAGCTCAAGCCCCTGGGCCGCCAGGCCGCCGTCGCGCGCCGGGCCGCCGTCATCCAGGCCGACCTCCGCGACGCCCGCCTCCGCCTGCTCGCCGACGATCTCGTACGACTCCGAGAGGCACTCAAGGCCGAGGTCGCCGACGAGGCCGCGCTGAAGGAACGTAAGGAGGCCGCCGAGCTGGAGCTGAAGAAGGCGCTTCAGCGGGAGGCGCTCCTGGAGGACGAGGTACGGCAGCTCACGCCGCGACTCCAGCGCGCCCAGCAGACCTGGTACGAACTCTCCCAGCTCGCCGAACGCGTCCGCGGCACGATCTCGCTGGCCGACGCCCGGGTGAAGAGCGCCACCTCCGCGCCGCCCGACGAGCGCCGGGGCCGTGACCCCGAGGACATGGAGCGCGAGGCCAACCGGATCCGTGAGCAGGAGGCCGAGCTCGAAGCGGCCCTGGAGGCGGCCGAGCGCGCGCTGGACGACACGGTCGCGCACCGCGCCGAGCTGGAGCGCGAGCTCGCCATGGAGGAACGGCGCCTGAAGGACGTCGCCCGTTCCATCGCCGACCGCCGCGAGAGCCTCGCCCGGCTGAACGGCCAGGTCAACGCGGCCCGTTCGCGTGCCGCCTCCGCCCAGGCCGAGATCGACCGCCTCGCCGCCGCCCGCGACGAGGCCCAGGAACGCGCGGTCACCGCCCAAGAGGAGTACGAGACCCTCAAGGCCGAGGTCGACGGCCTGGACGCGGACGACGCGGAACTCGGTGAGCAGCACGAAGCGGCCAAGACAGCGCTGACCGAGGCGGAAGCCGCCCTGACGGCGGCCCGCGAAGCGGCCACAGCAGCGGAACGCCAACGCGCCGCCACCCGGGCCCGCCATGAGGCACTGGCGATGGGCCTGCGGCGCAAGGACGGAACCGGCGCACTGCTCGGCGCGAAGGACCGGCTCACAGGCCTGCTCGGTCCGGCCGCGGAGCTGCTAACGGTGACGCCGGGCTACGAGGTACCGCTGGCCGCTGCCTTCGGAGCGGCGGCGGACGCGATCGCAGTGACGTCCCCGTCAGCCGCGGCGGACGCGATCCGACTGCTACGCAAACAGGACGGCGGAAGGGCTGCGCTGCTACTCGCGGGTGAGCCAGAGGCGCCCCTCAGGGGCGCGGGGCTGTGTCTGACATGCGGCTACCGCCGCGTGGGCGCGACCAGCCACAACGAACCCGCAGCCGAAAGACAACCCCTCCCCGCACCCTCCGCCGCTGACATGGTCCGCGGCCCCGCCGAACTCATGCCCGCCGTACGACGGCTGCTCCACCGCATCGTCGTCGTCGGCACCCTCGAAGACGCCGAGGACCTCGTCTACGCCCACCCCGACCTCACCGCCGTGACCGCCGAAGGCGACCTCCTGGGCGCCCACTTCGCGCACGGCGGGTCCGCCGGAGCACCCAGCCTCCTCGAAGTGCAGGCTTCCGTGGACGAGGCCGCCGCCGAGCTGGAAGAGCTGGCCGTGCGGTGCGAGGAACTCACCGAGGCCCAGCACGCCGCGACCGAGCGCCGCAAGGAGTGCACCGCACTCGTCGAAGCCGTCGGGGAGCGGCGCAGGGCCGCCGACCGGGAGAAGTCGGCCGTGGCGCAGCAGCTCGGACGGCTCGCCGGTCAGGCGCGCGGCGCCGCCGGCGAGGCCGAGCGGTCCACCGCGGCGGCGGCGCGGGCGCAGGAGGCGCTGGACAAGGCCGTACAAGATGCCGAGGAGCTGGCCGAACGGCTCGCCGTCGCCGAGGAGATGCCGGTCGAGGAGGAGCCGGACACCTCCGTACGGGATCGGCTCGCCGCCGACGGCGCCAACGCACGCCAGACCGAGATGGAGGCCCGCCTCCAGGTCCGTACGCACGAGGAGCGGGTCAAGGGGCTCGCCGGCCGCGCCGACTCCCTCGACCGCGCCGCCCGAGCGGAGCGCGACGCACGCGCGCGTGCCGAGCAGCGGCGGGCGCGGATGCGGCACGAGGCGGCCGTCGCGGAAGCCGTCGCCTCCGGTGCGCGGCAGCTGCTCGCGCACGTCGAGGTCTCCCTCACCCGTGCCGACCAGGAACGCACCGCCGCCGAGACCGCCAAGGCGCGGCGTGAGCAGGAGCTGACCGTCGCCCGTAACGCGGGGCGCGATCTCAAGGCCGAGCTGGACAAGCTGACCGACTCCGTCCACCGCGGCGAAGTGCTCGGCGCCGAGAAGCGGATGCGGATCGAGCAGCTGGAGACCAAGGCGCTGGAGGAGCTGGGTGTCGAGCCGGCCGGGCTCGTCGACGAGTTCGGCCCGCATCAGCTCGTCCCGCCCTCGCTCCCGGCGGAGGGGGAGCAGTTGCCGGAGGACCCCGAGCATCCCCGCAACCAGCCCAAGCCGTTCGTCCGGGCCGAGCAGGAGAAGCGGCTCAAGTCCGCCGAGCGGGCCTATCAGCAGCTCGGCAAGGTCAACCCGCTGGCGCTGGAGGAGTTCGCGGCGCTGGAGGAGCGGCACCAGTTCCTCAGCGAGCAGCTGGAGGACCTGAAGAAGACCCGCGCCGACCTGCTCCAGGTCGTCAAGGAGGTCGACGAGCGCGTCGAGCAGGTCTTCACCGAGGCCTTCCGGGACACGGCCCGTGAGTTCGAGGGCGTCTTCAGCCGGCTGTTCCCGGGTGGTGAGGGGCGGCTGATCCTTACCGATCCCGACAACATGCTCACCACAGGCGTCGATGTCGAGGCACGTCCCCCGGGCAAGAAGGTCAAGCGGCTCAGCCTGCTCTCCGGTGGCGAGCGTTCGCTGACCGCCGTCGCGATGCTCGTGTCGATCTTCAAGGCCCGGCCCAGCCCGTTCTACGTGATGGACGAGGTCGAGGCCGCGCTCGACGACACCAACCTGCAGCGGCTGATCCGCATCATGCAGGAGCTGCAGGAAGCCTCGCAGCTGATCGTGATCACCCACCAGAAGCGGACGATGGAGGTCGCCGACGCTTTGTACGGCGTCTCCATGCAGGGCGACGGTGTGTCGAAGGTCATCTCCCAGCGGCTGCGCTAGATGCGTGCCGCCTACACCGGTTCTGACCAGCGGTTGGGGATCATTCCTTCAAGTCTTGAACGCAAAGCCCTTACGTGTGCGGTGCATTCTCTTAACAACGTCATATTGACTTCGAAACTTGAAGGCATAGCCTGAGCGACGTTGTTCTTACCTTCAGGTACCTTCTGGTGGACCTCGAAGGGCTGACCCGACCGGCAGCGTTGCCGGTAGCCCGAGGAGTACACGTGACCAGCACAGCGCAGGCACCCAAGTCAGGAGCCGCTTCGGCTCACCCCGAACATCTCGGGCGCGTCGTCTTCATCGCCGCGGCTGCCGCGATGGGCGGCTTCCTCTTCGGCTACGACAGCTCCGTGATCAACGGCGCCGTCGAGGCCATCCGCGACCGCTACGACATCGGCTCGGCGGCGCTGGCGCAGGTCATCGCCATCGCCCTGATCGGCTGTGCCATCGGCGCCGCCACCGCCGGCCGGATCGCCGACCGCATCGGCCGTATCCGGTGCATGCAGATCTCCGCCGTGCTGTTCACCGTCAGCGCCGTCGGCTCGGCGCTGCCCTTCGCCCTGTACGACCTCGCCTTCTGGCGCGTCGTCGGCGGCTTCGCCATCGGCATGGCCTCCGTGATCGGCCCGGCCTACATCGCCGAGGTCGCCCCGGCCGAGTACCGAGGACGGCTCGGCTCCTTCCAGCAGGCCGCGATCGTCATCGGCATCGCCGTCTCCCAGCTGGTCAACTGGGGTCTGCTGAACGCCGCCGACGGCGACCAGCGCGGCCAGATCCTGGGCCTGGAGGCCTGGCAGGTCATGCTCGGCGTCATGGTGATCCCGGCCGTCATCTACGGCCTGCTGTCCTTCGCCATCCCCGAGTCCCCGCGCTATTTGATCTCCGTCGGCAAGCACGAGCAGGCCCGCGAGATCCTCGCCGAGGTCGAGGGCAAGGACGTCGACTTCGACGCCCGGATCGCCGAGATCGAACACGGCATGAACAGCGAGCACAAGTCGAGCTTCAAGGACCTGCTCGGCGGCTCCTTCTTCTTCAAGCCGATCGTCTGGATCGGTATCGGCCTGTCGGTCTTCCAGCAGTTCGTCGGCATCAACGTCGCGTTCTACTACTCGTCGACCCTGTGGCAGTCGGTCGGCGTCGACCCGACGGACTCGTTCTTCTACTCCTTCACGACGTCGATCATCAACATCGTCGGCACCGTGATCGCGATGCTCCTCGTGGACCGCATCGGCCGTAAGCCGCTGGCCCTCATCGGCTCCGTCGGCATGGTGATCGGCCTGGCGCTGGAGGCCTGGGCGTTCTCCTTCAACCTCGTCGACGGCAAGCTGCCGGCCACGCAGGGCTGGATCGCCCTGATCGCCGCCCATGTCTTCGTCCTCTTCTTCGCCCTGTCCTGGGGTGTGGTCGTCTGGGTCTTCCTCGGCGAGATGTTCCCGAACAAGATCCGCGCCGCCGCCCTGGGCGTGGCCGCCGCCGCACAGTGGATCGCCAACTGGGCCATCACCGCGAGCTTCCCGTCGCTGGCCGACTGGAACCTCTCCGTGACCTACGTGATCTACGCGGCCTTCGCGGCGCTCTCCATCCCCTTCGTCCTCAAGTACGTGAAGGAGACGAAGGGCAAGGCACTGGAGGAGATGGGGTAACCGTCCCCGTACGAGACGTACCGCCCCGGCTCAGCCTTCGAGGTCATTGAGCCGGGGCAGCACGTTTTCGCAGAACAGCCGCAGGCTGCGCCACCCCTCCTCCACCGGCATCCCGCCCGACAGCGGATGCAGCACATGGTTGTCGAGCCCCTGCGTCACGCACTCGTCCGGCGTGAGAATCCGGTAGACGCCCTCGGCGCGCAGCTCGTCCACGGTCGTGGCCGCCGACTTCACCGCGGACCGTATACCGCCGGACTGCCAGGAGGCGTACGTCCGCGCCTCATGCAGGAAGTGGCCGCCGTACTCGCTCCACGCCCGGTCCGGGTCCTCGGCGATGTGCAGCAGCGGCTGCTCGGTCGCGGGCATCATGGTCCAGCCCTCGGTGCCGTACTCGACGAGCCGTTCCTTGTAGTACGTCTCCAGCTCCGGCAGATGCGCGCTGGGGAAGAAGGGCAGGCCGAGCCGGGCGGCCCGGCGGGCGGCGGCCTGCGAGGAGCCGCCGACCAGGAGGAGGGGGTGCGGATCGGTGAACGGGCGCGGGGTGACCCGGACCGTACGGCCCCGGTACTCGAACTCCGCGCCGGTCCAGGCCTTGAGGAGGGTTTCGAGGAGTTCGTCCTGGAGCCGCCCCCGCCGCTTCCACTCCACGTCGAACAGGGCGTACTCCTCCGGCCGGTAACCGATCCCGGCGACGGTCACCAGCCGTCCGCCGCTCAGCAGATCCAGTACGGCGATGTCCTCGGCCAGCCGCAGCGGGTCGTGCAGCGGTCCGATGATCGCCGAGACCGTGACCGCGATGTTCCGGGTGGCGCCGAAGACGGCTCCCGCGAAGACGAAGGGCGACGGCAGCCAGTTGTTCGCGGCGCCGTGGTGCTCTTCGGTCTGCACGGTGGTGATGCCGTGCTCGTCGGCGTACCCGGCCATCTCCAGCGCCGCCTTGTAGCGGGTGCTGAGCGAGGCGGGGGTCGCGCCGGGCTCGACGAGGTTGAAACGTACGACCGTGACGGGCATGGGAAGTCCCCCTTCAGCGGGCGGGCGTGCGGGGAACATAGCTGACGGGTCGTCAGACTGCCAGAGGTTCGCCTTCCGACCGTGAGGAGGGTGTGTCACGGCCCACCGCATGAGCCGTGACACACCCTGGGGACGCTGCAATGCGCACCCGACGAGTCCAAGCTGATACTGGACGCGTTGTGGCTCCGCCCCTGAGGGGCTTCCGGCCGACGCGAAGTCGACCGCGGGCCAGCCCGGCTCGGCGGGGACCGCAGCCCCGCGTGGACAGCGAACGGCCGAGCGGGAGGTCGCGCCATACTGGACCTGTTATGGAAACCGTCATCCTTGCTGTAGTCATCGCCGTGGTCGTGCTCGGTGCGCTCGGCGGGCTCATCGTCGGCAGCCGGCGCAAGAAGCCGCTGCCCCCGCCGCCGCCCGCCGCGCCCGACATCACCGCCCCTCCGGCCGAGCCGCACGTCGGCGACGAGGCCGAAACGCCGCGCGAAGAACCGCGCCGCACGATAGAGGAGGTGGACCTTCCCGGCGGCTCGGCCCCGGCCGCCGTCGAGGAACCGCCCGTCGTCGAAGAGCTTCCGCCGACCGAGATCGAGGTCCCGGAACCCACCGCGGGGCGCCTGGTGCGCCTGCGCGCCCGTCTCTCCCGCTCCCAGAACGCCCTCGGCAAGGGGCTGCTCACGCTGCTCTCGCGCGAGCACCTCGACGACGACACCTGGGAGGAGATCGAGGACATCCTGCTCACCGCCGACGTCGGTGTGCAGCCCACCCAGGAGCTGGTCGACGGGCTGCGTGAGCGCGTCAAGGTGCTCGGTACCCGGACGCCGGAGGAACTGCGCGGCCTGCTGCGCGAGGAGCTGCTCAAGCTGGTCGGCACCGACATGGACCGCGTCGTGAAGACTGAGCCGGAGGACCGCAAGCCCGGCATCGTGATGGTCGTCGGCGTCAACGGCACCGGCAAGACCACCACCACCGGCAAGCTCGCCCGGGTGCTCGTCGCCGACGGCAACAGCGTCGTCCTGGGCGCCGCCGACACCTTCCGTGCCGCCGCCGCCGATCAGCTGCAGACCTGGGGTGAGCGGGTCGGCGCGTACACCGTGCGCGGGCCCGAGGGCGGCGACCCCGCCTCCGTCGCCTTCGACGCGGTCAAGGAGGGCAAGGAGATGGGCTCCGACGTCGTCCTCATCGACACCGCCGGGCGCCTGCACACCAAGACCGGCCTCATGGACGAGCTCGGCAAGGTCAAGCGGGTCGTGGAGAAGCACGCTCCGCTGGACGAGGTGCTGCTCGTGCTGGACGCCACCACCGGCCAGAACGGTCTGGTGCAGGCCCGCGTCTTCGCCGAGGTCGTCGACATCACCGGCATCGTCCTGACCAAGCTGGACGGTACGGCGAAGGGCGGCATCGTGGTCGCCGTGCAGCGCGAGCTGGGCGTGCCGGTCAAGTTGGTCGGTCTCGGCGAGGGCGCTGATGACCTGGCGCCGTTCGAGCCGGAGGCGTTCGTGGATGCGCTTATCGGAGAGTGAGTGCCGCGTCGGCCGTACCAGAGCGCCCGCCTCAGAAGCTGGAGGCGGGCGCTTCACTGTGTACGCCTACGCCCGGGACCTGTGCGCCACGTACGCCAGCGTGCCCAGCAGCAGTCGGGCCTCCGGCGGCCGGGTCGCCGAGTCCAGCTCGGGGGAGCGCAGCCAGCGCACCGGACCCAGGCCGGCTCGGTCGGACGGCGGAGCGGTGATGTACGTACCCGGGCCGAGGCCGTGCAGGTCGAGGGAGGTCGGGGCGTCCCAGCCCATGCGGTAGAGCAGCTCGGGGAGGTCGGTGGCGGCGCCGGGGGCGACGAAGAAGTGCGTGCGGCCCTCGGGGGTCGCCGTGACCGGGCCGACGGGCAGGCCCATGCGTTCCAGCCGGGCCAGGGCATGGCGTCCGGCGGGCTCGGCGACCTCGATGACGTCGAACGTCCGGCCGACCGGCAGCATCGCCGAGGCGCCGGGGAACTCGCCCCAGGACTCGGTCACTTGGTCGAGGGTTGCGCCGGCGGGTACCTCCGGCGCGAAGTCCAGCGGGTGTGCGCCCGGCGCGCGGCAGTCGGAGTGGCCGCAGGAACAGGCGCCCGCCGCGGCCCGCGCGCCCGGCACCACGTCCCAGCCCCAGAGCCCGGTGAACTCGGCCACGGCGGTGCACTCCGACGTGCGGCCGCGGCGGCGCGAGCCGGACCGGATGTCGCGGATGCCCCGACTGCTGCCGATCGTGAAGCCCATGCCCCCTCCAACGGGTCCGACGCACCGGTGGTTACGAGACCACCCGGAATGTGACTGACCGTGTTCTCGCCTCCGTGCCGAGCGGCGCCTTCGAGCGGCTCGGGTGGTGCGCCCGGCTGCGTGCACCCCTGAGTGCACCGTTCCGCCCACTCCTGGCCGTCCTATGTCAAGTGAATCGCGTACGAGCGACCGTGAGTTCATTCGAAGGGGTGGCGAATGGTGGCGTTTCCGGGATCGCCATGGCTGGAGGCGTGATCGTAGGATTACTTTGAGTGCACGAGTCCTGGGGGCACATGCACTTGTGGGTATGCCGGAGGCAACTCGGCTTTCCGTTCGAAGGGTGACAACTACCGGACAGACGGCCGTATTTACCGGCATTCTGATAGGGCTTGGCGCACTCGACGACAAGTGGTCTCAGGGATGGGGGCGTTCCAGTGGGCGGCAACGGCGGAAGCGGTACGAACGCTGACAAGCGCCCCAATGAGCTGCTCGGCTCGTGGTTCGTGCGCAGCGGCTGGTCCAAGGGCGAGCTTGCGCGGCAAGTGAACCGCAGGGCGCGTCAGTTGGGGGCCAACCACATCTCCACCGACACCTCGCGGGTACGTCGCTGGCTGGACGGCGAGAATCCGCGCGAGCCGATCCCCCGGATCCTGTCCGAGCTGTTCTCCGAGCGGTTCGGATGTGTCGTCTCCGTCGAGGACCTGGGACTGCGCGCCGCCCGCCAGTCACCGTCCGTGTCCGGAGTCGACCTCCCCTGGACGGGCCCGCAGACCGTGGCCCTGCTCAGCGAGTTCTCGCGCAGCGACCTGATGCTGGCGCGGCGCGGCTTCCTCGGGACCTCGCTGGCCCTCTCCGCGGGCCCGTCCCTCATCGAGCCGATGCAGCGCTGGCTGGTGCCGGCGCCGCAGGCCCCGCAGCAGGAGGCCGGGGCCGTCCCGTCCTCACGTGCGCGTGGCCGGCTGTCCAAGCCCGAGCTGGAGCTCCTCGAGTCCACCACCGTGATGTTCCGCCAGTGGGACGCCCAGTGCGGCGGCGGCCTGCGCCGCAAGGCCGTCGTCGGCCAGCTGCACGAGGTGACCGACCTCCTCCAGGAGCCCCAGCCCGAGTCCACCACCCGCAAGCTGTTCAAGGTCGCCGCCGAGCTGGCCGAGCTGGCCGGCTGGATGTCGTACGACATCGGACTCCAGCCCACCGCGCAGAAGTACTTCGTCCTCGCCCTGCACGCCGCGAAGGAAGCGGGCGACAAGCCGCTCGGCTCGTACATCCTGTCCAGCATGAGCCGCCAGATGATCCACCTCGGGCGGCCCGATGACGCGCTGGAGCTGATCCACCTCGCGCAGTACGGCAGCCGGGACTGCGCGAGCCCCCGCACCCAGTCGATGCTGTATGCGATGGAGGCCCGGGCCTACGCCAATATGGGCCAGCCCGGCAAGTGCAAGCGGGCGGTGCGGATGGCCGAGGACACCTTCGGAGAGGCCGACGAGTGGGACGAGCCGGACCCCGACTGGATCCGCTTCTTCTCCGAGGCCGAGCTGTACGGCGAGAACTCCCACTCCTACCGCGACCTCGCCTATGTGGCGGGCCGCAGCCCCGCCTACGCGTCCCTCGCCGAGCCCCTGATGCAGCGGGCCGTCGACCTCTTCGCCAAGGACACCGAGCACCAGCGGTCGTATGCGCTGAACGCGATCGGGATGGCCACCGTGCATCTGCTGCGACGGGAGCCCGAGCAGGCCTCTGTCCTCGCCGCCGAGGCCATGCAGATCGCCAAGAAGGTCCGCTCCGAGCGCGTGAACACTCGTATCCGAAAGACGGTCGACACGGCCGTACGCGACTTCGGGGATCTCGCCGAGGTCGTGGACCTCACCGACCGGCTCGCCATCGAGCTGCCCGAGACCGCCGAAGCGGTCTGACACCCCAGAACCCCGGCCGCGGCCGGCCCTCCCGACTGCCCGACTCGGCTCCCCCATGCCAGGTCATCGGAGGACCAGCCGTGGCCGGACCCTGAAGGTTGCGCCACGATAACGATCGCGCGGCCGGGCATCCGGCAGTTCATCGACGCGTAACACACAGGGCGTCTTCGTCACGGCGGCGAAACAACGAGGGGCTTCCAACGAAACGGCGCTGCGCCAATCTCATGGCGCATAAACCGGCCCACCCCTCAAATCCGCTCAAGGCTTCGCCCGCACGGGGCCGTACCAACGACGAGGAGACGCCGATGGCATCAGCCGCCATCACGCTAGCCGCAGACGCTCCCACGCTGTCTGCCGCAAACACCGGGTTCATGCTGATCTGTTCGGCTCTGGTGTTGCTCATGACCCCCGCTCTCGCCTTCTTCTACGGCGGCATGGTCCGGGTCAAGAGCACCCTGAACATGCTGATGATGAGCTTCATCAGCATCGGCATCGTCACCATCCTGTGGGTGTTGTACGGCTTCTCCCTCGCCTTCGGCACGGACAGCGGCAGCATCATCGGCTGGACCTCGGACTATGTCGGACTCAGCGGCATCGAGACCGGTGACCTGTGGGGCACCTACAACATCCCGGTCCTCGCCTTCCTGGTCTTCCAGCTGATGTTCGCGATCATCACCCCGGCTCTTATAAGCGGTGCTCTCGCGGACCGCGTGAAGTTCACGGCCTGGGCGCTGTTCGTCGCCCTGTGGGCCACGATCGTCTACTTCCCTGTCGCCCACTGGGTCTGGGGCGAGGGCGGCTGGGCGTTCGACCTGGGCGTCATCGACTTCGCCGGTGGTACGGCGGTCCACATCAACGCCGGTGCCGCCGCGCTCGGTGTGATCCTGGTCATCGGCAAGCGCGTCGGCTTCAAGAAGGACCCGATGCGCCCGCACAGCCTGCCGCTGGTCATGCTCGGCGCCGGTCTGCTGTGGTTCGGCTGGTTCGGCTTCAACGCCGGCTCCTGGCTCGGCAACGACGACGGCATCGGCTCGCTGATGTTCGTCAACACGCAGGTCGCCACCGCCGCGGCCATGCTGTCCTGGCTGATCTACGAGAAGATCCGCCACGGCGCGTTCACCACGCTGGGCGCCGCCTCCGGCGCGGTCGCCGGTCTGGTCGCGATCACCCCGTCCGGTGGCGCGGTCTCCCCGATCGGCGCGATCGCCGTCGGTGTCGTCGCCGGTCTGCTGTGCGCCATGGCCGTCGGCCTGAAGTACAAGCTCGGCTACGACGACTCGCTCGACGTCGTCGGCGTCCACCTCGTCGGCGGTGTCGTCGGCTCCCTGCTCATCGGCCTCCTGGCCAGCGGCAAGGGCCAGTCCAAGGTCGAGGGCCTCTTCTACGGCGGCGGCATGACGCAGATGTGGAAGCAGCTCGCCGGTGTCGGTGCGGTTCTCGCCTACTCCCTGATCGTCTCCGCGATCCTCGCCTTCCTCCTCGACAAGACCATCGGCATGCGGGTCTCCGAGGACGAAGAGGTGGCCGGCATCGACCAGGCCGAGCACGCCGAGACCGCATACGACTTCAGTGGCGCCGGTGGCGGTGCCGCCAAGTCCGCCGTCGTACCCCCGGCCCCCGCAGCCACGAGCAAGAAGGTGGACGCATGAAGCTCATCACCGCCGTCGTCAAGCCCCACCGGCTCGACGAGATCAAGGAAGCCCTCCAGGCCTTCGGGGTCCACGGACTGACGGTCACCGAGGCGAGCGGCTACGGTCGTCAGAGGGGCCACACCGAGGTCTACCGGGGCGCCGAGTACACGGTCGACCTGGTCCCCAAGATCCGTATCGAGGTCCTCGCCGAGGACGACGACGCCGAGCAGCTGATCGACGTCATCGTCAAGGCGGCCCGTACCGGCAAGATCGGTGACGGAAAGGTCTGGTCCCTCCCGGTCGAGACGGCCGTACGGGTCCGGACCGGCGAGCGCGGGCCGGACGCGCTCTAAAAGAAGAGGAACAGGAGTCGCTGGGTGACGAGTACGGATGTACGGGAAGAAGCAGAGGACTCGGGACCCAGCGGCTACGCGGCGGCCCGGCTGCGCCTCCTCCAGGAGGGGGCGCGGTCCGGGCCGCCGCGCCGTACGGCCCTCGCCGAACTGACCGACGACTGGCTGTCGGGGCTGTTCGGCGCGGGCGCCGACGGGCTCAAGGGCGCCTCCCTGATCGCGGTCGGCGGCTACGGCCGCGGCGAGCTGTCTCCCCGCAGCGACCTCGATCTGCTCCTGCTGCACGACGGCAGTGACTCGGACGCGGTCGCGGCGCTGGCCGACCGCATCTGGTACCCCGTCTGGGACCTGGGCCTGGCCCTCGACCACTCGGTGCGCACACCGGCCGAGGCCCGCAAGACCGCCGCTGAGGATTTGAAAGTCCAACTCGGTCTCCTGGACGCCCGGCACATCGCCGGCGACCTCGGCCTGACCGCAGGACTGCGCACGGCCGTCCTCGCCGACTGGCGCAACCAGGCGCCGAAACGTCTCCCCGAGCTCCAGGAGCTGTGCGCCGAGCGCGCCGAGCGCCAGGGTGAGCTGCAGTACCTGCTGGAGCCGGACCTGAAGGAGGCCCGCGGCGGCCTCCGTGACGCCACCGCCCTGCGTGCCGTCGCCGCCTCCTGGCTGGCCGACGCCCCGCGCGAGGGCCTCGACGACGCCAGGCGCCGACTGCTCGACGTACGCGACGCCCTGCATCTGGCGACGGGCCGGGCCACCGACCGGCTGTCCCTCCAGGAGCAGGACCAGGTCGCTGCCGAGCTGGGCCTCCTCGACGCCGACACTCTGCTGCGGCAGGTGTACGAGGCGGCGCGCGTCGTGTCGTATGCAAGCGATGTCACCTGGCGCGAAGTGGGGCGCGTGCTGCGGTCGCGCGCGGTGCGGCCGCGGCTGCGCGCCATGCTGGGCGGTGGCGGGAAGCCGGTCGCCGAGCGGTCCCCGCTGGCCGAGGGTGTGGTGGAACAGGACGGCGAGGTGGTGCTCGCCCGCGCCGCGCGCCCCGAACGCGACCCCGTGCTGCCCCTGCGCGCCGCTGCCGCCGCCGCGGAGGCCGGCCTGCCGCTCTCCCTGCACGCCGTACGGCGCATGGCGGCCACCACACGCCCCCTGCCCACGCCGTGGCCCGCCGAGGCACGTGAGCAGTTGGTCACCCTGCTGGGCTCCGGCCATCCCACCATCGAGGTGTGGGAGGCGCTGGAGGCCGAGGGCCTGATCACCCGCATGCTCCCCGACTGGGAGCGGGTCCGCTGCCGCCCGCAGCGCAACGCCGTGCACATCTGGACCGTCGACCGGCATCTCATCGAGACGGCCGTCCGCGCCTCCGACTTCGCCCGCCGGGTCAGCCGCCCCGACCTGCTCCTGGTCTCCGCGCTGCTGCACGACATCGGCAAGGGCTGGCCCGGCGACCACTCGGTGGCCGGCGAGATCATCGCCCGCGACGTGGCGGCCCGGATCGGCTTCGACCGCGAGGACGTCGCCGTGCTCGCCACGCTCGTACGGCATCACCTGCTGCTCGTCGAGACGGCCACCCGGCGCGACCTGGAGGACCCGGCCACCGTGCGCTCGGTCGCCGAGGCGGTCGGCACGCAGGGCACGCTGGAGCTGCTGCACGCGCTGACCGAGGCGGACGCGCTGGCCACCGGCCCGGCCGCCTGGTCGTCCTGGCGCGGATCCCTGGTCGCCGACCTGGTGCGGCGGGTCTCGGCGGTGCTCGCCGGGGACGTTCCGGAGGAACCGGAGGCCGCCGCGCCCACCGCCGAGCAGGAGCGACTCGCCATCGAGGCGATCGCGACCGGCAGCCCCGTGCTGTCGCTGCGCGCGCAGACCGAGCCGCCGACGGAGGACCAGCCGTCCGGCGAGCCCGAACCGCTCGGCGTCGAGCTGCTCATCGCCGTACCGGACCAGAAGGGCGTGCTGCCCGCCGTGGCCGGTGTGCTGGCGATGCACCGGCTGACGGTACGGACCGCGGAACTGCGGGCCCTGGACCTGCCGGACGGCGTCGAGGGGTCCGTCCTGCTGCTGGACTGGCGGGTCGCCGCCGAGTACGGCTCCCTGCCGCAGGCCGCCCGGCTGCGCGCCGATCTGGTACGGGCCCTGGACGGTTCCCTGGACATCGCGGGCCGCCTCGCCGAGCGCGATGCGGCCTATCCGCGGCGCCGGGGCGTCGTGGCGCCGCCGCCCCGGGTGACGGTCGCACCCGCGGCATCGCGGCTTGCGACGGTGTTCGAAGTGCGCGCCCATGACGCGCCTGGACTGCTGCACCGGATCGGGCGCGCGCTGGAGGACGCGGGAGTGCGGGTGCGCAGCGCGCATGTGTCGACGCTGGGCGCGAACGCGGTGGACGCCTTCTACGTGACCGGCCAGGACGGCGCACCGCTGCCGAGCGAGGAAGCGGGAGCGGTGGCGCGGAAGCTGGAGGAGACGCTGCGGGCGTGACCTCGCGGTCATGTCAATGCGTTTACTGAATGTGGTTCCCGCCGACGCGGGGTTTCCGTCCCCGTCCGCCGACAACGCGGGCGGGGGCGATTTGCTTGCGGGGCCAGATACCCTGGAGGACAGCCCAAAACGACCCCGACTCCGAGGACCGACGCCACCGTGTTCGATACCCTCTCCGACCGCCTCAGCGCGACTTTCAAAAACCTCCGCGGCAAGGGCAGGTTGTCCGAGGCGGACATCGACGCCACGGCGCGTGAAATCCGGATCGCGCTCCTCGAAGCGGACGTGGCCCTACCTGTCGTCCGCACGTTCATCAAGAACGTCAAGGAACGTGCCCTCGGCGCCGAAGTCTCCCGCGCGCTGAACCCGGCCCAGCAGGTCCTCAAGATCGTCAACGAGGAACTGGTCACCATCCTCGGCGGCGAGACCCGTCGTCTGCGCTTCGCCAAGCAGCCGCCCACCGTGATCATGCTGGCGGGTCTGCAGGGCGCCGGTAAGACGACCCTCGCGGGCAAGCTCGGCCACTGGCTCAAGGAGCAGGGCCACTCGCCGCTGCTCGTCGCCGCCGACCTCCAGCGCCCGAACGCCGTGAACCAGCTCAGCGTCGTCGCCGAGCGCGCCGGTGTCGCGGTCTTCGCGCCGGAGCCGGGCAACGGCGTGGGTGACCCGGTGAAGGTCGCCAAGGACTCCATCGACTTCGCCAAGACCCGGGTCCACGACATCGTGATCGTCGACACCGCTGGCCGCCTGGGTATCGACCAGGAGATGATGCAGCAGGCCGCGGACATCAGGGACGCCGTCAGCCCCGACGAGATCCTCTTCGTCGTCGACGCGATGATCGGCCAGGACGCGGTCAACACCGCCGAGGCCTTCCGTGACGGCGTCGGCTTCGACGGCGTGGTGCTCTCCAAGCTCGACGGTGACGCCCGTGGTGGTGCGGCCCTGTCGATCCGCCAGGTCACCGGCAAGCCGATCATGTTCGCGTCGAACGGCGAGAAGCTCGACGACTTCGACGCCTTCCACCCTGACCGGATGGCCTCCCGCATCCTCGACATGGGTGACCTGCTCACCCTGATCGAGCAGGCGGAGAAGACGTTCAGCCAGGAAGAGGCCGAGAAGATGGCCTCCAAGCTGGCGTCCAAGAAGGGCCAGGACTTCACCCTGGACGACTTCCTGGCCCAGATGGAGCAGGTCAGGAAGATGGGCTCCATCTCCAAGCTGCTCGGCATGCTGCCCGGCATGGGTCAGATCAAGGACCAGATCAACAACCTCGACGAGCGTGACGTCGACCGCACGGCCGCGATCATCAAGTCGATGACCCCGGCCGAGCGCCAGGAGCCGACGATCATCAACGGCTCGCGGCGTGCCCGTATCGCCAAGGGTTCCGGTGTCGACGTCAGCGCGGTCAAGGGCCTGGTCGAGCGGTTCTTCGAGGCCCGCAAGATGATGTCCCGCATGGCTCAGGGCGGCGGTATGCCCGGTATGCCGGGCGTCCCGGGCATGGGCGGCGGCCCTGGCCGGTCGAAGAAGCAGCCCAAGAAGGCCAAGGGCAAGCAGCGCTCCGGCAACCCGATGAAGCGCAAGCAGCAGGAGCAGGAGGAGGCCGCCCGCCGCGCCGCCGCCGCTCAGGGCGGCAACGCGTTCGGAGTGCCGCAGCAGGGGGCGCAGGACTTCGAGCTGCCGGACGAGTTCAAGAAGTTCATGGGCTGACGGTTCGGTCTGTACAGCTTGGTTCGTACGACGCTGGGGGCGCCCTTCGCCAGGGGCGCCCCCAGCGTCGTATGCGCACGCAGCAGAGCTTCATCAGTTCGGTGTCGCCCGCGCCCTGAGAGCGTCGCTCACGCTCCGTCTCACCTCCCCTCAGGACCTCTGGACGGCGAGCGTTTCCCGCAGATGCTCGAGCCGCTCGCTCTGTGGCAAACCTCCTGAGCGTCCGGCGAGCCGACAGCGTCACGCAGGCCCGGCTTCGGTATCAAGAGCAGGGCTGTCCCGCAATCGGCCTTCGGCTGGGGTCGACTGCAGGGCCGCGGGCTATCGGGCGCGCCTCCATCGCGAAGGCGGCAGTTCCAAGGAGCTCCGGCACTGTGTGTCCGACGGGGTCGAGGGCCTGCCTGTGCGGGAGATGTCGGGTGGTTACGCAGAGCGGTTGGGTGCCTGGTGCCTCAGGCACCGGGGGTCCCCGGCGCGCCGTATCGGGCGAGCATGGTCAGCACCGCTTGGTCGACCGCGTTGGTGATGGCGGAGTCGTCGGGCTCCCAGCGCGCGAGCAGCATCCGCGGCCAGAACACGTAGTTGGAGATCATTCCGAGGAACTGGGTCGCCGCCATCTCCGCATCGTCAAGCCGTGCCGCACCAGCGGCGTTTTCCGCTTCCAGGTAGCGGCGGACCGATTCGAAGTAGGGCATCTTGCCGAGCTTGAACTGGGTCTCGCCGAGCTCGGGGAAGCGTGGTACCTCGGCGATGACGATGCGGAAGAGGGCGGCCATGCCGGGCTGGGTGAGAAGGTCCACGTATCGGCGTCCGATGGTCTCAAGCCCTGCGCGGAGGTTCCCTGGCTCGGGGAGGGGAGCCTCCTCGTCGTCGACCTTCCAGTATTCGGTGACGATCGCCTCGAACAGGGCCGCCTTGGTGGTGAACTGCTTGAACAGAGTCGCCCTCGACACTCCGGCCGCCTCGGCGATGCGGGCCAGCGAGGTGCCGTCGTAGCCGGAGTCGAGGAACAGCTTCGTCGCTGCCTCGATGATGGACGTCCGCTTCTGCGCTGCCACGCGCCGGTGGTATTCCGAAGGCTGTGCCGTCATGCCCTCCAGTATGCCTCTCGCTGCGAGGTGAGTCACTTGACTCACCTCTAGCCCTGCTCTTACCTTGAGAGAGGAGGTGAGTCACTCGGCTCACCATTAATGTGAGCCTGGAAGGATGCATCGTGGGACGCTTTGAGGGCCAGACCGTCATCGTCACGGGCGGCAGCGGGGGCATGGGCAGCAGTCATGTGCAGGGCTACCACGCCGAGGGGGCGAACGTCGTCATCGCCGGCCGCGACGACGCCGCCGGCCGCGATCTCGCTGCTCAGCTCAGTCATCGGGCTCTGTCCGTTCACCTGGATGTCGCCAGCGAGGACGACTGGGCGGCGGTGGTGCGAGAAGTCGAAGGCCACTTCGGGCCGGTCACCATCCTGGTGAACAACGCGGGCGTCCAGAATCCGGCGGCCCCTGTCGAGCACACCGAACTCCGCACCTGGGAGCACACCTTCAGCGTCAACGTCACCGGCCAGTTCCTCGGCATCAGGGCCGTGGCTCCGTCGATGCGCAGGAGCGGTGGCGGAAACATCGTCAACATCGCTTCGACCATGGCCCACGTCGGCACGGCCTTCTACGCCCCCTACACCGCCAGCAAGTGGGCCGTGCGCGGGCTGACCAAGACGGCCGCGCTGGAGCTGGGGCGGGACAACATCAGGGTCAACTCCATCCACCCCGGCGTCGTCTCCACACCGCTGATCAACGAACCCACCGTCGCAGGCCAGCCGGCCATCGCCGACTTCTACTCGCCCGATCCCTTCGCCATCCCCCGCCTCGCCGAACCCTCTGACATCACCCGCCTGTTGCTCTTCATCACCTCCCAGGACGCATCTTTCGCTACGGGCTCGGAATTCGTCCTGGACGGGGGCCTGCTGCTCGGCCCTGCACTGCAACCCGAAGCCGACATCGCAGCTTGAGCCGGCATTGCAGTACGGAGCGTGCAGTCGCGGGCGCCCATCTTGTCTTGTTCAAGGCGAAGCGATCTTGCCTTGCGATGACGACGGGCGGTGGCAGTTGTGATCACGGCGTCCGAGCCGTCCTGGACAGCTCCATTCACCGGGCTGAGCCCGCGCTGCTTCGGCAGGTTGGTGGCCGCGTTGCGACGGGAGGGCGCGGATGCGGTGCGGCGGGGCCGTCCGTGGAGTCTGCCGCTGGAAGACCGCGTGCTGCTCGTGACAACGTACTGGCGCACAAACTTGACGATGCGCCAGCTTGCCCCGCTCTTCGGCATCTCGAAGTCCGCGGCCGACCGCATCATTGACCATCTCGGCCCCCGGCTCGCGCTCCAGCCTCGTCGGCGGTTCCGCAAGGACACCGTGCTCATCGTGGACGGCACCCTGGTGCCCACTCGCGACCATTCGATCGCCGGACAGTCCAAAAACCACCGCTACTCGACTGCCCATCAGGTCGTGATCGACGCCGTCACCCGCTTGGTCGTCGTGGCCGGCCGACCGCTGCCCGGCAATCGCCATGACTCTCGCGGCTGGGAGGGATCCGGCGCCAAGGCCGCCGTGGGCACCACCACGACGATCGCCGATGGCGGCTACCAGGGCACCGGACTGGTGATACCGCACCGGCGAGCGGCCGGGCAAGCCGAACTTCCGGCCCGGAAAAG
The DNA here is from genome assembly GCF_030499575.1 of Streptomyces sp. DG2A-72. Taxonomy (NCBI): domain Bacteria; kingdom Bacillati; phylum Actinomycetota; class Actinomycetes; order Kitasatosporales; family Streptomycetaceae; genus Streptomyces; species Streptomyces sp. DG2A-72. Next base: position 7,608,943 of record NZ_JASTLC010000001.1, read on the forward strand.
GGCCGGCCAAGGCACCGCCGGCTGGCGCGTGTTCGCCAAGACGTCCTCCCCGGCAGACAAGGCGGTACGCGTCGACGACGTCGTCCTCCTGCAGAACGCCTACAACAGCAACGGCGGCTTCCTGGTGGCGGTCAGAGGCCGTCCGGAGCGGCCTGGGGGACCGTCACCGGCCTCGCCCAGTCCATGCCCAGCTCCGCGAGTGCGGCGAGCTGGTCGGCGTCCAGCCGGTCCCTTCTCGATTTCGTGTCCGAAATCCATACCCAGACCGTCGATGTGATCGACGGCGAGATGCGGCGGATCGTCGACGAGTGCTACGACGTGGCGTGCCGCAAACTCCGCGACCACCGCGGCCAGTTGGACGCCCTCGCCCAGGCCCTCCTGGAGAACGAGACGCTGGAGGAGGCGGACGCGTACCGGATCGCGGGGATCACGCGCCTGGCGAAGGACGTGGACACCTAGGGCGTAGGGGCGAGTGGTCGCCTAGGGCGTACGGGCGATCAGATACCGGAACACGTTCGGCATCCACACCGTCCCGTCCCCCCGCAGATACGGATGCAGGGCTTCCGTCAGCTCCTTGTCCACCTGCGCCTGGTCCGTCGCGGTGATCGCCGCGTCGAAGAGCCCCGTGGACAGCAGTCCGCGCAGCGCGCTGTCCATGTCGGCGTAGCCGAAGGGGCACGCCACCCGGCCCGAACCGTCGGGCTTGAGGCCGGCCCGCTGGGCGACCTCCTCCAGGTCGTCGCGGAGGGCGGGGCGCCAACTGCCCGCGCTGCGCAGCGGATCCGCCAGCTTGGCGGCCACCCGCAGCACGGACGACGTGGTGCATCGTTCCGGCGGACCCCAGCCGGCCAGCACCACGGGCGCCCCCCGCGCGGCGAGCGGTGCCGCTGCCTCGATCAGCCCGCCGAGTCCCGCCGAGTCACCCGCGAGACACCCGATGGGCTCGAAAGCGGTCACCAGGCTGTACGCGGGCGTCTCCGCGTCGGTCGCGTCCCGCGGTGAGCCGTCGACGAGCCGGGTGTCCGCACGCGCGCGCGTGCCCCACGCCTCGGGCCGCAGCCGCTCCCGCGCGAGGGCGAGCCGTTGCGGGGAGGAGGGTTCGACACCGGTGACGGCGGCGCCTCTGGAGGCTGCCATCACCAGGGCCAGCCCGGATCCGCAGCCGAGGCCGAGGAGCCGTGTGCCGACGCCCACTTGCAGTCGCTCGTAGACGGCCTCGAAGAGCGGAACCAGCATCCGCTCCTGGATCTCGGACCAGTCACGCGCGCGTGCACACAGGTCCACGCGTGGCGCGGGGCCCGCAGGAGACAGGTGCTGCCGCACGAGCGTAGGTGTCATGTAAAGCGCCCCAATCAGACGAGAGTTGCCGCTGTGCCCGATTCCATAGCCCCCGTGACATGAGCTCGCTGTCCCCCCGTATGCCAGGAAACTCCGCGTCCGACGCCTCGTCCAGAGGGTTGTGCCGCCCGGCTTGTGGGTTCGCTGTACGAGTGGCGAGATTTCACATTCCGGCAACGTGGGCCCGTACCATCTCGTCATGGCAAAGGCACCCGTACTCACCCCGCGGGCGGACGACTTCCCGCGCTGGTACCAGGATCTGATCACCAAGGCCGAACTGGCCGACAACGGTCCGGTGCGCGGCACCATGGTGATCCGACCGTACGGGTACGGGCTGTGGGAGCGGATGCAGGCCGAGATGGACGCCCGCATCAAGGAGACGGGCACCCAGAACGCGTACTTCCCGCTGCTGATCCCGCAGTCGTACTTCGCCAAGGAGGCTGAGCACGTCGAGGGCTTCGCGCCCGAACTCGCCGTCGTCACGCACGGCGGCGGCAAGGAGCTCGAAGAGCCGGCCGTGGTCCGTCCCACCTCCGAGATGATCATCAACGACTACTTCTCGAAGTGGGTGCAGAGCTACCGCGATCTGCCGCTGCTGATCAACCAGTGGGCGAACGTGGTCCGTTGGGAACTGCGGCCCCGCCTCTTCCTCCGTACGACCGAATTCCTGTGGCAGGAAGGCCACACCGCGCACGCCACATACGAGGACGCCCGCGACTTCGCCGCGCACATCCACCGCAAGGTCTACGAGGACTTCATGGTGAACATCCTCGCCATGGACTCCGTCCCCGGCCGCAAGACCGTCAAGGAGCGCTTCGCGGGCGCCCTCAACACCCTCACCCTCGAAGCGATGATGGGCGACGGCAAGGCCCTCCAACTGGCCACCAGCCATGAGCTGGGCCAGAACTTCGCCAAGGCCTTCAACACCCAGTACCTGTCCAAGGACGGCACACAGGAACTGGTCTGGCAGACGTCCTGGGGGTCCACCACCCGCATGATCGGCGCTCTGGTGATGACTCACGGAGATGACAACGGCCTGCGGGTCCCGCCTCGCCTCGCCTCGGTACAGGCCGTCGTCCTCGCGATCAAGGGCGACGACGCGGTTCTGGCCAAGGTCCGCGGGATCGGCGACCAGCTGAAGGCGGCGGGCATCCGCGTCCACGTCGACGAGCGCACGGACACCCCCTTCGGGCGCCGGGCCGTCGACTGGGAGCTGAAGGGCGTGCCGGTCCGGATCGAGGTCGGCCCCCGTGACCTGGAGAACGGCACCGCGATGCTGGCCCGCCGGATCCCCGGCGGCAAGGAGCCGGTGGCCATCGACTCGCTCGTACGGCTGCTACCCACGATCCTCGAAGAGGATCAGGCGCTGTTGCTGACCCAGTCCCGCGAGCGCCGTGAGTCCCGTACGTCCGACGTGTCGAGCATCGAGGAGGCCGTCGACGCGACGACCGCCGGAGGCTGGGCGCGCATCCCCTGGGCGGCCCTCGGCGAAGAAGGCGAGGCCAAGCTGGGCGAGCACGCGGTGACCGTACGGTGTCTGGTCGCCGAGGACGGGTCGGTGCCTGACGCCGATGACGCACCCGGTAACGTCGCGATCGTCGCGCGGGCTTACTGAGCCATGGGCGGAGTCGACCGAAACGCCTCTTGCGCGTCGCGCGAACACACGTGCCCCGGCGCGCGGACAGGCTCTACACGCCGGGTCGTACGTCAGACTACGACCCGGCTTGGTATGAGCTGTGAGGCTTCTCCGCAGATCAGCGCACCCGCCCTCGTCCGGACGCATCAGCGGCAACTGACGGGTACGTGCAAATTATTTGGGATGCCCCGGAATAGGAACACAGCGGCACTCTGGCTCGTTGTCATTACGTGAGCACGACACAGACACCACCTGTTCTCGCCGCAGAGCTGGCGCAGGCGTGGGCCGACATTCAGCGGTACCACCCCGAACTGCCGGATCTTGCCGCGCCCGAGTCACTGATCGGGGAGTCGTCGTCCGCCTGCGGGCACGCGCTCTCCTTCGAGCGACTGCTTCATGAGGCAGTCCACGGCATCGCCGCCGCCCGCGGAATCCGCGACACCTCGCGCGCCGGCCGATACCACAACCGCAGATTCCTCGCGATCGCCGAGGAGCTGGGCCTGGACCACCCGGAGGAACCGCACCCCAGCAGCGGCTTCTCCCTGGTCACGCTCAACCCCGAGGCGAAGAGGCGCTACCGCCCGACGATCGAGCGGCTCCAGCGCGCCCTCAAGGCCCACACCGCAGCGACCTCGGCCGACACATCCCGGACCTTCCGCGGCCCGGCGGCCCGCCATGGCTCCTCCGGCGGTGGCGTCCGCGTCAAGGCCGTCTGCGACTGCGGGCGCAACGTCCGCGTCGTCCCGTCGGTCCTGGCCCAGGCCCCGATCGTCTGCGGCGGCTGCGGCAAGCCGTTCCGCATCCCGGAGGTCGTGGGCGTGGCGTAGCCACGGGGCGTTGAGCACCGGCATCTCGTGGCTGCCGGTCGGAACGCGTGGTGATGGGTGCCGCCGTGACCCGCCCAGCCTGCGGGCAGTCGTGCCGCTGGGGCGGCACGGGTGGGCGCAGGCGGCACCCCGTAAGCGCCGGGTTGCGACTCCCCTCAAGGGCACCCTCGATGCCGGGTGCCCCCTCAGCCATGCCCAGGCACACCTCACCGCGACCTCGGCTCAAAGCGACCCGCAGGGTGTGGCACAATGGCTAGCTGTACTCGACAGCCGCACAGGACCCCTCTCTCCTCCGGCTGACGCGTCCATCGGGCACTCGGGTACCGCAACCCCACGCGGCCATCTCGCCGTGCCCAACCACGTCAAATCCAGGAGAACCCACTCCCGTGGCAGTCAAGATCAAGCTGAAGCGTCTGGGCAAGATCCGTTCGCCTCACTACCGCATCGTCGTCGCCGACTCCCGCACTCGCCGTGACGGCCGTGCGATCGAGGAGATCGGTCTGTACCACCCGGTGCAGAACCCCTCCCGCATCGAGGTCGACGCCGACCGCGTGGCGTACTGGCTCTCTGTCGGCGCCCAGCCGACCGAGCCCGTCCTCGCCATCCTGAAGAAGACCGGCGACTGGCAGAAGTACAAGGGCGAGCCCGCCCCGGCGCCGCTGCTGCAGCCGGCCGAGAAGGCGGCGCGTCCGTCCTTCGAGGCTCTCGGTGGCGACGACGAGGGCAAGGGTGAGGCGATCACCCAGAAGAAGAAGGCTGAGAAGAAGGACGAGGCTCCCGCCGCGTCCGAGTCGACCGAGGCCTGAGCATGCTCGAGGAGGCTCTCGAGCACCTCGTGAAGGGCATCGTCGACAACCCTGACGATGTGCAGGTCGCCTCGCGCACCCTGCGCCGCGGACGCGTGCTCGAGGTCCGGGTCCACCCGGACGACCTCGGCAAGGTCATCGGCCGCAACGGCCGTACCGCACGCGCTCTGCGTACCGTCGTGGGCGCCATCGGCGGACGCGGTGTCCGCGTCGACCTCGTCGACGTGGACCACGTCCGCTGACGCCAATCGCAGCACCGGCTCGGGCCGGGGAGGGCCACTGGGCCGTCCCCGGCCCGCAGTCGTACGTACGACAGGAGATCTTCGAAAAGTGCAGCTCGTAGTCGCCCGGATCGGCCGCGCCCACGGCATCAAGGGCGAGGTCACCGTCGAGGTACGTACCGACGAGCCGGAACTCAGGCTCGCCCCCGGCGCCGTACTGGCCACCGACCCCGCCTCCGTGGGCCCCCTCACCATCGAGACCGGCCGGGTGCACAGCGGCCGCCTCCTGCTGCGCTTCGAGGGCGTACGCGACCGGAACGGCGCGGAGGCCCTGCGCAACACCCTCCTGATCGCTGAAGTGGACCCGGAGGTGCTCCCTGAGGAAGAGGACGAGTACTACGACCACCAGCTGATGGACCTGGACGTCGTCACCAAGGACGGCACGGAGGTCGGCCGGATCACGGAGATCTCGCACCTGCCTTCGCAGGACCTGTTCATCGTGGAGCGCCCCGACGGCAGCGAAGTGCTGATCCCCTTCGTGACGGAGATCGTCACCGAGATCGACCTCGAAGAGCAGCGCGCCGTCATCGACCCGCCGCCGGGTCTGATCGACGACCAGGCAGAGGTCGTCTCGTCGAGGGATCCCGAAGCATGAGACTCGACGTCGTCACGATCTTCCCCGAGTACCTGGAGCCCCTGAACGTCTCCCTCGTCGGCAAGGCACGCGCGCGTGGACAGCTGAATGTGCACGTGCATGATCTGCGGACCTGGACGTACGACCGCCACAACACGGTCGACGACACCCCGTACGGCGGCGGCCCCGGCATGGTGATGAAGACCGAGCCCTGGGGCAACGCCCTGGACTCCGTCCTCGCCGACGGCTACGAGACCGGCTCCCACGCCCCCGCCCTCCTCGTCCCCACGCCCAGCGGTCGCCCCTTCACCCAGGAACTCGCCGTCGAGCTCTCCGAGCGCCCCTGGCTGATCTTCGCGCCCGCCCGCTACGAGGGCATCGACCGCCGTGTCATCGACGAGTACGCGACGCGGATGCGTGTCTACGAGGTGTCCATCGGCGACTATGTCCTCGCCGGCGGCGAGGCGGCCGTACTCGTCATCACGGAAGCCGTCGCGCGTCTGCTGCCCGGCGTCCTGGGCAACGCCGAGTCCCACCGGGACGACTCCTTCGCGCCCGGCGCCATGGCCAGCCTCCTGGAGGGGCCCGTCTACACCAAGCCGCCCCAGTGGCGCGGCCGGGAGATCCCGGAGGTGCTGCTCAGCGGCCACCACGGCAAGATCGCCCGCTGGCGCCGGGACGAGGCGCTGAAGCGGACGACGGCCCATCGGCCCGACCTCATCGAGCGCTGCGACCCCAAGGTCTTCGACAAGAAGGACCGCGAGATGCTCTCCATCCTGGGCTGGATGCCCGACCCGGAGGGCGAGCCGTACGGCCGATTTTGGCGCAGGCCACAGGGCGTGGAAGAATAGGCCGCTGCTGTGCGCCGTCCGGCGTGCGCCCCTGCCACAGGGGGACACGACGCCCGCCCCGACGAGCACGGCTCTCATTCCAGGAACACCTAGTTTCCGTTGATGACCTGTGGCATCAGCGAAGAAAGCAGACGAAATGTCTCACCTGCTCGACTCCGTCGACGCCGCGTCGCTGCGCAGCGACGTCCCGGCCTTCCGCCCGGGCGACACGGTCAACGTCCACGTCCGCGTCATCGAGGGCAACCGCTCCCGTGTGCAGCAGTTCAAGGGCGTAGTCATCCGTCGCCAGGGCGCCGGTGTCCGCGAGACCTTCACGGTCCGCAAGGTCTCCTTCTCCGTCGGCGTCGAGCGCACCTTCCCGGTGCACACCCCGATCGTCGAGAAGATCGAGCTCGTCACCAAGGGTGACGTGCGCCGCGCCAAGCTGTACTACCTGCGCGACCTGCGCGGCAAGGCCGCGAAGATCAAGGAGAAGCGCGAGAACTGAGCGCTTCTCGGAGGTCACAGCGGGGCCGGATAGCATCTGGCCCCGATGGACACCGAAGCACAGCCGACGGAGCGCGACCGCTCCTCCCGCCCTTTCCCATCCGAGGAGATCTCGGACACAGAGGGGCAGGAGGGACGGTCGCGTTTCGCGTTGGTCTCGCGGATCACCGACTGGCTCCCCGGCGGGCGGATCAGCCTGACCCTGCTTGTCTGCCTGCTGTTTCTCCTGCTGCTCAACGCGTTCGTGGTGCGGCCGTTCCAGATTCCCAGCGGATCCATGGAGCGCGGATTGAGGATCGGCGACCGCGTTCTCGTAAATAAGTTGGCGTACCGTTTCGGTGCTCAGCCGCAGCGTGGCGATGTGATCGTGTTCGACGGAACGGGGTATTTCGGGGACGCGGACTACATCAAGCGCGTTGTCGGTGTGGGGGGAGACCACGTGGTCTGCTGTGACAAGGAGGGGAGGATCGTGGTGAACGGCCGGTCGGTCGACGAGTCGTCGTTCCTGTACCCCGGTGACAGCCCGTCCACGGTGCCCTTCGACGTCGTCGTGCCGGAAGGCACCCTGTTCGTCCTCGGCGACCACCGCAGCGAGTCCAGCGACTCCCGCGACCACCTCGGCTCACCGGGCGGCGGCATGATCCCCGTGGACGACGTCGTGGGCCGGGCCGACGGGATCGTATGGCCCGCGGGCCACGCCACCCGCCTGCACCGCCCCGACGCCTACGCGCGCGTGCCCGCCGCGGGGGATGGCCATGGGTAACCGCGGCAGGCCGCGCGGTGTCTCCGCTCAGGCGGCCGACAATCTGCTGCCCACCGGCGTCCGGCGGGCATCGTCCCCGGCCGGCGGCCGTACCCGGGCCGAGCGGCGCAAGCTCCAGCGCAAGGTCAAGCGGCGCCGCAGGCGCTCGGCCGCCAAGGAGATACCCCTCCTCGTCGGTGTGGCCGTCCTCATAGCCCTCGTCCTGAAGACGTTCCTCGTCCAGGCCTTCGTGATCCCGTCCGGCTCCATGGAGCAGACGATCCAGATCGGCGACCGCGTCCTGGTCGACAAATTCACCCCGTGGTTCGGCTCCAAGCCGCAGCGCGGGGACGTCGTCGTCTTCAAGGACCCCGGCGGCTGGCTCCAGGACGAGCAGAGCACCACCAAGAAGGAAGACCCCATCATCGTCAAGCAGGTCAAGGAAGGGCTCACCTTCATCGGCCTGCTGCCGTCCGACAACGAGAAGGACCTCATCAAGCGGGTCGTCGGAGTCGGCGGCGACCGCGTCAAGTGCTGTGACACGCAACGACGGGTGACCGTCAACGGCGTTCCGCTGGAGGAGGGTGACTATCTCTATCCCGGCGACGCCCCGTCCCAGAGGGAGTTCGACATCACCGTCCCGCAGGGACGGCTGTGGGTGATGGGCGACCACCGCAGCAACTCCGCGGACTCCCGCTCGCACCAGGACCAGGAATACGGCGGCACGGTCTCCGAGGACGAAGTGGTGGGCCGGGCCATGGTCATCGCCTGGCCCTTCAACCACTGGAACTCCCTGAACGAACCAAAAACCTACGCTTCCTTGACCGACTCGACGCCCGGGGCGACCGCGGCTCCCCAGCTGTCGCATAGGGTTGCACCCGACGATCCGAACGGAACGATCCAGCTCCCGACCCCTGCGGAACTCCCGCTCGTTATGGGAGTGGTGGGCCTGCGCCGCGCATGGGGCAGGCGGCGGCACAGAGTAAGGAGTTGGCGTGGGGGATGTGGCGGTTGGCGCACGGTCCGGACAAGACGGCGAGGACCGCGGACGCCCCGTGGAAGCACCTGTCCCGGCCGCGGACAGCGCCGTGACCTCCGGGAATGACTCCGGGGCGGCCGACGACGGCACAACGGCGGACCAGCAGAACCTGACCGGGACCCGGGGGCCGGGCGACTCGACCCCCCAGGCGAAGAAGCCGCGCTCCTTCTGGAAGGAGCTTCCCATCCTGATCGGTATCGCGCTGGTACTCGCGCTGCTGATCAAGACCTTCCTGGTGCAGGCGTTCTCGATCCCCTCCGACTCGATGCAGAACACCCTCCAGCAGGGTGACCGCGTCCTGGTCGACAAGCTCACCCCCTGGTTCGGCTCCGAGCCCGACCGCGGCGAGGTCGTCGTCTTCCACGACCCGGACAACTGGCTGGCGGGCGAGCCCACGACCGACCCGAACGCGCTGCAGACCTTCCTCAGCTGGATCGGCCTGATGCCGTCCGCGGAGGAGAAGGACCTCATCAAGCGCGTGGTCGGCGTCGGCGGCGACACCATCGAGTGCAAGGGCACGGGCCCGCTGAAGGTCAACGGCAAGGCGCTGAACGAGTCGTCGTACGTCTACCCGGGCAACACCCCGTGCAGCGTCGACGACCAGGGCGGCCAGTTCAAGGTGAAGGTCCCCGAGGGCTTCATCTGGGTCATGGGCGACCACCGGCAGAACTCCCGCGACTCCCGCTACAACACGTCGGACGAGAACAAGGGCATGGTCCCGGTGGACAAGGTCGTCGGCCGCGCCATCGTCAAGGCCTGGCCGATCAACCGCTGGGGCACGCTCCCGGTCCCGGACACCTTCGACCAGCCCGGCCTGAGCGCCCAGGCGGCGACCGCGGTCACTTCGCCGGGTGCCCTGGCGCTCGTAGTGGCTGTGCCGCTGGTTCTGGTGCGGCGGCGACGGAAGGCGGCCGAGTACCGGAAGGTCTCGGACGACTGAGGCCTCAGTCGTCCGTGTACCAAGACTTGGGCTGACCCGGCGCCGTACCCCCGGGTAGGGTGCGGACCCATGGGTGGCGAGAGCACGACACGTACGGCCCCGCGCAGCGGTGGGGTGGACAGGAGCCCGGCGGGCGGCCGGATCGGACAGCGGTTGTCCGGAGTGGCCGTGGCGCTGGGCCTTGTGCTGTTCCTCGGCGGATTCGCCTGGGGCGCGGTCGTCTATCGGCCGTACACCGTGCCCACCAGCTCGATGTCGCCGACGATCGACATGGGCAACCGGGTGCTCGCGGAGCGGGTCGACGGCGCCGACGTACGCCGGGGTGACGTCGTCGTCTTCCGGGACAAGACCTGGGTGACCAACGCGCCCGTGGTCAAGCGGGTCGTCGCCGTCGGTGGGGACACCGTCGCCTGCTGCACCGATGGCAAGCTGACCGTCAACGGCAAGCAGATCGACGAACCGTATCTGCCCAAGGGCAGTGCGGCCGAGATCTCGGACTTCCCGACCGTGACGGTCCCCGAGGGGCGGCTGTTCCTGCTCGGCGACGAACGACAGGGCTCCCTGGACTCCACCGCCCACCTGACCGACGCCGCCAGCGGCACGGTGGCGCGCAGTGCCGTCAGCGCCCGGGTCGACGCGGTCGTCTGGCCCATGGACGGCATGCTGCAGAGCCCCAGCGGCTTCGAGACGCTCGGCGCCCTGTCCTCGCCGGGACCGCTGCGTACGATCGTCGCGCTGGTGATCGTCGGCGGTGTCCTCGTCCTCGGCGGTGGCGCGTACGGCCCGATCGCCAAGCGGTTCGGCTCCCGCAACCGGACGAGCCCGGAGTCGGCCGGTGCCCGCTGAGGCGATGGACGTCGGCGTGGAATCGTACGGAGGCGGGCTGCGCAAGGTGGCCCGGGTCGTCCTCCTCGACCCGGACGACCGCATCCTGCTGCTGCACGGCCATGAGCCGGACGATCGGGCCGACGACTGGTGGTTCACGCCCGGGGGCGGTCTGGAGGGCGATGAGACCCGTGAGCAGGCCGCTCTGAGGGAACTCGCGGAGGAGACCGGGATCACCGAGGTCGAGCTCGGTCCGGTGCTGTGGCGGCGGAAGTGCTCGTTCCCGTTCGCGGGCCGACGCTGGGACCAGGACGAGTGGTACTACCTGGCCCGCACGACACAGACGGCCACGCGGGCCGCGGGCCTCACCGAGCTGGAGCGGCGCAGTGTCGCCGGAGCACGTTGGTGGACCTGTGAGGAACTGACCCGGGCGCATGAGACGGTGTATCCGACCAGACTCGCCGAGCTGCTGCGCAGGCTGCTCGACGAAGGTCCCCCGGCCAGGCCCGAGATCCTTGACACAGAAATCGTCTAGGGGCTCACGGGACTGGCGCACAATGGTGGGATCGCACGGCTGAAGGGGAACATGCCATGAGCGCCGAGGACCTCGAAAAGTACGAGACCGAGATGGAGCTGAAGCTCTACCGGGAGTACCGCGATGTCGTCGGTCTGTTCAAATACGTGATCGAGACCGAGCGGCGCTTCTACCTGACCAATGACTATGAGATGCAGGTGCACTCGGTCCAGGGTGAGGTGTTCTTCGAGGTGTCCATGGCGGACGCCTGGGTGTGGGACATGTACCGGCCGGCACGGTTCGTGAAGCAGGTCCGGGTGCTCACATTCAAGGACGTGAACATCGAGGAGCTGAACAAGAGCGATCTGGAACTGCCGAGTGGGTGAGCGTCCTCCGCAGGGGTGACGGAGTTTTCCACAACCGGTGAGTAATCCACCAAGATCAACTTGATCTGCTCGATTGCGTGACGGTTGGCGCCGGAGGTGGTGCCGACATGAACGCACGAGGTGGACTCGGCAGGTACGGCGAAGACCTGGCCGCACGGCGACTGGCCGCGGTCGGGATGACGGTCCTGGAGCGCAACTGGCGCTGTGGACGCACAGGTGAGATCGACATCGTGGCGAGGGACGGCGACGTCCTGGTGCTCTGTGAGGTGAAGACCCGCAGGGCCGGGCCCTTCGAGCATCCGATGGCGGCGATCACGCCTGCTAAGGCCGATCGCCTACGCCGCCTGGCGGAACGCTGGGTGCAGGAACACGGAGGAGCCCCGCCGGGAGGCGTCCGCATCGACCTCATCGGAGTCGTCCTGCCCCGCCGCGGCGCTGCCGTCGTCGAGCACGCGCGGGGGGTGGCCTGACATGGGGTTCGCTCGTACGTGCTCGGTGGCACTGGTCGGCGTCGAGGGCGTCGTCGTCGAGGTCCAGGCCGACCTGGAACCCGGGGTCGCCGCGTTCACGCTGGTGGGGTTGCCGGACAAGAGCCTGACGGAGAGTCGGGATCGGGTTCGGGCTGCGGTGGTGAATTCGGGGGCGGAGTGGCCCGCCAAGAAGCTGACGGTGGGGCTCAGCCCGGCGTCGGTGCCGAAGGCGGGCAGCGGCTTCGATCTGGCCGTCGCATGTGCCGTGCTCGGCGCCGCCGAACGGATCGACCCACGCGTGCTCGCCGACATCGTGATGATCGGGGAGCTGGGGCTGGACGGCAGGGTGCGCCCGGTGCGGGGCATCCTGCCCGCCGTGCTGGCCGCGGCCGACGCGGGCTATGAACAGGTGGTCGTTCCCGAGTGCGCCGCCGCCGAGGCCACCTTGGTGCCAGGCGTGTCCGTACTGGGTGTACGCAGCCTGCGCCAGCTGATCGCCGTTCTCGCCGACGAGCCCGTGCCGGAGGAGGAACCGGACGAACAAGGCCGCCCGGACCCGCTCCTGGCCGGCCTGCGCGTACCCGGCACAGGTGCGGCCACGGGCATGCACAGCATGGGCACCGCGCAGCCCGACCACGGCCATGACCTCGCCGATGTCGTCGGCCAGATCTCGGCCCGCACGGCAGTGGAGGTCGCCGCGGCGGGCGGCCACCACCTGTTCCTCGAAGGGCCGCCCGGCGCGGGGAAGACCATGCTCGCGGAGCGGCTGCCCGCCATCCTGCCTCGGCTCAGCCGACAGGAGTCGCTGGAGGTCACGGCGGTGCACTCGGTGGCGGGTCTGCTGCCGCCGGGCAAACCCCTGATCGATGTCGCCCCGTATTGCGCCCCGCACCACTCGGCGACGATGCAGGCACTCGTCGGTGGCGGCGCCTCCATCGCCCGGCCCGGTGCGGTGTCGCTCTCCCACCGGGGCGTGCTCTTCCTGGACGAGACGCCGGAGTTCAGCAGTCAGGCCCTGGACGCCCTGCGGCAGCCGCTGGAAGCGGGGCACGTCGTGATCGCGCGCAGTGCCGGCGTCGTGCGCTTCCCGGCGAAGTTCCAGATGGTGCTCGCGGCCAACCCCTGCCCGTGCGGGCGCTTCTCCGTGAAGGACGACTTCTGCGACTGCCCACCGTCGTCGATCCGCCGCTACCAGGCCAGGCTGTCCGGCCCGCTGCTGGACCGGGTTGACCTCCGGGTCGAGGTGGACCGCGTCACGAGGGTGCAGCTGACCGAGCGCGGCGCCCGGGGCGAATCCACTGCGACGGTCGCCGATCGGGTGCGCAGCGCCAGGGAACGGGCGGCGACCCGCCTGGCCGGCACGCCATGGCGCACCAACAGTGAAGTCCCCGGACGTGAGCTGCGCAGCAGGTGGTATGCCGTCCGCGGCGCCATGGACGAGGCGGAACGGAACCTCGAGCGGGGCGTACTCACCGCACGCGGACTCGACCGTGTGCTGCGCGTCGCCTGGACCGTCGCCGACCTCCTCGGCCACGACCGGCCCGATGCGACGGACGTCGCCCTGGCCCTGCAACTGCGCACCGGGGTGCCCCGCGGCGTGCCCATGGCCATCGGGGCCATGACGTGAACGGTGACGACGACCCGGCCGACGAACTGCTCGCCCGTGTCTTCCTCACCCGCGTCATCGAACCCGGCGACGAGGTCGGTGGGCGGTGGGTGCGGGAGTTGGGGGCCGTGGAGGTGGCGCGGGTGTTGCGGGAGGGCGGGGCGCAGCTTGCCGGGGTCACGGACAAGCGGTGGGCCGGGCTGCGGGCCAGGGCTCAGGCGGCCGAGCCTCGGCGGGATCTCGGCGTTGCTCGGGACGCCGGGGTGCGGTTTGTGTCGCCGGGGGATGCCGAGTGGCCTGGGCAGTTGGATGATCTGGGAGATGCCCGGCCGCTGGGGCTGTGGGTGCGTGGGCGGCCCAGCCTGCGGATATGGGCGCTGAGGTCGGTCGCCGTGGTGGGCGCGCGGGCCTGCACGGAGTACGGCGCGCACATGGCCGTCACGCTCGCCGCCGGGCTGGCCGAGCGCGGATGGGTGGTCGTGTCCGGCGGAGCCTACGGCGTGGACGGCGCCGCACACCGCGGTGCCCTCGGCGCCGGCGGTGCCACCGTCGCCGTACTCGCCTGCGGAGTCGACCGGCCCTATCCGCGGGGACACACCGAGTTGATCACCAGGATCGCCGAACAGGGGCTGGTGATCGGCGAGTTGCCGCCCGGTGATCATCCGACGCCGAGCAGATTCGTGTTGCGGAACAGGGTGATCGCCGCGCTCACCCGGGGCACCGTGGTCGTGGAGGCCGCCTATCGGAGTGGATCGCTGGTCACGGCACGGGCCGCGCAGCGGTTGGGGCGATTCACGATAGGCGTACCCGGGCCGGCCACCAGCGGACTCTCGGCAGGGGTGCACCAACTTCTGCGCGCAGACGCCGTGCTGGTCACCGACGCCGCGGACGTCGTGGAGCTGGTCGGCGACATGGGCGAGCTGGCCCCGGACCGGCGAGGACCCGTGCTGCCGCGGGACCTGCTGGAACCGGGCGCCCGCCGGGTGCTGGCCGCCCTGCCCGCCCGCCGTGCCGCGGCGGCGGACGAGATCGCGCGCGGCGCGCAGACGACTCAGGACGACACGATCGCGAGACTGTACGAACTCCGAGCACTTGGTTACGTCGAACGACACGGCGACGGCTGGAAGTTGACACGCCAGGCAATGATCTCCGTCCGTGACGGTCGACACGGCTGCTGACCGAGCGTGTTCGGCCGTCCGGGGGAACCCCGACGGCCTTGGGATTTCCCGCAGTTGGCGCCCGCCGGTGATCACGTAGAGCGATCACCGTGACCCGGCGGTGCGTCCAGCGGAACGTATCTGCGCACGCCTTCCGCCTCGCCGTTCGCGCACTGCGACACTTCAGTCACGCTACGCTCACGAGATCCGGGCGCAGACCGGCAACTCCACATCAGACCGACAGCTCACCCAGGCACCCCCACTTCACGGCAGAACGGCACAAGGCAACGAATGCCCCAGCACACTTCCGGGTCCGACCGGGCGGCGATCCCCCCAGCCGCCCGTGACGGTGGCAGCGTGCGGCCGCCCGCTCCCTCGACGCTCGACGAGTTGTGGCGGTCGTACAAGGCGACGGGGGACGAGCGGCTGCGCGAGCAGCTGATCCTGCACTACTCGCCGCTCGTGAAGTACGTCGCCGGCCGGGTGAGCGTGGGGCTGCCGCCCAATGTCGAGCAGGCGGACTTCGTCTCCTCCGGGGTGTTCGGGCTGATCGACGCGATCGAGAAGTTCGACATCGACCGGGAGATCAAGTTCGAGACGTATGCGATCACCCGGATCCGGGGCGCGATGATCGACGAGCTGCGGGCACTGGACTGGATTCCGCGGTCGGTGCGGCAGAAGGCGCGCAACGTGGAGCGGGCGTACGCGACGCTGGAGGCGCGGCTCAGGCGGACGCCGTCGGAGGGGGAGGTGGCCGCCGAGATGGGGATCGCGGTGGACGAACTCCACTCGGTCTTCAGCCAGTTGTCGCTGGCGAACGTGGTGGCGCTGGAGGAGCTGCTGCATGTGGGGGGTGAGGGGGGCGACCGGCTGAGCCTCATGGACACGCTGGAGGACACCGCCGCGGACAACCCCGTGGAGGTGGCCGAGGACCGGGAGCTGAGGCGGTTCCTGGCGCGGGCGATCAACACGTTGCCCGAGCGGGAGAAGACCGTGGTCACGCTGTACTACTACGAGGGCCTCACGCTCGCCGAGATCGGGAACGTGCTGGGGGTGACCGAGAGCCGGGTCAGCCAGATCCACACCAAGTCCGTGCTCCAGCTGCGGGCGAAGCTGGCGAGTTTCGGCCGCTGAGCGGGGGAGCGGGCGGGAGTGACTCCCCTCGCGGGCGGTGCGTCCGTACAGTGTTTGACGTGCCAAGGATTCGAGCGGCCTCTGTGGCCGAGCACCGGTCGATGCAGCGAGCCGCCCTGCTGGACGCGGCTCGGTCTTTGCTGTCCGAGGGTGGGACGGAAGCGCTGACCTTTCCGGCCCTCGCCGAGCGAACGGGGCTTGCGCGGTCGTCCGTGTACGAGTACTTCCGGTCGCGGGCCGCCGTGGTCGAGGAGCTGTGCGAGGTCGACTTCCCCGTGTGGGCGGCGGAGGTGTCCGCGGCCATGGAGCGGGCCGGTACGCCCGAGGGCAAGGTCGAGGCGTATGTGCGGCAGCAGCTGGCGCTGGTCGGGGACCGGCGGCATCGGGCCGTGGTCGCGATCTCCGCGAGTGAGCTGGATGCGGGGGCTCGGGAGAAGATCCGGGCTGCGCATGGGGGGCTGGTCGCGATGATCGTCGAGGCGTTGGGGGAGATGGGGCACGCGGAGCCTCGGCTTGCTGCGATGTTGCTGCAGGGTGTGGTGGATGCGGCTGTGCGGCGGATTGAGCTGGGGGCTGCGGAGGAGCCTTCGGCGATTACGGATGCAGCTGTGGCCATGGCGTTGCGGGGTGTGTGCGGCTAAGTGAGGGCTGGGCGAGGGTGGGTCGCGCGGCCCGGCGCTTGCGGGGTGCCGCCTGCGCCCACCCGTGCCGCCCCAGGCGGCACGACTGCCCGCAGCTAGGGCTGGGGTAGAGGTGCGTCCAGTACCGGAAGTAGTCTCGATGGGCCCCTGTGCAGAAGCCAGGGTGGCAGTAGCTTCAGTGGGTCCAGGTATGTCTCGCCCCTGAGCAGGCCCCAGTGCATGCATCGCGTCGTGCAGTGCGAGCCGCCCACCTCCACCGTCCCGACCACCTCGCCTGCCTCCACCTCGTCGCCCTTCTTCACTGAAGGGCTCACCGGTTCGTAGGTCGTTCGCAGGGGTGGGTCGCCCGTTTCTGTCAGTTCCACCGAGACGGCTCCCTTTCCGGCCACTCGGCCCGCGAAGGACACCCGGCCCGGCGCCACCGCTCGTACGGGTGTGCCGGGGGTGGCGGTCAGGTCGACGCCCCGGTGGCCGCGGCCGTACGTCGTCGCCGGAGGTTCCCAGCCCCGTACCACCGAGGGGCGTACCCCCAGCGGCCAGGTGCGGGCGATGGCCGGAACCGTGTGGTCGGGGGCCGGAGGTGCCGCGGGCACGGCGGTCGGGGTGTCGGCCCATGCGACGGGCGTCAGGGCCGCAAGGGTCAGGGCGAGCAGAAGGCCCGCCCAGGTGACCGCAGATCGTTTCGCTTGCGCATGTGACATGGGAGAACGGTCCCGCACAGTGGCCGATCACGGCCGGGACCTGTGGATTACTCCCGGGTTGTGGACAGCGGCGTCACCCCGTACCCCGCGGGTCCCGTACACTTCTTCTGGCGATCCGGGTCACCGGGTCGACTTCGCACGCCCCGACACGGCGACCGGAAACGGTCCCTGTCAGCGCTCCTCGGTCCTTCGCGGCACGGCGCATGTGGGCGTCAGGCGCGAGTGCTGATCCGGCACCCGCGGCACAACCGAGAAACTCAAGGAGAACGGCCATGGCCGTCGTCACGATGCGGGAGCTGCTGGAAAGCGGCGTCCACTTCGGTCACCAGACCCGTCGTTGGAACCCGAAGATGAAGCGCTTCATCTTCACGGAGCGCAACGGCATCTACATCATCGACCTGCTCCAGTCGCTGTCGTACATCGACCGCGCCTACGAGTTCGTCAAGGAGACCGTCGCCCACGGCGGCACGGTCATGTTCGTCGGTACGAAGAAGCAGGCGCAGGAGGCCATCGCCGAGCAGGCCACCCGCGTCGGCATGCCCTACGTCAACCAGCGCTGGCTGGGCGGCATGCTCACCAACTTCTCGACCGTCTACAAGCGTCTGCAGCGCCTCAAGGAGCTCGAGCAGATCGACTTCGAGGACGTCGCGGCCTCGGGTCTGACCAAGAAGGAGCTTCTCGTGCTCTCGCGCGAGAAGGCCAAGCTGGAGAAGACCCTCGGCGGTATCCGCGAGATGCAGAAGGTGCCCAGCGCCGTCTGGATCGTGGACACCAAGAAGGAGCACATCGCGGTCGGCGAGGCCCGGAAGCTGAACATTCCGGTCGTCGCCATCCTCGACACCAACTGTGACCCCGACGAGGTCGACTACAAGATCCCGGGCAACGACGACGCGATCCGCTCCGTCACCCTGCTCACCCGTGTGATCGCCGACGCCGTCGCCGAGGGCCTCATCGCCCGTTCCGGCGTGGCGACGGAGGGCAAGGGCGAGAAGGCCGCGGGCGAGCCGCTCGCCGAGTGGGAGCGCGACCTGCTCGAGGGCGAGAAGAAGGCCGAGGAGGCCGCTCCGGCTGCCGAGGCCGCTGCTGAGGCCCCGGCCGCCGAGGCTGAGGCGCCTGCTGCTGAGGCCCCCGCCGCCGAGGCCGAGGCGCCTGCTGCTGAGGCTCCCGCCGCCGAGGTTGCTGAGGCTGCTCCGGCGGCCGAGGGCGAGCAGGCCTGACCCTCTGGGTCGTAGGGCCGTATGGCTGAAAGTGACGGCGGGTGGCGTCGACCACGCCACCCGCCGTTCACCCACAGCCTCTAGATCTGCAGAGTCCGCAGATCTTCGTAGCCCGTAGATCTTCGGCGTACGCCGCTCAAGCCGCGGCCGCCGCCGACTTCGAGACTTCGAACTCCGAGAAGAGATTCACAGATCATGGCGAACTACACCGCCGCCGACGTCAAGAAGCTCCGTGAGCTCACCGGCGCCGGCATGATGGACTGCAAGAAGGCGCTGGACGAGGCCGAGGGCAACGTCGAGAAGGCCGTCGAGGCGCTCCGTATCAAGGGCCAGAAGGGCGTCGCCAAGCGCGAGGGCCGCTCCGCCGAGAACGGCGCCGTGGTCTCCGTCATCGCCGACGACAACTCCTCCGGTGTCCTGGTCGAGCTGAAGTGCGAGACGGACTTCGTCGCCAAGGGTGACAAGTTCCAGGCCGCCGCGAACGCGATCGCCGAGCACGTCGCCAAGACCGCCCCGGCCGACCTCGATGCGCTGCTCGCCTCCGAGATCGAGCCCGGCAAGACCGTTCAGGCGTTCGTCGACGAGGCCAACGCCAACCTGGGCGAGAAGATCGTCCTGGACCGCTTCGCGCAGTTCGCCGACGGCTTCGTGACGGCGTACATGCACCGCACGATGCCCGACCTGCCGCCGCAGATCGGTGTCCTCGTCGAGCTCGACAAGCCGAACGCCGAGGTCGCCAAGGGCGTCGCCCAGCACATCGCCGCCTTCGCGCCGAAGTACCTCTCCAAGGAGGACGTCCCGGCCGAGGTCGTCGAGTCCGAGCGCCGTGTCGCCGAGGAGACCACCCGCGCCGAAGGCAAGCCCGAGGCCGCCCTGCCGAAGATCGTCGAGGGTCGCCTCAACGGCTTCTTCAAGGACGCCACGTTGCTGGGCCAGCCGTACGCGCTCGACAACAAGAAGTCCGTCCAGAAGATCCTGGACGAGGCCGGTGTCACCCTGAAGCGCTTCACGCGCATCAAGGTCGGCATCTGAGTCCGTACCGCGATCGACGCGCGACCCCGATAGGGTCGACAGCAGTCGTCCGCGTACGACGTCGCGCACGTGTGCGTGGCGGACGACAGCAGATCTGACGAGGAGGCCATTGCCGCACATGGGAGCACACACCCCATCGGCAGTGGCCTTCTTCGTATGTGCGACACGTTAAGAGGCGAGATCTCCATGACCACCAAGCCCCTGAAGAGCGACGACGGCAAAGTACGCGGCCGGTTCATGCTGAAGCTGTCCGGAGAGGCCTTCTCCGGCGGCGGGGGCCTGGGCGTCGACCCTGACGTGGTGCACAAGATCGCCCGCGAGGTCGCGGCCGTCGTGCGCGACGGGGCGCAGATCGCGGTCGTCATCGGCGGCGGCAACTTCTTCCGCGGCGCCGAACTCCAGCAGCGCGGCATGGACCGGGCCCGCTCCGACTACATGGGCATGCTCGGCACCGTGATGAACTGCCTCGCCCTCCAGGACTTCCTGGAGAAGGAGGGCATCGACAGCCGGGTGCAGACCGCCATCACCATGGGGCAGGTCGCCGAGCCGTACATCCCGCTGCGGGCCGTACGGCACCTGGAGAAGGGCCGCGTGGTCATCTTCGGCGCCGGTATGGGCATGCCGTACTTCTCCACCGACACCACCGCAGCCCAGCGCGCCCTGGAGATCGACGCCGAGGCGCTGCTGATGGGCAAGAACGGCGTGGACGGGGTCTACGACTCCGACCCGAAGACCAACCCGGACGCCGTGCGCTTCGACTCCCTCGGCTACGGCGAGGTCATCACCCGCGACCTCAAGGTCGCCGACATGACCGCCATCACCCTGTGCCGCGACAACAAGCTGCCGATCCTCGTCTTCGAGCTTCTGGCCGAGGGCAATATCGCGCGCGCCGTCAAGGGTGAGAAGATCGGCACGCTTGTGGGTGACCAAGACAGCCAGGGCTGATGACCCTGACCGGGGGATGGACAATGTTCTGCCGGTCGGGAACCGTGCAGAAGGAAGACGCGACGCAGCCGGCCGCCGCCCCCCGCAAGGAACCGCAGCCGGGCCTACTCAAGACACGCAGGAGCAAGTGGTGATCGAAGAGACCCTCCTCGAGGCCGAGGAGAAGATGGAGAAGGCCGTCGTGGTCGCCAAGGAGGACTTCGCCGCGATCCGCACCGGCCGTGCGCACCCGGCGATGTTCAACAAGATCGTGGCCGACTACTACGGCGCGCCGACGCCGATCAACCAGCTGGCTTCGTTCTCCGTGCCGGAGCCGCGCATGGCGGTGGTGACCCCGTTCGACAAGAGCGCGCTGCGCAACATCGAGCAGGCGATCCGCGACTCCGATCTGGGAGTCAACCCGAGCAACGACGGCAACATCATCCGAGTGGTGTTCCCCGAGCTCACCGAGGAGCGCCGCCGCGACTACATCAAGGTCGCCAAGGGCAAGGCCGAGGACGCGCGGGTGTCCATCCGCTCCGTCCGCCGCAAGGCCAAGGACGCCGTCGACAAGGCGATCAAGGACGGCGACATCGGCGAGGACGAGGGCCGCCGTGCGGAGAAGGAGCTCGACGACACCACCCACAAGTACGTTGCGCAGGTGGACGAGCTTCTCAAGCACAAGGAAGCGGAGCTGCTCGAGGTCTGATGAACGACTCTTCCTGGGGGGCGCCACCACAAGCCGGGTACTGGGTGCCGTCCGACCGCGGGCCTGTCCAGGGGGCTGCCCCGGCGGGTCCCGCGTACGATGCGCACAACGCGCAGCAGACTCGCCCCATGCCCATCGTGCCCGACGTACCCGCGTATGGCGGAGACCAGGATGACGACCGGGGGGCCGCTCGGCTGGGCGGCCCCTTGTTCCGCGACGACACGCCGCAGACGTCGTCCTATGGGACGCCCGAAGGGACGTCCTACCGGACGGCGCAGCAGAATCCGGAGCCCATGCCCGACGCCCCGCAGCCGGCGCCCGCACCGCAGAAGAAGAGCGCGGGCAGGGACCTGGGTGCGGCCATAGGGGTCGGGGTCGGGCTCGGTGCGGTGATCATCGCGTCGCTGTTCGTCGTCAAGGCCGTGTTCGTCGGTGTGATAGCGGTCGCCGTCGTGGTGGGCCTCTGGGAGCTGACGTCCCGGCTGCAGGAGCGCAAGGCCATCAAGGCGCCCCTCGTGCCGCTCGCGGTCGGCGGTGCGGCGATGGTCGTCGCCGGGTACGTCCGCGGTGCCGAGGGCGCGTGGGTGGCGATGGCGCTCACCGCGCTGGCGGTGCTGGTCTGGAGGATGACGGAACCGCCCGAGGGCTACCTCAAGGACGTCACGGCGGGCGTCTTCGCGGCCTTCTACATCCCGTTCCTCGCCACGTTCGTGGCCATGATGCTCACCGCGGACGACGGTGCGCGGCGGGTGCTCACGTTCCTGCTGCTGGCCGTCGTCAGCGACACGGGCGCGTACGCCGTCGGCTGGCGCTTCGGCAGGCACAAGCTCGCTCCGCGCATCAGCCCCGGCAAGACCCGCGAGGGCCTGCTCGGCGCGGTCACCTTCGCCATGGCGGCGGGCGCACTGTGCTTGGAGTTCCTGATCGACGACGGCACCTGGTGGCAGGGCCTGCTGCTAGGCCTCGCCGTCGCGGCCAGCGCCACGCTCGGCGACCTCGGCGAGTCCATGATCAAGCGGGACCTGGGCATCAAGGACATGGGCACGCTGCTGCCCGGCCACGGCGGCATCATGGACCGGCTGGACTCGCTGCTGCCGACGGCTCCGGTGGTGTGGCTGCTGATGGTGCTGTTCGTCGGATCCGCCTGACGGCACAGGAGTTTCGCGGAGCCCTCGTCCCGGCACAGGGGCGAGGGCTCCGGCCTTCTTGTTCCTGCCCTCGGCCTTCTCCTTGGCGTGCCGGTCCGTGCGGTGGGACGATTCGGTTGTAAGCCCTCGAAGAGGGTCACTCCGGAACCCTCGAAGGGGCCGCCCTGAAAGGGGGCACCATGTCAGGCTTCCGAGAAACGATCGTCGTCGACCGCAGTCCCGAAGAGGTCTACGCGTACCTCAGCGACCCGTCCCACCTGCCGGAATGGCAGGAGAGCGCAGTCGCGGCGGAGCAACTCGAGGAGGGCCCGCTGGGTCTCGGTTCCCATCTGAGGGTCACCCGGCACATCGGCCGCCGCGACATTCCGATGACCATGGAGGTCACCGAGTACGAGCCGCCGCGCATCTGGGGTCTGCAGGGTATCGACGGGCCCGTCAGGGGCCATGTCCACGGTGAGATAGACCCGCTCGACGAGGGGCGCCGCTCCCGCGTGACCTTGGAGGTCGACGTCGAAGGGCACGGCATCGGCAAGGTCCTCGTGCCCCTCGTGGTCCGCCCGCAGGTCCGCAAGGAGCTCCCCCGCAACGAGCAGCACCTCAAGGATCGGCTGGAAAACCCCACCCCATAGCCCGTCCGGGGGCACGTAAACGATCTGCGACACTTGAGAAACCATGCCCAAGCCCGGAGAACTCACTTTCGTCGCCCCCCGCGGAGCCCAGAAGCCGCCGCGGCATCTCGCCGATCTGTCGCCTGCCGAGCGCAGGGAGGCTGTTGCCGCGATCGGGGAGAAACCGTTTCGCGCCAAGCAGCTCTCGCAGCACTACTTCGCGCGGTACGCGCACGACCCGGCGCAGTGGACCGACATCCCGGCCGCGGCACGCGGCAAGCTGCAGGAGGCGCTGCTTCCGGAGCTGATGACGGTCGTACGGCATCTGTCGACGGACCAGGACACCACGCGCAAGACGCTGTGGCGGCTGTTCGACGGGACGCTGGTCGAGTCGGTGCTCATGCGGTATCCGGACCGGGTGACCATGTGCATCAGCTCGCAGGCGGGCTGTGGCATGAACTGCCCGTTCTGCGCCACCGGGCAGGCAGGCCTCGACCGGAATCTGTCCACCGCCGAGATCGTGCACCAGATCGTGGACGGGATGCGGGCGCTCAGGGACGGCGAATTCGGGGGGTCTGGGGGGTCGTCCCCCGGGAAAGGGAACAGCCCCGGGGGTCCGGCCCGGCTGTCCAACATCGTCTTCATGGGCATGGGCGAGCCGCTCGCCAACTACAAGCGTGTCGTCGGGGCGATCCGGGCGCTCACCGACCCCGAGCCGGACGGGCTCGGGCTGTCGCAGCGCGGTATCACCGTCTCGACCGTCGGGCTCGTCCCGGCCATCCACCGGTTCGCCGACGAGGGCTTCAAGTGCCGGCTCGCGATCTCGCTGCACGCGCCGGACGACGAGCTGCGCGACACCCTCGTACCGGTCAACACCCGGTGGAAGGTCCGCGAGGTGCTCGAGGCCGGATGGGAGTACGCGGCCCGGTCCGGGCGCCGGCTGTCCATCGAGTACGCGCTGATCCGGGACATCAACGACCAGGCCTGGCGCGGTGACCGGCTCGGACGGCTGCTCAAGGGCAAGCCGGTGCATGTGAATCTGATCCCGCTGAACCCGACGCCGGGCTCGAAGTGGACGGCCTCCCGTCCGGAGGACGAGAAGGCCTTCGTCGAAGCCATCGCCGCGCACGGTGTGCCGGTGACGGTCCGGGACACCCGTGGTCAGGAGATCGACGGGGCGTGTGGTCAGCTCGCGGCCACCGAGAGGTAGTCTGATCGACGTCAGTTCATCGACGTCGGTACAACTTCATATCCGATTCATTTTCCGACAGGGGAGCGCCACAGCGCTGAGAGTGCGGCAGCCATAGTTCCGGCCGGCCGCAGACCCTCTGAACCTCGCCCAGGTCATTCTGGGTAGGAAGTTCGGTCTTCACTCATGAGAACCACGAACAAGTACATAGCCGTGGCCGTCGGGCTGGGCCTCGTCACGCTGTCCGCGTGCGGATCGTCGTCCGACTCCGCCGGCGGTGACTCCAAGACCGTCACGCTCGTCAGCCACGACTCCTGGGCCGTCTCCAAGAGCGTCATCGCCGAGTTTGAGAAGAAGTCCGGGTTCAAGGTCAAGGTCCTGGAGGACGGCGACGCCGGGCAGGCCGTCGACAAGGCGATCCTGACCAAGGACAACCCGCAGGGCGACGTCTTCTTCGGCGTCGACAACACCCTGCTCTCGCGGGCTCTCGACAACGACCTCTTCCAGTCGTACGAGCCGAAGGGCTCCGACCTGATCCTCCCCGAGTACCGGGTCGACCAGGACAAGCACCGCGTCACGCCGATCGACACCGGCGACATCTGCGTCAACTACGACAAGGCGTACTTCAGCAAGCACAAGCTGACCCCGCCCACCTCCTTCGACGACCTGATCAAGCCCCAGTACAAGAACCTCCTCGTCACCGAGAACGCGTCCACCTCCTCACCGGGACTGGGCTTCGTCCTCGGCACCGCCGCCCAGTACGGCGACGACGGCTGGCAGGACTACTGGAAGAAGCTGAAGGCCAACGGCGTCAAGGTCGTCGACGGCTGGGAGCAGGCGTACAACGAGGAGTTCTCCGGTTCCGCCGGCGGCAAGAAGGCCAAGGCCGACCGGCCGCTCGTCGTCTCGTACGCCTCCTCGCCGCCCGCCGAGGTCATCTACGCCGACCCGAAGCCGGCCACCGCGCCGACCGCCGTCGCGACCGGTACGTGCTTCCGGCAGGTCGAGTACGCGGGGCTGCTGAGCAACGCGGGGAACACCGAGGGCGGCAAGGCGCTCCTCGACTTCATGCTCACCAAGACGTTCCAGGACGACATGCCGCTGAACATGTTCGTCTACCCGGTGCGTGAAGGCGCCCAGGTGCCCGAGGAGTTCACGAAGTACGGTCCGCAGGCCGAGGACCCCGAGACCATGGACCCGGCGAAGATCGCCGACAACCGTGACGACTGGGTCAAGTCATGGACTTCGCTCGTACTGAAGTAGCTGAAGCGGCTGACGTAGCTGAAGCAGCCCGCCGCAAGGGACGCACGGGCGGCACGGCGGTGCGGCTCGGGCTCATGGCCGTGCCCGTCGCGTTCTTCGCGGTCTTCTTCGCCTACCCCGTCGCCGCGATCCTCGCGCGCGGGCTCCATGTCGACGGAGCCTGGCAACTCGCCCGGATCTGGGACGTGGTGGCGCAGTCGGACATCCGTCATGTCCTGTGGTTCACGACCTGGCAGGCCCTCGCCTCCACCGCGCTCACCCTGCTCGTGGCGCTGCCCGGCGCCTACGTCTTCGCCCGTTTCGACTTCCCGGGCAAGCACGTCCTGCGGGCGATCGTCACCGTCCCCTTCGTGTTGCCGACGGTCGTCGTCGGTACGGCGTTCCTGGCACTCGTGGGCCGTGGCGGGCTGCTGGACGAGCTGTGGGGCGTACGGCTGGACACGACCGTATGGGCGATCCTGCTGGCGCATGTCTTCTTCAACTACGCGGTCGTCGTACGGACGGTCGGCGGGCTCTGGGGGCAGCTCGACCCGCGGCAGGAAGAGGCCGCGCGGATGCTCGGGGCGTCGCCGCTCAAGGCCTGGCGTCAGGTCACCCTCCCGGCCCTGGCGCCGGCCGTGGCCGCCGCCGCGCTGATGGTGTTCCTGTTCACCTTCACCTCCTTCGGTGTGGTGCAGATCCTCGGTGGACCGGGCTTCTCGACGCTGGAGGTCGAGATCTACCGGCAGACCTCGGAGATCTTCGATCTGTCCACAGCCGCGGTGCTGACGATCATCCAGTTCGTCGCGGTCGGTGCGATCCTCGCGCTGCACGCCTGGACCGTACGGCGGCGGGAGAGCGCCCTGCGGCTTGTGGACGCGTCGGTGACGGCCCGGCGACCGCGCGGGGCGGGCCAGTGGGGGCTGCTGGCGGGCGTCCTCGCCTCCGTCGTCGTACTCCTGCTGCTGCCGTTGGCCGTGCTGGTGCAACGGTCGTTCGACGCGCCGGACTTCGGGTACTACCGGGCGCTGATGTCGTCCGACGGGGGCGTCTTCCTGGTGGCGCCGATCGAGGCGATCGGCAATTCGCTGCAGTACGCCGTCGTCGCCACCGTCATCGCCGTGGTGATCGGCGGTCTTGCCGCCGCCGCGCTCACCCGGCGGGACGCGGGCCGGTTCGTGCGCGGGTTCGACGCGCTGCTGATGCTGCCGCTCGGGGTGTCGGCGGTGACGGTCGGTTTCGGGTTCCTGATCGCGCTGGACGAGCCGCCGCTCGATCTGCGGGCTTCCTGGATCCTGGTGCCGCTCGCGCAGGCGCTGGTCGGTGTTCCGTTCGTCGTACGGACCATGCTGCCGGTGCTGCGGGCGGTGGACGCGCGGCTCAGGGAGGCGGCGGCCGTGCTCGGGGCGTCGCCCTGGCGGGTGTGGCGTGAGGTCGATCTGCCGATGGTGCGGCGGGCGTTGCTGATCGCGGCCGGGTTCGCCTTCGCGGTGTCGCTCGGGGAGTTCGGGGCGACCGTGTTCATCGCGCGGCCCGACAACCCGACGCTGCCGGTCGCGGTGGCCAAGCTGCTCGGGCGGGCCGGGGAACTCAACTACGGCCAGGCGATGGCCCTTTCGACGATTCTGATGGTGGTGTGCGCGGTGGCGCTGCTGGTGCTGGAGCGGCTGCGGACCGATCGGACGGGGGAGTTCTGATGCTGCTGGCCATCGACGACGCGACCGTACGGTTCGGCGGGCGGGCCGTGCTCGACGCGGTCGGCCTGGGGGTCGCCGAGCACGAGATCGTGTGCGTGCTCGGGCCCAGCGGCAGCGGCAAGTCGACGCTGCTGCGGGCGGTGGCGGGGCTGCAACCCCTCGACTCCGGGCGGGTGTTGCTCGACGGGCGCGATCAGTCGGGGGTGCCCGCGCATCGGCGTGGGGTGGGGCTGATGTTCCAGGACCATCAGCTGTTCCCGCAGCGGGACGTGGGCGGCAATGTTGCCTTCGGGTTGCGGATGCACGGGGCGTCGAAGGGGCAACAGGCCGAGCGGGTACGGGAGTTGCTGGACCTCGTCGGCCTGCCGGGCGCCACGGGCCGGGCCGTCGCGTCCCTCTCCGGGGGTGAGCAGCAGCGGGTGGCGCTGGCCCGTGCGCTCGCGCCGCAGCCCCGGGTGCTGATGCTGGACGAGCCACTGGGGCAGCTCGACCGTTCGCTGCGGGAGCGGCTGGTCGTCGAACTCCGGGAACTCTTCGGCCGGTTGGGCACGACTGTGCTCGCCGTCACCCACGACCAGGGTGAAGCCTTCGCGCTCGCCGACCGGGTCGTGGTGATGCGGGACGGGCGGATCGCCCAGACCGGGACGCCGCTGGAGGTCTGGCAGCGGCCGGTGGACGAGTTCGTGGCGCGCTTCCTCGGCTTCGACAACGTGGTGCGGGGAACGGTCAGCGGGGCTGCCGCGGACACACCCTGGGGCAAGGTGCCGGTCGGTGAGAGCGCCGCGCAGGGGACACGGACGCTCCTCGTACGGCCCGCCGGCGTACGGCTGGTCTCCGCCGACGCGGGTCTGCGCTGCACAGTGACCGCCCGCACCTTCAAGGGCACCCATGTCGCCGTCCACCTCCAGCCGGCGGACGCGCCGCGGCTCGAAGCGGCGTGCGCGCTGCGGGAGGCGCCGGAGATGGGGGACTCGGTCGGGGTGGAGTTCGACGCGGCCGAAATCGTCGTGCTCGACCGGTAGCGGGACCTCTAGGGTCGGCGGCATGACGCTGCTTGCGCATGACCGCTACTGCGATGAGATTGCCCACCAGGTGGGCCGGTTGAGGGCGGTGGTGACATCCGGGGCCGACCTCTCCGCCACCGTGCCGACCTGTCCGGAGTGGTCGCTGGAACATCTCGTACGGCATACGGGTGGTGCCCTGCGCTGGGTCGAGCTGCTGGTGCGGACGCGCGCGCCGGAGGAGATCCCTGAGGACGAGGTGCCGCTGGTCCATGGTCCCGAGGCCAGCGGCGACCCCGACGCGCTGGACGCCTGGCTCGCGGAAACCGGCGAGATGGTGATCGCCGCGCTGCGCGAGGCCGGCCCCGATGCGAAGGTCTGGGCGTGGGCCGGGATCCACACCTCGGGCTTCTGGGCGCGCCGGATGACCCACGAACTCACCGTCCACCGCGCCGACGCCACGCTCGCCGCCGGACTGCCCTACGAGGTCGCGCCGGACGTGGCGGCCGACGCGATCGAAGAGTGGCTGCGGATCATCGAGTTCGTGCAGCGGACGATGCCGCACGACGCGGCGGTGGAACTGCGCGGGCCCGGTCGCAGCATCCACCTGCACGCGACCGACATGACCCCCGAGGTGAACGGCGAGTGGGTCATCGAGCTCGGCGAGGAGGGCGTCTCCTGGCGGCGTGGGCACGAGAAGGCGACGGTTGCCCTGCGCGGCCCGCTCACCGCCGTACTGCTCGCCTTTTACCGACGGCTGCCGCTGGACAGCCCGGAGTTGGAGGTCCTCGGGGAGCGGGAGCTGCTGGAGTTCTGGCTGGAGCGGGCGACGTTCGGGTGAGGTGACATGGGGCATGGGTGTGGCCCGTCCCGAGTGCGGGACGGGCCACAGTGGTGCGGTGGTGCCTGGGGTGTCAGCGGCCGCTGTTCGCCCCGCGGCGGCGGAAGCCGAAGTAGACGGCGGCGCCGCCCACGGCGACCAGGGCTGCCGCGATACCGGCGATGATGCCGGTGTTGGAGTTGGCGCCGGTCTCGGCGAGGTTGGAGTCACCGGCCGCCGGGGACGGGGCGTTGCTCGGGGTGTCCGCGGGCGGCGTGCTGTCGCTCTCCGAGGCCGACGGGGTCGGGGTGGGCGTGTCGGACTCGGCCGGAGTGGAGGGGGCCTCCGACGGCGTCGGCGTGGCCGGCGGGGTCGGGTTCTCCTCCTTCTTGCAGGCCGTGGCCGGGGTGACGAGGTTGGGCTTGATGTCCTCGTCCACGTAGGGCGCGGCGTCGACGTGGATACGGTACTCCGCGTTCGGCTTCCAGTTCTCGGTGAAGGTGATGGTCACACCCTCGCGCGAGCCCTTGACCACCTGCTCGCCGACCTTCTTCAGGTCGGCGCCGTTGTTCTGCAGGTACACGGTGACGGTCGCCGGAACACCCGCGGGGTCCACGTCGGTGACGGTGATGACACCCTTGTCACCGTCGCACTTGGCTGCGGCCGAGAACTCATTGATGTTGCAGGCGAGGGCGTTGCCCGCGGAACCGAGCGCAAGCGCGGCCGAGGCGGAGGCGACACCGAGGATGCGCACGGAACGTGCGACGGTACGGCGGGATAGGGACAGGACTGCCACGTTTGTCCTTCATGTGATGCGTAAATGCGGGGGGCTGAAGGGGTGTTGATGGGACACCAACACTCCCCGGAGTCTCACAGATGTATAAGCGCCGCATAAGCAGTGTCAACGCATATGCGCGACACGGCCCTCGGCTTTGCCTTCTTATTAACCGCCGACACGTTTCAGTGCCGCCGGCGCGTCCTCGATTCGGTCGACCAGGGCGATTCGGGCCTCCATCGACCGGCCCCGCGCCAGCGCCTGCAGCAGCGGCCAGGTCGGCAGCCGCTCCGTCCAGTGCGCACGGTTCACCAGCACCATGGGCGTGGGCTCGCCTCGCGACTCGTAGTAGTTCGGCGTCGCGTTGTCGAAGATCTCCTGTACGGTCCCGGCGGCGCCCGGCAGGAAGACGACACCCGCGGTGGAGCGGGCCAGCAGGCCGTCCTCGCGGGTGGCGTTGGCGAAGTACTTGGCGATGTGCGCGGCGAACGCGTTGGGCGGCTCATGGCCGTAGAACCAGGTCGGGATGCCCACCGAAGAACCGCCGTCCGGCCAGCGCTCACGGACCTCGAACGCGGCGCGCGCCCAGTCGGTGATCGACGGGACGAACTTCGGGGTCTTCCCGAGGAGTTGGAGCGCTTCGGTGAGCATCTCGTCGCCGAAGGGGGCCGCGTACGCGCCGAGATTCGCCGCCTCCATCGCGCCCGGCCCGCCGCCCGTGGCGACGGTGAAACCGGCCCGGGCCAGCTCGCGGCCGAGACGTGCGGCACCGGCGTACTCCTCGGTGCCGCGCGCCATGGCATGCCCGCCCATGACGCCGACCACCCGGGCGCCGACGAGGAGTTCGTCAAGAGCGTCCGAGACCGCGTCGTCGTGGATGGCGCGCAGCATGGAACCGAATATGTCGCCGTCCGACTTGGTCCGCTGGAACCAGGCGTACGAGAGGGCGTCCGGTGTCGCCTCGTAACCCTTGTCGAGCGAGGCGAACAACTCGGCGGGCGAGTAGACGAAGCCGCGGTACGGGTCGAAGGGGAGGCCCGGGACCGGCGGGAAGACCAGGGACCCCGAGGCGCGCACCTGAGCGGCGGCCTCGGGGTCCATCGGGCAGCCGAGGAAGACGGCGCCCGTGGCGTCCACGGTCAGCAGGACGTCCGTACGGTCCGTCAGATCGACGGCCTGGACACGGTGATGGGCGAGCGAGCCGACCGTTGCGACCACCTCGTCGAACTCGGCGAGGGACTCGATCTCACGGTCGTGGGAGGGGTCGAATGTATGGGCGGGTGTCGAGTGCACGCGCCTATGCTAGGTGCTCCGCGGTGTGCCGGGATGGGTCGTCTTTCGGCTGCGGGTCCGTTGTGGCTGGTCGCGCCCACGCGGCGGAGCCGCATATCGATACAGCCCCGCGCCCCTTGGGGCGTTGCAGCGCCGCAGCCGACTGGTCAGCCTTCTACCGCTGCCGGGTCCATCCAGATGACCTCCCAGGTGTGGCCGTCGAGGTCGTCGAAGGCGCGGCCGTACATGAAGCCCTGGTCCTGGGCCTCGCCGGTGGGCGAACCGCCCAGGGCGATCGCCCTGTCGACCAGTTCGTCGACTTTCTCGCGGCTCTCCGCGCTCAGCGCGATCAGAACCTGGCTGGTCTTCGTGGCGTCCGCGATCTCCTTCTTGGTGAAGGTCGAGTAGAACGACTTCTTGAGCAGCATCGCCACGATCGTGTCGCTGATCACGACCGAGGCCGCGTTCTCGTCGCTGAACTGCGCGTTGATCGAGTAGCCCAGCTCCGTGAAGAACTTCTTCGAGGCGTCGAGGTCGTTCACGGGCAGGTTCAGGAAGATCATCTGCTGGTACATCGTGGTCTCTCCCATCGAGTTCGTGTCGTTACGTGGGGGTAGACCCAAGGGTCGCGCAGAAATCATCGCCGTATGACGACTTTTTTCGTACGTCTTCTCGTACGAGGCTCAGCCGACGGCCATCGGCAGCGCCGCCAGCTCGGCGACGATCAGGGTGAGCGGGCCGAACAGGGCCAGCAGGGCGCCGGCGCGGAGGGCGGCGGCGCTGCGGAGCATGGCGGCGGGGGCACCGAGGCGCAGGAGGGCGGCGGTGGTGTCGGCGCGGGCCTGCTTCGCCTCCACGGCGGCGGTGAGGAGGGTGGCCGCGGTGCAGCCGACGACCACCAGGGCGCCGAGGTCGGTGAGCGAGCCGAGGGGCTGGACCTCGGTGTCGTGGACGAGGGCGGTCGTGTACGCCGCCGAGGCCACGGCGCAGACGATGCCCAGGGGGCGGCCGATGCGGGCGGACTCCTCCATGAGGACGCGGCCTGCGAGGAGGCGCAGGGCGCCGGGGTGGGCGGACTGGAGGAGGCGGCCGCAGAGGTGGGTGAGGCCGGGGGCGGCGAGGGCGAGGCCGAGGGCGGTGAGGGCCCAGCCCGCGAGGAGGCCGGGGGAGGTGGGGTCTGCGGTGCGGCTGGCGTAGGCCTCTACGGTGAGGCCCGCGGCGAGGACGGTGATGCCCCAGGGGAGGCCGCGGGGTGCTTCGCGGGGGGCCGGGGGGTCGAGGTGAGCGTCGACCGGTGCGGCGTCCGGCGTTGCTGCTGGGGGGTCGGTCGCGCTGCCCGGCGCCGGCGGGGTGCCACCTGCGCCCACCGGTGCGGCCCCAGCGGCACGACTGCCCGCAGCCTGACGGCTGTCTGCGGCTTGATGGGTGTCTGCGGCCTTTCGCCCTAGGCGCGCGCCGAATCTTCCGTACGCTCCGAACGTCTCCCGTGCCCCCGCCAGCCCGTACGCACCGAAGCGGCCGTATTTCCTCGGGGCTCCGTGGTGTGCGGGCCTGCGTGGGTCCTTTGGGCGGAGGGCCAGGGCTGTGGAGAGGGAGGCGATGGCCGGTACCAGGGTGAGCAGGGTGAGGGTTGCCGGGAGGGGGAGGGGCTGACCGGTGGCCAGGTAGTCGGTTGCCGCGCCGGCGAATGGTACGCCCGTGAGGTCGCCTCGTAGGTGGAGGAAGGCCAGGAGGGCGAGGAGGGAGCCGACGGTGGTGGCGAGGGCCGTTGTGAGGGCGGAGGTGATCATCAGGCGGCCGGGGCCCAGGCCGATGGCGGAGAGGCCGGGGCGGGGTTTGGTTCCCGGGTCCGTGCGGGCCACCGCCACGGCGAAGTAGACGGTGGTCGCGAGGGGGGCCGTGCACCAGGTCAGGCGGAGGGTCGACGCGGCGGGGTCCTGGTGGGACATCGCGTGGCCCAGGGCGGAGAGAAGCAGGAAGCCCGTCGCGGCCGAGGCCGCGGCCACCGCGAGGCGGCGCAGATGTACGGCGGGCTGGGCGACGCGGGTCAGACGGAGAGCGAGCACGCGGCCCGGCCTTCCGACTCGGTGACCGGGGGCAGATGCACCGTGGTCACGCGCCGGCCGTCCAGGAGGGAGACCGTGCGGTCCGCGACCGCCGCCGTTTCCGCGTCGTGCGTCGCCAGGATCACGGTGATGCCGTGCGAGCGGGCCGCCGTGGTGAGCGTGCGCAGGACGTGGCCGCGGTCGGCGCGGTGCAGGGGGGCCGTCGGTTCGTCCGCGAACAGGACCGTGGGAGTCGGGGCCAGGGCCCTGGCGATCGAGACGCGCTGGCGTTCCGCCTGGACCATCTCGTGCGGCCGCTTACGGGCACGGTCGCCGACGTCCAGGCGCTCCAGCCACTCCATCGCGGCCACCTTGGCGCGACGGCGACTGGTGCCGCGGAGCATCAGCGGCAGGGCGGCGTTCTCCCAGGCGTTGAGTTCGGGGACGAGCAGCGGGGCCGGGTCGACCCAGGCGAAGCGGTCGCGGCGCAGCCGTTCACGGGCGAGCGGGCCCATGGTGTGCACCGGCAGGCTGTTGAACCAGACCTCGCCGCGCAACGGTCGTACCAAACCGGACAGACATCTCAGCAACGTCGTCTTGCCGCTGCCGCGCGGGCCGCTCACCGCGACGATCTCGCCCTCCTGGACGTGGAGGGAGACGCCGCCGAGCGCGGGTGAGCCGTCGTCGTGCTGGAAGTGCAGGGCGCGTGCCCAGAGAACGTCGTTGTCCGGCGGGGCCACCATGGGCGTACACCTCGTTCAGATCCGTAATTCCCGGTGCCGATCCCCCAGGCGGGGGAACGAAGGCAGGGCCGGCCAGCTACAAGGCACGCTAGGGATTTGGGGCAGCAACGCCGGACAGCACGCGGCCCGGGTGCACCCTTCTCACTCGCATGGGTGCACCCGGGCCGGACAAGCGCCGGGGGCGTGGGGACTGCGCGACCAGCCCCCACGCCCCCGCAGCCGAACAACGGCCTACGCGTCCAAGGACGTCATCACATGCTTGATCCGCGTGTAGTCGTCGAACCCGTACGCCGAAAGATCCTTGCCGTACCCCGACTTCTTGAACCCACCGTGCGGCATCTCCGCAACCAGCGGAATATGCGTGTTGATCCACACGCACCCGAAGTCCAGCGCCTTCGACATCCGCATCGCACGCGCATGATCCTTCGTCCATACAGAGGACGCGAGCGCGTACTCGACCCCGTTCGCCCACTCGACCGCCTGGTTCTCGTCGGCGAAGGACTGAACGGTGATGACCGGCCCGAAGACCTCCTTCTGGATGATCTCGTCGTCCTGCTTGACGCCGGAAACGACGGTCGGCGCGAAGAAGTACCCCTTGTCGCCGACCCGCTTGCCCCCGGCCTCCACGCGCGCGTGCGCCGGCAGACGCTCGATGAACCCACTCACCTGCTTCAGCTGGTTCGGGTTGTTGAGCGGCCCGAACAGCACGTCCTCATCGTCCGGCTGCCCCGTCTTCGTATCGGCCGCGGCCTTCGCCAGCGCCGCGACGAACTCGTCGTGGATCGCCTCGTGGACGAGGACGCGGCAGGCCGCCGTACAGTCCTGCCCGGCGTTGAAGAAGCCCGCGACGGAGATGTCCTCGACGGCCTTGGCGATGTCGGTGTCCTCGAAGACGACGACCGGCGCCTTGCCGCCCAGCTCCAGGTGGACCCGCTTGACGTCCTTGGACGCGGACTCGGCGACCTGCATGCCGGCGCGCACGGAACCGGTGATGGAGGCCATCGCCGGGACGGGGTGCTCGACCATCATCCGCCCGGTCTCACGGTCGCCGCAGATGACGTTGAAGACCCCCTTGGGCACGATCGAGCCGATGATCTCGGCGATCAGGACCGTCGAGGCCGGGGTCGTGTCGGACGGCTTCAGGACGACCGTGTTACCCGCGGCCAGCGCCGGCGCGAACTTCCATACGGCCATCATCATCGGGTAGTTCCACGGCGCGACCTGCGCGCAGACGCCGACCGGCTCGCGCCGGACGATCGAGGTCAGCCCCTCCATGTACTCACCGGCGGAACGGCCCTCCAGCATCCGCGCCGCGCCGGCGAAGAACCGGATCTGGTCGACCATCGGCGGGATCTCCTCGGACCGGGTGAGCCCGATCGGCTTGCCGGTGTTCTCCACCTCGGCCGCGATCAGTTCCTCCGCCCGCTCCTCGAACGCGTCCGCGATCTTCAGGAGGGCCTTCTGCCGCTCGGCCGGGGTGGTGTCGCGCCAGGCCGGGAAGGCCGCGGCGGCGGCCGCCATCGCGGCGTCGACGTCCGCCTGCCCGGACAGCGGCGCGGTCGCGTACGCCTCGCCCGCCGCGGGGTTGACCACCTCGGTGGTCCGTCCGTCGGCGGCGTCCCGGAACTCACCGTCGATGTAATTGCGCAGACGACGCAGCTCGGTGCTCACTGCCGGCCTCCTGTCAGGTCGAACTGTCCATTGACTGAGACACCCACCCTAGTCCCGCGTTCCACGTTTTCAACAGCCCGGATCGCGCCGTTTCTGCGAAATCCGCAAGTCCAGGCTGCATAAACAACGAATTTCATCGCCTCGGCCTTGCGGAACTGTCGAGACGTCGTGCACAGTGAAGTCGTGGCCAGTCGAAGCGCAGATCAGCGGAACGGCAATCCCCAGCTGGATGCCGTCTCCCTCGCCATCATCGAACAGCTCCAGGAGGACGGCCGCCGGCCGTACGCCGCGATCGGCAAGGCCGTCGGCCTCTCCGAGGCGGCCGTGCGTCAGCGCGTCCAGAAGCTGCTCGACCAGGGCGTGATGCAGATCGTCGCCGTCACGGACCCGCTCACCGTGGGCTTCCGCCGGCAGGCGATGGTCGGCATCCATGTCGAGGGCGACGTGGAGTCCGTGGCCGACGCGCTGACCGCCATGTCCGAATGCGAGTACGTGGTGATGACCGCAGGCTCCTTCGACCTGATGGTGGAGATCGTCTGCGAGGACGACGACCACCTCCTGGAGGTCATCAACCGACGCATCCGGGCCATCCCCGGAGTGCGCTCGACCGAGAGCTTCGTCTATCTGAAGCTCAAGAAGCAGACCTATATGTGGGGAACCCGATAACCGTGAGGACCCGATAACCGTGAGCACCAAGGACCTCAGCCAGACCGCGTACGACCACTTGTGGATGCACTTCACCCGCATGTCCTCGTACGAGAAGTCCCCCGTCCCCACGATCGTCCGGGGCGAGGGCACCTACATCTACGACGACAAGGGCAAGCGGTACCTCGACGGTCTCGCCGGTCTGTTCGTGGTCCAGGCGGGCCACGGCCGCGTGGAGCTGGCGGAGACCGCCTTCAAGCAGGCCCAGGAGCTGGCGTTCTTCCCGGTGTGGTCCTACGCCCACCCGAAGGCCGTCGAGCTGGCCGAGCGCCTCGCGCACCACGCCCCTGGTGACCTGAACAAGGTCTTCTTCACCACCGGCGGCGGCGAGGCGGTGGAGACCGCCTGGAAGCTGGCCAAGCAGTACTTCAAGCTGGTCGGCAAGCCCACCAAGCACAAGGTGATCTCCCGCGCGGTCGCGTACCACGGCACCCCGCAGGGCGCCCTGTCCATCACGGGTCTGCCGGCCCTGAAGGCCCCCTTCGAGCCGCTGGTCCCGGGCGCGCACAAGGTCCCGAACACGAACATCTACCGGGCTCCCTTGTTCGGTGACGACCCGGAGGCCTTCGGCCGCTGGGCCGCCGACCAGATCGAGCAGCAGATCCTCTTCGAGGGCCCGGAGACGGTCGCGGCCGTCTTCCTGGAGCCGGTGCAGAACGCGGGCGGCTGCTTCCCGCCCCCGCCCGGCTACTTCCAGCGCGTGCGCGAGATCTGCGACCAGTACGACGTACTGCTGGTCTCGGACGAGGTCATCTGCGCCTTCGGCCGCCTCGGCACGATGTTCGCCTGCGACAAGTTCGACTACGTCCCGGACATGATCACCTGCGCCAAGGGCATGACCTCGGGCTACTCCCCGATCGGCGCCTGCGTCATCTCCGACCGGCTGGCCGAGCCGTTCTACAAGGGCGACAACACCTTCCTGCACGGCTACACCTTCGGCGGCCACCCGGTGTCGGCCGCGGTCGGCCTCGCCAACCTCGACCTCTTCGAGCGCGAGGGCCTCAACCAGCACGTCCTCGACAACGAGGGCGCGTTCCGGTCGACCCTGGAGAAGCTGCACGACCTGCCGATCGTCGGCGACGTCCGCGGCAACGGCTTCTTCTACGGCATCGAACTGGTCAAGGACAAAGCCACCAAGGAGTCCTTCAACGACGAGGAGACCGAGCGCGTCCTGTACGGCTTCCTCTCCAAGGCGCTCTACGACAACGGCCTGTACTGCCGTGCCGACGACCGAGGCGACCCGGTCGTCCAGCTCGCCCCGCCGCTGATCTCCAACCAGGAGACGTTCGACGAGATCGAGCAGATCCTGCGCGCGACGCTGACGGAGGCGTGGACGAAGCTGTAACCGTTCCCACACGGATCGCGTCCGGTGGAACGCGATCGCGGGGTTGTAGGCGTGGGCGTCATCCTGCGTTCTTGATGAAATTTGGTGTGCAGATGCGTTGACCCTTGTTCGAAGTCTCTTCTACTTTGCGGGAGCCACAGAGCCGCTGACCTGCTTGCAGGGTTTCGCGGACGTAACTGCCCAGAAAGGGACGTCGTGTCAAGAAAGAACCGTCGCGGGACAGCTTGCCTGGGGGCATTGCTGGCCGGCGCCACGGCATTCGGCGGGGCCCTCGCCTCCCCCGCGTCCGCCGCTCCCGCAGCCGCCTCCACCCACGCTTCCCCGCCGCCCGTCAGCGACTTCCGCGGCGTCAACTGGGCCGACCCGCGCGACAATTACGCAGACGACGCGGTCGTGCCCTCGGGCCTGTCCACTTCCGACAGTTACTCCACGACCTACGCCAAGTCCAGGGCGATCATCGGCGGGTTCGCCGGGCTCGGCGCCAACACGGTCCGCCTTCCGGTCAATCCCACCTCCGTCAACGGCCCCTTCTGGAAGTCGTACCGAGGCGCGATCGACGCCGCCACCGCCAAGGGCTTCAAGGTCATCCTGGGCTACTGGGAGGCCGACAACGCCAAGGACGGCAAGATCGACGACCAGGCCTCCTGGGACCGGATGTGGGCTCGGATCACCTCCGCCTACGCGCGCAACTCCAAGGTGTACTTCGAGCCGATGAACGAGCCGTTCGGCTACACCGCCCAGGAGTGGACCGACATCGCAGCGAAGTGGGTGACCACCCACCGCGATGTGCCCCGCGACCGGATGCTGATCGGCGGGTACAAATACAGCGAGGACGTCAAGCCGGTGTGCGCCGACCCGCGCCTCGACGGCACCCGCATCGCCCTGCACAACTACGGCTTCTGGCACACCGACTGGACCAGCGTCGACCAGTGGAAAGCGGACTTCAAGGAGCGCATCGGAGAGTGCGCCTCGCGCACCATCCTCGACGAGTTCGGCGCCTCCATGACGACCGGCCTCGACTACAACGGCCCGGTCAACGGCTCCAACGAGGTCGCCTACATCCAGGCAGCGACCGACACCATCCGGGAGCTGGGCCTGGGCTCGGTCTACTGGCCCGGTCTGCGCAACGGTGACACCTACTCCCTCACCACCCTCCAGGGCACGGGCACCAAGCTCAGCCTGAAGGTGAACAACCAGAGCGGTCTCGACCGGCTGCACTGGGCCTGGAGGAAGTGACAGCGGTGCGATAGCCGTGGTGCGTCCCTTCCGGGTTCGGTGCCTCAGGGCAACCGACTCCGGAAGGGTGGTGCCCGCGCTGCGGTATGCCGTCAGCCTTGTGGCGACCTGCGTCGGCGTGAGGACCTGATCCTTGACGTGGAGGACGTAGCACCAGGTCGTGCCGGCCGGCGTAGCTCTGGCGGCTCTCGGTGTGCTGGTTGACCGCCACCCACGGGTCGGCTTGGTAGGTCTCCCAGGACGTCGTGTAGAGGATGTTCGACGGCTCGCCCCAGCCGCCGTTGGGCAGGTACTCGA
Organism: Streptomyces sp. DG2A-72; assembly: GCF_030499575.1. Lineage (NCBI taxonomy): Bacteria > Bacillati > Actinomycetota > Actinomycetes > Kitasatosporales > Streptomycetaceae > Streptomyces > Streptomyces sp. DG2A-72. Next base: position 7,647,573 of record NZ_JASTLC010000001.1, read on the forward strand.
AGTCGTACTCGGCGTAGTCGTCCGCCATCGGTGCCGTGAGGTCGTTGATGGTGAAGCTCGGTGCTTCCCGCGGTGCCGGCGGTCGAAGTCTCCAGGTTCATGAGGGAGTTGCCGCCCGCGCTGGAGAAGGTGACGTTCTCGGGTGCCCGGGTGGCGCCGGGCACGCCGGGGCCGCCGGAGTTGGAGCGCACGCTCCAGCCGTGCGCCGAGATCTTCGGGTCGCTGTGGCTGCTGTAGTTGAAGTCGTCGAACAGCGTGGCACCGTCGGCTCGTTGCCCGCGGGAGCCGTGCCCCACAGGGTGGCGCCGGCCAGCGCCACAGTCCGGCGCCGTGCGCCGTGATCACGGCAACGCCTTGAAAGGGCGGGGGGTTCCAGCCGAGCGCTCAGCCGTGATCCGGCAGCCCGGCGACCTCCTCCAGCGCGTGCGTCAGCCACCCCGTCCAGAAGTTCTCCAGGTCGATGCCCGCCCGCAGCACCAGATGCCGCAGCCGGTCCTCGGGGCTGTCCTTGCCGGGCGGGAAATCGCGCTGCTCGATCTCCTCGTACTCGGTCAACTGCCGCCGGTGCAGCTCCAGATGGCGGCGCAGATCGGCCTCAAGACCCTCCGTGCCGACCACGGCCGCCGCGCGCAGCCGCAGCAGCAGGGCGTCCCGGTGCGGCTTGGGGTCCTGGGCGGTGGCCGTCCAGCGGGCCAGTTCGGCGCGGCCGGCGGGCAGCACCTCGTAGCTCTTCTTCTGTCCACGGGCCGGCTGTGCGGCGGGCAGGGCCCGGATGGAGCCCTCGGCCTCGAGTTTCCCCAGCTCGCGATAGATCTGCTGATGCGTCGCCGACCAGAAGTAACCGATCGACCGGTCGAACCGCCGGGTCAGCTCCAGCCCCGAGGACGGCTTCTCCAGCAGGGCGGTCAGAATCGCGTGCGGCAGGGACATGGGCACATCCTAGGGACGGTGCAGCAGCGCCCTTAAGGGGCGCGGGGCTGCATCGATGTGCGGCTCCGCCGCGTGGGCGCGACCAGCCACAACGGACCCGCGGACAGAAGCCCGGCGTCCCAGCGGAGCTACCGGCGTCCCAGCGGAGCTAAAGCGTCGCCGCCAGCTCCGTCCCCTGCTTGATCGCCCGCTTGGCATCCAGCTCGGCGGCAACGTCGGCACCCCCGATGAGGTGCACGCTGCGCCCGGCGGCGGCCAGGGCGTCGTACAGCTCCCGCCTCGGCTCCTGCCCGGTGCACAGCACGATCGTGTCGACCTCCAGGACCGTGCTGGTGTCGCCGACGGTCACATGCAGTCCGGCGTCGTCGATCCGGTCGTAGCGCACACCCGGGACCATGCGGACGCCGCGGTGCTTGAGCTCGGTGCGGTGGATCCAGCCGGTGGTCTTGCCGAGGCCCGCGCCGACCTTGGACGTCTTGCGCTGGAGCAGATGGACCGTGCGGGGCGGGGCGGGGCGCTCGGGGGCGGTGAGGCCGCCGGGGCCTTCGTACGTCATGTCGACGCCCCAGTGACGGAAGTACGTCGCCGGGTCCTCGCTCGCCTTGTCGCCGCCGTCGGTGAGGTATTCGGCGACGTCGAAGCCGATGCCGCCCGCGCCGAGGACCGCGACGCGGTCGCCGACGGGGGCGCCGTCGCGCAGGACGTCGAGGTAGCCCACGACGCTCGGGTGGTCGACGCCGGGGATGTCCGGGGTGCGGGGGGTGACGCCGGTGGCGACGACGACCTCGTCGTAGCCGGACAGATCGCCCGCGGAGACCCGGGTGCCCAGGCGTACGTCGACACCGTGGGCGTCGAGTTGGTGGCGGAAGTAGCGCAGCGTCTCGTCGAACTCCTGCTTGCCGGGCACCTTGCGGGCCACGTTGAGCTGGCCGCCGACCTCGCTCGCGGCGTCGTACAGCGTCACCTCGTGGCCACGCTCGGCGGCGCTCACCGCGCAGGCGAGTCCGGCTGGTCCGGCGCCGACGACCGCGACCCGTTTGCGCCGCCGGGTGGGGGAGAGCACCAGCTCGGTCTCGTGGCAGGCGCGCGGGTTGACCAGGCAGGAGGTGATCTGCCCGCTGAAGGTGTGGTCGAGGCAGGCCTGGTTGCAGCCGATGCAGGTGTTGATCGCCTCGGGGCGCCCTTCGGCCGCCTTGTTCACGAACTCCGGGTCGGCGAGCATCGGCCGGGCCATCGACACCATGTCCGCGCAGCCGTCGGCGAGCAACTCCTCGGCCAGCTCAGGGGTGTTGATGCGGTTGGTGGTGACGAGAGGGACCGAGACCTCGCCCATGAGCCGCTTGGTGACCCAGGTGTACGCGCCCCGCGGCACGGACGTGGCGATCGTGGGGATACGGGCCTCGTGCCAGCCGATGCCGGTGTTGATGATCGTCGCGCCGGCCGCCTCGACCGCCTTCGCGAGGGCCACCACCTCTTCGTGCGTCGAGCCGCTCGGCACCAGGTCCAGCATCGACAGCCGGTAGATGACGATGAAGTCCTCGCCGACCGCCTCCCGCACCCGCCGCACGATCTCCACGGGGAACCGCATGCGGTTCTCGTACGAGCCGCCCCAGCGGTCGGTGCGCTGGTTGGTCTGCGCCGTGATGAACTCGTTGATCAGATAGCCCTCGGAGCCCATGATCTCGACGCCGTCGTACCCGGCCTGCCGGGCGAGACGGGCGGCGCGCGCGTAGTCGTCGATCGTCCGCTCCACGTCCTCGTCGCTGAGCTCGCGCGGCCGGAAGGGGCTGATGGGCGCCTGGAGCGGACTCGGGGCGACGAGGTCCTGGTGGTACGCGTACCGGCCGAAGTGCAGGATCTGCATCGCGATCCGCCCGCCCTCGCGGTGCACGGCCTCGGTGATGACCGTGTGCTGCTCCGCCTCGGCGTCGGTGGTCAGCTTCGCGCCGCCCTCGTACGGCCGTCCCTCCTCGTTGGGCGCGATGCCCCCGGTGACGATCAGTCCGACGCCGCCCCGGGCGCGGGCGGCGTAGAAGGCGGCCATCCGCTCGAAACCGCGCTCCGCCTCCTCCAGGCCGACGTGCATGGAGCCCATGAGCACGCGGTTGGGGAGGGTGGTGAAGCCCAGGTCGAGGGGGGTCAGCAGATGCGGGTAACGGCTCATTCGACTGTTGTAGAGGACGGGCCGCCGATTATGCAACTAGTTGCACAAGTGGTACCGGACACGTACCCAGGGCTACTTGAGTGCCGCCAGGACGATCCGCTGTGCGACCGGGTTCATCGCATAGTCCTTGGCGTTCGTGTCGCTGATCGAATACACCAGCGTGCGGCTCAGATCGCGGCTGGCGGCGAGCGCCGAGCTGTAGCCGTACCGGGCGCCCGACTTGGCCCAGAAGACCCGGTCCTCGTTCTCGAAACGCTGCAGTCCGGCGCTGTAGGTGGCGCCCTCGATGTCCGGCACCGTGAACATCTCCCTCAGCTGCGGCCCGGGCACGATCCGCCCCCGGAAGAGGGTGGTCAGCAGCCGCTCCAGGTCGGCGGTCGTGGAGATCATGTCGCCCACCGCCCAGCTGCTCGCCTGGTTCCACTCCGTGACGTCGACGAGTCGGCTCGTCCCGTCCGGGCCGACGAGCTCCTGGTAGCCGCGGTTGTGCGGGCCGTGGATGCGGGGATCGGTGCCGGGGAAACCGGTGTGCCGCATCCCCGCGGGGCGCAGCACACGCCGCGTGGCCTCGGTGTCGTACGACTGCCCGGTCACCTTCTCGATGAGCATGCCGAGCACCGTGTAGTTGATGTCCAGGTAGTGCTGCCGCGTTCCGGGCGCGAACTCCGGTCCCTTCGCCGCCGCCGATGCCACGAGCTGCTGCGGAGTCAGTGTGTCGAAGCGGTGTGCGTACGGATCGGCGAAGCCGTCGCCGGGCTGGATCCCGCTGGTGTGGTTCAGCAGCTGTCGTACGGTGATCGACTTGAAGCGCTTGTCCAGCAGGCCGGGGAGGTAGTGCTGCACCGGCCGGTTCAGGTCGGCTTTCCCCTCCGCCACCAGTTGAAGTACGACGGCTGCTGTCACCACCTTCGTCGTCGAACCGGCCCGGAAGCGGGCGTCAGGGTCCGCCGCCCTGCCGCTCTTCAGGTCATGCACGCCCGCGCTGCCGCGCCAGCTGCCGTCCGTGCCGCCGACCCGGACCAGCGCCGCGGTTGTCTCCGCGGCCACGTCCGGAAGCCCGGCGATCGCAGCGGACAGCGCCTTCGCGTCCGGGCCCGCCGTGGCGCGGGCGGAGGCCGGCGGGGGCGCGGCCAAGGCGGGCGCCGCCAGGGGGCCGGCGGTGAGCGCGACGGCGACACAGGCGGCGAGGACAGAGGTGCGCATGGGCTGCTCCTGGGGGAGGCGGGGTGTTTGTGATGATCCTCTGCGCGTACGACGGTGCCCGAATCGTCGCCGGGGAGGGCACCCACCCTGGTGGAACCCCGAGCAACTCCCTCCCCCAGCACTGGAGTTGCCAGGGATCGCCCCTACGGGACCGGCACCGGCACCGAAAAACTGTTATCGGGGCCGCCTTCACCTCGTCTCCGTATCTGTGATCTTCCTCATGGCGAGCCACACAGTCACGGCTGAGAAGGTGCACACGGACACGGAATGACACAGGAGAGGACGATTGTGGAAGGGCGGCAGTGGCGATCCACCATCGCGGCGGCGCAGGCCGGTGACCGGCAGGCGCTGGACGAGCTGGTCGCGGGGTGGCTGCCGCTGGTCTACAACATCGTCGGCCGCGCCCTGAACGGTCATGCCGATGTCGACGACGTCGTCCAGGAGACGATGCTGCGGGCCGTCGACAACCTCGGCTCGCTGCGCGACCCGGACAGCTTCCGGTCCTGGCTGGTGGCGATCGCCATGCGGCAGATACGGGACCGGGCACGCCGCAAGCAGCCCGACCGGCTGGACGAGTCCGCCGCGCACGAGGCCACCGACTTCGCCGAACTCACCGTTCTGCGGCTCCAGTTGGAGGGCCAGCGGCGCGAGGTCGCGGAGGCGGTGCGCTGGCTCGACGACGAGGACCGGCAGCTGCTGTCGCTGTGGTGGCTGGAGGTCGCCGGCGAACTCACCCGGCGTGAGCTGGCCTCGGCCGCCGGCATCAGCCGCCAGCATGCCGCCGTCCGCGTCCAGCGGCTGAAGGAACGCCTGGGGACCGCGCGCGGCATCGTGCGCGCCCTGGACGGCGCCTGCCCCGAACTGCGCGAGGTGACGAACCGCTGGAACGGCCGCCCCGACTCCGTCTGGCGCAAGCGGCTGGCCCGGCACATCCGTGGCTGCGGCTACTGCGGCGACTCCCGCCAGGCCGTCGTACCGGCCGAGCGGCTCCTCGTCGGGATCGCGCTCGTGCCGCTCCCGGTCGGCTTCACCCTGTCGCTGGCCTTCGGCGGCAAGACGGCCGTGGCCGCCACCTCCGTCGGCTGGTCCGCGAAGGTGCTGGGCGCGCTGACCAAGCCCGCCGTCGCGATGACGGCCGGCGCGACCATCGTGGCGGGCGGCGCGTACGTCGTCACCCAGCCCCCGGCCGACCCGCCCCCGCGCGCCGCCGCCCCGACCGCGGCGAGCACGGCCCGCCCGCCGGCCCCCTCCGCGCCCGCCTCGCCCACGCCGTCACCCTCACCGTCCCCGACGCGCCGGCCCGACCTGTACGGCACCGTCGTGGACGCCGTCGACCAGGCGCCGGACCCGAACGCCCGGCCCGCCGCCCTCCCGCACCGCCCCGAGTCCGGCATCACCAGCAGCGGCGGCGCGAGGGCCGTCATGCAGCACCGCGGGGAGAGCGTCACGCTCAGCGGGCAGGGGTATGTCCTGGTGCGCTGGCAGATCTCGCCGCACGACCGGCCCGGCGGGCTGGCCATGCCGACCTGGACCGGACTGAAGGGCAAGATCTTCCACGTTGCCTCCGGTGGCGGCCGTCGTATGGACGACGTCATCGGGGACGGCTCCGACCGCGGCTACGTCACCGGCATGGGCGGCCCGGACATCGGCTACACGGTCCTGCCGGACGGCGCCCAGCAGATGTGGCAGAACGAGTTCTACTACGTCGACGGAACCGTCACCCTCAACCTGAACGAGCGCGGCGCCTCCTACGGCCTGGCCGTCTTCCCGTCCAGCTGGGACAAGGTGACCGAGGACATCCAGCACGGCCCCGACCAGGGCGTCATCCGCTACGGCCTGGTCCGCGACAACGGCAAGGACACCGCTCCCGTACCCCAGTACGTCACGCGAGCGACCCCGGCCGACCCGGCGACGGTGGCTCAGCGATCGCGCGTGTAGTACCCCTGGGGCCGCGTGTAGTGCCCCTGGGACCGCGCAGGGTACACAGCGCGTCGATGCGGTTCGTCGTGATCGAGTCGACGCCGATGTCGACGAGCCGACGCATGGAGCGGCGGGTGTCGGGGGTCCAGACGGAGACCAGGTAGCCGTCCGCGTGGAGGCGGGCGGCGAGGTCGCGGTCCACCAGCGGGAAACGGTAGTTGAGCCACCGTGGCCGCACCGCGTCCAGCAGGACGGGCCGCGCCGGCGCCAGCGTCGTCCAGGTCAGCGCGATCTCTGCGGCCGGGTCGGCGGCGCGCACGTTGAGCATGGCGCCGGCGTCGGCGCAGTAGTACACGCGGTCGGCCGCCCCCGACTCCCGTACGACGCCCACGACCCGGCGGACCGCCTTCGCACTCGGCCCGCCGGGCAGGTCGAGCATGACCCGGTGGCCGTCGGTGGCGGAGAGGGCCTCCGCCAGCGTCGGCACCCCGCCGTCCGTGAGCCCGTGCACCTCGGCCGCCGACAGCGAGCTCAGCGGCCGGTCGTGCTCCCACAGCCGCTTGAGCGTGTCGTCGTGCAGCAGCACGGGCACGCCGTCCCGGGTGAGCCGTACGTCGATCTCGACCGCGTCCGCGCCCTGCCTGAGCGCGGAGCGCAGCGAGCCGAGCGTGTTCTCGCGGAGCCGGTAGGGGTCGCCGCGGTGCGCCACGGCGGTCACGTTCTGCATGGGCCTCATTGTGGCGGTGTTCGCGTCCGGGCTGTCAGCGGGCTTCAGGAAGCGAGCCAGGTCGAGGTGTAGGTGTCGATCTCGTCCTTGATGCGTGCCTTGCCGGGCTCGTCCAGGAAGGACACCTCGACCGCGTTCTTCGCGAGGTCGGCGAGGCCGCGCTCGTCGAGTTCGAGGAGCCTGGCGGCGACCGCGTACTCGTTGTTGAGGTCGGTGCCGAACATCGGCGGGTCGTCGGAGTTGATGGTGACCAGGACGCCGGACCGCACGAACTCCTTTATGGGGTGCTCGTCGAGGGTGCGGACCGCGCGGGTGGCGATGTTGGAGGTCGGGCACACCTCCAGCGCGATGCGGTGCTCGGCGAGGTGCGCGAGCAGCTTCGCGTCCTCGGCGGAACTGGTGCCGTGCCCGATGCGGTCGGCACGCAGTTCGGTGAGGGCGTCCCACACCGTCTCCGGACCGGTCGTCTCACCGGCGTGCGGCACCGACCGCAGCCCGGCGGCCAGCGCGCGGTCGAAGAACGGCTTGAACTGCGGCCTCGGCACGCCGATTTCGGGTCCGCCCAGCCCGAACGACACCAGCCCCTCGGGGCGCAGCCGGTCGTCGGTGGCCAGCCGCGTCGTCTCCTCGGCGGCTTCGAGACCCGCCTCGCCGGGAATGTCGAAGCACCACCGCAGTACGGTCCCGAAGTCGGCCTCCGCGGCCTTGCGGGCGTCCTCGATGGCGTCCATGAAGGAGCCCTCGTCGATGTTGCGCCGGGTCGAGGAGTACGGCGTGATGGTCAGCTCGGCGTAGCGCACCTGCTGCCGGGCCATGTCACGGGCCACCTCGTACGTCAGCAGACGTACGTCCTCCGGCGTGCGGATCAGGTCGACGACGGACAGATACACCTCGATGAAGTGGGCGAAGTCCGTGAAGGTGAAGTAGTCGACCAGGGCCTCGGGGTCGGTGGGCACCTTGGAGTCGGGGTGGCGGGCGGCCAGTTCGGAGACGATCCGGGGGGAGGCGGAGCCGACATGATGCACATGCAGTTCGGCCTTGGGCAGTCCGGCGATGAAGGCGTGCAGGTCGCGCGGGGCGCCTGCGGCAACGTGCTGGGTCAAGGTTCCTCCCCGGGAACGGCGTCCCCGGCCGGTGTCAGGCGGGACGCGGGTGATCGGCTGATCGATGACTCGGGGATCATCGTAGGCCGGACCTCTGCCGTCATGGCACGGGCCTTAGCATGACGGCACGCACGACAGAGGGGACCCCGCGCATGTCCGACGACGCGCAGACGCCGGAAGCGCGTGAGAACGCCGCAGCACTCTGGCCGACGCCGCCCGACGCGACGGAGGTGCCGTTGGCCGAGGGTCCGGAGTCCGCGGTCGACCTGGGGAAGGCGGACCCGGCGAGCAGCCCTTCCGACGCCCGTCCCGAGCCGAACCCATGGGCTCCGCCCGCGGACGACACCGGCCCCGGCACCACCGGCGCGTCAGGCCCCTCCGTCCACGATCAGCAGACAGTGACGTCGGTCCCCTCGATGGGCACACCCCCGGCCAACGGCTCACCCAACCCCTTCGCCCCACCTGCACCGCCCGCCCCGGCCACCCCGCCCGCCCACGGCGAGCCCGTCCCCCCGCCGCCCATGGCCCCCGACGGCCCTGGCCAAGTCGCGTACGGCTACCCGGCGGGCTACAGCCACCCGGTGGGCCACGGCTACCCGGCCGGTCAGGGCTACCCGCCCGGTTCGGGCTACCAGGCTGATCCCGCCTACCAGGCTGGTCCCGGATACCCCGCCGGTCCCGGATACCTGGCTGGTCCCGGATACCCCGGTCCCGGATACCCGACCCCGCCCGGCGCCGGTTACTACGGCTGGCCCGGTATGCAGCCCGCGCCGGCCAACGGGATGGGCACGGCGAGCCTCGTGCTCGGCATCTGCGCGGCCGTCGGCTTCTGTCTGTGGCCGCTGGCCATCGTCCTGGGCATCCTCGCCGTGATCTTCGGCGTGCTCGGCCGCGGCAAGGCCCGCAAGGGCGAGGCCACGAACGGGGGCCACGCCCTGGCCGGCATCATCTGCGGTGCGGTCGGCATCGCCCTGGGCCTCGGCATGATCGTCCTGGTGTTCTCCCTCTGAGCACTCGCGTTTGCGTCCAGCAGTCTTCGCCCGGCCGGCCGGGCACCTGATTGCCCTCGTCGCAGCTCCGACACAGTGATACCTCGGCGCTCCCCGGAATCCACTGACAATCCGTCCCCCCTTTCCCATGCCGACTCGACACCTGGTCGACAGATTCCGTCGCGTAACCAAAAGGCAACAACGGAATCACTTGTTGCACGCCCACAGCTCTGTCAGGATCGGCACTCAAATCGAGCTGAAGCTACGCCACCCACCCCTGATCACCAGGGGCGACGGCGGAGGAGAGCGACGACATGCACAACCCGGGAACCCTGGACCGATTCCCCGCGCAGGAGCGCCTCGCGGCCGGTGCGCAGTTCATCGCGGGCCGTCTGACGAAGGGCACCTCAGGTCGTACGCACGCAGTCGTCGACCCGGCGACCGGCGAGGACGTCTACACGTACGAGCCGGCGGGCACGGACGACGTCGACGCGGCTGTCGCTGCCGCGCGCGCCGCCTTCCCGGGCTGGGCCGCGACCACACCGGGCGAGCGTTCCGACGCGATGCACCGCTTCGCCGCCGTGCTCGCCGACCGCGCCGAGGAGTTCGCACGCGCCGAGTCCCTGCAGTGCGGTAAGCCGCTGAAGCTGACGCGCGAGTTCGACGTGCCGGGGACCATCGACAACACCGCGTTCTTCGCCGGGGCCGCCCGGCATCTCCAGGGGCAGTCGGCGGGGGAGTACTCCGGCGACCACACGTCGTACATCCGGCGTGAACCCATCGGCGTCGTCGGCTCCATCGCGCCCTGGAACTACCCCCTCCAGATGGCCGCCTGGAAGGTTCTCCCGGCGATCGCCGCGGGCAACACCATCGTCCTGAAGCCCTCCGAGCTCACCCCGCTGACCTCGCTGCTCTTCGCCGAGGCCGCCACCGAGGCCGGTATCCCGGACGGCGTCATCAACATCGTCACCGGGACCGGCAAGGAAGCCGGTGAGCATCTCGTCGGCCATCCCGACGTCGCCATGACCTCCTTCACCGGCTCCACCGCCGTCGGCAAGCGCGTCGCGGAGATCGCCACCGCCACCGTCAAGCGCATCCACCTGGAACTGGGCGGCAAGGCCCCCTTCGTCGTCTTCGACGACGCCGATCTGGAGGCGGCCGTCAACGGCGCCGTCGCGGGCGCCCTCATCAACACCGGCCAGGACTGCACGGCCGCCACGCGCGCGTACGTGCAACGGCCCCTCTATGAAGCCTTCGTGCAGCAGACCGCCGCCCTCATGGACACCGTCCGCCTCGGCGACCCCTTCCGGAGCACCACCGACCTCGGCCCCCTCATCTCGCACGTCCAGCGCGACCGCGTCGCGGGATTCGTCGACCGGGCGCGTGCCTACGCGCGCGTGGTCACCGGCGGTGAGGCACCGCAGAACGACCTCAAGAACGGCGCGTTCTATCGGCCCACCCTGATCGCCGACGCGTCCCAGGACAGCGAGATCGTCCAGTCGGAGATCTTCGGCCCGGTCCTCGTCGTCCTCCCCTTCGACAGCGACGACGAAGGCATCCGGCTGGCCAACGACACCCCGTACGGTCTGGCCGCCTCCGCGTGGAGCAGGGACGTCTACCGGGCGAACCGCGCGACCCGCGAGATCAAGGCCGGCTGTGTGTGGGTCAACGACCACATCCCGATCATCAGCGAGATGCCGCACGGCGGCTACAAGGCGTCCGGCTTCGGTAAGGACATGTCAACCTACTCCTTCGAGGAGTACACCCAGATCAAGCACGTCATGTTCGACAACACGGCGGTGCCCAGGAAGGACTGGCACCGCACGATCTTCGGGGACCGCTAGCAGACAGGCCGCCCGACCCGCGGCCGCCCATCCTCCCGAAAGGGCACCAAGCGCATGGAGCAGTACGAGCCCGAACCGCTGACTCCGGTCCAGCTGGCCGCCATGCGGCGCAGCCTCCGGAACGGCAGGGCCGCCCTCACCCGTCGTTCGCTGCTGCGCGCCTCCGCGGGCGGCGCGCTCGCGGTCGGCGGCCTCGGGGCGCTGAGCGCCTGCGGGATCCCCGCGGCGGGCAAGTCGGAGGGCGGCACCTCCGCGGAGGACTACTCGGCGAAGGAGAAGGAGGTCAGCTTCTCCAACTGGACCGAGTACATCGACATCGACGAGAGCGAGAAGCACCACCCCACGCTCGAGGCGTTCACCAAGCGGACCGGCATCAAGGTCAAATACACCGAGGACATCAACGACAACAACGAGTTCTTCGGCAAGATCAAGCCGCAGCTCGCCGCGGGCCAGGACACCGGCCGCGACATCATCGTCCTCACCGACTGGCTGGCCGGGCGCCTCATCCGCCTGGGGTGGGTCCAGAAACTGGACCCGGCCAACCTGCCGCACGCCTACGCCAATCTGTCCAGCCAGTTCCGCAGCCCCGACTGGGATCCCGGACGCGCCTACTCGTACCCCTGGCAGGGCATCTCGACCGTCATCGCGTACAACAAGAAGGCGCTCGACGGCATCGAGGTCAAGTCGGTCTCCGACATGCTCGACAACCCCAAGCTCAAGGGCCGCATCGGCTTCCTCACCGAGATGCGCGACAGCATCGGCATGACGCTGCTGGACATGGGCAAGGACCCGGCGAAGTTCACGGACGACGACTACGACGCGGCCGTGGCCCGGCTCCAGAAGGCCGTCGACAAGGGGCAGATCCGCCGCTTCACCGGCAACGACTACACGTCCGACATCACCAGCGGCGACTTCGCGGCCTGTATCGCGTGGGCCGGTGACGTCGTACAGCTCAAGGCGGACAGCCCGGACGTCGACTTCGTCATCCCGGACAGCGGCTACATGACGTCGACCGACAACATGCTGATCCCCAACAAGGCGCGCCACAAGACGAACGCCGAGCGGCTCATGGACTACTACTACGAGCTGGAGCCGGCCGCCCAACTGGCCGCCTACATCAACTACGTCTGTCCCGTGGACGGAGTGAAGCCCTATCTCGCGAAGATCGACGAGGGCGCGGCGGACAACCCGCTGATCATCCCGGACAAGGAAATGGCCGCGAAGTCCCATGCCTTCCGCTCGCTGAGCTCGAAGGAAGAGACGGCCTATGAAGAGAAGTTCGCGAAGCTGACAGGGGCGTGACGACGATGACGAACGACAGCAGCGGCGACGTCCGCCTCTCCGGGATCAGCAAGACCTACGGCTCCTTCACCGCCGTACACCCGCTCGACCTGACCGTGCCGCAGGGCTCCTTCTTCGCCCTGCTCGGTGCTTCCGGCTGCGGCAAGACCACAACCCTGCGCATGATCGCGGGACTTGAGGAGCCGACGAGCGGCACCGTCCACCTCGGCGACCAGGAGGTCACGCACCTGCCGCCGTACAAGCGGCCGGTGAACACGGTCTTCCAGTCGTACGCCCTCTTCCCGCACCTCGACATCTTCGAGAACGTCGCCTTCGGCCTGCGCCGGCGCGGCATCAAGTCGGTGAAGAAGCAGGTCGGGGACATGCTCGACCTGGTCCAGCTCGGCGAGCAGGCGCGCAAGAAGCCGCATCAGCTCTCCGGCGGCCAGCAGCAGCGTGTGGCCGTGGCCCGTGCGCTGATCAACACCCCGAAGGTGCTTCTTCTCGACGAGCCCCTCGGCGCCCTCGACCTCAAGCTGCGCCGGCAGATGCAGCTGGAGCTCAAGCGCATCCAGACCGAGGTCGGCATCACCTTCGTGCACGTCACGCACGACCAGGAGGAGGCCATGACGATGGCCGACAGGGTCGCCGTGATGAACGCGGGCCGAGTAGAGCAGCTGGGTTCGCCCACGGACCTCTACGAGAACCCCAAGACCACCTTCGTCGCCAACTTCCTCGGCACGTCCAACCTGATCGAGGCCGAGGTCGACAACAAGACCGGCGGCGAGATCGTCGTCCGGGCCGGCGGCGGCAAGCTCGTCCTGCCCGAGGTGCGCTGCTCCGCGCCCACGACGACCGGCGGCAAGGTGCTGGTCGGCGTACGCCCGGAGAAGATCACTCTCACCCACGCGGACGACGCGGGCGAGATCCCCGAGGCCCGCAACCGCATCACCGGCAAGATCGCGGCCACGTCGTTCATCGGGGTCTCCACGCAGTACGTCATCGACAGCCCGGTCTGCCCCGAGTTCGAGGTCTACGCCCAGAACATCGACCGTGACGCCCGGCTCGTGCCCGGCGCCGACGTCGTCCTGCACTGGAGCCCGGCGCACACCTTCGGTCTCGACGCGGCTCAGGACATCGACGCGGGGATCGAAGAAGAGGCGGCGGTCTGATGGCGTCCCTCACCGAGGCGCCACCGCCTCTCGCGCCGGCCCCGGAGAAGAAGCCCCCGCGCAAGCGTGGCCGCTGGACGCCGTACTGGCTGCTCCTGCCCGGCATCCTCTGGCTGCTGATCTTCTTCGCGATGCCGATGATCTACCAGGCCTCCACGTCCGTGCAGACGGGCTCCCTGGAGGAGGGCTACAAGGTCACCTGGCACTTCGCGACCTACTGGGACGCGCTGTCCGAGTACTACCCGCAGTTCCTGCGCTCGGTGCTGTACGCGGGCGCGGCGACGATCCTGTGTCTGGTCCTCGGCTACCCGCTGGCGTACCTGATCGCGTTCCGTGCGGGCCGCTGGCGGAACCTGATCATGATCCTGGTGATCGCGCCGTTCTTCACCAGCTTCCTGATCCGTACGCTCGCCTGGAAGACGATCCTCGCGGACGGCGGCCCGGTCGTCGGCGCCCTCAACACGCTGCACGTCCTGGACGTCACCAGCTGGCTCGGCTGGACCTCCGGCGACCGCGTGCTGGCGACTCCGCTGGCGGTCGTGTGCGGTCTGACGTACAACTTCCTGCCGTTCATGATCCTGCCGCTGTACTCCTCGCTGGAGCGCATCGACGGGCGGCTGCACGAGGCGGCGGGCGATCTGTACGCCAAGCCGGTCACGACCTTCCGGAAGGTGACCTTCCCGCTGTCGATGCCGGGTGTCGTCTCCGGCACGCTGCTGACCTTCATCCCGGCGGCCGGTGACTACGTCAACGCCGATCTGCTCGGCTCGACCGACACCCGCATGGTCGGCAATGTCATCCAGACCCAGTTCCTGCGGATTCTCGACTATCCGACGGCCGCGGCCCTCTCCTTCATCCTGATGGCCGCGATCCTCATCATGGTCACCCTCTACATCCGCAGGTCCGGAACGGAGGATCTGGTTTAAATGGCCTTCGTCACCTGGCTCAAGCGCCATTTCGTCGTCATCGCGGGACTGCTGACCCTCGGCTATCTCCTGCTGCCGAACGTCGTCGTCACGGTGTTCTCCTTCAACAAACCGAAGGGGCGCTTCAATTACGAATGGCAGGAGTTCTCCACCGACGCCTGGAAGGACCCGTGCGGTGTCGCCGACATGTGCGGCTCGCTGTCGGTCAGCCTCCAGATCGCGTTGTGGGCGACGCTCGGCGCCACGCTCCTCGGCACGATGATCGCCTTCGCGCTGGTCCGCTACCGGTTCCGCGCGCGGGGTGCCGTCAACTCGCTGATCTTCCTGCCGATGGCGATGCCCGAGGTCGTCATGGCGGCCTCGCTGCTCACCCTGTTCCTCAACATGGGTGCACAGTTGGGATTCTGGACGATCCTGATCGCCCACATCATGTTCTGCCTCAGCTTCGTCGTCACGGCCGTCAAGGCGCGCGTGATGTCGATGGACCCGAAGCTGGAGCAGGCGGCGCAGGATCTGTACGCCGGACCGTTCCAGACGTTCGTCCGGGTCACCCTGCCGATCGCGGCCCCGGGAATCGCCGCGGGCGCGCTGCTCGCCTTCGCGCTCTCCTTCGACGATTTCATCATCACCAATTTCAACGCGGGCTCGACCGTCACCTTCCCCATGTTCGTCTGGGGCTCGGCACAGCGCGGCACACCCGTTCAGATCAATGTCATCGGTACGGCCATGTTCCTGGTCGCCGTACTGCTCGTGCTGGCCTCCATGGTCATCAGCAATCGCAGAAACAAGCAAAAGGCATAACCGAAAAACCCCTGTAGGGAGTTGAAATCATGGCCCCAAGCGCCATGAGCCGTGGCAGCAACTGGACAAAGGCACTCTCTGAAGCCCGGCCGGTCTCGTACTGGCTGGACGACCCCGGCAAGCCCCACCCCGAGCCCACCCTCACCGGCGCCGAGACCTGCGATCTGCTGGTCGTCGGCGGTGGCTACAGCGGACTGTGGACCGCGCTCATCGCCAAGGAGCGCGACCCGCAACGGGACGTGGTGCTGGTGGAGGGCCGCGAGGTGGGCTGGGCCGCCTCGGGCCGCAACGGCGGCTTCTGCGCCGCCTCGATCACGCACGGCCTGGCCAACGGGCTCGCCCGCTGGCCGGACGAGATCCACAAGCTCCAGGAGCTGGGCGCCCGCAACCTCGACGAGATCGAGGCGGCGGTCGCCCGCTACTGCATCGACTGCGACTTCGAGCGCACCGGCGAGATCGACGTCGCCACCGAGACGTACCAGGCGTGGGAACTGCGCGACTGGTACGAGGAGATGGAGCAGCGGGGTCTGGCTGACGGCGTCGAGTTCCTGGACGCCGAAGCGGTACGGGCACAAGTCGACTCACCGACATTCCAGGCGGGCCTGTACGACCGCCGCGGCGTCGCCATGCTCCATCCGGCCAAGCTCGCCTGGGGCCTCAAGCGCGCGTGCCTCGAACTCGGCGTCCGCGTCTACGAGCACACCCCCGCGCTCACCCTGAAGCCGTACGGCGCCGGTATGGCCGTACGCACCCCCTACGGCTCCCTCCGCGCCCGCCACGTCGCGCTCGGCACCAACATCTTCCCCAGCCTGGTCAAGCGGGTACGGGCGTACACCGTCCCGGTCTACGACTACGCCCTGATGACGGAGCCGCTGACGGCCGATCAACTCGCCTCCCTCGGCTGGAAGAACCGCCAGGGCCTCGGGGACTCGGCGAACCAGTTCCACTACTTCCGGCTGTCCGCCGACAACCGCGTCCTCTGGGGCGGTTACGACGCGGTCTACCCGTACGGCGGCCGGGTGCGCGCCGAGTACGACGACCGCCCGGAGACGTACGCCAAGCTCGCCCGGCACTTCTTCACCTGCTTCCCGCAGCTGGAGGGAGTGCACTTCACGCACGCGTGGGGCGGCGCGATCGACACCTGCTCGCGCTTCTCGGCGTTCTTCGGCACCGCGCACCAGGGGAAGGTGGCGTACGCGGCCGGGTTCACGGGCCTGGGCGTCGGCGCCACCCGCTTCGGCGCCGACGTGATGCTGGACCTGCTGGCGGGGGAGCGCACGCAGCGCACGGAACTCGACATGGTGCGCAAGAAGCCGCTGCCGTTTCCGCCGGAGCCCTTCGCCTGGACCGGGATCGCGCTGACGAAGTGGTCGCTGGCCCGCGCGGACGCGCACGGCGGGCGGCGCAATCTGTGGCTGAGAACCATGGACAGGCTGGGGCTCGGCTTCGACAGCTGACGGTGATGCGGACACAAGCCTGTGATTCAGTTCACTCCGACGGATTGAGCGAACCCGCGTAATGCCGCCGGGAGACCTCCCTCTCCCTCGTGACGCGTTCTGCGTCGACGAGAGACAAGGAGGTCTTCTCATGACAGGGGCCAAGACGGCGGTCGAGTGGCTGGCGTCCGTCGCACCGGACCCCGAGGCCTGCCGCTGGGAGTGGGAGCGCAACCCCCTCGGGGTCGCGCTGCTCCCGGCCGGCAAAGCCTGGGACGTCCTGATCCTGCCGGGTGAACTCGGCTACCCCACCCTCGACGTACTGACCCGGATCCTCGACCAACTCGGGCCCGTGCTGGTCGACTTCGGCGACGCCCGGATGGGCTTCTTCGTGCCACCGGGCACGGCCGCCCGCTGGCTCGGCACGGGCATCCGCACGGCGGGGGCGGGCACGTGGATCGTCGTGCCGTATCCGGGACGCGCCACCGGGGGAGTCCGCTGGCTGGTCCCCCCGGACGGCTCCGGCACGCTCACTGACCCGGCGCTGCTGGAACTGGCTATGCATGAGGCTGCGGCCGGCTCGGCCGACGACTAAGGGGGTGTCGCCAGGTGTTGTCGGTCGACTGCGGCGGTGTCGTGGCTGGTCGCGCAGTTCCCCGCGCCCCTTCAGGGCGCTGCCGGGGCCGGCTGTCAGACCGTTGCTGGAAGTCTTGACAAGCTGATTGGTCTGGACCAAATTGTGCGGCGCTCCACCCTCCAATTCCCCCATGCCCGGAGGTCTTTGTGGATCGCGCCAGACCCTTCGTCGGCGCCCTCACGGCCACCGTCCTGGCCGTGCGGCATCACCGCACTCTCGTCGGCCGCCCGTGCGGCCGACGCGGACCTCGCCCGCCACGGAGGTTTTGAATCCGCCCTCGACGGCTGGACCTGCGCCTCCGGTACGACGGTCAACTCACCCATACGCACGGGCAGTTCCGCGCTCCAGACAACCCCGGCCGGCAGCGACAACGCCCGGTGCGCGCAGACGGTGACCGTGAAACCCGACTCGCAGTACACGCTCTCCGGTTACGTCCGCAGCCCCGTGTGAAACCGGGTCCACCGGCGAACCGGAGTTGTGCCCTCGGGGGCTCCCGCGTGGGACTCGTAACGTCCCACTCCATGGGCGGCGCCGACTTCCACGTCGCCATGACCGACATGCTGCTCACCGGCTTCCCGGTCGCGGGCAATGGCTACGTGGCCCCCGCCGAGGTCGTGAACACCCTCGACGGCCTGACGAAGAAAGAGCAACTGCGGCTCGTACACCACCCACTGCACCTGGCCCGCCCTGCGCGGCCTGATGACGTGGTCGATCAACTGGGGCCGCTCTGCGAACTGGGAGTTCCAGCGGACCTTCGACGGCTACTTCCGCTGACGCCCAGGCGCACGCACAGCACGAACGTCGTCAGCAGCACCGCACCGAGGCACCAGCTGGCCACCACGTCCAGTGGCCAGTGGTAGCCGCGGCGGACCAGACCGAAGCCGACGCCGGCGTTGACGGCGGCGCAGAGCAGGACGAGGGCGCGGCGGGCCCGGGCCGTGCGGAGCCAGGGGAGGAGGAGCAGGGTGGCACAGCCGTAGGCGATCGCGGCCGTGGCCGTGTGGCCGGAGGGGAAGTAGCCGGTGGCGGGCGGCACGGCCGGGGTGCCAGGGCGGTCCGTCAGTACCTTCAGTGGGACGACCAGAGCCGGGACGAGCGCCATCAGGACGGCCGCCGCGGTGGCCGGCAGCCACCAGCGGTCTGTACCACTGCGGCGGGCGCGCCAGGCGGCGTACCCGAGGGCGACCGCGAGAACCGGTACCGCGACCGGGACACCGCCCAGGTCAGCGAGGAGTCCGGAGATCCGGTCCGGGTGGACGAGGGCCCGGCTGGCGCGCGAGTCGAGGCGCAGCAGCGGGCCGTCGACGACGACCTGCCAGGTGATCAGCGCGAAGAGAAGGGCCGGAAGGCCGAGAAGGAGAAGGAAGGAGGCCGGCCGCCCCGGAACAGGGGGGGTGGTTCCGGGGCGGCCGATCAGATCGGATGGTCGGCCGCCCCGGGGGGTTTGGGGCGGGCGACTGTCCGATCGGTGAGGAGATCCAGAGCCGGAGGCTCCGGTTGTGTGCGCGAGGGCACGACCAGGTCGAAGCTGGGGAGGCCCCGGCCTGTTGCCACCCACAGTCCCCTGTGGGCGGGGTGTATCTCTCATCTGGGTAGAACCTACGGCAGGGGGTGGGCGTAAGACAGACGGAATCGCGTCCCGTCATCCACCTCGCACACGTTCTTCACACGCTCTGACGGCCGCCGTCCCGGCCCTGGAATCCCGGTGGACGACAGGGCTGGGACGAGTGGGGTTCATGAGGTGTGCGCGGCGGCTCAGATGCGGGCGAAGGCCTGCTCGATGATGTCGAGGCCCTCGTTCAGGAGGTCCTCGCCGATGACGAGCGGGGGCAGGAAGCGGAGCACATTGCCGTAGGTGCCACAGGTCAGGACCAGTAGCCCCTCCTGGTGGCAGGCCTTGGCGAGCGCGGCGGTGGCCTCCGGGTTCGGCTCCTTGGTGGTGCGGTCCTTCACCAGCTCGATGGCGATCATGGCGCCACGGCCGCGCACGTCGCCGATGATGTCGAACTTCTCGGCCATCGCGGACAGCCGGGCCTTCATCGTCGCCTCGATCGCCTTCGCCCGGGCGTTGAGGTCGAGCTCCTTCATGGTCTCGATCGAGCCGAGCGCACCGGCGCAGGCGACCGGGTTACCGCCGTAGGTGCCGCCCAGGCCACCGGCGTGCGCGGCGTCCATGATCTCGGCGCGACCGGTCACCGCGGCGAGCGGGAGGCCACCGGCGATGCCCTTCGCGGTCGTGATCAGGTCGGGAACGATGCCCTCGTCCTCGCAGGCGAACCACTGGCCGGTACGGCAGAAGCCGGACTGGATCTCGTCGGCGACGAAGACGATCCCGTTGTCGGCGGCGAACTTCCGCACGGCCGGGAGGAAGCCCTTCGCCGGCTCGATGAAGCCGCCCTCGCCGAGCACCGGCTCGATGATGATCGCGGCGATGTTCTCCGCCCCGACCTGCTTGGACATCTGGTCGATGGCCTGCGCGGCGGCCTCGGGGCCCGCGTTCTCCGGTCCGGTCGGCCAGCGGTAGCCGTACGCCACCGGCACGCGGTACACCTCGGGCGCGAACGGCCCGAAGCCGTGCTTGTACGGCATGTTCTTGGCGGTCAGCGCCATCGTGAGGTTCGTACGGCCGTGGTAGCCGTGGTCGAAGACGACGACGGCCTGCCGCTTGGTGTACGCACGGGCGATCTTGACGGCGTTCTCGACCGCCTCGGCGCCGCTGTTGAACAGCGCGGACTTCTTGGCGTGGTCGCCCGGCGTCAGCTCCGCCAGCGCCTCCGCGACCTCGACGTACCCCTCGTACGGCGTGACCATGAAACAGGTGTGGGTGAAGTCGGCGAGCTGCGCGGACGCCCGGCGTACGACAGCCTCGGCGGACGCGCCCACGGACGTCACGGCGATGCCCGACCCGAAGTCGATCAGCCGGTTCCCGTCGACGTCCTCGATGATCCCGCCGCCCGCCCGCGCGGTGAACACAGGCAGCACGGAGCCCACGCCCTGCGCGACCGCGGCGACACGGCGGGCCTGCAGCTCCTGCGACTTCGGACCGGGGATGGCGGTGACGACGCGGCGCTCCTGCGGAATTGCGGTCATGAGGGGCTCCTGGGGTGTTGCGGACGCTTTGGCGTTCTCTTCTTTTCTCGCAGGCTAGGACCGGGAGCGGGGGGCGGGCATGCTCCATGTGGGCGTTGTCAGGGGTTCCGGTTGTCCGCGGTGGACATAGCGACGCCGAGCGGACGGGCACCGCCGGGGACGGAGACGACGCGGCGGGGGTGCGGATCGCCCGCCATCCACAGTCTGGTGGCGGTCGAGTCCACGTACACCCGGAACGGGCTCGGCGTCAGGACACGTCCGTCGACCCGGATCACCTGCTGCCTGCCGCGCATACGGACCTCGCAGTCGACCGGACGCCAGGGGTGCGCGGCCAGCGTGCGGGCCATGCGGCGCGTGGCCACGATCACGTAGACGTGGAAGGGGAGGACTGTCACCTCGAGGATCAGGGCCACGACGAAGACCCCGATCTTGTCGTGGTCCTCGTCGGCGACCACCTGGGCGATCTGGACCGCGAGCAGGGCCGGCCAGACGACGCAGAGCAGGGCGACGCGGGTGAGGAGCCGGCGGCGCATCGTGCGGCGGGTAGGGGGATGTGACATGGCACTGAGGGAGCCGTCGGGGGCCTCCACGTCACGGCGGCCGGGGTTCGCCGGCATCGTGCCGTGGCGCAGATACCGGTGGCGCAGACGGTGCGGGGCCTTCTCGTCGGCGCGCGAGGCGGCGATGACCATCTGGCCGTCGGGGATGCCGCTGTACCAGAGGCGGGCTATCTGGGCCTTGCGGTCAGGGCCGGCGGTGGGGCGCATACGGCCGTGCCACCACATCGGTACATGGCCGAGGACCAGAGGGAGCCGGCGTCCGGGAGTCGCCGGGTCCGGGACCTCGAACCATGCGCTGCGGCTGTCCTTCGCCTTGGGGTGGTCGGCGACGCCGCGGCGGGGGTTCTCGGCGATCTGCCACGGGTGGGCGCGCAGGACACGGCGGACGCGGTAGGCGTTGGGGAGTTCACCGAGCAGTTCCACGGGGACGCGGAAGCCGGTGAGGAGGAGGAACACGACGTTCAGCCAGACCGCCCCCTCACGCACCGGGATGCCGACGCGGGAGTACCAGACCCACCAGGCGGCGCAGCAGCCGACGAGCAGAAGACTGCGCCCCACCTGCCACCGCCACGCCCGTCGAGTCGCGGGGTCGTCCCACGCGAAGTCCCCCTCACCGACGGCCACTTGATCTGTCACCTGCGCATCCCCGTTTCGTCCACCGCGTCCGATATGAAGGGACGACGATATCCGGAGCACCTTGGTCCGCTCCGCGCGCCGGACGGCACTAGCGGTGAACTCCCCTTGCCGGGGCGTTAGATTGACTCGCGGATGGTGGACGTGGACGGAACGGCTGCTCAGGGGGCAAGCGCGATGGACAGCGACGGGACGCAGGACGCGCGGGGTACGCATGCGAATCCTGTGCCGCGTCCGGCGGGACCGCCGGCCGTGCCCGCGGTGCCGCCGCGGCCTGCGGAGGCACCGGGCGTGCCGCCACGGCCGGACGGCTCGGCGTTCCTGGCATGGCTGCGGGCACCCCGGCCGGAGGCGGCGCCCGGAGTGTGGCGGTTCGGACATCGGCCGCGGCCGGCGGAGGAGCCGGAGGTCATTCCGGGGCGGCAGTTGATCGGCGGGGCGCTGATCGCGTTCCTGGTCGGCTGGCTGATCTGGTCGTTGCTGCAGAACGGCTACCTCGGCACCTGGTGGTGGGTTCCGCTGTTCCTGCTCACCCCTGATTCCTGGCGCGGCAGTGACAGTCAGCTCGGCGAGGTCGGCAGTGCCCTCGTCTACCGGGGCTACGAGGTGATCATTGCCTTGATCATCATGGTCGCAGTAGGCAGGCTCGGCCGCTGGGGTGAGGTATGGCGCCGCTTCGTGGCTCCACACATGCGGCGTCGACAGCCCCAGGATGCGGCCCCCGCCCTCGCGGACGACCCTGCCCAGTGGAATCAGCTCAGGGGCGCTGGTGCCGTCGAGGCCGCCGAGCGGCTCGCGAGCGACGCGCGGGACGGGCTCATGCGGGACGTGGACCACGCCCGGATCGCCCGCGCCTGGCAGGGTGTACGCACCGGTCGGCACAGTCTCGCCACCTTCACCGGCGCCGTGCTGAAGGACGGTGCCGCGGCCTGTCTGCACCCCTCCGGGGCGCGTGATCTGCCGACCCGGGTGGCCCGGCACGACCTGCTCACCGGCCAGGTGCGGCTCGGTACGACGGCCGACGACGCGCGCAACCCGTATGCCTACCGAGGCGCCGGCCTGGGCCTCGGTCCCGAGTTGCTCGGCACGTCGCTGCTGGCCGTGGGGCCGGCGGGTTCCGGCAAGACCGGGAGTGTCGTCCGGCCGGTCGCCGAGTCGCTGTGCCTGCACGCACTCGCCGGGCGGGCCGCCGTCGTCGTGGTCGGCGGGGCGGGCGCGGGGCTCGGCCCGGCCGACGCGTATGACGTCGTCGTACGGATCGGGAATTCGGAATCCGTGTACGACCTGGACCTGTACGGCGGGACCACGGACCCCGATGAGGCCGCGGCCGTGCTCGCCGAGGCGCTCGTGGGGGATCTGGCCGATCCGCATCCGGGCAGTGACAGCCGCCGGTCCACGACGGTGCTCGCGCAGTTGCTCGGGCCGTTCCGGGCGGTCCACGGGCGCTTTCCCTCCGTGCCGGAGCTGCGGCAGCTGCTCGACGGGGCGCCCGGCCCGCTCGATGCGCTGCGTACGGGCCTCCAGGGCTCCGGTCGGGAGTCGCTGCTGCGTGAACTGGACGCGCGGGCGCGGCAGATGGGGCAGCCGGGTGATGTGGCCGGGGTCCTCGCGGACCGGGTGGCGCTGCTGGACCGGCCGGCGTTCGCGGGGTTCTTCGACACGTCCGGGCGGTCGCGGCCGTTCTCGCTGAAGGCCCTCGACCATCCGGTGCGGGTGCGGATCGATCTGCCCGAGCGCGGGCATGCGGACGCCTCGCGGATGCTGGCGCGGCTGGTGCTCGCGCAGTTCACGGCGAGTGTGGCGGTGCGGGAGGACCGTTCGCTGTTCGCCTGTCTGATCCTGGACGACGCCTCGGGTGTCGTCACACCCGAAGCGGTACGAGGCATTCAGCGGCTGCGATCCGCGCATGCCGGAGTCGTACTGACCCTGCGCACCCTCGACGATGTACCGAGGCCGCTGCGCGGTCCGCTGCTCGGGGCCGCCGGATGCCGGATGGCGCTGTCCGGGCTGACGCCGTGGGACGGGCAGGACTTCGCCGAGGTGTGGGGCAAGGAGTGGACCGAGGCGCGGGACGTGACCGACCGGCAGATCATCGCCGAGACCCCGGCCGGGAAGGCCGTGCACATGCTGCGGCGCGTGATCACCGGCAAGGCGCCGACCGCGCGGGCGGTGACCGTGCGGCAGGTCGAGCGGGAGCGTTGGTCCGCGTCCGAGCTGGCGCACGGCGTGCCGCCGGGGCATGCGGTGCTGTCGCTGACCACTGTGCAGGGGGAGCATGCCCCGCCGCTGCTGGTGGACCTGCGGGACTGACAGCCGAATAAGGGGGAGTGCGGCGACCGTACGGTGAGGCAGAATCGGCATAGGCCGTTCATACGTGGCGGCCAAAGGATCACAATGATCACGTAACCCTCACCTACCTGAAGGCTCCATGCCCCCCACGCTCGCCTCCCTCGTCCACCACTCCGCGCTCAAGCTGACCGTGCGCGCGGGCGAGGAGCGGCTGGACGTGCCCGTCCGCTGGGCGCATGTCAGCGAGCTGGCCGATCCCGTGCCGTACATGGAGGGCGGGGAGTTGCTGCTGGTCACCGCGTTGAAGCTGGACGCGGAGGATCCGGAGGCGATGCGGCGGTATGTGAAGCGGCTGGTGGGGGCGGGGGTCGTCGGGCTCGGCTTCGCCGTGGGGGTCAACTACGAGGAGACCCCCAAGGCACTCGTCGACGCGGCGCAGGAGGAGGGCCTGCCGCTGCTGGAGGTGCCACGCCGTACGCCGTTTCTCGCCATCAGCAAGGCCGTCTCGGCGGCGATCGCGGCCGACCAGTACCGGGCGGTGACGGCCGGGTTCGCGGCACAACGCGAGCTGACCAAGCAGGCGTTGACGGACGGGCCCGAGGGGCTGCTCGGCTCGCTCGCCTCGCAGGTCGACGGGTGGGCGGCGCTGTACGACGCCTCGGGCGCCGTCGTCGCCACCGCGCCGGAGTGGGCGAGCCGCCGGGCCGCGCGGCTGACGGCGGACGTGGAACGGCTGCGGGAGCGGCCCGCGCCGGCCTCCTCGGTCGTGGGCGGGCCGGAAAACGAGGACCGGGTCGAGCTGCACTCCCTGGGCACGGGCCGGCGGCCACGGGCGGCGCTCGCGGTGGGTACGGCGGCGGCGCTCGGGACGGCCGAGCGGTACGCCGTCCACTCGGCCATCGCCCTGCTGACGCTGACGACGGAACGGTCCCGGTCCCTGCATGCCGCCGAGCAGCGGCTCGGGGCGGCGGTGCTGCGGATGCTGCTCGCCGGGGAGCCGGACCATGCCCGTGCGGTGGCCGGGGATCTGTACGGCGGTCTCCTCGACGCGCCCTTCCGCGTGATCGTCGCCGAGCCTGCCTCCGCCGACGGGGCGGCGCTGGCCGGACTCGCCGAGGTCATGGAGTCGGCGGGCGCGCGGGCGGGTGAGGCCGTGCTGGTGGTGCCGGAGGGGGAGCGGCTGGTGGCGCTCGCCGCGGACGGCGGGGCGGCGGTGGCCGCGTGCGGGGAGTTCGCGGCGGCCCTGGAGGCGGCGCGGGGTGCGGGGTCGGAGCAGCCGGTGCCCGACGAGGACGAACTGGTCGTGGGTCTGTCGGCCCCCGTCGGGCCGATCGCCGCCGCGGCTGGCTACAAGCAGGCCGAGCAGGCGTTGTCCGTGGCTCGGCGGCGGGGGCGGGTGGCCGTGGAGCATGAGCAGTTGGCGGCGGGGTCCGTGGTGCCGTTGCTGGCGGACGACGCGGTGAAGGCGTTTGCGGACGGGTTGCTGCGGCCGCTGTACGAGCACGATGCGAAGGGGCGGGGGGATCTGGTCGCCTCGCTGCGGGCGTGGCTGTCGCGGCATGGTCAGTGGGACGCTGCGGCTGCTGACCTGGGGGTTCATCGGCACACGCTGCGCTATCGGATGCGGCGGGTGGAGGAGATCATCGGGCGGTCGCTGGATGATCCGGATGCGCGGATGGAGCTGTGGCTGGCGCTGAAGGCTACGTTGGCTGAATAGTGCGCGGGGTTGGTGCGGGGCGGGGGTGGGTCGCGCGGCCCGGCGCTTGCGGGGCGCCGCCTGCGCCCACCCGTGCCGCCCCAGGCGGCACGCATGCCCGCAGCTCAGCTGAAGTCTGATCTGCCAATCCGGCGCACCCCACCGCCCGACCACTACGCCCCGGACAAACGCCTCCTCCCCTCACCACCCCTACCGTGGACCCCGAACACCAAGAACCATCCCCCTACGCGGAAGGGCCGGGACTCACATGACTTCCACCCACGCCTTCTGGCTCGCCGGTCGCCAGGTTGTCGGTGAGGCTACGTTCGATGTCACCTCGCCGTGGGACGGGCGCCTGGTCGGCAAGGTGAGTGTGCCGACGGATGCACAGGTCGAGGAGGCTGTGGCTGCCGCGTATGCCGTGCGGGACGAGTTCGCCGCAAGCCCGGCTCATGTACGCGCCGCCGCTCTCGACCACGTCAGCCGGCGTCTCGTCGAGCGCACCGAGGAGATCGCGCAGCTGATCTCCGCGGAGAACGGCAAGCCGATCAAGTGGGCCCGGGGCGAGGTGGGCCGGGCGGTGTCGGTGTTCCGGTTCGCCGCTGAGGAGGCCCGGCGTTTCAACGGGGGAGAGGCCCAGCGTCTCGACACCGACCTCGGCGGGCAGGGCCGGCTCGCCCTCACCCGCCGGTTCCCGAAGGGGGTCGTGCTGGGCATCGCGCCTTTCAACTTCCCGCTGAACCTCTGCGCCCACAAGATCGCCCCGGCGATCGCGGCGGGCGCGCCGATCATCCTGAAGCCGGCTCCGGCGACCCCGCTCTCCGGCCTGATCATCGGCGACCTGCTCGCCGAGACGGAGCTGCCCGCCGGTTCCTGGTCGATCCTCCCGGTCTCCAACGACCGTATGCCCGCCCTCGTCCAGGACGAGCGGCTGCCGGTGATCTCCTTCACGGGTTCCGAGAAGGTCGGCTACGCGATCATGGACTCGGTGCCGCGCAAGCACTGCACGCTGGAGCTGGGCGGAAACGGTGCGGCCGTGGTGCTCGGTGACTACGCCTCCGACGCCGACCTCGACTGGGCGGCCACCCGCATCGCCACGTTCTCGAACTACCAGGGCGGCCAGTCCTGCATCTCCGTGCAGCGGGTCATCGCCGACGCGTCCGTCCACGACCGCCTGCTGCCGCGCATCGTCGCCGCCGTCGAGGCCCAGGTCACCGGCGACCCGAGCGACGACACGACCGACGTCGGCCCGCTGGTCAGCGAAGATGCCGCCAAGCGGGTGGAGGCCTGGGTGCAGGAGGCCGTCGACGCCGGTGCCACTCTCCTCACCGGTGGCAAGCGCGACGGCGCCTCGTACGCGCCGACCGTCCTCACCGACGTACCGGCCGACACGGCGATCTCCTGCGAGGAGGTCTTCGGGCCGGTTCTCACCGTCCGGAAGGTCGATGGGGAGGCCGAGGCCTTCGCCGCCGCCAACGACTCCAAGTACGGCCTCCAGGCGGGCGTCTTCACCCATGACCTGCAGGTCGCCTTCCGGGCCCACCGCGCCCTGGAGGTCGGCGGTGTCGTCATCGGCGACGTGCCGTCCTACCGCGCCGACCAGATGCCGTACGGCGGAGCCAAGCAGTCCGGTGTGGGCCGTGAGGGCGTGAAGTTCGCGATGGACGACTACACCTACGAGCGGGTGCTGGTACTCACGGGCCTCGCCCTCTAGCTCATGGGAACCATTTTCATATAGAGTTCCCGAAGGGGTCCGGCACCGATGCCTTCCGGTGCCGGGCCCCTTCTCTGTGCCGGCCTGCTCCGGACCCTCAACCGGAGAAGCCGACATGCGCGAGCCGCAGCGGGCCGCGCAGCCTGAGGTGCACGTCGTGCACGCCCGCGGCGACCAGACCGGCGCCGAGAGTGGTGTAGTCGTACGGGCCCGATCCCGCCACCGCTTCCAGGACCGCCAGTGCGGCGCCGCCGTCCAGCGACACCTCCACCGCGCCCACGCCCGCCACCGTCGCACTCACCTGCGTGACACCCGTCCCGAAGTCGCAGGCACGGTAGACGAGTTCGGCCGCTGAGCTGCCCGCAGGTGTCACCGCGTCGCCCGCCACCTTCGTACGGTCGACGATCATCGATCCGCTCTGCTCGTCGAAGTCGGCCGCGTCCAGGCCGAGTCGGGTGACCGGGCGGGGCGTGGCGGGCTCGCCGTCGAGGACGAGGGTCGTCCGCAGGCGGATGTCCTCGCTGGACGCGCCGACGAATACGTCGTACGGGCCCGGCTCGCGCCGCCACCTCCCGTGCGCGACGTCCCAGAACTCGAAGGCGGACAGCGGGACTTCGAAGGCCAGTTGCTCACTCGACCCCGGGGTGAGCGTGATGCGGCGGTGGGCGACCAGTTCGCGGCGGGGGCGCGGGACCGACGGGTCCACGGCGCGGGTGTAGAGCTGGGCGACCTCGTCGGCGGTCACATCACCGGTGTTGGTGACGCTGAAGGAGACATGCACCGCCTCGCCCTCCGCCCGGACCGACAGATCGGTGTACGAGAAGGACGCGTACGACAGGCCGTGGCCGAAGGGGAACAGGGGCGTGCCCTCGAAGTAGAGGAAGGTCTGGCGGGCGCCGATCACGTCGTAGTCGAGCAGGTCGGGAAGGTCGGCGTCGTCGGCGTACCAGGTCTGCGGGAGGCGGGCCGCGGGGGAGACGTCACCGGCGAGGACCCGGGCCAGGGCGGTACCGGCCGCCTGGCCTCCGTGTGCGGTCCAGAGCAGGGCGGGGAGGGCGGCCGTCTCGACCGTGTACGGGTAGGCGGAGACCAGCGTCAGCACCGTGGCGGGGTTCGCGGTACGGGCCGCGCTCAGCAGGCGCTCCTGGTGGTCGGGCAGGCGCAGCGTCGTACGGTCCTCGGTCTCGCGGCCGTTGATGTGCGGGTCGTTGCCCGCGACGACCACGACCACGTCCGCCTGCGCGGCGACGCGTGCCACCGCGTCCTCGCCGCGCTCGACGATCTCCAGCCGGAAGATTTCCGGGTTCTCCTCGGCAACCTTCACCCCGTCGGCGGCGACAGAGACGTGGCGACCCGTACCGACGTGCCTGAGGAGGTGTCCGTTCTCGTGCGGTTCCAGACGGAACGTCTCCTGGACGACCCAGCCTCCGGGCTGGTCGGCGGAGGCCCGCACGCAGCCGTCGTCGGCGACCGACAGGTAGCGGCCGTCGGGGGCGCGCAGGGTCAGGATGCCCTCGCCCCAGTCGACGAGGGCGAGTTCGGTGCCGGTGGCGTCGGTGGTGAGCGGCGGGAGGTCCGTACGGCCCGCGAGCAGCGCGGGGTCCAGCGCGCCCTCGGCGCCGCGGACTTCGTCGACGCCGTCCGCGGGTGGCACGTGCAGGTAGGAACCGTCGGACGTCCGCAGCCGTACGCGGTCCACCCCCTCCGCGAACTCCACCCGGTCGGCGCCGAACCGCTCGTACAGGCCCTCCAGCGGTGTCGAGCGGTGCAGGAGCGTGCCGCTGTACCAGTCGAGCTTGCACTCGTCGGCGAGCAGACCGACGACGGCGAGGCGGGTGTCGGGGGCGAGAGGGAGCAGGCCGTCGTTCTTGAGCAGGACGATCGCCTGCTCGGCCGCCTCCTGCGCGAGCGCCCGGTGCTCCGGGGTGTCGAAGGCGCCGGTCTCGTCGTACGAGTCGAACTCGCCGAGCCGGAAGCGGACCGAGAGCTGGCGGCGGACCGCCGCGTCGATGTCGGCCTCCGTCAACAGGCCCTGGTCCAGGGCGCCTTGGATGCGGGCGACGATCTGCGAGCTGTCCGTGCCGTGGTCGGTGAAGCTGTCCACGCCGGCGAGGAGCGCGGCGGCGGTCGCCTCCTCGTGGGTGTCGAAGTAGTGCTCGTGGTCGACCAGGTTGGAGGGCGCGCCCGCGTCCGAGCAGACCAGCAACTCGTCCTCGCTCCAGGCGCGCAGATGCTCGCGCAGATACGGCGAGACGTGGTTCGGACGGCCGTTGACCAGGTTGTACGCCGGCATGACCCCGGCGACCGCGCCCGCCTCCACCGTTTCGCGGAAGGCGCGCAGGTCGTACTCGTGCAGGACGCGCGGGCGGACGGAGGACGAGGCGACGGCGCGGTCCGTCTCGTTGTTGTGGGCGAGCCAGTGCTTGAGGACCGGGGCCGTGCGCCAGTACGTCGGGTGGTCGCCGCGCAGGCCGTGCGTGTACGCGGTGGCGATGGCGGAGGTGAGCTTCGGGTCCTCGGAGTAGCCCTCCTCGTTGCGGCCCCACAGGGGGTGGCGGAGGAGATTGACGGTCGGGGACCAGACGTTCAGGCCCACGCGGTCGTCGCGGACGCGCATCGCCCGGGTCTCCTTGGACACGGCCTCACCGACCCGTCGTACGAGATCCGGGTTCCAGGTCGCGCCCAGGCCCACCGCCTGCGGGAACACCGTCGCCGGGCCCATCCACGCCACGCCGTGCAGCGCCTCCTGGCCGGTGCGGAAGGCTGCGACGCCGAGCCGTTCCACGGCGGGCGCGAACTGGTGCAGGAATCCGATCTTTTCGTCGAGGGTCAGCCGCGACAGTAGATCGTCGATGCGCTTCGCGAAGGGCAGACGCGGATCGCGAAAAGGCGGCGTGTGCGGCGTGTGTGCGGTCACGTGGAGAACCCCTTGCGATGGATCGGCTCGGCTCTTTCGAAGCGCTTCGATGCTGGTTCGACGCGAGGCCGGGTGTCAAGACATCAACACTGTCAGTTCAAGCGGTGCATAACAAAAGGTCGACCACCAAGCGTCGGAGGAATCTTGGAAGTGACTCTTGTGCACCCCTGGGCGTTCACTTAACCTCACAGCAACATCGAAGCGCTTCGACTACAGCCAGTTCCACTCAAGACACCGCAGCCGACGGCCCCCGCCGGGTGTCCTGGTGCGCCATGAAGGGTTGACGCAATGACGCCGAACGCCGCTTCCGCCTCCGCCGCCTCCAGCCGGAGAAGCTTCCTCGCCAACACAGCGGTCGCCGCTGTGGCGGTGGGTGGGGGGATGCCGCTGCTTGCCGCTTGCGGCGGGTCGGAGAATGAGTCGCGGGAGGGGACCACGTCGGGCAAGGACGCGAAGAAGATCCTGCCGGCCTACGTCGCCAGCAATGTCGTGGTGCCGGACATCCCCGCCAAGAACGGCTCCGCGATCGGCTTCACCAGCAAGCTGGACCTCGCAGAGCTCAAGACCTCGGTCCCGAAGAAGCTCGGCAAGGGCTCCAAGGTCACCATCATGTCGCCGTTCTGGGGCTCGCCGCCGAAGGGCAACAACCCCTACTACACGGGGATGAACGACCTGATCGGTGTCGACGTCCAGTGGCAGAACCAGGACGGCAACACCTACGACCAGAAGCTCGGCGCGGTGCTCGCCTCCAGCGACATCCCGGACGTCGTGGTGGTTCCCGGCTGGAACATGGGCGGCAAGATACCCAGCGCCATCATCAGCAAGTTCGCCGACCTCGGCCCCTACCTGTCCGGCGACGCGGTCAAGGAGTACCCGAACCTCGCGGCGATCCCCACGGACGCCTGGCGGCGCTCCATCTTCGGCGGCAAGCTGCTGGGCCTGCCGATGCCGGCCCCGTGGGCGCCCAGCATCGTGCCCCTGTACCGCCAGGACATCTTCGACAAGGAGGGCTACGAAGTCCCGAAGTCCTGCGACGAGTTCATGGCGCTGGCCAAGGAGATCACCAACGCCAAGGCCAAGCGCTGGGCGTGCCTGGACATGAAGTGGACCGCCTTCCAGGCCTTCGGTGTCTTCTCCGGCAGCGAGAAGCCGCTCTGGTGGAACATGGTCGACGGCAAGCTGGTCAGCCGCATCGAGACCGAGCAGTACCTCGAAGCGCTGGAGTGGTCCCGCAAGCTCTTCGCGGCGGGCGTCGTCCACCCCGACTCCAATCTGGGCAAGAACGCCCCCGACCCGGGCCCGAAGTTCGCGGCGGGCGAGTTCCTGATCTACCCCAACAACATCACCCAGTGGTGGAGCCGCACCGCCGAACAGGCCGTCCAGAACCCGGACTTCAAGATCTGGGGCATGGACGTCTGGGGCCACGACGGCGGCAGCCCCACCATCTACGCCGAGCAGCCCGCCGGCATCTTCGCCTTCGTCAACAAGAAGGCCTCCGAGTCGGTCATCCGCGACGTGCTGGCCGTCGCGAACGTCACCGCGGCGCCGTACGGCACCAAGGAGTACATGATGACCAACTACGGCGTGGAGGGCACCCACTACACCGTCAAGGACGGCGTCCCCACCAAGACCGACAAGGGCAACATCGAAGTGCTGAACGCCTACGTCATGGTGGCGAGCCCCGCCGCGACCCTCGCGCACCCCGACTTCCCCGAGGTTGCCAAGGGCCAGGTCGAGTGGCAGCAGCGGATGGGTGCCTTCACCAAGAAGTCCTCCTTCTGGGGCATGCAGATCACCGAGCCCACCCGCTACACCAACCTCGGCAACGACATGGAGCAGATGGAGGACGACGTCGTCCGCGGCCGCAAGAAGATCAGCGACATGCAGCAGTGGGTCTCCGACTGGAAGAGCAAGGGCGGCGACAAGCTGCGCGACTGGTACCAGCAGATCCTCGACGAGAACGGCTCCGCGGCCAACTGACCGGGCACTGAGGCAAGGAGAACGGCCGTGTCCCACAGCACGGTGCCTCGGAGCAGGGCCGAGGCCGACACGACGGCGAAGACCCCGGTGGCGTCCGGCGGCGCCACCGAATCCACGGGGTCACCGGGGAAACGCCCCACGGGCAAGCTGAGCCTGCGACTGAGGTTCCGGCGCGATCGCATCCTGCTGCTGATGACGCTGCCGGCCGTCGTCCTGGTCCTGCTCTTCAACTACGTGCCGATCCTCGGCAACGTGGTCGCCTTCCAGGACTACGACCCCTACATCAGCGAGAACGGCATCGTCTCCATCCTGAACAGCCCATGGGTGGGAGTGGAGAACTTCCAGCGGATCTTCGCGGACTCCGCCTTCTGGCAGGCGCTCGAGAACACCCTGGTGCTGTTCTTCCTCCAGCTCGTGCTGTTCTTCCCGATCCCGGTCCTGCTCGCGCTGCTCATCAACAGCGTGGTCAGGCCCCGGGTGCGGGCGATCGCGCAGGCCGTTCTCTATCTGCCGCACTTCTTCTCCTGGGTGCTGGTCATCGCCGTCTTCCAGCAGCTGCTCGGAGGCGCCGGGCTGCTCTCGACACTGCTGCGCGACCACGGCTACGACGGCCTGAGCGTCATGACCGACCCGGAGACCTTCAAGTTCCTGGTCACCGCCCAGACCGTGTGGAAGGACGCCGGCTGGGGGATCATCGTGTTCCTCGCCGCGCTGGCCGCCGTCAGCCCTGATCTGTACGAGGCCGCCGCGATGGACGGCGCGAACCGCTGGCGCCGCATGTGGCATGTCACCTTGCCCGCGCTGCGGCCGGTGATCGCGCTGCTGCTGGTGCTGCGCGTCGGCGACGCCCTCACCGTCGGCTTCGAGCAGATCCTGCTGCAACGCGACGCGGTGGGACCGGGCGCCGCGGAAGTGCTCGACACCTTCGTGTGGTGGAACGGCGTCCGCAACCAGGACTTCGGCTACGCGGCCGCCGCCGGACTCGTCAAGGGCGTCGTCAGCATCGGACTGGTCCTCGCCGCGAACAAGGTGGCCCATCTCATGGGCGAGCAGGGGGTGTACAAGAAGTGACCGCCGTCATCGACAAACCCGTGCGCAGGCCCGGCCGTTGGGCCGCACCTCCCCGGTCCGTGTGGGAGGAGGAGCCCACCAAGGTGGGGCTGGCGGGCAAGGGGCTGGTCCTGGGGCTTGCCTGCTTCGCGATTCTCTTTCCGTTGTGGATCGTGGTGGTCACCAGTCTGTCCACGCGTAAGACCATCGACGAGGCCGGCGGGATGGTGATGATCCCCAAGGACATCACCTTCATCGCCTACCAGGAGCTGCTGAGCGGCGGTCAGGTCACGCGGGCCGCGATCATCAGTGTGCTGGTCACGCTGGTCGGTACGGCCTTCTCGATGACCGTGTCCGTGCTGTGCGCGTACGGGTTGTCCCGGACCGGGTCGCTGGCGCACCGGTGGATTCTGATGACGCTGCTGGCGACGATGTTCTTCAGTGCCGGGCTCATTCCTACGTATCTGCTGGTGCAGACGCTCGGGCTGACCGACACGTATCTCGCGCTGATCCTGCCGAGCGCGATCAGTGTCTTCAACATCCTGGTGCTGCGAGGATTCTTCATGGGGATCTCGCAGGAGCTGATCGACAGTGCGCGGATCGACGGGGCGGGGGATTTCCGGATTCTCTGGCAGATCGTCATGCCGTTGTCGCGGGCCGTCATCGCGGTGATCACGTTGTTTTATGCGGTGGGGTACTGGAGCGCTTGGTTCAATGCGTCGCTGTATCTGAACGAGCAGGACATGATGCCGTTGCAGAACGTCATGATTCAGCTGGTGCAGAAGCAGGAGGCACCGGTGGGATTGGGGCAGGCCATCAAGACGGGGCAGTTGTCCGGGCTCGCTGTGCAGATGGCTGTGATGGTGATGGCTCTGTTGCCGGTGGCTGTGCTTTCGCCGTTCGTGCAGCGGCATTTCAAGAAGGGCATGCTGACCGGGGCGGTCAAGGGGTGACCGGGCGCCTATTCAAAGGGGGCTGCGGACCGTCTGGCGGCTGCGGGTCTGTTGTGGCTTGTCGCGCAGTTCCCCGCGCCCCTTTGGGGCTCTCCAGTCCCCCTCTTTCATAGAACGAGGTGTGTCATGCGCACGTCCCACGTGCCCGCGCTCAGTGATGTCACCCGCGGTCGCGTCCTCTACGGCGGTGACTACAACCCCGAGCAGTGGCCGGAGGAGGTCTGGCTCGATGACGTACGCCTGATGAAAGAGGCCCGCGTCAACTCCGTCACCCTCGGTGTCTTCTCCTGGGCGAAGCTCGAACCCAGGCCGGGGGTAAGGGAGTTCGGGTGGCTCGACCGGCTCATGGATCTGATGCACGACAACGGCATCGGCGTGGTCCTCTCCACGCCCACCGCCTCGCCCCCGCCCTGGCTCGGCCGCCTCCATCCCGAGACCCTGCCCCGTGACGAGGACGGCCGCGTCGAATGGTGGGGCGGGCGTCAGCACTTCTCGCACTCCAGCGAGGCGTATCGCCGCTATGCCGCCGCCATCACCGAAGATCTCGCCGCCCGCTACGGCAGCCACCCCGCCCTCACCCTGTGGCACATCAACAACGAGTACTGCACCTACGACTGGAGCGACGAGGCCGCCGCCCGCTTCCGTCGGTGGCTCCAGGGCAAGTACGGCACCCTCGACGCCCTCAACACCGCCTGGGGTACCGCCTTCTGGAGCCAGGGCTACGGTCAGTGGGACGAGGTGCTCCCGCCGCGCCACGCCCACTACCTCAAGAACCCCACCCAGGTACTGGACTTCAAACGCTTCACCTCCGACATGCTCCTGGAGTGCTACGTCGTCGAGCGGGACATCGTCCGGCGGCACACCCCGCATATCCCGGTGACCAGCAACTTCATGCCTCTGTGGGTGGGGCAGGACGCCTGGCGCTGGGCGGACGAGGAGGACGTCGTCTCCGTCGACCTCTATCCTGACCCGCGTGATCCGTACGGCGCCCAGAGCGGTGCCCTCGTCCAGGACATGACCCGTTCGCAGGCCCGCGGCCCCTGGATGCTGATGGAGCAGGCGGCCGGACCGGTCAACTGGCGGGGCGTCAACCACCCCAAGCCGCGCGGACTGAATCGCCTCTGGTCGCTCCAGGCGGTGGCCCGCGGTGCCGATGCCGTCTGCTACTTCCAGTGGCGGCAGTCCCGCCAGGGCGCGGAGAAATTCCACTCCGGGATGGTCAGCCACGCGGGGGAGGAGGGTCGTACCTATCAGGAGGTCAAGCGGCTGGGGGCTGAGCTGCACAAGATCAGTGGTGAGGTGACGGGCGGTCGAATCACGTCCGACATCGCCCTCCTTCACGACTGGCACTCCTGGTGGGCCGGCGCCCAGGACGGCCGGCTCTCCACCCAGGTCGACCACCCCGACATCCTCCGCGCCTGGCATCGCGCCCTCTGGGAAGCCCACCTCACCACCGACTTCGCCCACCCCGAGCACGACCTCACCCGGTACAAGCTCGTCGTCGCCCCGCAGCTCTACCTCCTCACGGACACGGCGATCGAGAACCTCCTCGCGTACGTCCACGGCGGCGGCACCCTCGTCTGCGGCTTCCTCACCGGCATCGCCGACGAGGACGACCGGGTACGCCCCGGCGGCATGGACGCCCGGCTGCGCGAGCTGTTCGGCATCCGCACCCTGCACGAGTGGTGGCCGCTGGACGCGGGGGAGACCGTCGAGTGCGACGGGTTCCGCGGGACGCTGTGGTCGGAGGAGATCGAGGCCGGAGGCGGCGCGACGGCCGTCTCGTACAAGGGCGGCGAACTCGACGGCCTGCCCGCCGTGCTCCACAAGGATCGCGCCTGGTACGTCTCCACCCTCCCCGAGCCGGACGCGCTCCGCGACCTGCTCTCCCGGATCGCGGCCGACGCGGGCGCCCGGCCCGTGCTCGACGGACTGCCCGCGCGCGTGGAAGCCGTCCGCCGCGGTGACCTGCTGTTCGTCCTCAACCACGGTCGCGAGCCGGTGACCGTCGACGTCCCCGGTACCCACCACGACCTGCTCACGGGGGAGCCGTGCACGGACCAACTCACCCTCGGCCGCTACGGAGTGGCGGTGCTACGCCCATGACAGCCCATGCCGCCGCCGGCCCCGTCCACGGCACCTGGGAGCCCACCCCCGCCACCCGCTGGGAGGACGGCTACCTCAGCGGCAACGGTCACCACGGCGCCCTTGTGTTCGGTGATCCGGACGACGAGCGGGTCGTCGTCACTCACCACACCCTCGTCCGCCCCAATGGCTGCGAGCGCGCCCGTCCGCCCGAGCTGGCCTCTCGGCTCCCCGAACTCCAGGACCGGTTGCTCGCCGGGGAGGTGCGGGCGGCGGAGACCTTCACGGACGGGCGCGACCTCCAGTGGGTGCAGCCCTTCCATCCGGCCTTTCAGATACGGCTGCGGAGGGCGGCCGGCGTGGGCAGGCACTACCGTCGCTCGGTCGACTTCACCACCGGCGTCACCCGAGCCGAAGGCGACGGCTGGGACAGCCGCGTCTTCGTCTCCCGCGCCGACGACGTCATCGTCCAGCAGGTCACCGGCGCCGAGCTGACCATCGACCTCGACCACCGCCTCCCCGGCGCCCCGCACGACCTCGCCGTCGGCCACGGCGCCGTCCTCACCCCCGACGGTGCCCTGCTCAACCTGCGTGCCCGCTATCCCGGCAGCGACCGCGCGTACACGGGCATCACGCTGGTCATCGTCACCGGCGGCCGTACCGCGCTCACGCCGCTCGGTCTCCAGGTGACCCGCGCCGACTCGGCCCTGCTGCTGACCCGCGTGCTGCGTCACACCGGTGAGCCCGACGTGCAGGCCCACTCCCGAGCCCTGCGAGACCTGGTACCGGAAGGCGACGACCCGTACACCCACCTTCTCGACCGCCACACCGCCCTCCACCGCACCGCCTGCACGCGCATGACGCTCGACCTGGACGCCGACCCCGCCGAACGTGCCTTGCCGGGCTCGGAGTTGATCGAGCTGCCCGAGAGCCCGGCCTTCCTGGAACGCCTCTTCGCCGCCGGCCGCTACCACCTGCTCTCCGCCGCGGGCCTGTTCCCGCCCCGTCTCACCGGCCTGTGGACCGGCGACTGGAACACGGCGTGGTCGGGGGCGTTCACCAACGACGCCAACGTCAACCTCCAGACCGCATCGGCCGCAGCCGCCGCACTCCCCGAAGTCACCGACGCCCTCGCCACCCTGATCGGCCGCCAGCTTCCGGACTGGCGTGAGAACGCCCGCGCGATCTTCGGTGCCCGGGGCGCCGTCGCCCCGGCCCACAGCGACGGCGAGTGCGGACTGACGTACCACTTCAGCCGCCCATACCCGCTGCACCTGTGGACCGCCGGCGCCGACTGGCTGCTCAAGCCGCTCGTCGACCACGACGAGACCCGCGGCGAACGCGACCCGCGCACCGCCGACGCGCTCGCCGAAGTCGCCCTGTTCTACGAGGATTTCCTCACTCGCACCGATGACGAGGGACACGTCATAGTCGTCCCCTCCTACTCACCCGAGAACCGGCCCGCGAACGCGAGCTGGGGCGCGATCAACGCGGCGATGGACCTCTCCGCGGCCCGGCACGCCCTGCGCACGGCCGCCGAGTACCACCCGGAGAAGGCAAAAGCGTGGCGTGCCCTCGCCGACCGGCTTCCGCCGCACCGGATCAATGACGACGGCGCGCTGGCGGAATGGGCCTGGCCCGGCCTCGACGACACCTACGACCACCGGCACCTCAGCCACCTCTACGGCGTCTGGCCGCTCGACGAGATCAACCCCTACGACACCCCGGACCTCGCCACCGCCGCACACCGCGCCCTCGAACTCCGCGGCGCCGAGAACGACTCCGCGCACGGCCACCTCCACCACGCCCTCGTCGCGGCCCGCCTGCGCGACGGCGACCGGGTGGCGCATGCCCTCGGCCAGGTCCTCAAGGGCGACTACTT
Source organism: Streptomyces sp. DG2A-72 (assembly GCF_030499575.1). Lineage (NCBI taxonomy): Bacteria > Bacillati > Actinomycetota > Actinomycetes > Kitasatosporales > Streptomycetaceae > Streptomyces > Streptomyces sp. DG2A-72. Next base: position 7,685,555 of record NZ_JASTLC010000001.1, read on the forward strand.
CCATGCCTCGCTGATGAGCTCGCACTACCCGAACCTCGACGTCTACAACGCGGACGCCGCCCACACCCTGCCCGCGGTCGTGATCGAGATGCTCGTGCAGTCGACCCCGGACCGGCTGGTGCTGCTGCCCGCGCTTCCGGCGGCGTATCCGAAGGGCGAACTCACCGGCATCCGCACGAGGTTCGGGGCGGAAGTCGACCTCCGCTGGAGCCCGCGACAAGCGACCGCAGTCGTACGCCCCACCCGCACCCACCGCGTCGAACTCCGGACTTCCTCCGGCGCACGGCCGCTCGAACTCGTCGCCGGAGAAGACCACGTCCTCACCCTGGAGACGTGGTGAATCACCGCTAGTCCCCTGCTAATCCCGTGCTAATCCCCCCACCCATGGAAGGGACCCCATGGCAACAACCCGCACACTCAGCAGAATCACCAAGGCCCTGCTGGCCCCGGCCCTCGCGCTCGGCGCCACCGTCGGTCTCGCCTCCGCCCCCGCCCAGGCCGCCGTCTGGAACTCCTGCGACCAGTGGGGCAACACGAACCTGAACGGCTACACGCTGTACAACAACATCTGGGGCTCCGGCGCCGGCAGCCAGTGCATCTGGGCCAACTCCGGCACCAACTGGGGGGTCTGGGCCAACCACCCCAACACCGGCGGCATCAAGTCGTACCCCAACTCCAAGAAGGTGATCAACAAGACGATCGCCTCCATCGGCTCGCTCACCAGCAACTACAACGTCACGGTCCCGTCGTCCGGCGCGTACAACACGTCGTACGACATCTGGGACACGGACTACGACTACGAGATCATGCTCTGGGTCAACTACAACGGAGCCGTCGGTCCGCTGGGCACCTCGCAGGGCAGTGCCACCCTCGGCGGCCACACCTGGAACGTCTACAAGGGCAACAACGGCGCCAACGAGGTGTTCTCGTTCCTGCGGACGTCCGACTCCAGCTCCGGCAGCGTGAACATCAAGCCGATCCTCAGCTGGATCTCCGGCACCAAGGGCTGGATGTCCAGCAGCGAGACCATCGGTGACGTCCAGTTCGGCTACGAGATCACCTCGTCGTCCGGCGGGCTCGACTTCCGCACCAACAACCTGACGGTCAGCAGTAGTTGACCGGCGCCGGGCCGGGGCCGGTCCGTGCCGTCAGGCGCGGTCGACCTCGGCCCGCAGTGCGTTGTAGCCGGTGAAGGCGGACTCGATGTCGGCGCGGGTCAGGCCGTAGCGGGACAGGTCGTAGGTGTGGCGGCGGGTGCCCTTGGGGCGCGCGGTGATGCCGGGGAGCCGGGCGGCGTCGGCTTCGGTCCAGCGGGCGCCGATGGCCGCGAAGAGCTTGGGGGCGCCGGTGGCCGGGTCGGTGCCGAGCCAGGAGTACGGCACGTCGACCAGGGACTCGCGGGGGATGGCGGCCCGGGCGGCGACACCGCGCGCGGCGGAGCGGCTCAGCAGTTCCAGCCAGGTCGCGCCGATGCCGTGCAGGTCGAGGGGGCGGTTGCTGACGGACATGCCGTGCTCGACCAGACTGCAGAAGGACGCCACGGCGGTGGCCGGGTCGCGGTGCGTCCAGACGATCGTCGCGTCGGGGAAGGCCGTGCGCAGCGCGTCGAGGTTCTCCAGGTGCATGGGCGACTTCAGGATCCAGCGGCGGCGGGGGCGGCCGTACTGCAGGACCTGGAGGACCTGCCTGAGGTAGCGGTAGTCGGGGACGAAGTCGTGCTCGTAGTGCCAGGCCTGGTACGCGGGGATGCGGGCCTGGGCGAGCGGTGTCTGGGCGTGCGGCAGGACGAAGGTGCACTCCTCGGGGCCGTCGGCGACCATGGGGTGGATGTCACGGAAGCGCGGGGAGAAGAGGTTCGTGCCCGTGACCAGCCACCGTGCCGGTGCCGTCGCCTTACGTCGTCGTTCGGCCGGTATCTCCAGGCCCGGCCTGAGCAGTTCCCACAGCAGGGGACATCGGTGCTCGGCCGAGAGGGACAGCACGCCGTGGGTGAGCGTGGTGGCGGTGCGCGGCAGGCCCACCACGAACACCGGCCTGTCGAGGGGCTCCCGCTCGATCCCGGGGTGCTCGGCGATCAGCTGCCGGATCGTGGCCCGGTTGAGCAGATGCCGGCGCACATGGGCCTGCGCGGCCGCCCAGCCGACCGGGGTGAGGTGCTGGGCCGCGGCCCACCATCCCAGCAGTTGCCGGAAGCCGTCGACGAACTCCTGGTCGCCCTCCGCCTGTCCGGTCCCGGCGAGGATCCGGTCGAAGACCCGGTCCGGCCGGTGACGGGAGCGGAACGCCGGCCGCAGCAGCAGATTGGCCAGCGTGAGGGGGAGGGGGGACGAGGACACGGGGCACCCTTCGGCAGACGGGACGGTGCGGAACGGAGGGACCCTACCCAGCCCAACTCGTCTGCCACACAGAGAAGTTGAGACGGCAGCCCCGGTGAAACGGAGGTGGCCGGAACCGTCAGGCTCCGGCCACCTCCCGCCCGGCTACTCCCCTATCGGTAGCCGCGCGCCGTCCCGCAGAAACAGCGGGATGCGGTCCAGTGGGGCGTCGACCGTCACGGCCGTACCGCCCTCGTACGTCGCACCCGTCCACGCGTCCGTCCAGGTCGCGCCCGCCGGGAGATACGCCGTGCGGGCCGTGGCGCCCGCTGTGAGTACCGGCGCGACCAGCAGATCCCGGCCGAAGAGGTAGGAGTCGTCGACCGACCACGTCGCCTGGTCCTCGGGGAACTCCAGGAACAGCGGGCGCATGACCGGCAGGCCCTCCTCGTGGGCCTCGCGCATGACCTCGAGGACGTACGGCTTCAGGCGCTCGCGCAGCCGCAGGTACCGCTCCAGGATCGCGCCGGCCTGCTCGCCGTAGGACCAGACCTCGTTCGGGCCGCCGGTCATCTTCGGGCCCAGCGGCATGCCCGGGTCGCGGAAGCCGTGCAGACGCATCAGCGGGGACAGCGTGCCGAACTGGAACCAGCGGACCATGACTTCCTGGTACGCGGGGTCGGTGGGGTCGCCGCCGTGGAAACCGCCGATGTCGGTGTTCCACCAGGGGATGCCGGACAGGGCGGTGTTGAGGCCTGCCGCGATCTGGCGGCGCAGGGTCGGGAAGTCGGTGCCGATGTCGCCGGACCACAGGGCGGCGCCGTAGCGCTGACTGCCCGCCCAGGCCGAGCGGTTGAGGGTGATGACCTCGGACTCGCCCTCCGCGACCAGCCCTTCGTGGAAGGCGCGGGAGTTCTCGGCCGGGTACATGTTCCCGACCTCCAGGCCCGGGCCCGCCCAGTAACGCAGGTTCTCCTGGAAGCCCGGCTTCAGCTCCGGCTCGCAGGCGTCCAGCCAGAAGGCGGTGATGCCGTACGGGTCCAGGTAGTTCGCCTTCACCTTCGACCACATGAAGTCCCGCGCCTCGGGGTTCGTGGCGTCGTAGAAGGCGACCTGGACGGTGGAGGCGACCTCCTTGTCCGGCCAGTCGGCGTGCGCCATGGGGCCGTACTGGGTGCCGATGAAGTAGCCGCGCTGCTCCATGACAGGGTGGTTCTCGCTCAGCGGGGACACCGACGGCCAGACCGACACGACGAGCTTGATGCCGAGTTCCTCCAGCTCCCGCACCATCGCCGCCGGGTCCGGCCACTCCTTCGGGTCGAACTTCCACTCGCCCAGATGGGTCCAGTGGAAGAAGTCGCAGACGATGGCGGAGATGGGCAGGCCTCTGCGCTTGTACTCCCGGGCCACGGCCATGAGTTCGTCCTGCGTGCGGTAGCGCAGCTTGCACTGCCAGAAGCCCGCCGCCCACTCCGGCAGCATCGGGGTGCGGCCGGTCACCGCGCTGTAGCGGCGCTGGGCGTCGGCCGGGGCGCCGGCGGTGATCCAGTAGTCGATCTGGCGGGCCGAGTCCGCGACCCAGCGGGTGCCGTTGCCCGCCAGCTCGACCCGGCCGATCGCCGGGTTGTTCCACAGCAGGGTGTAGCCGCGGCTGGAGGTGAGGACCGGGATGCCGACCTCGGCGTTGCGCTGGACCAGGTCCACGACCAGGCCCTTCTGGTCCAGGCGGCCGTGCTGGTGCTGGCCGAGACCGAACAGCTGCTCGTCGTCGTAGGCGGCGAAGCGCTGCTCCAGGCGGTGGTGGCCGTTGCCGACGGTCGTGTAGAGACGGGGGCCCGGCCACCAGAAGTGGGCGCGTTCCTCGGCGAGGATCTCCGAGAGGTCGTCCGTCCGCAGGAACCGGATCATCCCCTCGGCGTTGACCTCGACGGTCAGTGCGCCGACCGTCAGCCGGCCCTCTCCGTCCCCGACCTTGACCGTGGACTCGGTCGCCGGGGCCTCGTCCAGGAGCGCGCCGGGCAGCCCCTCCAGGACCGGGCCGCCGAGCCTGGCGCGGACCCGCACCGCGTCCGGGCCCCACGGCTCGATGCGTACGGTCTCCTGGCGGCCGCTCCACTCCAGCGCACCGCCCCGCTCACGGAACGTGCCGACGGTGGGTGACGACTGCGCGAGGCTGACCGCGCCGGTCGGGGTCTGGCTTTCGGCAGGCTGGTTCACGACGCGTACTCCTCAGGACATGGGGAGCCCCGGTGGGGGCCGACACGTGGAAGGGGTGGTGGTCAGGACCCGGCCGGAGCCGGACCCGTGCTCGCCCGAACCGTCAACTCGGGTGCGATCAGCAGGACTTCGTCGGTACCGCGCCCGTCGAGCTTCGCGACCAGGTGCTCCACCGCGTGCCGGCCCATCTCCTGCGCGGGGATGGCGACCGAGGTGAGCCGCACCGAGGCCTGGGTGGCGACCTGGTCGGGGCAGATCGCGACCACCGACACGTCCTCGGGGATGGCACGGCCCTGCTGGCGCAGCAGACCGAGGAGCGGTTCGACCGCCGACTCGTTCTGTACGACGAACCCCGTGGTGCCGGGGCGCTCGTCGAGGATGCGGGCGAGGGTCACGGCCATCGCGTCGTACCCGCCGTCGCAGGGGCGGTGCAGCAGCCGTACGCCCAACTCCTGGGAACGGCTGCGCAGTCCGTCCAGGGTGCGCTCGGCGAACCCGGTGTGCCGTTCGTAGACCGCGGGGGCCTCGCCGATGACAGCGATGTCGCGGTGCCCCAGCGTCGCCAGATGTTCCAGGCACAGTGCGCCCGTCGCCCTGAAGTCCAGGTCGACGCAAGTGAGGCCGGTGGCGTCGGCGGGCAGCCCGATCAGCACGGACGGCTGGTCGGTGCCGCGCAGCAACGGCAGCCGCTCGTCGTCGAGTTCGACGTCCATCAGGATCATCCCGTCGGCGAGCCCGCTGCCGGTGACACGGCGGACGGCGTCCGGGCCCTCCTCGCCGGTGAGCAGCAGGACGTCGTATCCGTGTGTACGGGCCATGGTGGCCACCGCGATGGCGATCTCCATCATCACCGGTACGTACATGTCCGTGCGCAGCGGGATCATCAGCGCGATGATGTTCGACCTGCTGCTGGCCAGGGCACGGGCGCCCGCGTTCGGGTGGTAGCCGAGATCGCGGATGCTCTGCTCGACCCGCTGCCGCGTGGTCGTGGAGATGGACCGCTTGCCACTGAGGACATAGCTCACCGTGCTCGCCGAGACTCCGGCGTGCTGGGCGACCTCGGCGAGGGTGACCATCCAGCTTTCTCCAAGTTTGTGAAGCGCTTCGACAGTGCGCAGTGCGAATATGGGCGGGTGGGGGTGGTTCGACAGTAGCCCTACCGGGAGTGGGTGTCCATAGGTTGTCGAAGCGCTTCGACGCAGACTTGCGGGACGGGGCCGCGGCTGGGGCGGTTCGTCCCGGAACGGCCTTCCCGAGGTGCGGCTCCCTGCCTACCATGACCGGCCGTGGGGGGGCCATGGAACGGGGGCGGAGGAGCCGGTCCGGCAGACAGGGCCGTACCGGATCGTCGCACCGCTCGGCGAGGGCGGGATGGGCGCCGTCCATTCATCGGCCATTCATCGGCTACGAGCGGAAGCACGGCCTGATGCACTACGGCGCCACCGGCTCCGAGGACACCATGCCGGCCGCCACCGGGCGAACGTATCTGCCGGTGCCCGCGGAGACGGCGGGGGAGTTCCTGCCCGTCTTCGACGAGAAGGACGCCCGGTCTCCCAGCAGGTCTACACGTTCGGCGAGGGCCGTATCGAGGCGGCGCCCCTGCGCGAGAACAAGCTCCTGTGGCGACTCGACCTCAGCTCCGGCCCGTCTCCGGCGACCCCCCGGCGGTCAACACGCCGAGCGTGGCGAAGGTTCCCGCCTGGGCACCGTCCTCTGCACCGGCGACACCACCTGCACGGTGTACGCCATCGACCCGGCTCGCGGACGCGAGCTGTGGCGCCGCACCCGCACGCTGCCGGCGTACGGGCGCGGCGCCGGAGTGGTGGCGCTGAACGCGTACAGGCGCGGTGAGTGAACCTTCCAGTCGAACCAGACGGCCAACTCGCTCTACCACGCCTACATCGTGGACGACAGGGACCTGGCCCTGATCGCCAACGGCCCCTCCCTCTTCGCCTTCCCGGTCGGGTGACCGCGATGCCGCTGCACCCTCTCACCGCCGTCCGGCCGCACCTCGCCCTCAAGGCCGCGCACCCGGCACTCGCCGCCGACCCGGAGTTCGTGACGCGGTTCAGCCGGGAGACCGAGACGGTACGGGCGCTCGGCGCACTGCCGTCCGTAGCGACCGCCGCAAGCCCCTGTGGAACTGGGAGCGCCCCGGCACCATCGGCTCCGGCGCGGCCCCGCCCTCGCTGCTCGCGGGCGGCTACGTCTTTTTTCCCCGGACCGCCGTCAACCTCACCTCCCCCGAGGAGGACGTGGTCGCGGTCGACCTGCGCACCCACCGCACGGCCTGGACCCTCAAGTCCATCGACAGCGCCGCCACCGAGCCCCGACTCCTCGCCGACGACCGGACCCTGTACGTCCTGCGCGGCAACCGCCTCAGGGCGTACCCGCAGACCTGAACCAGGGCGACATCGGCCGATCGGGGTCCGGGGCCGCGCGAGGGGTGGTGGGGTCGTCCGGTATCGGGTACTAACGATCCAGTAGCACCAGTCAGTAACGTGCGGCCCCAAGATCCCTATTCGCGGCGAGGTGAGCCTCATGTCCGCAGCACCCACGTCATCGTCTCGACCTTCTGTCACTGAGCGCGAGGCACGCCAGGTGGCCGAGGCCGCCCGAGAACAGGACTGGCGCAAGCCCAGCTTCGCCAAGGAACTGTTCCTGGGCCGCTTCCGGCTCGATCTGGTCCACCCGCACCCCACCCCGCCGGCCGAGGACGCGCAGCGTGGCGAGGAGTTCCTGGCCAAGCTGCGCGACTTCTGCGAGACCAAGGTGGACGCGGCCCTGATCGAGCGCGAGGCCAAGATCCCCGACGAGGTCATCGACGGGCTCAAGGAACTCGGCGCCCTCGGCATGAAGATCGACACGAAGTACGGCGGGCTCGGCCTCACCCAGGTGTACTACAACAAGGCGCTGGCCCTGGCGGGCTCGGCCTCTCCGGCGATCGGGGTGCTGCTGTCGGCGCATCAGTCGATCGGCGTACCGCAGCCGCTGAAACTGTTCGGCACACAGGAGCAGAAGGAGCGGTTCCTGCCGCGCTGCGCCCGCACGGACATCAGCGCGTTCCTCCTCACCGAGCCGGACGTCGGCTCCGACCCGGCACGGCTCGCGACGAGCGCGGTCCCCGACGGGGACGAGTACGTCCTCGACGGCGTCAAGCTGTGGACCACCAACGGCGTCGTCGCCGACCTGCTCGTGGTGATGGCCCGGGTGCCGAAGAGCGAGGGCCACAAGGGCGGCATCACCGCCTTCGTCGTGGAGACCAACTCGCCCGGCGTCACCGTCGAGAACCGTAACGCCTTCATGGGCCTGCGCGGCATCGAGAACGGCGTCACCCGCTTCCACCAGGTCCGGGTCCCCGCCGCCCACCGCATCGGCCCCGAGGGCGCGGGCCTGAAGATCGCGCTCACGACGTTGAACACCGGGCGCCTCTCGCTGCCCGCGTCCTGCGTGGCGGCCGGCAAGTGGTGCCTGAAGATCGCCCGCGAGTGGTCGGCCGCGCGTGAGCAGTGGGGCAAGCCGATCGCGCACCACGAGGCGGTCGGGTCGAAGATCAGCTTCATCGCGGCGACGACCTTCGCACTGGAGGCCGTGCTCGACCTGTCGTCGCAGATGGCCGACGAGGACCGCAACGACATCCGTATCGAGGGCGCGCTGGCCAAGCTCTTCGCCTCCGAGCAGGCCTGGCTGATGGCCGACGAACTCGTCCAGATCCGCGGCGGCCGGGGCTTCGAGACGGCCGAGTCGCTCGCCGCCCGCGGCGAACGTGCGGTCCCCGCCGAACAGGTCCTGCGCGATCTGCGCATCAACCGGATCTTCGAGGGCTCGACCGAGATCATGCACCTGCTGATCGCCCGCGAGGCGGTCGACGCCCACTTGTCGGTCGCCGGCGATCTGATCGACCCCGACAAGTCCCTCCAGGACAAGGCGAAGGCGGCCGGGAACGCCGGTGTCTTCTACGCCAAGTGGCTGCCGAAGCTGGTCGCGGGGCCGGGCCAGAACCCGCGCGCGTACGCCGAGTTCAACCGCGGCGTCGACCTCTCGCCGCATCTGCGGTACATCGAGCGCACCTCGCGCAAGCTCGCCCGCTCCACCTTCTACGCCATGTCCCGCTGGCAGGGCCGGATGGAGACCAAGCAGGGCTTCCTGGGCCGGATCGTCGACATCGGCGCGGAGCTGTTCGCGATGAGCGCGGTGTGCGTCCGGGCCGAACTCCTGCGCGGCAAGGGCGATCACGGCCGCGAGGCCTACCAACTCGCCGACGTCTTCTGCCGCCAGGCCCGCATCCGGATCGACGAACTCTTCGGCCGCCTGTGGACCAACACGGACGACCTGGACCGCAAGGTCGTCAAGGGAGTCCTCGGCGGCGCCTACACCTGGCTCGAGGAAGGCATCGTCGACCCCTCGGGCGAGGGCCCGTGGATCGCGGACGCAACCCCCGGGCCCTCACAGAAGGAGAACGTGCACCGACCGATCAGGTAGGCGTCAGCCGGTCCTCAACACCACTTGTCGCTGGGGTTGGCCGTCGTCCAGGAGCAGGCGTCGACCTTGGCGCCGTTCGCCTTGGTCAGGGTCGCCGTGTCGCTGGTGTTGTTCCAGACGTACCAGCTGCGGTCCTGGTACTTGTTCACCGTGGTGTCCCTGCCGACGCCGGTCTTCACCTTCATCGTCTTGCCCTTCCCGATCCTCACGTTCGGGAAGACGTACCGGTGATTGGCCTTGTCCTTCAGGATCCAGCCCTTCAGCGAGATCGCCGCACCGCTGGTGTTCTTGATCTCCACCCACTCGCCGTTGAGGCTGAGGTTGGAGCCGTTGTCCGAGCCCGGGCTGTCGAACCACACGTGGCGGATGACCACGCCCCCGGCGGCCTGGGCCGGAGTGCTGAGCACGGAGCCGGTGAGGGCCAGGGCACCCGCGAGTGCGGGCACGGCGAAAGCGGCGCGTATGCGCATGGAGAGATCCCCCTGGATGTCTGCCGATGGCCGGTCGTCTGCCAGCCAGGACAGAAGAGTTATCACATGACCTTCACGAGAGCTTCACAAAGGGGGAAGTTGCCCCGATCGCCGCCAAGAACCGATAAGGCACCCTCCCGAGGGATGCCCTGTCCTTCCGCACACCCGATACGGCCACAATGGAGGAATGAGCGACAGTCCAGCCCCCCAGGGCACGGGCCGGAAGCCCCGTCTGCCCCGCGACGCCATGCACGCACTCTCGCCGCACCGGGCGCCGACCCAAGTACATCCGGTACGAGGGCCAGTGCCCGGCACGCCGAGAGCACGCACCTGCTGTCGACATCAGCCGCTCCGCGGCGGGCGCAGGGCCCGCCCTCCGGGCGGACGACGGGGCTTCCGGCCCGCGCCCTGGCCGACCCACACCTCGTCTACGACCCGGTGACGGGCGACGGTCCGAAGGACGTGGTCATCCTCGGCTCCACCGGGTCGATCGGCACCCAGGCCATCGACCTCGTACTGCGCAACCCGGACCGGTTCCGGGTCACCGGACTCTCCGCCGCCGGCGGACGGGTCGCCCTCCTCGCCGAGCAGGCGCACCGGCTGCGCGTCCGCACCGTTGCGGTCGCCCGTGAGGACGTCGTACCGGCGCTGCGCGAGGCCCTCGCCGCCGCGTACGGCGCGGGGGAGCCGCTCCCCGAGATCCTCGCCGGACCGGATGCGGCCACCCAGCTCGCCGCCTCCGACTGCCACACCGTGCTGAACGGCATCACCGGCTCGATCGGCCTCTCCCCGACCCTCGCTGCCCTGGAGGCGGGCCGCACGCTCGCGCTCGCCAACAAGGAGTCGCTCATCGTGGGCGGTCCGCTGGTCAAGGCGGTCGCCAAGCCCGGCCAGATCATCCCGGTCGACTCCGAGCACGCGGCGCTGTTCCAGGCGCTGGCGTCCGGTTCGCGGGCCGACGTACGGAAGCTGGTCGTCACGGCGTCCGGTGGACCCTTCCGCGGCCGCACGAAGGCCGACCTGGACCGGGTGACCGTCGAGGACGCCCTCGCCCACCCCACCTGGGCGATGGGCCCGGTGATCACGATCAACTCCGCGACCCTGGTCAACAAAGGGCTGGAAGTCATCGAGGCACACCTCCTCTACGACATTCCCTTCGACCGCATTGAGGTGGTCGTGCATCCCCAGTCGTATGTCCACTCGATGGTTGAGTTCACCGACGGATCCACGATCGCCCAGGCGACGCCCCCCGACATGCGCGGGCCGATCGCCATCGGCCTCGGCTGGCCGGAACGCGTCCCCGACGCCGCGCCCACGTTCGACTGGAGCACGGCGTCCACCTGGGAGTTCTTCCCGCTCGACACCGACGCGTTTCCGTCGGTCGGACTCGCCCGGCATGTGGGGCAGCTCGCGGGCACGGCCCCGGCGGTGTTCAATGCCGCCAACGAGGAGTGCGTGGAGGCCTTCCGGGCCGGCGCACTGCCGTTCAACGGGATCATGGAGACTGTGACGCGCGTGGTCGAGGAGCACGGCACACCGCGTACGGGAACTTCACTCACCGTCGCGGACGTCCTCCAGGCGGAGGCCTGGGCGCGGACCCGGGCGAGCGAACTGGCGGCACAGACGGCGGAGGCCCGTGCATGACGACCTTGATGTTCATCCTCGGCATAGTGGTCTTCGCGTTCGGCCTCCTGGTCTCGATCGCGTGGCACGAACTGGGGCACCTGTCCACGGCCAAGCTCTTCGGCATCCGCGTACCGCAGTACATGGTCGGCTTCGGCCCGACGATCTTCTCGCGCAAGAAGGGTGAGACCGAGTACGGCATCAAGGCCATCCCGTTCGGCGGCTACATCCGCATGATCGGCATGTTCCCGCCCGGCCCCGACGGCCGCCTCGAAGCCCGCTCCACCTCACCGTGGCGCGGCATGATCGAGGACGCCCGCTCGGCGGCCTTCGAGGAACTGCGGCCCGGCGACGAGACCCGGCTCTTCTACACGCGCAAGCCGTGGAAGCGCGTCATCGTGATGTTCGCGGGCCCCTTCATGAACCTGATCCTGGCGGTGGCGCTCTTCCTCACCGTCCTGATGGGCTTCGGCATCTCCCAGCAGACCACCACCGTCAGCTCCGTCTCCCAGTGCGTCATCGCACAGACCGAGAACCGCGACACCTGCGAGAAGTCCGACCCCGCCTCCCCGGCCGCGGCCGCGGGTCTGAAAGCGGGCGACAAGATCGTCTCCTTCGGCGGAGTGCGCACCGACGACTGGAACCAGCTCTCCGACCTCATCCGCGCCAACCCCGGCAAGGACGTCCCGATCGTCGTGGACCGCGACGGCGAGGAAGTCACCCTGCACGCGAAGATCGTCGCCAACCAGGTCGCCAAGAAGGACTCCAGCGGCCAGATCGTCCAGGGCGAGTTCGTCTCGGCGGGCTTCCTCGGCTTCAGCGCCGCCACCGGCATCGTCAAACAGGACTTCGGCGACTCCCTGACCTGGATGGGCGAGCGGGTGGGCGACGCCGTCGACTCCCTCGCCGCCATCCCCAGCAAGGTCCCCGCGCTGTGGGACGCCGCCTTCGGTGACGGCGAGCGCGAGGCGGACTCCCCGATGGGCGTGGTGGGCGCGGCCCGCGTCGGCGGCGAGATCTTCACCCTCGACATCCCGCCGACGCAGCAGCTGGCGATGGCGTTGATGCTGGTGGCAGGTTTCAACCTCTCCCTGTTCCTCTTCAACATGCTCCCGCTGCTGCCGCTGGACGGCGGCCATATCGCGGGCGCCCTGTGGGAGTCCCTGCGCCGCAACCTGGCGAAGGTGCTGCGCCGCCCCGACCCCGGCCCGTTCGATGTGGCGAAGCTGATGCCGGTGGCCTATGTGGTGGCCGGGATCTTCATCTGCTTCACGCTGCTCGTGCTGGTGGCGGACGTGGTTAACCCGGTGAGAATCTCCTAGTCATACGGAGTTCGTGGCGGCCCGGCACGATCTGTGCTGGGCCGTTCTCCATCGAGTGGGTTTACGAGCGCGATGTGCCCGGGCCCAGGCAGGTGCCGTAATCTCGAAGCCTGGAGCCCGCCCTCGACGGGAACCGGACTTGATCCACGACTTGGGGTTGCACAGCAGATGACTGCGATTTCTCTCGGCATGCCGTCCGTTCCGACCAAGCTCGCCGAACGCCGGAAGAGCCGGCAGATCCAGGTCGGATCCGTGGCGGTCGGCGGAGACGCTCCCGTGTCGGTCCAGTCGATGACCACGACCCGTACGTCGGACATCGGCGCCACGCTCCAGCAGATCGCCGAACTCACGGCGTCCGGCTGCCAGATCGTGCGCGTCGCCTGCCCCACGCAGGACGACGCCGACGCCCTCGCGACCATCGCCCGCAAGTCGCAGATCCCGGTGATCGCGGACATCCACTTCCAGCCGAAATACGTCTTCGCCGCCATCGAGGCGGGCTGCGCCGCGGTCCGCGTCAACCCCGGCAACATCAAGCAGTTCGACGACAAGGTCAAGGAGATCGCGCGGGCCGCGAAGGACCACGGCACGCCGATCCGTATCGGCGTGAACGCGGGCTCGCTGGACCGCCGCCTGCTCCAGAAGTACGGCAAGGCGACCCCCGAGGCGCTCGCGGAGTCCGCCCTCTGGGAGGCGTCCCTCTTCGAGGAGCACGACTTCCGGGACATCAAGATCTCGGTCAAGCACAACGACCCGGTGATCATGGTCGAGGCGTACCGTCAGCTCGCCGCCCAGTGCGACTACCCCCTCCACCTCGGTGTGACGGAGGCGGGCCCGGCCTTCCAGGGCACGATCAAGTCGGCGGTGGCCTTCGGCGCCCTTCTCTCCCAGGGCATCGGCGACACGATCCGCGTCTCGCTGTCCGCGCCTCCGGTGGAGGAGGTCAAGGTCGGCAACCAGATCCTGGAGTCCCTGAACCTCAAGCAGCGCGGCCTGGAGATCGTCTCCTGCCCGTCCTGCGGCCGCGCCCAGGTCGACGTCTACAAGCTCGCCGAGGAAGTCACCGCGGGCCTCACCGGCATGGAGGTCCCCCTCCGCGTAGCGGTGATGGGCTGCGTGGTGAACGGCCCCGGCGAGGCCCGCGAAGCCGACCTCGGCGTCGCCTCCGGCAACGGCAAGGGCCAGATCTTCGTCAAGGGCGAGGTCATCAAGACCGTCCCGGAATCCAAGATCGTAGAAACCCTCATCGAAGAGGCCATGAAGCTGGCCGAACAGATGGAGGCGGACGGGACCGAGTCCGGAGAGCCGTCGGTGTCGGTGGCAGGCTGACGGGGGTTGGGGGCCGACACGTCTCGGGGCCGGCCACTTCCCTCAGCCCATCCGGCGCGCGAGAACAAGTGACCCCATCCCTAACCCCAGCCCTCCGCTGGAGGGCTGCCCCCTCGACGCCGATCGGGACGCAATCCCACCGGTCCGGCGTCCGCGGACGAGGGCTGCGATCCCCAGCCCCCACCCACCCGCTGGGCCTGACCTCTCGACGCCGGTCTCTGCAATCCGGCCGGTCTGGTGTTTGCGGACGGGGGCTGCGATCCCTGGCCCCTACCCGTCCGCTGGGGCCTGGCCTCTCGGCGTCGGTCTCTGCAATCCGGCCGGTCCGGCGTTCGCGGACGAGGGCTGCGATCCCTAGCCCCCACCCGCCCGCTGGGGCCTGCCTTCTCAACGTCGGCGCGCATCACTCAGCTCGTCCGGCGTTGGGGCGGCAGGGGACGCCGTCCCCATTCCTAGCCCCTCCCGTCCGCTGGGGCCGACCTCTTGGGTGCCGGTCGGCATCATTCAGCCCGTCCGGCGTTTGAGGACGAGGCCGTTCAGGCCGAAGCGGGGGTCTGGGGGCGGCAGCCCCCAGGGGCGGTCACCTCAACGTACGGTCGGAGGGAAGCAGGCGGCCACCTCCACGGGGGCGGCGCGGCTCAGCTTCCGCAGGTACAGTGCGGAGATCAGCAGACCTTAGGGTGAGGGCCCCGCACGTGTTGACCCAGACCACCTCCCGGGTTCTCGAACCGAGCGACCTGGACGCCGCGCTCGCCGTTCTCGACCGCGAGCCGGTCGCGAACGCCTTCGTGGCATCCCGGGTGCAGATCGCGGGCCTGGACCCGTGGCGGCTCGGCGGCGAGATGTGGGGCTGGTACGAGGACGGCATGCTGACGTCCCTCTGCTACGCGGGCGCCAACCTCGTCCCGATCTGCGCGACACCGAGGGCCGTACGGGCCTTCGCGGACCGGGCGCGAAGGGCCGGCCGCCGCTGCTCCTCCATCGTCGGCCCCGCCGAGGCCACCGCCCAGCTGTGGCGCCTGCTCGAACCGGGCTGGGGCCCGGCCCGCGAGGTCCGCTCCCACCAGCCCCTCATGGTCGCCGACCGCCTCCCCGCCGACATCTCCCCGGATCCGTACGTCCGCCGCATCCGCAAGGACGAGATGGAGACGATCATGCCGGCGTGCGTGGCGATGTTCACCGAGGAGGTCGGCATCTCACCCATGGCCGGCGACGGCGGCCTCCTCTACCAGGCCCGGGTCGCCGAACTCGTCGGCTCCGGCCGCTCCTTCGCCCGTCTCGGCCCCGACGGCAAGGTCGTCTTCAAGGCGGAGATCGGCGCCGCGACGGACCGGGCCTGCCAGATCCAGGGCGTATGGGTGGCCCCCGAGTACCGGGGGAGGGGCATCGCGGCCCCGGGCATGGCGGCGGTACTGCGCTACGCCCTGGCGGACGTGGCCCCGGTCGTCAGCCTCTACGTCAACGACTTCAACACGGCGGCGAGAAGGGCGTACAGGCGCGTGGGCTTCCGGGAAGTCGGAGCGTTCATGAGCGTGCTCTTCTGAAACCGACGACTCGAACCCCCCTGTAGTCTCCCCGACATGCTGCGTTTTCCCGGTCACGGCCACCGCCACCCCGAAGACATCGTGATCGGCCCCCTGGACCTCCCCGCAAGGATCGACGAGGCACTCGCAGTCCAAGCAGTTGCGTTCGGACTCGGTTCCGACGAGGTCGCCGTACGCCGCCAGATCGTCCTGCGGCACATGACCTACCCAGGGGCAAGGGCGTTCGGCGCCACCGCAGCGGATCGTCTCGTCGGGTTCGTCTACGGCATGCCCAACGACCGCTCCCACTGGTGGTCCACGGTCGTGGAGCCGTACCTCCGCGCCCAGGGCCACGCCGACTGGCTCGACGACTCCTTCGTGATCACCGAGCTGCATGTCCACCCGCGTTACCAGAACCGCGGCATCGGCCGCTCCCTGATCACCACGATCACGGACACCGCCGACGAACCCCGCTCGATCCTCTCCGCGATCGACACCGACAGCCCGGCCCGCGGCCTGTACCACTCCCTCGGCTACCAGGACCTGGCCCGCCAGGTCCTCTTCCCCAGCGCCCCGAAGCCGTACGCCGTCATGGGCGCCCAGCTTCCCCTCCGCCGCCGCTAACCGATTTCCACCGCCCCGCACCGCCCGGCTAACCTCCTGGCATCACCCTTACGCAGCAGGAGTACGAGAAACATGGCGAACGCACCGGTCCAGCGCATGTCCCAGTTGATGGCGAAGACGCTGCGCGACGACCCGGCGGACGCCGAGGTCCTCAGTCACAAGCTGCTCGTCCGCGCCGGCTATGTCCGCCGTACCGCAGCCGGCATCTGGTCCTGGCTGCCCCTCGGCAAGAAGGTCCTCGCCAACGTCGAGCGCATCGTCCGCGAGGAGATGGACGCGATCGGCGCCCAGGAGGTACTGCTTCCCGCACTGCTGCCTCGTGAGCCGTACGACGCGACGGGCCGCTGGGACGAGTACGGCCCCGAGCTGTTCCGCCTCCAGGACCGCAGGGGCGGCGACTACCTCCTCGGCCCGACCCACGAGGAGATCTTCACCCTGCTGGTGAAGGATCAGGCGTCCTCCTACAAGGACCTGCCGGTGATCCTCTACCAGATCCAGCACAAGTACCGTGACGAGGCCCGCCCCCGCGCCGGCATCCTGCGCGGCCGTGAGTTCCTGATGAAGGACTCGTACTCCTTCGACACGGAGGACGAGGGCCTCGCCCAGTCGTACGCCCTGCACCGCCAGGCGTATCAGAAGGTGTTCATGCGTCTCGGCCTCGACTACCGCATCTGCGCCGCGACCGCCGGCGCGATGGGCGGCTCGAAGTCGGAGGAGTTCCTCGCTCCCGCCGAGGCCGGCGAGGACACCTTCGCGGACTGTCCGAACTGCGACTTCGCGGCCAACACCGAGGCGATCGCATACGAGCTGAAGCCGGTGGACGCCGACGGCGTGCCCGCCCTCGAAGAGATCCCGACCCCGGACACCCCCACCATCGAGACCCTCGCCGCCCACCTCGGCGTCCCGGCCTCCGCCACCCTGAAGAACCTGCTCGTGAAGGTCGGCGGCGAGATCGTCGCCGTCGGCGTCCCGGGTGACCGTGAGGTCGACATGGACAAGGTCGAGGCGCACTTCGCCCCGGCCGTCGTCGAGATGGTCACCGAGGCGGACTTCGCGGGCCGCTCCGACCTGGTCCGCGGGTACGTCGGCCCGCAGGGCCTGGGCGAGAAGATCACGTACCTCGCCGACCCGCGCGTGGCCCCCGGCACCTCCTGGATCACCGGCGCCAACAAGGAGGGCATGCACGCGAAGAACGTCGTCGCGGGCCGTGACTTCGAGGTCGACACGTACGTCGACGTCGTGGTCGTCCAGGAGGGCGACCCCTGCCCGAAGTGCGGCACCGGCCTCAAGCTGGACCGCGCCATCGAGATCGGCCACATCTTCCAGCTGGGCCGCAAGTACGCGGATGCGCTGAAGCTCGACGTCCTCGGCCAGAACGGCAAGCCGGTCCGCGTGACCATGGGCTCGTACGGCATCGGGGTCTCCCGCGCGATCGCCGCACTCGCCGAGCAGTCCGCCGATGACAAGGGCCTGTGCTGGCCGAAGGAGGTCGCCCCGGCCGACGTGCACGTGGTCGCCGCGGGCAAGGCGCTCCAGACCGAGCTGGCCCTCGACGTCTCGGCGAAGCTCGCCGCGGCCGGCCTGCGCGTCCTGGTCGACGACCGTGCGGGCGTGTCCCCGGGCGTGAAGTTCACGGACTCCGAGCTGATCGGCGTACCGCAGATCCTGGTCGCCGGACGCCGGTCCGCCGAGGGCGTCCTCGAACTGAAGGACCGCAGGACCGGCGAGCGCGAGGAGCTGACGGTCGACGAGGCGATCGCCCGTCTGTCCGCGTAAAGCACGCCAATAGGAAGTCTCACAGGCTTCTCTCAGGCCGTTCCCCCGCCCCGGCTTTGAACTGACGACCAGGTGACGCCGCCAGGGGCGCGGGGAACTGCGCGACCAGCCCCCACGCACCCGCAGCCAACACACAACCCCTAAAGCCACCCGGCAAATTCAAGCAACAGCTCCGCATCCCGAGGCCGCCCCACCCGCAGCGCCCGAACCCCCGACTCCACCGCCCGGAACAACGTCCACCCCCGCAACCGCTCCTGCTCCACATCCAACGACTCCGCAAGCCGCTTGACCCGCCGCCGGGTCGTCGCCGCCCCCGACGGCGAGGCAATGAGGTCCTCCACCCGATCCCGCACCAACCGCGCCAGATCGAACGCACATTCCCCGACCACCGGATCCGGCCCCACCGCCAACCACGGCATCCGCTCCCCGGCCAGCACCTTGCTCTGCCGAAACGTCCCATGCAGCAACCGCTCCTCGGGCGGCGCGGCCAGCAGTGACTCCCGCGCGTCGAGAGCCGCGCTCACCAGTGCCGAAAACTCCGCTGACGCACCCCGCATCGCCACGGCCTGCCGCTCCGTCCGCTCGGCCACGGTCTCGAAGGAATGCTCACCGGGCGGCTCCACCCACAGCCGCCGCAACGTCCCCGCCGCCTCAAGCAACGCCTTCGCCTCCGGCAACGACCGCACCGACACATCCGGATGCAGCCGTTCCAGCAGGAGCACCCCCTCGGGGGTGAAAGGCTCCAGCAGTTGTACGGCACCCAGACCGCCCCAGTGGGCAAGTGCGGCCCGCTCGCTCTCCGGCCGCGCCCGGCGTGGGGCGAGCTTCAGC
This sequence comes from Streptomyces sp. DG2A-72, assembly GCF_030499575.1. NCBI lineage: Bacteria > Bacillati > Actinomycetota > Actinomycetes > Kitasatosporales > Streptomycetaceae > Streptomyces > Streptomyces sp. DG2A-72. The sequence continues at coordinate 7,704,064 of NZ_JASTLC010000001.1, forward strand.
ACCGCGGGCGTACCGTCCGGCAGCCGTACCAGCACGACCAGGCTGCTGCGTCCACCGGGCACCTGCACCCGCTCCACGGTCAACTCGCGTAGCGCGACGGCCTGTTGAGCCTTCTGGGGCAGCTTCTCCAGCCAGTCGTCACCTTCCGGTGCCGTCTCACCGAACGCCCTGACCAGACGCCGCGGCGGTTCGAAAGCCATACGCGAGCCGTCCCCTTTCCGTTCCAGGCGTCACGCCGTGGGCGTCGCCGACGCCGTCGCGGTGGTCCGCTCGGTGAGCCCAGGGAAGGCTACGCTCTCGCCGCGCCAGCGCACCGCCCGCACCGCCGCTTCCCGCAGGGCCTCCGCGGCCGTGCGCCGCCGCTCGCCGTCGGTGGCGCGCACCAGGTCCGAGTAGACCCCGGCCACCCGGTCCTCCAGCTCCGCGGCGAGCCGGACGGCCGCCGTGGAGTCCGGCACCGCGAAGGGCAGTGCATAGCCCGCGGCGGCGGCCACCGGCGTCCCGCCCAGGTCCCGCACCGCGCGCGCCAGCGCGTCCCGCCGGGCCCGGTGGGCGTCGTACGCCGCCCTGGCCTCCGTACGATGTCCTTCGTCGATCCGTCCGCCGACGACGCCGTAGCCGTACACGGCGGCATGCTCGGCCGCCAGTGCCGCCTGGAGCGCCTTCAGGTCCCCGTCCTTGGCCTCGCTCACTTCACGCCCTCCGTCAGCAGATACGCGTGCGCCGCCCCGGCCGCCGCCACGGACGCCAGCAGCCGCGCCAGTTCGCCCGGCATGTCCAGCAGCGTCTCGGCCCGCCGGTCCGCGAGGGCTCGCTCGGCGGCGGCGAGCTCGGCGAGGGCGGCCTTCTCTTCGGCGGGGACGGCGGCCGGCGCGGACGCCGAAGCCGTCGGCGAGGCGGACGTGGCTCCCGTCGCCCCGAACGCCTCCGCATGCCGCACCGCCTCCGCCCGCAGTGGTCGCAACCGCTCCGCCAGCGCCGGATGTGCGGTGATCACGGCGTCGTACCGCGCCACCAGCCCCTCGCTGTCGCGGGCCGCACGCGCGCGTGCCCGGTCGGCGGCCGACGGGCTGCCGCCGGTGCCGCCGGCGTCGGACTCGGCCGAGCAGCCCACGAGCAGGGCGGTCCCTGCGACCGAGATGAGCAGGCTCCTTCTTCGCGGCCCGGATGGGGTGCGCGGCAGCGGGGGGTACGGCACGGCAGATGTCCTCGGGGGCTCGTACGAAGGGGAGGGCAGCACGCCCGTGATCACGGTACCCGCGCATACGTCCGATACCACTCACCGGCACCCGCCCGAGTTCCGGTGGACGGCAACACCTCCTGTGACCGGATACCCTTTGACCAGACACGCGACCTAACCACAACAGCACACGCGGCCGAGGAGTCACCCGGATGAGCACCACCCAGAGCGAGAGGCTGCGAGAACTGCTCGAACCGCTCGTCACCTCCCAGGGCCTGGATCTCGAAGAGATCGCAGTGGACTCGGTCGGACGCAAGCGGGTGCTGCGCGTGGTCGTCGACTCCGACGAAGGCGCCGATCTGGACGCCATCGCCGATGTGAGCCGTGAGCTCTCGGCGAAGCTCGACGAGACGGACGCGATGGGCCAGGGGGAGTACACCCTCGAGGTCGGAACCCCCGGTGCCGAGCGCGAGCTCAGAGAACACCGCCACTATGTGCGTGCCACAGGCCGCCTGGTGAAGTTCCAGCTCGCCGAGGACGGGGAACTGGTCGCCAGACTCCTGACCGTGGACGACGAGGGCGTGGACGTCGAAGTACCCGGTGTGAAGGGCCGCAAGGCCACCACGCGCAGGCTCGCCTTCGCCGACATCGTCAAGGCCCGGGTACAGGTGGAGTTCAGCCGCAAGGACAAGAAGGACATGAAGGAAGAGGAGGAGGCGTAGCCGTGGACATCGACATGAGTGCCCTGCGGGGCTTGGTACGGGAGAAGGAGATCTCCTTCGACCTGCTGGTCGAGGCGATCGAGTCCGCCCTCCTCATCGCCTACCACCGCACCGAGGGAAGCCGCCGCCACGCGCGCGTGGAGCTCAACCGGGAGACCGGGCATGTGACCGTGTGGGCGAAGGAGGACCCGGAGGACCTCGAGGAGGGCCAGGAGCCCCGCGAGTTCGACGACACCCCGTCCGGCTTCGGCCGTATCGCCGCCACCACCGCCAAGCAGGTCATCCTGCAGCGGCTGCGCGACGCCGAGGACGACGCCACGCTCGGCGAGTACGCGGGGCGCGAGGGCGACATCGTCACCGGCGTCGTCCAGCAGGGCCGCGACCCGAAGAACGTCCTCGTCGACATCGGCAAGCTGGAGGCCATCCTGCCGGTGCAGGAGCAGGTCCCCGGCGAGACGTATCCGCACGGGATGCGGCTGCGGTCGTACGTCGTTCGAGTGGCCAAGGGCGTCCGCGGTCCCTCCGTCACCCTCTCCCGCACGCATCCCAATCTGGTGAAGAAGCTCTTCGCCATGGAGGTGCCGGAGATCGCCGACGGTTCGGTGGAGATCGCGGCCATCGCGCGTGAGGCCGGCCACCGCACCAAGATCGCCGTCCGTTCCACCCGGAGCGGCCTGAACCCCAAGGGTGCCTGCATCGGCCCCATGGGGGGCCGGGTGCGCGCGGTGATGGGCGAGCTGAACGGTGAGAAGATCGACATCGTCGACTGGTCGGACGACCCGGCCGAGATGGTGGCGAACGCGCTCTCGCCGGCCCGGGTCTCCAAGGTGGAGGTCGTCGACCTCGCCGCCCGTTCCGCGCGCGTGACCGTGCCCGACTACCAGCTGTCCCTGGCCATCGGCAAGGAAGGCCAGAACGCCCGCCTCGCGGCCCGGCTCACCGGCTGGCGGATCGACATCCGTCCGGACACCGAGCAGCCGTCCGAGCAGGGCCGGGAATAGATCCAAGCCGTTGGTGGCTTAGATCACGACAGATCCATGTGAAGAACCGTTCGATTCTTGCCCCAAAGGGGTGAGGTCGGCACGGGGAGGTAGACTTAAGAGTGTCTGGCCGGACGCGAGCCCGCGCATGCCCTGAGCGCACCTGTGTGGGGTGCCGGGAGCGAGCGGCCAAGACTGATCTGCTGCGCATCGTGGTGATCAAGGATGCATGCGTCCCTGATCCACGCGGTACGCTGCCCGGCCGGGGTGCCTATGTACACCCCGCCCTGGTCTGTCTCGACCAGGCGGTACGCCGCCGGGCGTTCACGCGGGCGCTGCGCGCCCCGGGAGCGCTCGACACAAAGGCGTTGCGCCACTACGTCGAGCAGACAGAAGGTTGCCAGCAGCACATTGCTGAGCAGGCAACACCGTAAGAAGCGTCGTGCGGAACCCCCGCGCGGCCCAGGTACCCCGCGAGTTGGAAGTAGGTCGAGATTGCGATGAGCACTCGATGAGCACGCGATGAGTACGCCCATGAAGTAGCGACGGTCCGGCCGCAACCCGGACCTAAAAGGAGCGAAGTGGCTAAGGTCCGGGTATACGAACTCGCCAAGGAGTTCGGGGTGGAGAGCAAGGTCGTCATGGCCAAGCTCCAAGAACTCGGTGAATTTGTCCGATCTGCGTCCTCGACGATCGAGGCGCCCGTAGTACGCAAACTGACTGACGCGTTCCAGGCCGGTGGTGGCAACGGCAAGTCCGCCGCCAAGCCCGGTGCCCCCAGGAAGGCCGCCCCCAGGCCCGCCGCGCCCTCTCCGGCGCAGGCGGCACGTCCGGCTGCTCCCAAGCCGCCGGCGCCCAAGCCCGCAGCGGCCGAGCGGCCCGCTGCCCAGTCCCCGTCGGCGCCCGCGCCGACGACTCCGCGCCCGGCGCCGGGCCCGAAGCCCGCGCCGCGTCCGGCCCCCGCGGCGCCCACGACCCCGGAGTTCACCGCTCCGCCGTCGGCTCCCGCCCCGTCCGCGCCGCGTCCCGGTGCGCCGAAGCCCGCTGCCCGTCCGAGTGGACCCGGTGAGCGGCGCGGTGACCGCGGTGACCGTGGCGACCGTCCGGGTGGCCAGCGTCCCGGCGGCCAGGCTCCGCGTCCGGGTGGCCAGGCTCCGCGTCCGGGCGCTCGTCCGGCCGGTCCCCGTCCGGGCAACAACCCCTTCACCTCCGGCGGCTCCACCGGCATGGCGCGCCCGCAGGCGCCCCGTCCGGGCGGTGCGCCCCGACCTGGCGGTCCCGGCGGCCCGGGTGCCCCGCGTCCGCAGGGTGCGGGCCAGGGCGGTCCGCGTCCCCAGGGCGCGGCCGGCGGCGGTCCCCGTCCGCAGGCTCCGGGCGGTAACCGTCCGAGCCCGTCGGGCATGCCCCGTCCGCAGTCCCCGCGTCCCGGCGGCGGCCCCGGCGGTCCGGGCGGCAACCGCCCGAACCCCGGCATGATGCCGCAGCGTCCCGCTGCCGGCCCGCGTCCCGGTGGCGGTGGCCCCGGCGGCCGCGGTCCCGGCGGCGGAGGTCGTCCCGGTGGTGGCGGTGGCGGCGGTCGTCCCGGTGGCGGCGGCGGCTTCGCCGGTCGTCCCGGCGGCGGTGGCGGTGGCGGCTTCGCCGGTCGTCCCGGCGGTCCGGGTGGCGGCGGTGCCGGTGGCGGCTTCGCCGGTCGTCCGGGCGGTCCCGGTGGTGGCGGCGGTGGCCGTCCCGGCTTCGGTGGTCGTCCCGGTGGTCCCGGTGGCCGTGGTGGCACGCAGGGCGCCTTCGGCCGTCCCGGCGGTCCCGCGCGTTGCGGTCGCAAGTCGAAGCGGCAGAGGCGCCAGGAGTACGAGGCCATGCAGGCCCCGTCGGTCGGCGGCGTGATGCTGCCTCGCGGCAACGGCGAGACTGTTCGCCTGTCGCGCGGTGCCTCCCTCACCGACTTCGCGGAGAAGATCAACGCCAACCCGGCGTCCCTCGTCGCGGTCATGATGAACCTCGGCGAAATGGTCACGGCCACCCAGTCCGTCTCCGACGAGACGCTGGAGCTCCTCGCCGGCGAGATGAACTACACGGTTCAGATCGTCAGCCCCGAGGAGGAGGACCGCGAGCTGCTCGAGTCCTTCGACATCGAGTTCGGCGAGGACGAGGGCGGCGAGGAAGACCTCGTGATCCGTCCGCCGGTCGTGACCGTCATGGGTCACGTCGACCACGGTAAGACCCGGCTCCTCGACGCCATCCGCAAGACGAACGTCATCGCGGGCGAGGCCGGCGGCATCACCCAGCACATCGGTGCCTACCAGGTCGCGACCGAGGTCAACGACGAAGAGCGCAAGATCACCTTCATCGACACCCCGGGTCACGAGGCGTTCACCGCCATGCGTGCCCGTGGTGCCCGGTCGACCGACATCGCCATCCTGGTCGTCGCGGCCAACGACGGTGTCATGCCGCAGACGATCGAGGCCCTCAACCACGCCAAGGCGGCGGACGTCCCGATCGTCGTCGCGGTCAACAAGATCGACGTCGAGGGTGCCGACCCGACCAAGGTGCGCGGTCAGCTGACCGAGTACGGCCTGGTGGCCGAGGAGTACGGCGGCGAGACGATGTTCGTCGACATCTCCGCCAAGCAGGGTCTGAACATCGACTCCCTGCTGGAGGCCGTGGTCCTCACGGCCGACGCCTCGCTCGACCTGCGGGCCAACCCGAACCAGGACGCGCAGGGCATCGCGATCGAGTCCCGTCTCGACCGCGGCCGCGGTGCCGTGTCCACGGTCCTCGTCCAGCGCGGCACGCTGCGGGTCGGCGACACCATGGTGGTCGGCGACGCGTACGGCCGAGTCCGGGCGATGCACGACGACAACGGCAACAACGTCGCCGAGGCGGGCCCGTCGACGCCGGTCCAGGTCCTGGGCCTGACCAACGTCCCGGGTGCGGGCGACAACTTCCTCGTCGTCGAGGAGGACCGCACGGCCCGCCAGATCGCCGAGAAGCGTGCCGCCCGCGAGCGCAACGCGGCCTTCGCCAAGCGCACGCGCCGCGTCTCGCTCGAGGACCTGGACAAGGTGCTCAAGGCCGGCGAGGTCCAGCAGCTCAACCTCATCATCAAGGGTGACGCTTCTGGTTCCGTCGAGGCTCTCGAGTCCTCCCTGCTCCAGCTGGACGTCGGCGAAGAGGTCGACATCCGCGTCCTGCACCGCGGCGTCGGTGCGGTCACGGAGTCGGACATCGACCTGGCGATGGGCTCGGACGCCATCGTGATCGGCTTCAACGTCCGTGCGGCCGGCCGTGCCGCGCAGATGGCCGAGCGCGAGGGCGTGGACGTCCGGTACTACTCGGTCATCTACCAGGCGATCGAGGAGATCGAGGCGGCCCTCAAGGGCATGCTCAAGCCGGAGTACGAAGAGGTCGAGCTCGGTACGGCGGAGATCCGCGAGGTCTTCAAGTCGTCCAAGCTGGGCAACATCGCGGGTGTGCTCATCCGCTCCGGCGAGGTCAAGCGCAACACCAAGGCACGCCTCGTCCGCGACGGCAAGGTCATCGCGGAGAACCTCAACATCGAGGGTCTGCGTCGCTTCAAGGACGACGTCACCGAGATCCGTGAAGGGTTCGAGGGCGGTATCAACCTCGGCAACTTCAACGACATCAAGGTCGACGACGTCATCGCGACGTACGAGATGCGGGAGAAGCCGCGGGTGTAATGCCAACGGTTCGATGCCGGCCGGCGGGACCTCGGTTCCGTCGGCCGGCTCGCATGTGTGAACGGACCCTCCAAGGTCTACGGAGCGTAATATCCGTCGATCGGCCCGGCCCTTCGATGTACCGTTCTTGATGTCCCGCCCATCCGGTAGGCGGGGCCATCGATCCCGTACCGGCGGGTGAACCGGTTACACACATGTATGTGGGGACGCTGTCCTTCGACCTGCTCCTCGGCGACATACGGTCGCTCAAGGAGAAGCGCTCCGTAGTCCGCCCGATCGTCGCAGAGCTGCAGCGGAAGTACGCCGTGAGCGCGGCGGAGGTGGATCACATGGACCTTCATCGCAGGGCCCTCATCGGCCTCGCGATGGTGTCCGGCGACGCGGGGCATCTGACCGACGTACTGGACCGGTGCGAGCGGCTGGTCGCCGGACGCCCCGAAGTGGAACTGCTGTCGGTGAGACGGCGGTTCCACGGCGACGACGACTGACCTAGAGAACCAAGACAGGAAAGAACGGGAGACGGACCAGTGGCCGACAACGCGCGCGCCAAGAGGCTGGCGGACCTCATCCGAGAGGTGGTGGCCCAGAAGCTGCAGCGTGGGATCAAGGACCCGCGGCTCGGCTCGCACGTCACCATTACGGACACCCGGGTGACGGGCGACCTGCGGGAGGCGACCGTCTTCTACACCGTGTACGGCGACGACGAGGAGCGGGCTGCCGCCGCGGCCGGTCTGGAGAGCGCCAAGGGCATCCTGCGCTCCGCGGTGGGTGCGGCGGCGGGCGTGAAGTTCACGCCGACCCTCGCCTTCGTCGCGGACGCCCTTCCGGACACCGCCAAGAACATCGAGGACCTCCTCGACAAGGCGCGTGCCTCCGACGCGAAGGTGCGCGAGGTGTCCGCGGGTGCCGCGTACGCCGGTGACGCGGATCCGTACAAGAAGCCGGGTGACGACGAGGACGACGCCGCCGAATGACGCAGAAGAACCGGACGCCCGACGGCCTTGTCATCGTCGACAAGCCGTCGGGCTTCACCTCGCACGACGTCGTCGCCAAGATGCGCGGCATCGCGAGGACACGACGTGTCGGCCACGCCGGCACCCTCGACCCCATGGCGACGGGCGTGCTCGTCCTCGGCGTCGAGAAGGCCACCAAGCTCCTCGGCCACCTCGCGCTGACCGAGAAGGAGTACCTCGGCACGATCCGCCTCGGCCAGACGACCCTCACCGACGACGCCGAGGGCGAGATCACGGGGTCGGTCGACGCCTCGAAGGTCACCCGCGACGCCGTCGACGCCGGGATCGCCAAGCTCACCGGCGAGATCATGCAGGTGCCGTCCAAGGTCAGCGCCATCAAGATCGACGGGGTGCGGTCGTACAAGCGGGCCCGCGACGGCGAGGACTTCGAGATCCCGGCCAGGCCGGTCACCGTCTCCTCCTTCGCCGTGTACGACGTCCGGGACGCCGTCGCCGAGGACGGCACCCCCGTGCTCGACCTGGTCGTCTCGGTGGTCTGCTCGTCCGGCACCTACATCCGGGCGCTCGCCCGTGACCTGGGCGCCGACCTGGGCGTCGGCGGGCACCTCACCGCGCTGCGCCGGACGCGCGTCGGACCGTACAAGCTGGACTCGGCCCGGACCCTGGACCAGCTCCAGGAGGAGCTGACCGTGATGCCGATCGCCGAGGCCGCCGCGGCGGCGTTCCCGCGCTGGGACGTGGACGCCAGGCGGGCCCGGCTGCTGATGAACGGCGTGCGGCTGGAGATGCCCGACGAGTACGCGGGCAGGGGCGCCGTGGCCGTGTTCGACCCCGACGGTGGATTCCTCGCGCTCGTCGAGGAGCAGAAGGGCAAGGCGAAGAGCCTCGCCGTCTTCGGCTGAGCAGCCCTTTTCCCTTGGCTGCCCGTGGAGCGGCGGGCACGGGGTCGTACTCTGCCTGCCGCTCCACGGTCCCCCTCGGTTCCCCCACCCCTAGGGTGTATCCACCGGCCCCCTCCTGTTCACCCGTCCGAGCAGGCGCTCGGAGTGAACCGAGGGAGCGGAAGGGGGCGCGTTCGCCGCGCGATCTGTCCCGCTGATCATCTTGTGTCTACGGTCGAATACGAGCACGGGTGTACGCGGGGAGGTTCGACCATGGCGGGACGGGGCCCGCGGACCGGAGGGGGACGCCGGACGCAGACCGGCGCGGGCGACGACACGGACGTGGAGCGCGGGCGCGACGAAGTCCTCGTTCGCATCCACGACTTGGCGGGACGCCCGCGCGGCACCGGATTCGTCGCCGACCACGAGGGCACGGTCGTCACCAGCCACGAAGTCGTGGACGGCCTGACCCGCCTCGTGGTGCACGCCGCCGACGACCGCACCTGCCTGGTGACCGCCGACGCGGTGACCCCGCTGCCATCCCTGAACCTGGCCCTCGTCCACACCGAGGGACTCGGCGTCGACCCGCTCCCCGTCTCGGTCCGGGACACGGTCGAGACCGGCAGATACGTCCGCCTCCTCGCCGGATGCTGGCGCGAGGCCCGCGTCCTCGACGTGACCGCCGTGACGTACACGGCCACCGACCGCTTCCATCTCCTGGACGGCGCCCTGGAGTTGGCGATCGGTACCGCCGGCCGCGACGCACTCCGCCTCGGCGGCGGCGCGGCCGGGGGACCGGTCCTCGACGCCACGACCGGCGCAGTCCTCGGCGTCCTCGGCACGGCTCTCCAGTCCGGCCACCGCGACGTGGGTTTCGCAGTCCCCCTGCGCCGCACCACCGAAGGCCCACTCGCCGACCTGCTGGCCCGCAACGCGGCGACGGTCCCCGCCTACGGCGCCGACCTCAACCTGGCCGGAGTACTGCACCTCACGGCCACCTCGCTCGGGCAGGCCGCCCCGCCGAGCCCCGTCGAACCGGTCGAACGGGCGGCGACGGCAAGGGAGTTCGCCGCCTTCACACAGGCGTCGGCCTCCGTCCTCGCCCTCGTCGGCCCACCGGGCACCGGCCGTACGACAGAACTGGCGTCCCTGGCCACCCGCCGCCACCTGGCCCCCACCCTCTGGCTCCGGGGCGCCGACCTCCACCCCGAAGACACATCCATCGCGGACGCGGCCCGCCGGACACTTCAACGAGCGCCCCGAACCGTCACCCCGGAACACCTCGCCCAGGTGGCCCACAACGCCGACCGCCCCCTGCTCCTCCTCCTGGACGACCCCGAGCACATGCCACCACCCCTGGCCGACCGACTCCCCGAGTGGACGGAGGGAACGGTGAGGTGGCTGAGAGAGACCGGGACGCAACTGGTGTTGGCGTGCAGGGAGGAGTACTGGGAGACGGCGGGCCTCACCTTCCCGGCAGCACTGCTGCACCAATCAGCCCGTCCGGCGTTCGAGGACGAGGCCGAAGGCCGATCGGGGGTCCAGGCTGGGCGGCCACCACGACCCCACCCGCACCTGCCACCCTGCATCCACCTCAGCGACCTCACCGACGACGAGTCAGCCCAAGCCCGCACCCGCTACGCCGTCCCCGACGGCACCCTCACCACCCCCGACGCCCACCACCCCCTCACCCTCCGCCTCCTCTCCGAGGTCCAGTCAGCCCTCCCCGACGTCCACATCCACACCCCCACCACCCCCCTCGACCGCAACGACGTCTTCACGGCCTACCTGGACCTGATGAGCCTCCGCATCGCCACCCGCCTGGCCACCGCAGCCGCCCTGCACGGCACAGCCGTACGCAGACTCGCCGCAAAGGTCTCCGGCCGGATCCACGAAGCCGCCCGCCACAGCCTCGGCCCGGGCCAGGGCGGACTGGACAGGGAGTCGTTCGAGGCCCTGTTCCCCCATGGCTCCGGCTGGGCGCCCGCCGTCCTCACCGAGGGACTCCTCGTCCCCGCCGGCCCCGGCTACCGCTTCGCCCACGAGGAACTGGCCGACTGGATCCAGGGCATGCACCTCGACCTGGACGAAGCCCTGCACACCCTGATCAGGCACCCGCAGGACCCGCACCACCGCATCGGCCCGGTGGTGCAGTCCCTGCTCCACCTCGCCCGCCAGCAGGGCGCCCCCGAACTCGCAGCCCGCCTCCAGGAGTTGGTCGATGCCCTGGACAGCGACCCGCACTCCTGGTGGCCCGCCCGCCTCCTCACCGAGGTCCTGCCCCGAGTACCCGACGCGACCCCGTACACGGGTGTTCTGCGGCTGCTCGCCGACCGAGTCGTGGCATGGCGCCGGCAACACCCCACCGTTCCGGGCGACTTCGGCCCCGCCTTCTGGACCGCCCTCGCCCTGCCCGAGGTCACCCGCTTCGACCTCCTGCGCCGACTCCTCCTCGCCGACCCCGCCCCGGACGACACCGACGGCCCTCGCTACCTCGACGCCGCCGCACACCTGCTCGCCGCTGCCCCCACCGCCGTACAACCGCATCTCACCCGCTGGTTCGACGACGAGCGCCCGATTCCCGCCACCCCGCACGCGACCGTCGCGAAGGCGGCGCAGGCGCTGCTGCACACGCATCGGCACCGGGCCCTGGACGACCTGATGGAGGTGCTCGTCGACTGTGCGCACCGCCGCGCCGAGGAGCTGCTGGATGTGCTGGCGGAGGACGAGCCGTCGGCGGTGTGCCGGGCCGTCGACCGATGGGCGCACGACGAGCGGCCCGCGCGGCGGGCCGCGGCGGCGGTGTGCGGGCTGCGGGCCGCGCCCCATGTACGTACGGAGGCCGACCGCGAGCTGCTCCGCTACGCGGCCCTCGCCCTGCTCGCCCACCCCGCCGACCGCACCCTGCGCGGCGGCGCGCTCGCCCTCCTCGTACGGGATCCGCGGGCCCGGGCCCGTCATCTCCCGCAGGCGCTACGGCACTTCGCGTCCGGAGACCCGCAGTTCCCGCCCAGCGCGCTGGTCGGTGCCCTCGCAACTCATCCCGATCCGGTGCTGGACGCCTTCCGGGAGCGGCTGCGCCGGCCGGGCGGCGGGGAGGCGCTGCGTACGCTCGCCGATGTCACGACTCCGACCTTGGCGCGCCGGGTCGCGGGCCTCGTAGGGGAGGCGGTGCAGCGGCGCCCGGAGACGGCGGCGGACGTGGCGGCGTACGTCGACCGGCGCCTCGACCAGGGGCCGGTCGCCCGGTCCGTACTGTTCCCGCTGGTCACCGGTCTGCTGGACGGCGGTCCCGATCAGGTGCGGGCCGCGCTGGCCGCCGTACTGGCCGCTCGCGGCACCCCCGCCTCCCGCCCCCTGCGCCGCGAACTGCTCGACTTCCTGCTGGCCCACGAGCACACGCCGGCCGTCCTCGACGCCCTCCTGCACGCCGCCGCCCGGCACGGCGGCCCCGACCTCCGGGACCTGGTCCGCCACATCGGTATCCTCCTCGTCCGCACCCCGGACGGCGCGGCCCGCTTCGACCGCGGTCTGGTCGACCTCGGCCGCCATGTCCCGGGCTTCGCCGCGCTGGTCGCGGGCTGGCTCACCGACGCGCCCGCGGCATGGGCGGCGCTCGTCGGCCCCAGCGCGCGCCGCATGATCGAGAACCTGGCAGGTGTCCGCGTCCCCGTGTGAGCGTGCGCCCTGTCACAGCCCAGATGCCGATGCGGGCCGGGCGGACGCGGCATGGCACCCTTAGACCTGCGTAGGAACAGGCACAGACACGGACACGGGTTCGACGAGTGTGCGAACAAGGAGCAGACACAGTGCAGCGCTGGCGTGGCTTGGAGGACATCCCCCAGGACTGGGGGCGCAGCGTCGTCACCATCGGGTCCTACGACGGAGTTCACCGCGGACACCAGCTGATCATCCGGCATGCCGTGGAGCGCGCCCGCGAGCTGGGCGTCCCCTCCGTGGTCGTCACCTTCGACCCGCACCCCAGCGAGGTCGTCCGCCCCGGCAGCCACCCGCCGCTGCTCGCACCGCACCACCGCCGCGCCGACCTGATGGGCGAGCTGGGCGTGGACGCGGTGCTGATCCTCCCCTTCACGACCGAGTTCTCGAAGCTGTCGCCCGCCGACTTCGTCGTCAAGGTCCTGGTCGACAAGCTGCACGCCAAGGCGGTCGTCGAGGGCCCCAACTTCCGCTTCGGCCACAGGGCCGCGGGCAACGTGGAGTTCCTCGCCGAGCAGGGCAAGGTCTACGACTTCGAGGTCGAGGTGATCGACCTGTACGTGTCCGGTGAGGCGGGCGGCGGCCAGCCGTTCTCGTCGACCCTGACCCGGCGTCTGGTCACCGAAGGGGACGTCGAGGGCGCCGCCGAGATCCTCGGCCGCCCGCACCGCGTCGAGGGCGTCGTCGTCCGCGGCGCCCAGCGCGGCCGCGAACTCGGCTTCCCCACGGCGAACGTCGAGACCCTCCCGCACACCGCCATCCCGGCCGACGGCGTCTACGCGGGCTGGCTGCACGCACAGGGCGAGGCCATGCCGGCCGCGATCTCCGTAGGAACCAACCCGCAGTTCGACGGCACCGAGCGCACGGTGGAGGCGTACGCCATCGACCGGGTGGGGCTGGAACTGTACGGGCTGCATGTGGCCGTGGACTTCCTCGCCTATGTGCGCGGGCAGCAGAAGTTCGACTCGCTCGAGGCCCTGCTGGAGGCCATTGCGGGCGATGTGAAGCGCTGCCGTGACCTGATCGGGGCTGCGGAGGGACCTGCCGTCTGAGCCCGGCGGGCCTTGCCGTCTGAGCCTGGTGGGGCCTGCCCTCTGAGCCTGGCGGGACCTGTGCGAACGCCGGAGGGCCGGCACCTTCGTGGTGCCGGCCCTCCGGCGTTGTCTGCCGCTGCCGCCTACTGCTGGGTCCAGCCCGGCGGTACGCCGCCGTCCTGCTGCGGAGCCTGGGGCGGCGGCGCGGGCTGCTGTTGCTGCCATCCCTGGTCCGGTCCGGGCTGCTGCTGCGGAGGCTGTTGCCACTCCTGGCCCGGCTGGGGGGCACCGCCCGGCTGCGGATAGTGCTGCTGGGGCTGCTGCTGGGGCGCGTACCCCTGCTGGGGCTGCTGGTACTGCATGTTCGGGTTGCCGAAGCCCTGCTGGGTGCGCGCGATGTCCTCGGCGATGAGGGCGGCGAGGTCGAAGTAGGCCTCGCGGGTCTTCGGCCGCATCATGTCGAGGTCCACCTCTGCGCCCGCCGCGAGGTGCTCGTCGAACGGGATCACCACGACACCGCGGCAGCGGGTCTCGAAGTGCGCGACGATGTCCTCCACCTTGATCATCTTGCCCGTCTCACGGACACCGGAGATGACCGTGACCGACCGCTGCACGAGATCGGCGAAGCCGTTCGCCGACAGCCAGTCCAGCGTCGTCGAGGCACTGCTCGCACCGTCCACCGACGGGGTGGAGATGATGATCAACTGGTCGGCGAGGTCCAGCACTCCGCGCATCGCGCTGTAGAGCAGACCGGTGCCCGAGTCCGTCAGGATGATCGGGTACTGGCGGCCCAGCACGTCCAGCGCGCTGCGGTAGTCCTGGTCGTTGAAGGTGGTGGAGACGGCCGGGTCCACGTCGTTGGCGATGATCTCGAGGCCGGACGGCGCCTGCGAGGTGAAGCGGCGGATGTCCATGTAGCTGTTCAGCTGCGGGATCGCCTGCACCAGGTCGCGGATGGTCGCGCCGGTCTCGCGCCGGACCCGTCGGCCGAGCGTGCCGGCGTCCGGGTTGGCGTCGATCGCCAGGATCTTGTCCTGCCGCTCGGTGGCGAGCGTGGCGCCCAGCGACATGGTCGTCGTGGTCTTGCCGACGCCGCCCTTGAGGCTGATCACCGCGATCCGGTAGCAGGACATCACCGGCGTACGGATCAGCCCCAGCTTCCGCTCCCGCTCCGCCGCCTCCTTCTTGGCGCCGAGCTTGAAGCGGGACGGGCCCTGGTTGTTCTTACGGGCCTTGGGCTGGTTGCGCAGGAGCCGGTCGGAGGACAGCTCCACGGCGGCGTTGTAGCCGAGGGGGGTGCCGGGGGCGGCTTGCTGCTGCTGGGGGGCGCCGGGGCCGGCCTGGGGGCCGGGTGGGGCGGTCCAGCCCTGGTTGCCCGGGTTGGGCTGGTTGCCGTAGGGGGCGGGCGGGGCGGGGTGCTGTTGGGGTGCTTGCGGGGGTGTCTGCTGCTGGGCCTGGGCCGCCGGGGCCGGGGGCTGCTGGTTCGGTGCGGGCGGCGGGGCGGGCTGCTGGTAGGGCGAGGGCTGCTGCGGCGGCTGGGGTGCCTGCGGGTAGCCGTAGCCGGGCTGGGGCTGCGGCTGCGCCTGGGGAGGCTGGGCCGGGTTCTGGGGGTAGCCGTACCCGTCGGGCTGGGGTTGTCCGGGCTGGGCCGGCTGCTGGGGGTAGCCGTATCCGGCGGCCTGCGGGTGGCCGGGGTGCGGCTGGGGCTGCGGGGGGTGCGGCGGCTGGGGCGCCTGTCGTGGGTCGGCCGGTGCCGGGTGTGCGCCCTGTGCCGGGTAGCCGGGCTGCTGGGCCGGGGCCGGCGGCTGGACCGGGCCGAACGAGCCCTGCGGTGGGGCTTGGTGCGGGGGCTGGTGCGGCGGCTGGGCGGGGTTCTGGGGGTAGCCGTAACCGGCGGGCTGGGGTGCCTGCTGCTGCGGTACGCCCTGTGCGGGGTGCGCGGGCACGTAGCCCGGCGGCAGCGGGGGAATCGCCTGGCCGGCCTGCGGCATGGGGGCCGGCATGGCGGGGTCCCCCTGCGGCGGCTGCCCCTGAGCGGCCGGCGGGGCTTCGGGAGCTGCGGGCTGCGGCTCGGCTTCCGGTCCTGCTTCCGCCGTTGCTGACGCCGTGTCGGTGTCGGTCTGCGAGGCGGGGGCGCCCGCATCGGACTGAATGACCGCGTTCCCCTGGCCGTCCGTACCGTCCGTGTCGGCCGTGCCGTCAGCCTCGGGCGCCGACCCGGCGGAGCCGTCCGGCTCGGCCTCGTCGCTGCGCTCCTGCTCCGGCTCCTCGTCGTCGGAGGACTCGCCGAACAGCCGCGCGGCCTCGGCGTCGGCGGCGGCGTGGTTGAGGTCGGGCAGCGGCTCACCGGGGGCGGGCTCGTCGGGGGCGCTCGCCGCGGGGGCGGTGGCCTGGGACGGGCTGCCCTGGGAGTCCTCGTCGACCGGACGCAGCACCGGGAAGCCGGGCGCTGCGGGAGGCGGGGTCGACGGCTGCTGCTGAGCCGGGACGTGACCGCCCGACGTGTCCTGGCGCTGCTGGGGCACGCTCGCTGACGCCTGCTGGGGGTAGCCGTATCCGCCGGGCGCCGCGGTATCTCCGGCCGCGGGGGCGGCGGTGCCCGGCTGCTGCTGCTGCGGTGGCTGTGGCGGTTGCGGCTGGGCGGGCTGGGGCTGGCTGGGCTGGGGCTGGCTGGGCTGCGGTGGGGCGGATTGCGGCTGGCCCGGTTGCGGCTGGGCCGGCTGCGGGTACCCGTAGCCGTCGGTGCCACCCGTGCCGGACTGGTTCGCGCCGGGCGCGTCCGACGTGGGCTGCTGCGGTGCGGGTGCGCGATAGGTGTACGGCTGGGGCTGGGCCGGCGCGGGAGCGTTGGGTGGGGGAGCCTGCGGTGCGGGAACGCCGGGTGGTCCGGAGGACGGCACTGCGGGCGATCCGGTCGGCGGCGGAGGCGGCGGTGAGGCCTGCCCGGGGTTGCTCGGTTCGTCGTTCGCGGAGCCACTCTGCGGCTTCGGGGCGTACCAGGCGGGAGGCGTGTAGACGATTTCGAACTCACCGGTGAGTTCGGTCTCGTGCTCGTCCCCGTCAGAGGACGGGCCGCCGCCGTTGTAGTCGGACCGATCCCTGTTCACTGCTTGCCTCCTGGTCAGCCACTGCTGCTGAGTTGGTCGTCGCGGCCGGGCGGACCGAGTGGCGAACCCCACGCGGCTGCGATCGTCACCGCATCACCAGAAGCCTAATCACTCGCAACGCGCTAGGGAAAAGCGCCCACGGGCACGGCCGGTTCGCACCCCATGCCCGGAAACGAAGACGCGTTCAGTCCATCCGACGGGCCACGCCGAGCAGGCCCGTCTCCGCGTCCGTGGGTTCGGTCATCACGAAGGTGCGGTGCTTGCGAGTGCACCACAGGGCGACGCTGTCATGAAGGTTCGACAGATACTGCAACGGCTCGTCCGGGATGCCCAGAGTGTCCCGTACGATCTCGGTCTCCTCGGGCGAAATGCGCTGAATGCCGACCAGTTGGGCCTGGGCCAGCCAGCGCGGTGCGTGCTCGCTGACGAAGGGCAGCACCGTCACCACGGCCTGCCACGGCAGCGCGGTCACCCGGCCGCGCGGCGGACGGATGCCGCAGTCCCGGATCAGCACGACCGGGCTGGAAACGGAGGGGCCCTGAGCGGGCACCCGTCCCACCGGATACACCGTCACGCACTGCTGGCCGCCACCCGCCGACTGGGCCAGCTGCTGCCACGCCTGCGGCCGACCGGTCTCCACGCCCACCCGGGCCCCGGTCGCGGCGACCCGCAACGCCAGCACCTGGGCCAGCCAGAGGCCGCCCACGAGTACGACGTCGAAGGGGGTGGGGCGGGACAGGCCGAGCACGGCGGGCTGCGACGCCCGGTCGGTGCCGATGATCACGCCGTCGTCGCCGATCGGCATGCTGATCGCCGGAAGCTCGTCGACGGTGACGACATGGCGGTTCCGGCGCGGCCCGCGCAGCCCGAACCCCGGGCTGAAGACGCGCCGTTGCTGCCGCGGCTCCGGCTGCCGGATGATCGGGATCATGCCGGTGTCGGAGGGCGAGGCCACGTGCGCGGGGGTGGCCCGGCCCGGTTGGCCCGGGGGCATGGTCGGTGCGGGGTGGGACATCAGTACGTACCTCCGAGCGGCAGAGTGGCGAGGGCTCCCGGGACCTGCTCCCGGTCGAGGCGGACCAGACCGACCTTCGCGGCACTCGCGGTCCGCTCCAACTCCCGTCCCACCTGGCCGAGTTCGCTGTCACCCCGGGCGGTGACACGGATGTGCCCCGCGAGGGAGACACCCCGGCTGCCGGCCTTGCTCAGGGTCACACTGAACGTCGTGGCGAGCACCGGGAGAGAGGTGAACCGCGTCACCAGTTCGGGCAGCGCCACACCGCCGCTTCCCAACTGCGGCCAGCGGGACACCCAGTACGTCGTGTGCCACCGGTCGTCGACCCGCCACGTCCGTACCGATTCGACCGAACGGCGCTGGGTCCGCCCGTCCTGGCCGTGCTGCGCGTTGGCGCGCGGGTTGAGGCAGCTGGACGTCGCCAGCGCCTGCACCAGCTCGGTCTCGTCCAGGATGGTCGCCTTGAACCCGGCCCCGGCCAGTCGGCTGGTCAACTGGTCCGCCACCCGCAGCAGGGCGCGCTGCGCACCGGGAACACCGTCGCCGCGCGCCTGAACCGCCTCCGGGCACAGCTCCGGGTCCAGCTTGAGGGCGACCCAGGTGAGCCGGAGCGCGGGCGAACCGGTCTGCGCCTGCAGTGGGCCGTACGACCGCGCGGCGATCGACTGCTCGGGCAGATGCGGTGCGGGCGCCGGCTGGGTGTGCTGGACCACCTGGGCGGAGGCGAGCCGGATCCCGTCGACCTCCAGCGCCTCCTGGATCAGCTTCAGCGGCAGCTCCCGCCCGGCGCCCCCGGGACGCAACGGCTGGTCCGCCGGCTGCACGAAGAGCACCGCGGTCAGGAAGGTCCCGTCGCCGATCAGACCGATCGAACGGTCGTCACGAGACAGGAACTCATGGGTCCGCAGCGCCGGGTCGCACTCCACGACCGGAGCCAGCATCGCGTCCGTACCCGGTGGCACGGGCAGCTTGGCCTCGCGCTGACGGCGCCTCAGCGCGCGCGCCGTGTCGTACCACTCGGCCAGCGGCCGACGGCCCCGGCGCAGGACCGCGAGAAGCAGCAGCAGCGCCGCCACGGCACCCGCGGGGGCCAGCAGCCAGGACACGTCGGTGACCCACGCGACGAGCATGACGGCCGCCGCGAGTTCCACCAGGATCAGCTGCTGCAGCCGTACCGGGCCCATACCGCCCGGGGTGGGCAAGGTGCGCGGCGACGCGGCGGCGGGGGCCGGAGTCGACACGCGTCCACGGTCCGGACCGTCCGGTTGCTGCTGTGCGCGGCGTCCGCGCCGAGTGCTCGTAGCGCTGGTCATCCCCCGGGACATCCCTTTCGCGAAGTGGTGGCCGTTCGTCGGGCGTCCATTGGCCCACATCGTCCATACGAGTGGCTCACGGTACCCGCTGCCGGGCACAGACGGCACAGCGGCGCAGGGGACACCGACCCCGGGTGGCCAGCCTCGCACGGACCGGGCCCGCATGGTGGAGCGCTGTCGTGAAGCTCTGTGAAGATGATCTGTGAAGATGCGGGGACGGCCGTACCCTGATGGACCGCCGCACCGCGGCGCAGTGCATAGTGGATGCCTGCTCGGCCGGAGCGGCGGCCTCGCGTTCCACGGTCAGGCCTCACGATTCGCGGTCAGGCACGATCGGGCACGGTCGGGCACCATCGGGGACCAGAATTCGGGAGACACGGGGACCATGGCAAAGCAGCGTCGGGATGAGCTCGCCGCCTACACGTTCGCTCGCAAGCGCACCGTCGCGGCGTTTCTGGCGCCGTCCCCGGGAGGCTCCGAAGAAGGCGCACCGCGTCCGGTTCGTACGGTGATGCCCAGCCTGGCGGTGGGCATCGTGCTGGTGATCGGCTTCATCGCCTGGGGCGTGATCAAGCCCAGCGCGCCCAAGGGCTGGGACACTCCCGGCGAGTACATCATCGTCGACAGCGACTCCACGACGCGCTACGTCGTCCTCAACGACGAGACGTCCAACGGCAAGAAGACCAAGACGCTGCACCCCGTCCTCAACTACGCCTCCGCCAAGCTCCTCCTGGACAAGGGCAAGGGCAGCGTCATCGAGGTCCCCGGCAAGGAGATCGACAAGAGCGGCATTCCGCACGGCGCGACCCTCGGCATTCCGTACGCCCCCGACCGGCTGCCCGCCAAGGACGACGCGGAGAAGGCGAAGACCTGGGCGGTGTGCGAGCGCCCGGCCTCCGGCTCCGGAACGGACGACGCCATCGACCGTGCCGTCTTCGTCCTCGACGCCGACGACGCGAAGTCGCTGGGCGGCGCGGGGAAGGTCGACCCGCGCGAGGCCCTGTACGTCAAGGACCCCAAGACCGAGCAGGAATACCTGGTCGACGGCAAGGGCAACCGCTTCCTGCTGGGCGGCCCTTCGGGTCTCGACGAGACCACCATGGAGCAGCTGCGCGCCGCCGTCATCGGCACCACGGCCGAGGCCCAGCCGGTGAGCCAGGAGTGGCTGCGCACCCTCAACGAGGGCGGGGTCATCACCTTCCCGACGGTTCCGTCCGCCGGCGAGACGACCGCGGTCCAGGGACTCCCCGCCGCGGCGGCCACCGTGGGGCAGGTACTCAAGGCACAAGAGGCGCAGGGCCCCCAGTACTACGTCGTCCTCCAGGACGAGATCGCCCGCATCACGCCGTTCGTCGCCGCGCTGCTCCAGGTGAAGGACGGGGTCGACCCCATCGAGGTCGACACCCGCGACATCATCGAGGCCAACGGCGGCCCGGCGGACAAGTTCTATGCGGACAAGGGCTGGCCCGAGACCGTTCCGCGCCAGGCCAACCCCGCGGCCACCGCGACCGGCGAGGCCCGTACCACCTCGTGCAGCGTCTACGACGGCACCATCGGCGCGGACAACAAGCCGCAGCTCGCCGCCTGGGCCGGAACGGCGTACCCCAAGAAGGTCGTCGCCGAATCGCTGAGCGCCTACGTCTCCTCCGGTTCGGGCCTCCTCTTCCAGGAGGTCACCGGTGCGGCGGGCGGCGGCGGTGCGACGTATCTGCTGACGGACACGGGTCTGCGGTACTCGCTGCCGACGAACAACGACAGCGAGGCGGAGGCGGACGCGGAGGGAAGCGGCAGCGGTTCGTCGTCGTCCTCGTCGTCGGAGGGCGAGTCCGGCGGCGCGAGCGAGACGGCGAAGGCGCGCACGCGGCTGGGCTACGAGGACGTCTCCAACCCGGCGTTCGTACCGCAAACTTGGGCGACATTCATCCCGAAAGGCCCGACCCTGGACACGGGTAGGGCGGCGCAGCCGCAGAGCCAGTGACGTGCTGAGTGATGCGCTAGGTGATGCGTTGAGTGACGCACCAACGGGGTTGCGGGCGAGGGGACTTGACAGCAACCGTCCACGCGCGCATCGCACAGGTGTGTTGATGCTGTAACTGAAACACCTTGCCTGTGGGTATGTGACAGGCGGAGGATAGAGTGCTTCCAGCGTTCACGAACGGAACGCAACTCCGGGACTGGTAAGGGATTCCCGGATCAACGACGACATGGGGGAAGGTTCAACATGGCCGGCCAGTTCCGGGTAACAGAGGACGAGCTGACCAAGCTCTCCGGTGACATCACCACGGTGAACGGTCAGCTGCAGGGCGAGGTCCGCCGTCTCAACGGAGTGATCGACCAGATCGCCGGCGGCTGGCAGGGCCAGGCGGCTCAGTCGTATCGCCAGCTGCAGGAGCGCTGGAACGCGGACGCGAAGAGGATGAACGACATCCTCAACGACATCAAGGAAGCCGTGGACTCCACGCGGAGCAACTACACCGCGTCGGAAGAGCAGCAGAACTCCGAGATCAGCAAGATCATGTCGGACTTCGGCTGATCGAGCCGTAGGGCAGCCGCTTCGGCGCGGCTCTGCCCATCTCTACAGCTTCTGCTTCCCACCGATTTCCGCAGACTCTTCCTGAGTCGGACTCTTCCTGAAAGGGAATGACGATGTCGATCCTCGTCAATTACGCAACCATCACCAACGCCTCCACCGACGTGAAGACGACCGCCGGTCGCATCAAGCAGCAGCTCGACGACCTCGAGGCCGCGGTCAAGCGCGTCGCCAACACCTGGGAAGGCGAGGCGCAGGAGGGCTACCAGCGCAAGCAGCGCGAGTGGGACCGCACCGCCGCCGACCTGCACGCGACCCTGCTGAAGATCTCCACGGCCCTGCAGAGCGCGGCCGACAACTACCAGGCCACCGAGAAGAGCAACGCCAACACCTGGGGCTGAGCCCGTCGGCGGCCCGAGAGTGTGCGTGAATGCGGAGGATCGGCCCAGCAGACGCGAAGGCGTCAGCTGGGCCGCCCCTTTCTGAGGGGCCGCACACAACACATCCCGCGAATCTTCACATTCGCGGACGGGTTGTTAACGCGCATGCTTCAGCGTCGAAGCCTTCGCGGCCTTCGCATTCGTCGAAGTCAACGAAGCAGGCGCGGCAGACGTAGTACATCGAGTGAGTGACGTAGCAGTCGAAGTGAGCGACGTAGCAGTCGAAGCAAGCCGGCAAGCCAACAAGTGAGCATGCAGGTAAGCAAGGAAGCCCTGGGAGCCTGGAGATGAAGGGCCTGGACGTGGAGGGCCTGACAGCCCGTTCGCGCAGCGGCAAGAGTGGAACCCGCGCACTGCAGCGGGCCTTTGGCGTGCTCGCGGCGATGGGAATCTGCCTGGCATCCGCTCCACCGGCACTGGCGTCCGACAAGTCGGGCAATCCAGACTTCGGCTTGGCGGCCAGCTCGGAGTGCGTCTTCGGCGGCGACGTCATCAAGTCCACGCCGTGGTCACTCCAACGTGTCCTCCTGGATCAACTGCGCGAACAGGCGACGGGCAAGGGCGTCACGGTGGCGGTGATCGACACCGGGGTCGACGACTCGAACCCTCAACTCCGCGGAGCCGTAGCCGCCGGCAGCAAGACCTTCGTAGACGGCCCCGCCACCGATGACCTCGAAGGCCACGGCACGAGGGTGGCGGGCATCATCGCCGCGCGCCCCCTGAAGGGTACGGGCTTCGTGGGCATCGCACCCGACGCCAAGATTCTGTCCTACCGCTACACGGGCGGGGAGGAGAAGCAGGGCAACTCGGGCACCATGGCATCGGCCATCGACGCTGCGGTCGCCGCGGGCGCCGACATCATCAACATCTCCTCGGACACCGCCGACAAGTCGGACAACCTGACCCTGGGGACCGCCGTGGCGAACGCGGTGCGCAAGGGCGCGCTGATCGTCGCGGCCGCCGGCAACGACGGTGCGGACGGTAAGTCGGCGAACACATATCCGGCTTCGTACGACGGCGTCCTGGCGGTAGCAGCCTCCGACCGCAACGACGAACGCGCCTTCTTCTCCCAGTCCGGCGACTTTGTCGACATCGCCGCACCGGGCGTCGGCATGGTCTCCACCGTCCCGAAGGGTGGGCAATGCACGGCGGACGGCACGAGCTTCGCGGCGCCGTATGTCGCGGGCGTCGCGGCCCTGCTGAAGCAGAAGCACCCGGACTGGAAGGCGTCCCAGATCGCCACCCGCCTTGAGGAGACGGCTCAGCGGCCGGGGCGGGGGCCCAACCGGTTCATCGGGTGGGGTGTTGTGGATCCGGTTGCGGCGTTGTCGGACGATTCGACGCCGGGGACTTCTCCGAAGCCGGATCCGGTGGTGGCGCCTGGAGCGGGCGGGGTTGTTCCCATGGCAGTGACCATGGGGGAGACCGAGGCTGAGCGGGAGCGCCGGATCGCCATGTATGTGTTGGGCGTTGGGGCGGCTCTGGCGTTGGTGGTTGCGGGGGGTGGGGTGGCTGTGCGGGACTGGCGGGCGCGGCGGGGTGGTCGGGCTGGTGGGTAGTAGTTCGGGTTGGGCGATGGCTTGGGCGCCGAGTGGGTGCGCTGACAACTTGAGGAACAGGGGAGAGGACAACGGGGTATGAGTAACGGGATGCGGGTCGATCTGAGCGCGCTGGATGAGGTCATCCGGAAGCTCTGGACGTTGCTGGACGATATGGACAAGGCCGGGCAGACGTCGCGGTACAACACGGAGATCCCGATGGATGCGTTCGGGAACTCGTGCCTCTTTTTGGAGGCGGGCGATCTGCACGCGGCTCACAAGAATATGAAGACCGATCTTGAGGCTGCGATCAAGAGCCTGCATGGGTTGATCGACAAGTTCGGCACGAGCACCTCCAAGGTCAAGGACAAGTACAGCGAGCAGGAGTACGCGAACAAGCAGCAAATGGGTGGTAACTCCGGGGCACCGAGCGGTAAGTGGGACTAGTCGTACCGGATCGAGAATCACCTACCAAAGGAGGAGTTCAAAATGGCCGGTGACAAGGACCTGCCCCAGCCCGAGATCGTGAATGACACCTGCGTTGCGGACCCTGGGCGTCCTCAGACCAAGACTCAATTCATCAATTACTCGCTCAAAGAGCTCAAGCAGATGCTTGACCTCACCAACCCGGGAGCGATCGAGGATGTAGGCCGCCACTGGGGCAAGGTTAACGAGCTGCTTTCCGGTGGCGAGGGAGGCGGGATCGCCGGTCTGCTCGACAAGGCGGTCGACAACGTCCTGGAGCACTGGGAGGGGGAGGCGGCCCAGAGTTTCGAGAAGAAGGCTCGAGAAATCTCTCAGAGCATCAGGAACGCGGCTTGGCACGCCGACCTCAACAGCTCCCAGATGGCTGACGCTGGCTCGCAGTTGCGCAGGTTCAAGGCGCAGTTGGACCAGATCGAGGAGCCCAGTGGTTGGGCCAAGCTCGGTGACGCTCTGAGTGACTGGAAATGGGACAACGGCGAAGCAGTCGCTAGCGATCTCCAGGACCGCAAGCTGACCGCCAAGGAAGTAGCGGAAATTAACGAGGGCAAGATCGGGGCGAGTCGGGAGGCTCAACTCAACGGGGTTGCCGTCATGGAGAACCTGGCGGCCCAGTACATCCGGGTTAAGGGAAACCTGGATAGGAATCGTGTCCTGATGGATGACAGGGGCAACATCAAGGAACCCAACGGCAACGTGGAATACCCGCCGCCCGTCGTGCCAGGTGGCGTCGGTGCGTCCCGACCTGGCGTCTCGGGATCAGGCAGTAAGCCGTGGAGCGCAGGTCCGACCACGAGCGTCAAGCCGGCCCCAACGGTGCCCCGCGACCAGGGAATCACGGGAGGCGCACAGCTCCCGACCACCAAGACGAAGGTGGACAGCATCTCGCCCGGTCTGACGGGTACCGGTCCCAGCACTAGCACCGGGGGCCCCGGCGTCGGCGGGGGTGGCGTTGGGACCGGAGGGGCGCAAGGCCCGGGCATCGTGGCTCCTGGCGGAGGCACCGGCGTCGGACGTGGTGCGGCCGGACGCGGCGGCATCGGTGTCGCGGGCGGCGGTCGCGCGGCTGGTACTGGTGCGGGAGCAGGCCGCGGTGCCGGAGGCCGAGCCGGTATGGGCGGCATGGGCGGCGCGGGAGCCGGCGCAGCTGGCCGAGGCGGTGCTGGCGCTGGCGGACGTGGAGCCCTTGCAAAGTCCCGCGGCGGTGTGGTCGGTGCGGCCAAGGGCATCACAGGCAAGGGCACTGGTGGCGGTGCGGGCCTGCACGGCAGCCGCGGCGGAAGCCAGCGCGGAGCCGGTGCAATGGCTGGCGGCATGGGCGGTCGCAACGGTCGACGGCCCAACGACGAGAATAGCCAGGGCGAGCGTCCCGACTACCTGGTCGAGGACGAAGAGACCTGGATCTCGGAAGAGGACCGCAACCGGAACGTACCGCGAACGATCGAGTAGACAAGTCGGCGAGCCGCACGGAACGGAGCGTGTGGCTCGCCTGCATGAAAGGCTGGCGAGCCAGTCGTATTTGAGTGAGGAGCAGGAAGTGGGTTTCAAGCGAGTCTGGTCTGCGGCGGGAGTCGTGGCATTGACAGGGGCTTTGCTCCTCACTGCGGCCCCAGTCGCCTCAGCTGACTACGTCAGGGATCAACAGTGGGTCTTGGACGTATTCGCGATGGAAGACACCTGGGCAGAGACTCAAGGGGAGGGGGTGACTGTCGCCGTAGTAGATTCCGGCGTGGACGGCAGTCACCCGGATCTAACCGGACAGGTCCTTGAGGGTAAAGACTTCACTGGCGGAGGTAACGCCCAGAAAGACGTGGACGGTCATGGGACGAGCATGGCGAGCCTCATCGCTGCGCACGGCCATGGCGCTGGAAATGCGTCTGGCATGGTCGGGTTCGCACCAAAGGCGAAGATTTTGCCCCTTCGTGTCATTCAGACGCAGAAGGACCCTAATCATGATGAGACCTGGGCCGCAGCGGTTCGATACGCAGTGGACCATGGCGCGAAGGTTATCAATCTCTCTTTCGGTAACGATGGCGGCAAGACTCTAAGTGACGGTCGTGCCGCCATCGCGTATGCGCAAGCCCACGATGTCGTAGTCGTTGCATCCGCAGGAAATGAAGGGTCTATTGCTGTCGACGAGCCGGCAGCGCTGCCCGGCGTTGTCTCTGTCGGTGCTGTAGACGAAGAGGGCAACCGCTGGGATGGCTCCAACACCGGAAAAGGGCTAACCCTAATGGCTCCTGGTGCTCAGATTCTCGCGGCGGATACGACGCGGTCGCAGCAGTACAGCATGTCAACCGGCACATCGGATGCCACAGCCTACGTATCCGCCACTGCCGCCTTGGTCCGCTCAAAGTTCCCTGACCTCACGGCAGGCCAGGTCATCAACCGCCTCATCAAGTCGGCCTCGTTCCTCGGTCACAAGGGACTTAAGGCACCCGACGAGGAGTATGGCTACGGGATTATCCGCCCCCGCCAGGCGGTCACAATGGACATCCCCGCTGGCCCCAAGGAGAACCCTCTCGGCCAGCTCCAGTCGGCAAGCTCCACTTCCGGCAAGGCATCCGAGGGGACGGGCACGTCAACCCAGGCCAAAAAGAAGAAGTCCTCATCGAGCAATATCCTCGTGCTTGCTGGTGGTATCGCCGCCGTTGTGGTCATTGGTGCGATCGTCTTCGCGGTAATTCGCAGCCGCCGCAACGGCGGTAACGGTGGCCCAGGCTCGGGCGGTGGAACCCCCGCTTATGGCTCGGGATACCCGACTCAGCCTCCGATGGGCCACCAGCCGTATCCCAACGCCGCCCCCAACCAGGGGTACCCCACTGCTCCAGGCCAATCCCCGCAGCACCCCAACCCCTACGCCCAACAGCCCCCGCACCAAGGCCAGTAGGAGTAACTCCCCATCCACGGGTGGAGGGCGCATCGCTGCTGCCTCTTCATTCATGGATGCTTGCGCAAACGGTCATGGCTGACTGCCTGAGGAGGCATTCGAGGACGCGGCCAGCGCAGCGAATCAGTCTGAGAACGAGAGGGGACCCTCTTCAGTGGGCGCCATCGTCCTGATCGTCGGCGTGATCGGCATCGGAGCCGTAATTGCCGCCGTCATCGTATTTGCCGTAACCCGTAGCCGACGCAACTCCGGTACCGGCCCGGTCAGCCCTGGTGCCGGAACTTACCCGCAGAACACGGGTTACCCGCCCCAGCAGCCGATCTACCCGCCCGCCCAGCAGCCGTACTCACCAACTCCCCATCAGGGCTACCCTACTCCTCCGGGTCAGCCGCCCCAGCACCCCAATCCCTACCCCCAGCAACCCCCGTACCAGGGCCAGTAAGAGGGGGGCGCTGGCCGAATCGTCGGCGGCAAGCTTGCCAGCCAACTGAGCGGCAGAGCTGGGAAGTCGGAACACCCATGATCGGGAACCTCGCGGAGCGTGACAGACGGAACCGCGGCAGGCGAGGCTGTGATCGCACTGGGGGTAATGCGAACACCGACGCCGTCGCTCAAGCCGTGGCCATGACGAAAGGGTCCGTGGCCGCGTGAAAGGTGGCGTGAATAGGTGGTGAGGGCGCATCCTTTGGGATGCGATCTTGGTGATAACGTATGGGGGATGGTGCTAATGCGGCTGGGTACAGGCGGAGTTAAAAGGGGGATCTTGCGGTGACTGATCTCGAAGTAGACCCCGAGATCCTGAAAAAGGGCGCGTCGGGCATTCTGGAATGTCTCACGCCGGTCGAGAAAGTGGATCTGGAGCCTCTGGCTAAGCAGGGGTCATCGATCGGGGTTGATTCGGCGACTGCGGCATTGGTGACATTCTGTGCGACGTGGCAGTCGGGCGTCGAGTTCCTCGCGGATTGCGCCGCGACCCTGGCAGAAGGGTTGAACTCAGCCAGCAACAACTACGCAGCCACGGACGAGGCCATCCATGACGCTGTGAATTCGGTCAAGTCGGACTTGAGTTAGGGACAAGGAATCCGCATTCATGGCTGCTGCGCTCGGGGAGACGACTGACCCGAAGGAACTCATCCCGGGAGACGTCGAGAAGCTTGGTGAGCTCACCACCGCCCTTACCAACTGGTCGGACAAGCTCGATGGAATCGGTGACGGTCTGGGTGGCCTGCGCATCCCAGGCTGGACAGGTAAGGCCAGTGACGCCTTCTGGCCCACCCTGTCCAAGGAGAAGACCAACTGGTATCTCGCTTCCGACGCGATGTCGGGAGCGGCCAAGGCGGTCACGTCGTACTCCTCCATGCTGAGCTGGGCGCAGCAGCAGGCTGCAACAGCGATCGCGCAGTGGGAGGGCGGCCAACACGATTCGGCGGAATCGGTGCTGAAGGGGGCGCGTCAGCAACTTCAACACGAGGCCGAGATGTTGGGCAAGAAGCTTGACGACCTTGCAGGGGGTGCCTCCGACAGCCCCGGCTGGCTCGCAGAGGCCAGGGACTGGGTTGACGCCAAGCAGTGGACCGACGAGCACGGGGTCGGCAAGTCGACGCAAAGCCATTTGCTGTGGGAGAACGAGAGATGGCGGCCCAGAGGCGAGGACGGCCACTGGCGCACGGATAAGGAGTGGGGCAAGGACGAGAACGGCAACTGGTATATCCGAGACAAGGCTGCACAGCCTGCAGACGGGGATCCGGCGGATCCGGCCACTGGCAGGAAGACCGACGTCAATATCAAGCTCGCCGAGTTCTCCGGAGGCGCTAGTGCGTGGTCCGCAGGCGCCTCCGGAGAGACGACGGCGGGTGGCACCACACTGAAGGGCGCGGCAGGGGTTTCAGCACTCGGAGTAGACGGATCTGCTGCTGCCAGCGTTACAAACGGGAGACTGCAGGCCGGAGTCTCGGGGAGCGCCTACCTGGCGCAGGCTACCGCGAGCGGCAAGGTGGAATACGGCATCGCTGCAGCACAGGCCGAGGGAAAGGCCTTTGCCGGTGCCGAAGCCTCGGCGAACCTGTCCGCCGGCAAGGACGGACTGCACGCCGGAGCGGAGGCATTCGCCGGAGCCAAGGCCACGGGGTCCGTTTCCGCTGACGTCGGCGGTATCGGCGCCGGTGTCGGCGGAGAGGCCTGGGCAGGGGTGGGGGCTGCCGGTCATGCCGACATAGGCATGAAAGACGGCAAGTTCACCATTGGCGGAGATGTCGGAGTCGGTCTGGGTGTCGGGGGCAAGGTCTCTGTTGATGTCACCATCGATCCCGGCAAGATGGTCGACTCGGCCGGCGACGCGGCTGACGCGGTGGGCGATGCCTGGGACAGCACGGTCGGTAGTTGGTTCTAGCCTGAGCTGACGCTCATCAAGGAAGTGAAATTCACGATGGCCACCACGTTGCCGATCAAGATCTCGTTCTCGCTACCGGACGGCTGGCAGTCGGCGCCGCCGGACGAGGTGGGGGCACCCGGCGTAGCCTTCGTCGCGCTCCATCTCGCCTCCGTGGGCGATTTCACGGCGAACATCACCATCGCGGGTCGCATGCGGAACGACAGTGCATCCTTGTGGCAGATCGCCGACGAGTCGGTGCGGCAGCTGCAGCAGGCAGGGCCCGTGGAGGTCATCAAGAAGACCGAAGTGGGTACACCGGATGTCCCAGGCCTGACGGACTCCCCTGGGGTGGTTCAGAATCTCCGCCTCTCCACGACCCTGAGGGGAGAGCCTCTGGAATTGCTCCAGAGCCAGGTGTACCTCAGCATGGAGGACGTCAAGAATCCGGCGAAGCGTGTCGTCATCGAACTTGTCCTCACCGCCAAGCCGAGCCAACTCGACCAGGTCATTGAAGACTTCCAGCAGTTCATCAGGACTGTGCGACCGGCTGATGATGCTCCGGCCTAGCCGAATTGAATGTCCCTCGCCCTGGTGAGCCTTTACACCGGGGCGAGAGGCATTCTGGTTGCTTGCTCAGGCAGTAGTCCAAGCCTGTTCCGGAATACGGTCGAGCACATCGCACAGGTAGTTCAACTTCTCGTCCACGGTCTGCGGAGACAGGGTACCTGTGTACCAAGTGATGAGTTCGTCGTCGCGGAACCGAAGAGGGGCCCTCTTGGCTCGGGGGTCCGCGAGCATAAAGGACGCGATGTCGCCGTTCAATGCGCTCCGGAAGAACGTCTCATCCTTGGCAAGAACCCGAAATTCCTTGTCGAACTCCGGTACACCGAGAGGCTTCCCGGGCCGCCCGTCCGCCAGTGCGCCCAGCTTGCTCCTACGAAGGATCTCCATGTACGACCCCGAGCCGGGCGCCGTGACGATGAAGACTGCCTTGATGACGAGACGCCTGTGGTCCCCAAAGTCGCTAACGTCACCATCCACCGCGGATCGCTTGTAGCGGTACTCGAAATACTTGAAGGAACGTCCGCGGAACTCGCCTGTGGTGTAGTGCCAAGCGGCCTGATTCTCGCCTTTGTGCAGAATGGGACCCATGCCGCCGTACTGGTCAATCTGCCCTCGCGTACATGGATCGTACGTCCAGCCGCGTTCCGGAGCGATCTGGGCGATCTGCGACCATTCGTTCCTGATCCGCGCATCCTCCCTGCGTCTGCGCATGAACATGCTGATCACCAAGGTGAACATGCCTGCGATGAAGGCGAAGAGCAACGCCTTGATCAGTATCCCTGCCAGTGGCTCCATGGCTCAAGATTATGACGGACGCGTGACGGCAAATGGATCGGGGTGGCTCCTGATCATGGAAGGTGTGCACCGGTGACTGGCGGCAGCATGGCAGAGCTCGCAATCGATGAGTGAGCTGAACCGCGCGGCCGTTGATGGTTGTTGCAGGCGTGCATCTTGTTCTCGGATTCCCGTCGCAGTCAATGGTTTTTTCGGTTCCTCCTTACGGGTGAAGTTAATTTAGAGGTAAAGTGAAGAGGTCATGATGCAGCGCAAGTTGCTCTGACTGAGCTGGTATGCGGCTATCTCTGTGCGCGCCCATCTTTCCTGAGCGCGGCGCTCGAGGTAGACCGACCTTTCCGTCACGCAGCGAATGTGCTCCGGCCTATGTCCTGAGCGGTCCCGTCAAGTATGCTTCGGGGTGCTTTATCTTGACAGCGGCACATCCTGCACCGTCAATCCGACTCTCTATAGAGTTCGTAACAAGATCTTGTTGAGGTGCCCTGGTCGGGCATAACCGATGTGATGATCCGGCCGTTTGCGTCGTGTGACGACTCGGCCGTGGATCGTGGACGACGACTTCTGGGCATGGTCGAACCGCTGCTGCCACCCTGGCCCGAGCGGTCACCAGGGCCGAAGCCGGTACCAGACCGGTTGTGCCTGCAGGGCATCTTGTACGTCTTGTGTCAGGACATCGCCTGGCAACTCCTGCCGCTGGAGCTCGGGTTCGGCTCCGGACAGACCTGTTGGCGACGCCTGGACCGCTGGCAGAAGGCCGGAGTCTTCGAGCAGCTGCACCGCATCCTGCTCGCCGAACTGCACGCGGCCGGCGAACTCGACTGGACGCGCGCGTGCGTGGACGGCTCTCACGTCCGCGCGAAAAGGGGGTGCCGCAACTGATCCGTCGCCGGTCGACCGGCGGAAGACAGGCAGCAAACACCACTTGATCTGCGACGGACGCGGCACCCCGCTCCGGGGCATCACAACTGCCGCCAACGTCAATGACATCACCCAAACCCTCAACCTGGTCGACGGCATCCCGCCCGTCGCCGGACGAACCGGCCGCCCACGAAGGCGACCCGACTCCGTCCTGTGCGACAAGGCATACGACTCATGCACTGTGCGCCGTGAACTTCGGCGCCGCAGGATCCTGCCGGTGATCTCCCGCAGAGGCGCCCCGAACCTCAAGGGCCTGGGCAAGCTCCGCTACGTGGTCGAGCAGACCTTCGCCCTGCTGCACCAGTTCAAGCGCCTGGCTGTGCGGTGGGAGCGACGCCTCGACCTCCACGATGCCTTCGTCTCACTGGGCTGTGGCCTCATCTGCCGGCGACGGCTCAAGAAGTCTGCCGGACCATCTTCGCTGAAGACCCCGTGGCGGCAAGTTCCCTTGTAGAGGGCGGCGAGTACACCGGGGCACCCTTCACGCGCTAGACGAGTAAGTGCGATGTCTGATCAGGTTCGTGAGCCTCCCGTGCGGCGGTCTGTGATCATGGAGGGGTTGCGACAGAAGGAACTGCGCGTATGTCGTCCAGGTATGGCTTTCACCCATTGGCTCTCGGTGTGAGGTTTGTGTTGGAGCTGGTAGCTCTGGCGTGCTTCGGGCTCTGGGCATGGGTTACCGCGTCTGCTTCCCTGCGGTACGTCTCCGTGGTTGCCGTTCCCCTGGTCGTGGCTGTGCTGTGGGGAGTGTTTGCCACCCCAGACGATGCGTCCCGGTCTGGTGGGGCGGTGATTGCGACACCTGGTCCGCTGCGGTTCCTGCTGGAGCTGGCTGTGTTCTTCGGTGGTGCGGCGGCGTTGTACGCGGCAGGATTCCGCGCTCTCGCCGTGGTACTCGCCGGTGTGCTGTCCGTGTACCACCTTCTGTCGTGGGACCGGGTTTTGTGGTTGCTCAGGCATTGAGCCCGCCCACCCGTATCAGGCGGGCGGTGCGTTCGGGAGCACAGAGAGGACGTCCAAGATCGTTGCGTGGCGAATGACCTGGACACTCTGCTGATCGCGCTGTATGTGAAGGTCGATGACGAGCTGGAAGCCAGCCGTTGGATGGGGAGGCCACCGCAGCTGACCGATGCCGAGCTGGTCACCCTCGCGGTCGCGCAGGCGCTGCTCGGCTTCCATTCCGAGACGCGCTGGTTGCGGTACACGCACGCGAACCTGGCCGCGATGTTCCCGTACCTGCCGCAGCAGTCCGGGTACAACAAGCGCCTCAAGGCGGCATTGCCACTGGTGAAGAAGTCGATACGGATGCTTGCCGTGGACACGGACTTCTGGTTGACAACCACTGGATCGTCGACTCGACACCGGTGCCGTGCGGGATGTCCCGGCCGACAGTGAAACGCTCGGTGATGGCCGGCTGGGCCGGATATGGGTACTGCGCGTCGCACTCCCGGTTCTTCTGGGGCCTTCGCCTGTATCTGGTCTGCACCCCGGCCAGCATGCCGATCCTGCGAGCCCTCGCGAACCCGAAGATGGATGAGCGCGAAGTGCTACAGGCCATGCTCGATATCGAGGCCAACCTGATCACAGACAGGCCCGGACTCCTCCTGATCTCCAACAAGGGCTTCGCCTCCAAGGAGTTCGAAAACGACCTCGCGATGCGCGGCATCCAGCTATTGAGGCCGTCGTTCAAGCGGGAGAAGAAGCGCAAGGGCGAGGGACTGCTCAAGCCCGTACGCCAGCTAATCGAGTCCGTGAACGACACACTCAAGGGCCAGTTGGACCTGGAACAGCACGGCGGCCGCACTCACGAGGGTGTCGCCGTCCGCATCGCCCAGCGCATCCTTGCCATGGC
This sequence comes from Streptomyces sp. DG2A-72, assembly GCF_030499575.1. Lineage (NCBI taxonomy): Bacteria > Bacillati > Actinomycetota > Actinomycetes > Kitasatosporales > Streptomycetaceae > Streptomyces > Streptomyces sp. DG2A-72. Next base: position 7,737,066 of record NZ_JASTLC010000001.1, read on the forward strand.
CGCTGAGATTTGGCGCAACCACAAGACCGGAGCACTCATCATGCGCTCCCTCATCGCATTCGATCACTGAACACATCGGACTTACTCGTCAAGCTCGCTACTCACCTGTCTCGTGCTCCGAACGATCCATGGCCGGCGGCTCGTTGTAGGTGATCACGACCGGCGCGTTTGCCTCCGCCCGTACGCGGTCCGACGCCGTCGCGATCTCCTCGTAGGTCCATTCCCTGTGCAGGCGCTCCCCGTGGGCATCGGTGATGTCGATGACCACGCTGGTCCACTCTTCGGCGGGCTGTTCGGGGACGAGTCCCAACTCGTACGTAGCGTCCTGGAGAAGGGATTCAGTGACGCGTATGCCGGTGAGTCTCTCGGCCAGAGCGAGGACCGCCGCCTTCCGGTCGACGTCCGGGACGCTCTCGTCGTGCTCTCCCTTGGAGGTCAGAGGGAAGCCGACTTCCCGCAGCAGGGGGACCAGTTCATCGGGGGTGTTGCCGTCGCGCGACGAGGGGCCCTCGAACGTCGTACGGAGCTCACCGTCCTCGAACCAGTGGAAGAGGTGGATGGGCTTGCCGCCGTTGGTCGAGTGCGCCACGACCCGGCCGCCCCTCGACAGCGTCTCCACGCACGGTGCCGCGATCCCCAGGCCGCCGTCGAAACCGAGGACGAGTGTCCAGTCGCCGTTCTCGCCCGGAGCGCTGAAGGCGCCCGCGACGCAGGACTCGTCCCAGTAGTCGTAATCCACCTCGGCGCGGTGAGCGTCGTCCGCCTCGATCAGCCCGGCCGTTCCCTCCCCGGTGCCGCGTGGTTCCGACTCCATCGCGCGCAGCACCTCGCGCGGGGTCCGCCCCCGTATCAGTGTCAGGGTGTATCCGCTCTCCATCATGTGGCGGAAGAGCGGCGAGGTGCGGATCCAGGCGTAGTCGTGCGCGGTCACCAAGTTCATACGGCGAAGTGTGCCTGACGCCTCTGACAACGCCCGGTGCAAGCCGGTTCTTACAGCTGGAGCTGGTCCTCGGGCCGCGCCGTCGAGTCCGTGTTAGCAACATGATCTGTTACGAGCTCATAGGTTGATTTCATGGGACTCTTCGACAAGCTCACCGGAACCAAGCACCCCGCCGATGGTGTTGCTCCACGATCCGCCGCTGAGATCCACGCGGCTCTGCTCGGCCTCAATCGCCCCGACGTCCCGTACGTCATCCGGGACGGCAGCGCGGAGGGCGCCGACCTCGTGGCGGAGTGGCGCCTCCTGGACCCGGCCTGGCAGACCTTCTTTGTCCGCACGCAGGTGAGCCGAGTGTTCCAGGTCCGTATGCGCTCCTGGTCCCGGAGAAGCACGAAGTCCGCTCCCTCGACCAGCAGTACGAGGTCACGTGGGTCGGCGACACCCCTAGTCTGGCCATCGCGGCCGAGGCCCAACGCGGCCAGGTACAGACGGTCTCGAAGCGCTGGACGCTCGGCGGGGGCGAAAACGGCGGCACCGAAGCGACCGAGACGTTCAGCTTCGACAGTTCTGACCTGAAGAATCCCCTGCAGGAGGCCGTCCTGGGCGCGGGGTGGACCTGGCGCGGAGTCATCACCGGCAAGCTGTGAGATTGGCTGGACCACACCCGCTTGCCTGACTATCTGCACATCATCTACCTGATAGGCGGCCCGCCACGGGTGGGCAAGAGCACGCTCGCATGGATGCTGCTGGACCGGGATGGCATCCCGGGATGCCCGACCGACGCTCTGGTTTCGATGCTGCAGCGCGCTGCGCCCCAGCACGGCGTGCGGCACGGTACGCATCCGGACAAGGCTGTACGGGTGCAGCCCTTCCTCGTGGAGTTCATCCGTGCCACCGCGGAGGGGCTCGATGCATCCGATCCCCTGGACGGTTATGTGGTCGAGGGGGACATCGTCACGCCGGCGGCGGCCGCAGCCGCCACCGGTCTCGGGATGCCATTGCGCTCCGTCTTCCTGGGAAACACGGAGCTGACCACCGAACACTTGAGGGCCGCCCCGGACTGGCTCGATGGAGCCGATGACGCCACCTGCCGGGAGATCGCCGCGTGGGTCAGGGAACAGAGCTCTGCCTTACGTGAGGCTTGTGCGGCCGGCGGGGCACGTCTATGTCGAGTTGGGGGGCCGGCTACACGCAGGGCCTCGAGAGGGCCTACTCGGCACTGGTGGAGAGGGCCTGACCGTCCACGTTCAGCGCCCGCGAAGACCCGCTCAAGGTAATTGCCGGACAGCTACTAGGGCGGCACCCAACGCGGTGCCAAGCTCTACACCCGCGGTCAACACGACGGAATGATGCGCGCGTCAGTGCGTTACCGGATCCGTCCCTGGCCCAATTGAGTCAAGGATGGCGTCGCCGGCGGCTCTCTGGCGGCAATGTCTCCGGAGGCCCGCGACGAGGGATCGCCTGCGAGTACGGGATGGCCGACTCCCGCTGACCTGACTGCGCGACCTACGCGGCAGCGAGTTCGCACCACACGTACTTGCCCCGGTTGCCATTTCTGGCCAGCGGCTGCCACCCCCATAGGTCGGCGCAGGCGCGGACCAGTGCGAGACCGCGGCCCTCCTCCGCGTCGACCAAGTCGCCCAGCTTCGAAGGAGGTTCGGGCGGCTCGGGGTCAGCGTCCCAGGCGCCGATACGCAGCACGCCGCCGCGCCACCGCAGGCGCAGCGCGGCGGGCCCTTTGGTGTGGCGTACGGCGTTGGAGATCAGTTCCGCCGCGAGGAGTTCGGCGGTGTCGACGAGGTGGATCAAGCCGTGCATCGCGAGGGTCAGACGGACAGTGCGACGACGGATGGTGACAGCGGGTGGGTCGTTCGGGATGTAGAGGGAGTATTCCCAGGGTTCGTTTTCCGGCATGACGGAACTCCTATTGAAAGAAGGGGAGTTGGCGAATTCGCCGCAGGGCGGGCGGTGGCAGTGCCGCAGCCGTCATGGCAGGACGGAGCGGTGCGCTTCCGGGGTCCCGAAGTTCGCAGCGTGTGCGTCGCGTCACTGACGGTAGGTCTGAAACTTAGTACCTTGCAAGTCGTTCGCGTAATCTGACATCCGAACGGGGCACCCCGGCCAGTGAGTTGAACCAGGGAGCTGTACATGGCGACACGGCGACATCCCACTGCACGCCAGGCGCGTCTGGGTGCCGAGTTGCGCAAGCTTCGCGATGCCGCAGGGCTCAAGGCCACCGAGGCGGCGACGCTGCTGGGGGTGAGCTCGGTCCAGATGAGTCAGATCGAGTCCGGCGTCGCAGGCGTCAGTGAGGAACGCGTACGTCGCCTCGCGGCCAACTATGCGTGTTCACACGCTGAGTTGATCGACGCTCTGGTGGCCATGGCCACTGATCGGACCCGCGGCTGGTGGGAGGAGTACCGGGGCACTCTTCCGGCTGCCTACTTGGACCTTTCCGAACTGGATCACTTCGCGACGTTCCGCCACGACGTGTCGATCATCCATGTGCCCGGGCTCTTCCAGACGGACGCCTACGCGCGCGCCCTTTTCTCCTACATGAACCCGGAGTTCCCAAGGAGCGAGGTGGAGCATCGGGTGAAGCACAGGATGAGGCGGAAGGTCATTATCGAAGGCCCCGACCCCATTCCGTACGAGACCGTGATCCACGAGGCGGCCCTCCGTATCCAGGTGGCCGGCCGTGCGGCGTCTCGGGCTCAACTGGCCCGTATTCTCGAGCTGTCCGATGCGGATCACGTGACTGTGCGAGTCATCCCGTTCGGATTGGACGACTTTGCCGGAGCCGGAAGCGCGATGGTGTACGTCGGTGGAGCGGTGTCCTGTTTGGACACCGTCGTGCGCGATGCCCCGCACGGCACGGGCTTCATCGACTCCGAAGCCCAGCTGGAGCACTTTCGAAGACTCTTCCGTAGGGTGAAGGAAGCGTCGCTTACCCCCGAGCAGTCACGCGACCTCATCAACCAGATGGCCAAGGAACTGTGAGGACAGCCATGACCGCCCCCGCTCAGTGGAAGAAGTCGTCCTTCTCCGGCGGGGGTGAGGGCAACGACTGCGTAGAGATAGCGAACCTCCACACCCGAGTCGCGATACGCGACTCGAAGACCCCGGCCCAGGGCACGCTCTTCTTCCCGGTCGGCACCTTCACGGTGTTCATCAGCGACATCAAAGCCGACACCGGCCGTGGCACTGAAGGCCCGTAGCGTAGCGTGTTGCTGGTCATGATTCCTGGCGTCGCCAGTTCGCCGACCTGTGCCCGGCGCGGATTTTCGACGCGTCGTCGGCGCCGTCGCCGATCTGCGTGAGCCGCTGGCGCGGCAGCGGCCGCCGCCGAGGGCGCCTTGGCAGCCACCCGAATCGCTAGCGTGGTGGCACGGCTCGCCCAGAGCTGAGGAAGATCGCGGATGCCATGAAGGCCCTCAAGGCGCTCGCCAAGACGAACAGGTTCAGCACGGCCAAGCCGTGGACCTGGAAGCACGTCGGCGACTTGAAAACCGCCGATGGACTGACAGCCTTCGCCGCCCATCCGACCGTGAAGACCGTTGGAAAGGCCGCGCTCGGCGCGGCCGGCCTCACCGGTGACCCTGTCGGGCAGACTGCTCAGGAGGGTGCGGAATGAGCCGCGGGCATCGCTGCCGAAGAAGTCGACGACCGGCTGGCGGGAAACCACAACCCAAGCACGTCCGCTCGTGAGGAGTTGGGGATCGCCAATCCATCCGACAATGATCGGCGGACGGTGGAACCTCGATATTGGGACAACCCCTTCGGCTGGCCATTCATCTGATCGGAGGGAACGCAGGATGAACAAGGACTGCCGTGACCAGGTCCAACCGCATCTCCAGCCCGGAGAGCGGCTACTCGCGGTATGTGAGTGCGAGACGGCTCCTGGTGTACCGGAGCGGCCGGTCTGGCTACGGCAGCCGCCCAGGGAGTCAGAGCTGGAGCGCCGACTCAAGTCCCGCCTGCCCGGGGCAGTGCAGAGGTTCCTGCGGCCGAGCGAACCGAAGCCCGTCACTCGGTTCGAGCGGACGATGGAAGGCGCTGAACAGACGGTCGAGAATGCCCTCACCCGGGGAGCCCACGGCGAGGGCATGCACGGCGGATGGGAGAGCCAGGCAGGGCAGTTCTTGGTGACGCACTACACGGCCGCATGTCTGCCCGCCACGACGCTGGCGGTCGTGTTCACCGAACGCCGGGTGCTTGTACTCGCGGACCGCGCAAAACTCTGGCAGACGGATCGCGCGTACGAACTTCAGTGGGAGGCCCCACGGTCTAGTGTCCTTGGAGTCCGCGCGAACCTCAAGGGCGTTTTCCAGCGTGGCCGGTTCGAGCTGGTGTTTGCGGACGGGTCGTGGATCACATTGGTGGCGTCGGTGCCCACACATGCGGAGTCGTTCGCTGCGCAAGTAGGCGGCTGACGCGTGACGGTCATGGCACCACCGTCAGGAACATTCCGAAGCTGATTCCGGTAGTGGGCTGGTCGAGCTCCGCGTGGACAGTGGTCGGCTGAGACTTCACTTCCTATTGTCCGATCACCGGCAAGCTTCGCCCCGACGCGCGCCTTGCTGGCATCCTCTTCGTGGCGGAGCTCGGGCAGCGGGACGAACCAGCGGGGCGACGACGGGAAGACCGCGGACACCGCGTCGAACAACTCCTCGTATCGCCGTCTCCATGCCGTGTACCCACGCGAACGGGATATGGATCCCAGGACGGGTCGCGGTGCATGAGGTACTCCCGGGCACCGAGGGAACAGGCGGACATTGTCTACAGGGGCGAGGGCGGCCCGGCGACGCCGCGAGCGTGTGTGCCAGGCGTCGCCGGGGAGGCGGGAGTCTGACGCCAGGACCTAGGAGGCAATCGACACCGCGAGGTTGGCGATCCAGCCGAGGATGCCCACAGCGACGCAGACGATGACAGCGCCGCCCATGTTGTCGGCCGCTCTCTCGCGCCGGGAAGGCTCTCGGCTCCGGTTCGGCTTGTCCGACTTGGGCGGCCTGATCACCAGGTACGCGAGCCAGGTGAGAGCGGCCACGGCGAAACCAACTTGCCACAGCTCGCCCACGATGCCCCGGATCCCGGTCCGCTGGATCGTCTGCGGCTCGAGCCCTTGCTGTGCGTCGAACTCGGTGCCGTCCGGGTAGTCGTGCCCCGTGTCGTCGAGGTGTACGTAGACGGCGTCGTCGGCTGTGCCGCCGTCGGGTGTGAAGTCGCCGTAGCAGTCGTAGTCGGACCGATTACGGCGGTGGTTGGTGTCGTAGCAGCTCTCCACCTTGTACGTGCCCGGGGTGCCGTAGACGCCCACGGACAGTGCGAGATCGGCGGTCGAGGTGACGGCCCAGAACGCAGCGACGAAGGCGGCGATGCCACCGCAGATCCAGCCGCAGATCCGGAGGATCATCCGGGTCACAGGGCCCCGAGTGCGGGAGTCGGTCATGCGGAGCTAGATGATCCTTCGCGTGAGGCCGGCGTCCTGGGCCCGGGTGACGCGGTCGGGGGTCGCCTGCTTGCGGTCGTGCGCGGTCGCGTTCCAGTCCTCGGGCTGGATGAGGAAGAACGCTCCGCAGGGTCTTCCCTGCTACTGAACTTGATTGAGTGATGTCGGGACGGTTCGCCCGACAGCGGCCTGCTGGCTCCGGTAGCTCCTGGGGAGTCATCAGCTGCCGACCGCCACGAGTACCCGAATCGTCACTCATCCCAGACCCGTGACCTGCGATTTCACGATGCACACCACTCACTGGACATCAGCGGCCAGGCCATCCACCACAACCTGGCGACGGCCGGCACCTCGGTGGCGCCTTCAGGTGGCACTCCGGTCGGGACGGGCGGTGTGAGGAAGTCCCAGCTCGCTGCCGATCGCGCCCGGGCCGCCCTCACCGACGGTACGGCGCACCTGGTGCGCGGATGACCGCCGCTGACCGGCCCGCAGTCGTCACCCGTCTCGCCGAAGCAGGCCGAGTGCTGTGCTCCGGCGGATAGGAGGACCCTGGAACGTTGCAGGTTCCCCGCATTCTCACCACGAATGAGGATGTCTCCGGCACCTCCACAGAGCACCAACTCGACCGATGGAACGGAGACCAAGAGATGTCTGGATTCACTGGACGGCTGGCTGTCAGCTGCCTTGCAGCCTGCGGCGCCCTCGCCATCACCGCCTCCCCTGCGGCGGCTTCATCGAAGCAGGACTTCGATGTCTGCGCCTACACCTGCAGCAGCAACAGCGGCTTCACCTACGGCACCATTACCTGGTACAACCGCACCGCAGGAATCACGGGTTCTGTGTGGGACAACGGATACAAGGACGTGCCAACCGTTGCCTACTTCGAAGCCTATGCAGGGTCAGTGAAGATTGATTCCGAGACCAGGACCGCCAACACAGACACTGACCTCGGCGCCGTCCGCGGCTTCAACTTCACGATCGGCGACACGAACCTCGTCGGCGGAATCGACCGGATAAAGATCACTGCCTGCGAGGTTTACAGCGCCACCCAGAGATTGTGTTCGGCATCCGTGAACTACAACAAGTGACCATTTCCCAGATGCGGCGCCACCGACCGCCGCGCAGCGCCGACTCCACGATCGACTTCCGCCGGGCAGTGGGGTGACGGAGGCAGAGTGGGCTCCTTCTGCCGCTCTAGCCGCGATCTTTCGCGAGGGTCCGCCGACGGAGCCGGTGGACCCTTTCGCTCTCCGGAGCTGACGGTGGGCAGGCCGACGGCCCGGTTGTCGCGCCGGGTGGGCGCCGCGTTCCACTGGCCGGGGTGGGTGATGTTGTCGTCGGGACGGTGGAAGGTTGCTGGTCAGTCGGGTGTGGGCAGGAGCGCGAGCCGTCCGAGGGCGGTGGTGCTGGGCAGAGGCACTTTCTGCTTTCCTGGCCGCTCGACGACAGCCCACTTCATCAAAGTGCGAGGCTAGGGGCTCGGCTCCGCGACCATGGCGATCCAGCTCAGGATGCCCACAGGGATGGCGACCAAGACGGCGTAGCCCACACGATCGGCCACCTTCTGGCGCCGTGAGGGCTCCCGGGGGTAGGACTCACGGCGTTGTGCCTCGCCGCGCGGCTTGATCGCCTGGTGCGCGAGGATCGCGAGGACGGCCACGCAGACTGCGACTTGCCAGAGCTCGCCCACGACGCCCCAGAACCCGACCCGTTGAATTGTCTCCGGCTCTATCCCCTGTTGGGCGTCGAACTCGGTGCCGTCCGGGTAGTCGTGCCCGGTGTCCTCGAGGTCGACATAGAGGGCGTCATCGGCGGTGCCGCCGTTCGGCGTGAAGTCCCCGTAGCAGTCATAGTGGGAGTTCTTGCCGCTGGAGTTGGTGTCGTAGCAGCGTTCCACCTTGTACGTGCCTGGGGTGCCGTACAGCCCTGCGGACAGTGCGAGGTCGGCGGTCGCGGTGACGCACCAGAACGCGGTGATGAGGGCGAGGATGACGCCGGCCACCCAGCCGAATGCGCGCTTCATCCGCCCACCATGATGTTCGGCTCCTTCTCCAACAGCCTGGAGATACCGGCCTGTTCGGCAAGGGCCCTGCGCTCCAGGTCGGCCTGGGCGCGCTCTTGCTCGTACTTCTTCCAGTCCGCGGGCTGCACGAAGAGCATGTCCTTGCCCGCCGGCACGATCACGACGCCGCCGAAGGCAGGGTCACCGGCGAACCAGGCGCCGCCTTCCTCGGCGTCCTTCGGCCAGCGGCGCACCGTCGAGGCGTTGATCGCACGCAGCGAAGGGGCGCCGTGCTGCCCGCGTACCGTCAGCCTGACGGTGTGCACATTGCCGAGGTACTTCCACTCGGAGGCCTTCCTCACCATCCGGGTGCGGTACTCCAGGGGGTAGGTGTGCAGCACCTTCTCGCACACCTTGAGCCGCGACCCGTGGCGCAGTCGGAGCGCCAGGAAGATCACCACGAACAGGGCTGCCGGGATGCCGAACGCGGGCAGGGCGGCGTCATAGCCGACCAGGTGAGCCGCGTACGGCATCGCGAACAGGGCCACGGCGAGCGCCAGGCGTGTCGCTACGTGCTGGTACAGCAGCGCGCGGTTGTGCTTCAGCACCTGCGCAACGTCAGGTGGCGCGGGCGGATTGTCCATGAGGTGGCTTCGTCCCTATCCGAAATCGCTGCTAATGGCCGTCCGGCCGAGCCCACTCGCGGCCTACGTCGCAGCGCAGGGCTCGGCGGTGCAGCTGACCGTGAGAGACGGCTTGTTGTTTGCTTCCTGCTGGTCCGGCGACGACTTGAGGTTTCCCCCGGCCTCCGTTCTCCTCGGCCAGCAGGTCTGGACTGTTACCCGAAGTCGGCCGTGACCTGCTCGACGATGGTGCTTTTCCTGCCATTCTCGTTCTCGCTGTCTGGGCCGGGCTCAGTCGCTGTTCCGCTGGTGACGGTCAGGTCGTGGGCCGACTTGGACAACAGCGAGACGTAGAAGGGGAGGTTGGGCAGGGACGGGGTGGTGAGGCTCAGGACTAGCAGCCGCCCCATCCGAGGCAGGGGGAGGTAGACGTCGACCCGGGCGAGGGGCAGGGACGGTGCCGTGTCGTCCTGTGGGTCCGACTGCCATTGCAGCCCGCATAGTACGAGGACGCCGGGCCCCGCCGGGACGCGTATCTGCTCGACCGAATTGTTTTCGTTGACTGACAGCGACTCGAACAGGCCGCGGGCTGAAAGCTCCGCATCCGGCTCATCGAGCGGATCGAGCCGGGCAAGCAACGATGCCGTGGTCATGCGGCCGTCCGGCGTCTCGTCGAGGCAGAATCCCGCATAGAAGGACTTCTCAGCGAGGGCAAGTTCGGCCATTTCGTGGTAAGTGCGAAAAGTAACCTCTCGCTGAAAGTCGGTGCCGTGCGGCCAGACCTCCTCGGCGATGGACCAGAGTTGTTCTTGGCGCTCCTCATCGTCCAAGTCGAGTCCCAGTGAGTGAAATCCACCGGGCATGTCCAAGTGCAGCTCGCTACTCGGGGCGGACATCAAAGAGTCTTCCTGTGGGTTGGCCGCAGACTCACGCCGCGACGCAGGTCCGTCGGTACGTCCAGTTCGAGGTGGTGCTGGTGTGCCAGCCGCGTCAGCACACTGACCGGCGTCCCCCGGAATTCACGAGGATGAAGCGCGACACCCTTCAGGCGTCCGCCGTCACGCGTGGGGACCAGTGTGACGAAGTGGTAGATCGTTGTGCGCCAACCGAATTGCTGTCGCTCGAGCTCCCCGGCCAGCCGGGCGAACTCCCGGTCCAAGGAAGCCTCGTGCTTGGTTGGGTTGCGCGAGAGGCGGAGCGCCAGCTTGCCAGGTGAGATGAACCGGGCAGGAGCGTTGAGGAGCCGCATCAGATCGTCCTCGTGGCCATCTCCGAAGATGACCGCGAGCAGCCAGACGAGTTTGGCAACGAATTCCACCGGAATGAGGATCCACTGCAGCACGAACCACAGCAGAAGTCCCAGCCTCGAAGGAAACGGAAGGACCGGGTCGGCGACCGAATCGGAATGCGGCGTGACTGCCACGGCTATTCTCCCGTCACGCTGTCGTAAATGCCGCTGGCAGTGCCCGGGACCTGCTTCGCGAGCTGGGGGCCCTTCGACCACCAGGACGTCGGGTCCAGGGTTCCGTCGGCACGTATCGCTGCTTGCAGGGACTCAAGGTTCCTGATCCCTGGAGTGTTGGCGACAAGGGTGTTCAGCCCCGTCTCGCCGATCGAGGCACCCATGTTCTTGGCTACCGAATTCTCCCAGGCGAGCTTCACCTTGTTCGCGGCGCCTTGAGCCTCGAAGACCTGGCCCTCAGCGCCACGGAGGATTCGGTTACCCGCTCGGCTGAAGTCCTCCGCTGTCGCGGCACCGTCGTCCACGAGCTTGCCCAGCCGGGCAGCCCTTGCCGCGCAGTCGACCGATGTCACCAGCTCGCCCGCCTTCTCCGCGCGTACCACGACCTTCGCTGTGCCGGTGATGGCTGTCTTGGCGAAACCCGCGCCCGGAATGACGCCGAGGGCGTCGCCCGCCAGGTCCATCAGCCCGATATCGGCTCCACCGATCTTGGCCGCACCATGGGCCAGGAGTGCCCCCGCCGAAAAGCCCGCGCTCGCCAGCGCGAGCGCCCCGGACAGTGGTGGGCACCACAGGGTCAGCAGCGCCAGGACGCCGAGGACGGCGGAGATATTGCTCAGCCAGTCGCCGATCGTCTTCAGCAGGTCCTTGTGCCGGGCGCACCACTCCTGGATCGCGTGCCCGAGCTTCTGGAACTGATCGCCCAGCTTCTCCCAGAAGCCGGGGTCCGGTGCGCCATCGGTCGCTTTACGGAGTTGGCCCGCAACCCCACGGGCCTGTGCCTGATGCTCCTCGAGCAGCCGCTCTGCGCGCTTGATGATCTCCTCGAGTTCACGCTCGGCCTGGTCCAGCCGTGTCGAGGCTGCCGACAACTCGCCGTCGGCCTGCTGCAGCCGGGCGCCCGCCGCGTCGATCTTCGCCTGGGCGTCTTGCAACGCGGGGCCTGTGAAGTACTGGCCGCTGAGGCGGAAGGCAGGATCGGACGCCGCCTGGTTGTAGCGGTTCGTCGAGGCGTCCTTGGCCCTTTCTGCGGAAGTGACCTGGCCCTTGGCTTCCTTGGCCTGGACCTCGTACGTACGCGCTGTGTTCTGGTAGTCGGCCAGCGCCGCACGCCACTTCGACAGCTCTGACGATGCTGTGCTCATCGCCTCGTGGCTGTCTTTCAGGTAGCGGGGGAGTTCCCCAACCTTCTTCGAGAACGCGGAGGCAGCGTCACCTGCCCAAGTGACGTTCCCCGTGAGGCGCTTGATGCTGTTCTGCGCGTTGTCGAGTGCGGCTGCCGCCCTCTTGGTGCGGGCGGCGAGTGAGTCCACGTTGCCGGGGTTGCCCGGAGCCGGGTCGAAGCCGAGCGCGGGGTACGAGTCGTTGCTCACTGGGCGCCGCCCTTGCCGGCGAAACCGTCACGCAGGGCCGTCTCGACATCCCGGTAGGTGTCGCGGGTCTTCTTCAGCCCGTCCTCGATGGCCTGCGTGCCCTCGGCGATCTTCGTGATCGCGTCGTCCCAGCTGTCGTGGAACTCGTCGCAGGCGTTGTCGAGTTCTTTGCTCCCTGTGGTCTTCGGGCCGGTGTCACGCAGTGCGTTCAGCGCCGAACGCATCTCGTCCTGGCTCCGGTGAAGTTCCCTGACCAACGTGTCCAGCTCGGATATGTCTACCTTGAAGCCCGCTCCCATGGCGCCGGCATCCCCCTGTCTCACGTGGCGCGATCATTCGCTGCTGCAACAAGATATCCAGCAGGCGTCGAGCGGCCCGACGGGGGGCACCGTTGAATCGGACGTAGCCACGCGATCGCCGGTGAAGTGGGGCAGGCGGCTAGGGTTGCGGCCCATGGACATGACCGTGCTTTTGTGCGTCTTCCTTGCCCTCCTCGCGCTGTGGGGCACCGTAGAGGCCAGAGTCCGTCGCATCGACCGGAGAACTGCCCACCTGGAGCGGAAGGTTGATCTCCTCCTTGAGCAGTTGGGCGTCCAGGATGCCGGACCGGCGGAACTGAGTGAGGTCGGTGTTCTCGTGAGGCAGGGAAAGAAGATCCAGGCGATCAAGCGCTACCGTGAGATCACGGGGGCCGATCTGATCGAGGCCAAGGCCGCGGTTGAGCGTATGTAGGCAAGTCCACGAATCTCTGCTGCGACAGCGTGCCCACCTGGGAAGGTCTGCTCTGCTCACCTGAAGTCGGCCTCTGCCCGGTTGGAGACCGCCAGGTCTGCGCAGCGTTCGGCAACGGCGAGACGTAGTAGAGGGGGAGGCGCCCTCCCGCGCGATCACCCGTCGGTCGGCTCGATCTCCGTGGCATCCAACACCCGAGCCCACCATGCAACTTCTTCCCGGAGTCGCTCCACCCGCACGCGGGCACTCGCGGCTCCATACGTCCGGCATCCCAGCGCCGATGCCACCGCGTGCCCCTCGGTCATGAAGTGGCCACAAGGCGCCACATTCATCCCTCAGACTCGTTTCAGCTCGGCTACTCTGAGGCGCTCGAACTCATGGGCGAGCATGAACAACGGGTTGTCCTATGTCGTCTTGTACCGGCCTGCCATGCCTTGAAGGGCATAGGCGCTGGTCAAGCAGGAGTCGTCGTGTCCTCTGACTTCTCACGGCTGATGAAGCAGGACTTCTCCGACCTGGAAGCCGCGGCCAAAGCCTGGCGCGTGCTGTCGACGACCATGGACTCCCTCACCGACCGCCACCGTCGGCAGGTCACCGGGCCACTGCATCAGTCCTGGACGGGCGACGACGCCGACGCGGCGCTCTTCTACCTGGAGGACGTCGAATCGCGGATCGGTGTGGTCGAGACGGAGGCCATGGCCATCGCCTCCGTCCTGGATTCCACCAGGTTCTGGATGGAGCAGGCCCAGACGGAGCTCCGCAACGCGGTGCGGCGTGCGGAGCAGGACCACTTCGAGGTTTCGACGGCGACGGCTGGGCCAGCGATCCGATGACCACGGACCTTCCCCGTCAGGATCCCGACGCGCAGGCGATCATCGCGGACCGTGGCCCCCCTACTCGGGGAGCACCGTGCGGCTGTCGACGAGGCCCTGACCGCCGCTCTGAAAGCTGGCAACGACGGCGCGAAGGCCCTTGCGGAACTGAACGGCGACATCCTCACCGACCCGTTCAGCCATGACGCGGCAGCGGAATCCGCCCAGGACGTCAAGAACGCGATGAAGGCCCTGGGTGAGCAGCCCCCGCAGATCCCTGAGGACGATCCCAAAGCCGCTGCCGAGTGGTGGAAGGCCCTCAGTCCCGAGGAGCGTCAGACCTACACCACGCTCTATCCCAAGGAGATCGGCGCGACCGACGGTCTGCCGACGGACGTACGCGACGACGCCAATCGGACGGCCCTCGCCCAGGAGCTCAATCTGCTCCAGGAGGGCAACTACGACGAAGGGTTCCCAGGCGAGAGCGATGAGACGGTCAACAGGCGCCTGAACAACCTCCAGCTGCTCAACGACAAGATCGAGGCCCGGGACGGCGCGCCGAAGGGCAAGGAGTTGTACCTCCTCGGCTACGACTCCAAGGACGACGGCCGGGCCGTCATCGCCAACGAATTAGGAACCGGACGTGTCCCAGCGCACCGATGTCGCCCCGGCCGAGCTACGCGCCTCAGCCGGAGCCTGCGACGACATAGCGCGAACGATGAAGGGCCCTGCCGACAAGGCGGTCAAGGAGGCCGGGACCGCGGGCGGTTCGCTCACCGGTTGGGCGATCGGGCCCGCCCTGACGGAGATCGCCGCCAGCTGGAAGCCCGCGCTCGACGGTCTGCACGCCCGCGTCCAAGTCGGCGGGGCCAACCTCAGGTCGTCGGCGGACGGTCATGAGTGGAACGACGAGCGGGTTTCCCAGGACTTCGAGAAGACCGGCACGGACACCGCGACGCAGGCCACTCCGGTGAGATGCCCGCGGTGCTGCGTCCGAGCGGGGGCGAGCGCCATCCCGTCGGGCACCCGGGCAGCGCTCCGGGCATCGACCCCGGCGGCCGGCCGTCCGGCGGCGGAGCACCGGACCCGCGCACCTCGTAGGGCACCACAATGCCGACGTACGACGAGACCATCGGCACCCGTCCTACGCCCGGCACGAACGACTTCGGCTGAACAGCCACGTCTGGGACGACCGGGCGGGGTGCACGACGCGAAGGCCCGGCCAGGGCAAGCTCTCCCACCCGGTCGCGCGCCTCACCTGCAGCGCCGATATGAGCAGCAGAGCCGCCGGGCCGCACATACGAGTGGACGGCCCCAGGTAGCGGCAGATCCGCCGAGGGAGCTACCAAGGCCGGCACCAGCAGGGGCCCGGGACCACGTGGGGGGTGGCGATGGCCGGCGTGGAGGTTTCGTATGTTCTGGCTGTCTGTTTGCCGCCCTATGGCATCATCGGCCCGTCCAATTGCTGTGGTCGTTTGCCGATGCGACCACTGATGTGCGAACGGGGAGGCCTGCGTGGGGGACCACTTCAGGACTGACATTGATCAGCTCGCCACTTTCACCAAGGATCTCAAGGGAGCCCATGACTCCCTTGAGCAGGTGCGGACTGCTCTGCAGCATGTGCGGGCGGACCAGATCGGGACGCCGGAGCTGGATGAGGCGTGCGACGCGTTCCAGGAGCGTTGGAAGTACGGCAACGAGCAGATCAAGGAGCGCATCGGCAAGCTGACCGAGGGTCTTCAGAAGAATACGGACAGCTACCGCGAAGTGGAGACCTCCCTGGAGGAGAGCTTCAAGCGGGCCGCGGCTGCGGGGAAGTGATTGCGGTGGCACAGAATCCGTATGTGCACCTCGGGTGGAACCCCGTGCCGGGAGAGCCTGGCGAGGTCGAGAAGCTCCGTACGCAGCTCGTCAATTCGGCGAGCGCGCTGCAGACGGCGTACCAGAAGATCGACAAGCTGCTCGGTGAGTCCAGCTTCTGGGAGGGCGACGCTGCCGTCGGCTTCCGCGAGGCTCTCGACGGTGACCTGCCGAAGTACATGAAGGACGCGCACAAGTCGCTGACCCTGGCCGCCGGTCACCTCGGGGCCTGGCACGGTGGGCTGAGCAGCCGCAGGGAGCTGGCGCAGAAGTACGACGTCGAGGCGGCCGACCACCAGGGCGACCTGAAGACCGCCAACTCCCAGCACGAGACGGCCAAGCAGAACCCCGACCTGAAGCTCGCGGGGCAGACCTTCCAGGAGGGCCCCGAGCTGGAGTCCGCCCAGGCCCGGCTGAATGCCGCCCAGGCCCGGCTCAACGACGCCGTCACCGCCGTCAACAACGCGCAGGGCGCCCTGGACGGGGTGATGCGCAAGGCGCGCGAGCTGGAGGGGACGCACGAGGCGGAGGCGCGGGACCTCGCGAAGAAGCTGAAGGACTCCACGAAGGATCTGGCGCCCGAGGAGCCGGGGTGGCTGAGCAAGGCGCTCAGCTGGATCGGGGACAACCTCACGAACATTCTGAGTGTGCTGGCGGCGGTGGCGGGGTTGTTGGCGCTGATCTGCACCGGCCCGGTCGGGATCGCGTTCCTGCTTGCCGCGGGTGCGCTCAGCCTGGCCACGATGGCGTCCCGGCTGTCCAACCCGCAGGTGCGCGCCTCGCTCGCGGACGGCTTCACCAAGGGCGAGTTCGACTCCGATTTCTGGGAGAACTCCGTTGGGCTCGTCGGCGACGCGCTGGGTGCGGTGCCGGCTGTGGGAGCCGTGACGCGTGGCCTCAACGGTGCGATTCAGTCGACCCGTTTCGCGAGCGAGTCGGTGAGCGTGGGCCAGTTCCTCGGCCGGTTCGGCGATGACACGGTCACGGCCGCCGGCCGCCTGCTGCCCACCGCGACCGACGCCGGGCCCATCGGAAATCTGATCGTCCGCGGGGTGGGCGGCGGCGAAGGCCTCACCAAGGCGCTGGCCTACGCCTCACCGGTCGCCGGTGTGGGCACGGCCGGGTTCGGGCTCGCCGCCGACCAGATCGACGCGCTCAAGCCCGGCAAGGACGGGGCCACCGGCATCGACGGCGGTCGCGCGGGCCTCTTCGACGCACCCGGCGCGATCGGCCCGATCCAGGCCACGCTGCGGGCGGTGCTGCGATGACAGAGCAGACGGACATGGCTGCGAGCACGACCGAGCGGCCATTGCGCCTGGTGATCGACGACTCCGCCCGGGACACGACCGCCAAGCTCTGGTACGCGCTGCCCGACGGTTACCTCGACGTACCGCTCGAAGCGCTCGACCCGGAGCCGGGCACGGAGTACGAAGAGCAGTTCACGAACGTCATGGCCCTGATCCTGAGCTGTGTGCCCGAGGAACAGCGCGACAGCTACGTGGGCGCGTTGCGGGACATGCGGTTCATGGTGACGCAGATGCTCAGGGAGGGTGTCATCGGCTGCTCGCTCGGCATGCACTTCGCCGGCGACGGCTCATCGGCCATGTCCACGATTACGGTCGCTCTGCGGGACATCGAGTGGGCGCCCCCGAAGCTCACGGCGGTACGGGCGGTCTCCCTGCGGGAAAGCGCGACGAACGTGAAGCTCCTGACGCTGCCCGGCGGTCGGCCCGGTTCGATCAGCGACACCCTGGTGACCGCGCCGGCCGTGGCGGGGATGCCCGCTCAGGACCTCTATCAGTGCGATGTGTACATCCCCGCGCCGTCCGGCGCGCAGTTGGCAGTCCTCACCCTGAGCACCACGGCCGTGTCCGCCCGCACGCACTACCGTGAGTGGATGGAGGCCATCGCACACACCGTGGCCTTCCACGACCCGCTGCCGGACATCGAGCGGACCGTGCGCGGCGACGAACCGGACGCGGGATCGGACCGCATCAAGGACGGCATCACGGCCGACTTCGGATGACCGAGGTGAGTGAATGAACACGTACTCGCAGCAGAGCGGCTTCGACGGCCCGGTGGCCTGGGACACGCCCGGCACGGGCAGCGCGCTGTCCCGTTGGGCCGTAGGGCAGTTGGCCAGATTCCTCGGCTGGGTGGCGCTGTGGTGGGGCGCGGTGTTCGTCACGGTCGGGCTGCTGCCCGTGGCGGCAGTGGTGCCCATGACGGTTGTGCTGGCCGTGCTCATGTACAACGCAGTCATGTCGCTCATAAAGCTGTGCAGATTCGGGCGGATGCGCCGGATCCTGAGGGTCTACCCCTGGCGTCAGCAGCCCGGTGGCGTTCGGTACGACGCACGGGGGCGCAAGGCTTCTTTCGTCCTGCCCGACCCCGACCGGCCGGAGAAGACGGTGTCGCCGAAGATCTCCGGATTCTTCTTCCGGCCCTGGGACCGCATCGCACGCAAGGGCTTCGACGGTGACCTGTGGTACGCGGGCGATCCCCGCTTCGCTTGCGTCATCGCCAAACCCGGCCTCAAGGCGCTGATCTACGCTGCCCAGCCGACCGCGTTCGACTCCCGCACCGACCCCCGCCGCAAAGGCCTCAGCCCCGAAGCCCGAGACCGCGCCCGGGCGATCGGTGCGCGGGTCGGCGACTGACGCGGCCCGAGCACAACCAACGAGCGCCCCAAGTGAGTTGGTACCGGCATAGAAGGGCGCTCGCGTCAGCGCTCAGCGCTTGTGGGTGGTTGTCGACCGATAGGCTCGGTTGCCATGACAACGCATGGCGATGAGGTGGCGAACGGGCCGGACGGGACGGGTGGGCGGCCGCTGGCTTCTGGGGTGAGCGCGGACGAGTTGCGGGCGCGGTTTGAGGCTCAGGGGCAGCCGGGGCTTGCGGAGGAGCGGCGGCGGGATGCGCGGCAGGCGCGTGGGTTGTACGCGGTTTTCGCCGGGTTGGTGGCCGTTGCCTGCCTTGTGCTGATTGTCGTACGCCTTGGTCAGGGCGATGCGTTGGGGGTCTGGGTCGCCACGTATGCCGTGGGTGTGGCCTGTGGTGGGTGGGGTCTTGTGCTTGCCCGGAGCGGCCACACGCGCTGGGCGATGATGGTCACCTGTATTGGGGTCGCGTTGGCGGGTGTCGGCGACAGTCCCGCTTTCCGCTGAGACGCGCCGAGTTGGGACTTACGACCAGTACCAGTCGTCAACCCGGGCACCCGGCGTCTGGCGAGCGTCACAGTCGGCGGCGCCTGTTGCCGATCAGATAGGCGAGACCCCACGCGGCGGCTGCCGCGAGCAGGAGGCCGAGCGGGGAGAACCAGTCGACTCCGCCGTCGATTTCGTTGTTCCACCAGGCCTTGGCCGGGATGAAGGGGTCGGCCTCCATCATGTCGCCGATGGCGCTGGGGGATTGGCTCTCGGCGATGATGAGCGGGACGGCGTTGGTGAAGCCGAAGAAGGCGCCGAGCGCGGCGATGACGGCCCCACCGACATGGGCGCCGGCGCTGCGGTGAGCCACCGAGCCGACCAGGCAGCCGACGATCGCTCCGTTGACCAGCGCGTGGGCCAAGTAGAGGGTGTGGGCGGTGGTGAGCGACTGGTCCTTGTACGTCGCCAGGGTCAGACCGCTGTAGAGCAGCGAGACGATGACCGAGGCGAAGAGGCCGAGGAAGACCGCGCCGACCGGATGACCGCCGGTGTTCGGCTGTTGCCCGAAGGGGGGTGCCTGGAACGGCGGCGGTGCGGCGTGCATCGGGTGCATCGGTTGGGCCGGCGGCATTCCCGGGTACGCCGGTGCCGGGGGCTGCCCAGGGGCAGGCGGCGGGCCGAACCCCGCTGACTGCTGCGGCGGAGCGGGCTGGTTGTACGGGTTGTACGCGTTCTGGGGCTGCTGTGGTGGCTGCGACGACAGTGGTGGCTGCGGTGGCTGCGGTGGCGGTTGGTACGGCGGCTGGCTCATCGGTTTCCCCCGGAGTGAACAGGTAGAGACAGGAAGTTATCAGTGAGGTCAGGAGGGGGTCGTGGGAGCCTGAGCGGGTCGCCTCAAGGGTGCTGAGTGCGGCTACGGCAGGATGCGGAGGGCCTTCGCCCCGCGTTCGGTGGCCACGAGGAGGATGCCGTCGGGGGAGAGGTCTGCGGCGGTGACGGGTGTGTCGGACAGCAGCGTGGCCACGATCTCCCCGCTCGCCCGGTCCCAGACTCGTAGGTGGTCGGTGCCGCGGGTCAGTTCCAACGGGGTGGCGGCCCGCTCCTCCTCGGACAGGCGCAGGATCTGTTCGGTGTCGGTGTCGCCGAGGTGATCAGGCTGTACGAGACCCAGGACGAGCACCGCGGAACGGGACCCCTCGCCGGGCGTGCCCGCGGGTACGTCTAGGACGGCGACGGGAATGGCCGGTCCCTCGCGGCGAGGCAGGCTGCCGACGCTCACGGCGCTGATGCCGGGGACGGGCCGGCTCCACAGGGTCTGCCAGGGGAGGTTGAGGCCGAGGCGGTGTATGGCGTCGGCGTACTCGGGCAGGCCGTCCTCGACGAACGCGGTCTCCAACAGGGCGGCGCGCTGCACGGCGGGTGCCTGGGTGCGGGTCAGCAGGGGGGCCGTACGGAGGTACGTACGGGCCGGGGCGCCGAGTTCCCCAGTCGGCACGGCTTCGATGGCGGCGCGCAGCGGCACCGGGTCGGCGTGTACGAACAGCCCCGGGTCCGTGAGGAGTTGGGGCAGCAGGCCTGCTTCCAGGGTGTGGCCCGCGATGTGGTCACGTACGTAGGCGTCGGCCTTGCTCCAGTCCTGCTCGGGCACGGCCTCCAGCAGGGCCATCGCGAGCTGGGTCTGAGCGGTGCGGATGTTGGGCAGGCCGGCGCGGATCTCGTCAGCGATGGCCGGGTGCAGCAGCTGGAGCAGCGTATGCGGGCCGTCGTCCCCGTCGCGCTCAAGTGACCGGACGAACGGTTCAGTCAACGCGCTGCCACCCGCGATGACTCCACTCATGTCCTTGCCCGCAAGGGTGTTGACGAGCCGCGGCCAGAGCTCGACGGGCAGACCGTCGCCCTCCGCGAGGGCCAAGGGTGCCAGGAGGTGACGTAGCGTCTGTGGGTCGGCTTGGAGGCGGCGGGCGTGCAGGTCGAGTGCCTGGCCGATGGACGAGGGGAGCGGGGCCTCGTCGTGCGGGGTGAAGGTGTCCGGGCTCGTCAGGATGCTCTGCACGGCCAGTTCCACGGTGAGCGGACTGGTCCCGGCCCGGCGGCCGATCGCCTCGGCGAGGGAGCCTCGCGTCGGGGCGTCGGTGGTGAACGGTAGGTCCGGCGCACCGAGTTGGGGGTTGAGCAGTGCCTCGGCCTGCAGTACCAGGCCCTGCGGGTCTGCCCACTGCGGTGCATCGAGGTCGATGACTTGTACGGTGCCGACAGGCAGGCCCGCTGCGAACTCCTCCGCGAGCTCGCGAGGCATCTCAGTCAGCAGGTGGACCGTCTCGATGGCGGCGAGAGGCTTGAGTACCTCGCGCGTTAGCCGGGCCGGTTCTCCTGCCGTACGTACCGGTCCGGCCCGATCGACGTCCGGCACGACCACGGTCACCGGGGCCGCGAGGGTGGCCAGCTCGGTGAAGACGTCCGTTACGTCGTCGGCCTCCAGGCCGAAATGATCAGCGAGGAGCCAAGCGACCTGGGCCGCGGTCATCCCGGCCGCGCCCGGCACGGCGGGGGCGGGCAGTTCGGACGGTACGGTCGACGGGTCTAGGTCGTCCAACGGCAGCCGCTTGCGGTACTCCGGGTCGCAGAGCATCAGGAACCCGGTGATCAGATGCGATCGACCACAGCCAGGGTTTCCCGTCAGGACCAGGACGCGCGGGGTACCGGGCCACTTCATCCGCCAGGCGGCGAGGGCTCGTAGCACTGCGGTGCGGCCGCCTATGTAGGGGTGCGGTGCGTAGCCGTCGGTTGCGTCGTCGGTCATGGGTGTCAGTCCTGGTGGGGTGGTCGGGGGACAGAGCGGTGCTGCGTGGGGTCGGCCCGCCGTCTACGTGTTGCGTGCGCGGTTCTTCCGGTACAGCGCGATGGCCTGCTCGATCGGGTAATTGGGGACGGTGATGGTTTCGCCGGTCTCCTTCGACACCACGATCTTGGCTCCGCCGGGTGGGGCGGGCTGGGGGCGGCCGGCAGGGTCGGTGCGGGGCGGGAAGACCGCGTACACCAGGTAGCCGATGTCGAACTCGTGCACGTTCAGTTCGGCGGGGGTGCCGTCGGGGAGTTTGGGGTGGGCGTAGCGGGCGCGGACGATTTCGAGGGCTTGGTCCGGGGTGGTCGGTGGGCTTTGTGGTGCTGGGGTGGGGGTGTCTGGTGGCATGTGCTGTCTTTCTGCCGGTTGGGCTGTCGGTGGGGTGGCCCGGTGGGGTCTAGGTGGGGAATTCGTTGACCCAGCCGCCGTCGAGCAGGAACTTGGGTAGATATTCGGACTCGACGGTGAGGGTGAATCCGGCCTCGACCGCCAGGCAGGACATGGCCAACGGGCCCAGGGCGATGGCGCCCTCCGGGTCCAGAGCGCGGTCCTCGTCTCGGGTCCAGTACTCCTTGTGCCACTCCAGAGCCTTGGCCAGTTCGGTGTTGAATTTGTCCTGGTCGCCGCGTGCCAGCTGGGTCAGGAGGTTCATGGGGGGATACATGATCTGGAGGACGCTGTCGCGCGGCGCATGGCGCAGGACCTCGGGGTCGGTCCCCTCTACCGCTGCCACCAGCTTGTCGCCGAACTCCGGGCGCTTGAGCCAGTAAGCCTGCAGCGCCTCCACCCAGGTGTAGATGTATGCATCCAGTTCCCCTTCGGCTTCTCGCATCCGCGCGACAGGGAACTGGCACAACTTCGTCATCCGCTTCTTCTCGCGGCAGATGCAGGCCAGCCAGAAGGCGGTGAGCCAATTGCCGGCGTGGGCGCGAGGGAGGGCGCCGGCGCGGATGGTGCACATCTTGTGGTCGATGCGGCATTCGATGGTGTCGGTTGTGGCCTGGGCCGACTCGAAGAGGGCGGAGCCGATCTGCATGGCGGTGACGCAGGCTTCCCAGGTTTCGACCTTGTCAGCTTGTGGATCCACATCACAGCGCACGTCGAGGATCGAGACCGCCGTGGCAAGCGCGTTGGAAAACCACTCGGGCGTTTTCTTCAGGAACCCGACCAACTGCCACAAATCGCTGTTCAGGATTTCCAGCTGAACGTCTGCGTGACTCGTCGTGCGTGTGTCATGCCTCGGGATCTTGAGCATTGTCCGCGTCTTTCTCCTCTTGCGTTCTGATGTCGAACTGGTGCATCTCGTAGCCATTGTGCCGCTCGCCGTCGGAGTGGCCCTTGACGAGGACGTACGTGACGCGCCCTGCTTCCAAGGCTGTTCTCAGCTGCTGCGCCAACCGCGCTTCGTCGGCAGCCGCCTGCATTTGGGCAGCGGTCGCCTTCGGGTCGTTGAGCACCCTCATCGAACGACTGCGCATCTCGTGCAGAATCGTCTCGAAGTAAGCCCGAGTGCCTTGCCTCACCTTCGCCGCTCCAGGACGCGGGTCGTCCTGTGCGGTCTGGTCGCCGTCGGCGTTTCTGCCGCTCTGATCCTGGCCGACGTTCTGCGGTGTATCGGTCTCGCCCGCCACGCCGACGGGCGGGATGCCGCGGCGGTCGCCGAGGTCGGCTTGGGCTGACCCCTTCGCCTCCACGACGACGAACTCGGGCGGGTCGGTGTTTGGATCGACCCATATCTGGTCGAAACGATTGTTGCCGGTCGCTCGATCGTCGATCCGGGTGTGATCGGGGAAGTGCCGGGGCATGGCGTGGAACTCGGCGACTGCCTCGCCGTAGTCCTCGCTCGCTCGAGTCATCTTTCCGTGCAGCGGGCTGTGCTTCGCGTCTGCTTCCTCGAACTTCTGCTTGTTCTCGGAAGTCTTGTTCGCCTCGTACGTGTCCTTGGCGGCCTTGCGGTCTCTGTGCGGTTGCCGGTCCGCGTCGATCGCCTGCTGGCGGGCCTTTGCGGCTTCGTCCAGCCGCTTCAGGTTCTCATCAGAGATCTCGGTGTTCCGCTCTCCCGACCTTGAACCCTCGGTGATGTACTCCTCCGGTTCGGCGTCCGGTGTGTCGTTGGCCAGCATCCAGGGAGCATTGGGATCCCCGGTCGGGTGCAGTTGGGGGACTGGACGCCCGTCTTCAGCGGGGGCTGTCCTGCTCCTGCGGTAGCCGCTCTTCGGCCAGTAGTGCTTCTCGAACCAGTCCCTGTCCTTCGGGTCCTTCGAGTTGGCGCGCGCAAGCATCGCCAGATCACGCTGCCGACGGCTTTCGGGGTCGGTGGCGTTGGGGGAACCGCCTGCCGGATCTTCCGGACCGGAGGGCCGCTCGGGATGCGCCGGCCGGGACGTCTGCGTCGGATTCTCGGCCGCGATGTCGCCGTACAGCGGCTTCTTCCCGTTGACGGAGTCCTTCACGTAGCCGGCCGCATCGGCGTTCTTGCCGTCCGGCAGGCTCTCGCGTGTGGGGACCGCGGAGTCCTTGGTCATGTCGCTCGGGCGGTCGCTGCGGTCACTGCGGTCGTCGGACGGCGACTGATTCAGGTCGTCGGGGCGTGTCGGGTCCGGGGTCGGGGTCTCGGACCTGTGCTGGTCGGGTGTGTCCGACCGCGGATCATCGACATGATCGGGGTGCGTCTGGTCCGGTCGTGGGGGGGTGTTCGGGTCTTGGCCGTGCGGGCGCCCGTTGGTCTCCGGCTTCGGTTGCGTCGGTGTGTCCCGATGGGGATCCGATGTGCGGGGGTCGGACGTGCGCGGATCAGTGGTGCGGGGATCCGCGGTGCGCGGGTCGGTGGTCTGCTGGTGCGGGATGGACGTACGCGGGTCTGAGGGCGTGGTGGTCTGCTGAGGCGCGTCCCGGCTGGTCGTGGGGTCGCTCGGGGTGCCCGTCGCAGTCGGGGTGGGGGGCGTGCCGTTGTCGGTGTTGTCGGGGGTTGTGTGGGTGGAGGGCTGCCGGCCCTCCGGGCTGTCCTGGGACGGCTTCCGGCCATCAGGCGTGCTGTCCGGTTCGGTCGGCTTGCTGCTCTCGCTCCCGGGCCGACCGTTCTCGTTTGCAGGCTCGTCGTTCGTCGGGTCCTGCGTGGTTTTCGTCGGGTCCGGCGACGTGTTCGGGTCGGCCGTCGGCGGCTGCGCGGAGGCCGCGTCGTTCGATACGTCCGGGGTCGCCGGGTCCGCCTGAGTACGGGAGGTGGCTCCCGCTTCGGTGTCGTCGCCCTGCTTCGCGGTGTCGCCCGAGACGTCGTTCTCCGGCTGCCCGTTGTTCACGGAGGTCTCGGAGGTCTCCGAGGTCTCGGACTTCTCCGGCTGGGACGCGTCGTCCTGCTGGTTCTGCGACTCGTCGCTCTGGCTCTCGGAGTCCTCCGCGTCGGGCTGCGTGAGGTCGATCGGGTTGCGGTCGGCGTCCAGCGGGATGTGCCAGACGTGTGCGGCGTTGTCGAGGTGGAGGGGGTCGTGGCTGACCTCTCCGCTCTGGGTGTCGATCCAGATGATGTTGCCGTTGTGGTTGACGGCGTTGAAGGCGTGGCCGCCTCCGCCGGGCCAGTCGACCTGGACGATGGCCGCTGAGCCGGGGCCGGCTTGCTGGAGGACCGAGGCGATGTTGTTGGCGGTGTCTGGGTCGTTGCCGGGGCCGGCGTATGTGTGTGCGGCGCCCGTCCAGCGGATCTGGTTGTCGTTCGCGTTGTCCTCGGGGGACCAGGGGTCGGGGTTGCCGTGTTCGTCGGTGTCGAGGGTGCGGGGAGCTGAGACCTGGGGGTTGCCGTACCAGGTCTCCAGGAAGGAGCGGGAGCAGTCGGCGCAGTTGTTGCTGCGGCCGGGGACTTCGTTGCCGCCGTCGTTCTGGAGCTGGGTCCAGGGGCCGAAGGGGTCGGGGAACCGTTCCGGGGTGCCGTCCTCGTTGTGCGGGACCGTGTCGGCCAGCGCCTGCTGGTCGTCGGGGTCGGGCTCGGACAGGCCTCCCGGGTAGTGGTCCAGGTCGGCGCGGATGTCGTCCAGGCTGTCCTGCTGGGCGTGTTGCTGATCCTTGACGGTCCCGGGGTCGGCCTGCGGCGAGCCGGGCGGCTGCGGCGTGGCCGGGGTCGCGTGTGACGGCGGCGTCGAGGAACTTGGAGTGGTGATGACGGTGTGGATCGGGACCGCCGTCACCTGCTGTTGCTGGTGATGCTGCGGGTTGGGCGGCGTGTTCTGAGGCTGCGCGGCTGGCTGCTGAGGGGTGTTCGGAGCGTTGGGCGGCGGGCTGCCCGCGGGCTGCTGGGGAGGCCTGGTGGGAGCGGCGCCATGGCCCGGCTGGTGCTGGTTGCCGGGCGTGCTGGGTGTGCTGGATGTGCTGGGTGTACCAGTCGTGCCAGGGGTGCTCGTGCTGGTGGCGGGGCTGGGCCGTGCTGAAGAACCCGGGGTGTCGCCACTCGGTGTCGAGGGCGTCGTAGTCGATGTGCTGCTCGTGGACGGCGATGCGGTCCTGGGCGGAGTCGACTGGGCCGGGGTCTGGTTCGGGCCGGCAGTACTCGTCGTGCTCGGGTTCTGCCCCGGTGCGGGAGTACGGGTGCCGCCGGTCGGGTCCGGACTGTTTCGGGCAGGCGTACGGTCCCCCGGCGTCGTACCGGGCGAGTCGCGTGGCGGAGTACGGTCCCCCGGCGTCGTACCAGGACCGCTCCGCGGCGGCGTGCCGTCGCCCGCAGGCGTCCCGGGCGTGCGCTGGCCCGGCGTTCGACCATCCGGCGTGCCAGGGCTACGACCGTCCGCCGTACCGGGATTGCGACCGTCCGCCGTACCAGGAATGCGACCGTCCGGCGTCGGCGTGGGCGTACTCCGGGGCGTCGTAGGAGACGTGGGGTTCGGCGTGGACGCAGGTCCGGTTCCTGTGGGGGAGGGCGTACCCGGCGTACTGGCGGAAGGGTTCCTCGCCGCACCCGAGTTGGGGGTCGGGCTGGTCGCGGAGGGCGTGCTGCCGGACGTACTCCCGGCGTGGTGGGAGCCGGCCGTACCGCCCGCGGTGGATGGCGCCACCGGCGACGTCGGAACGGCCGAGCCGCCATCCGTACGACCCCCCGACCCTGCGGGCGATGGGTCACCCGTCGTCGGCGTGGGCGCCGCGTTGGACTGGGTGGGGACGCTGGTAGCCAGACTGTCGATCTGGGTGCCGATCGCGCCACCCCCCGACGAGGACGACGGGCCGCCGGTCGATGCGGGGGTGGGTGCGGACTGCGGGGTCGGTGAGGAGAGGCCGGAGACGGAGGGGCCGCCGTTGGTACCGGGCGAGCTGTTGGTGCTCTGACCGCTCGGCGAGGCTCCGCCGGGCGACGGGTCGTCGAAGTCCGACAGGGACGGCCCTGACAGTGACGGCGCCGGCCTCGAATACGGCGAGTCCGAAGAGGACGGACCCTGCCCGGAACCGGAACCGGCGTTGGAGCCCGAGCCCGACCCGGAATCAGGGCCGGACCCCACATCCGGTCCACCGATGCCCGCCCCGCCGGCATCCGCGGATATCCCACCGCCGATGTTCGCCCCACCGATGTTCACACCCGGACCGCTGCCAGTGCTCGTACGCGTAGAACCGGACGAGTCCGACCCCGACGAGCCGGAGTCCGAGGAGGAGTTGGAACTCCCCGAATCGGAACTCCCCGAGCCGGAGTTCCCAAAGCCGGAGTCGCCGCTGCCGTCGCCGCCACGGCCCCCGCTACCCCCGTCCCCGCCGTCGCCGTTGCTCCCCGGAGCCCCCGACGGCCCGCCATACCCGTCAATACGGCTGTCCACCGCGTGATGCACGCGATCCCCCGCCCTCTTCCCCAGGCTGTCGCGCACCCCCTCGGCCAGCGTCTGCGGGGACTGCTTGAGGGCCTCCAGGCCTGCCGTGCCGCCGGTCTTCATGGTGTGGGCGAGGTCGTAGCCCTGCTGGGCGCCGAAGCCGACGTTCACCGTCTGGCGGATGAGGTCGGAGATGATCGCCTCGATCGCCGAGATCGCCGGCTCCTTCATCGCCTCCACGATCGCCTCGAGCAACGCCTGTTTCAGCTCGTCGAGGAGGCGCCGGACGATCAGGCGGGCGGCCTGGGTGGCGCCCATTCCCGCTACCGAGGACAGACCGAAGGTGAAGGGTGCGGCGGCCGCGGCGGCGGCGATCTGGATGGCGAGGGCGATCAGCTGGGCGATCACCGCCCATTTGGCGAACTCGACCAGGTAGGCGCAGGCCTCCATCACGTTCGCGATGATGTGGGCGGCCTGCGCGGCGTTCGCGAGGTAGCCGTCGGAGCCGTCTCCGCCGTCGAACTTCTTGTAGGTCTTGGAGAACTTGTCGATCGATTCGCCGGCGTTGTGGGCGGTCACCATGCGGGCGCTGCTGTTCGCCGAGGTGTGCAGTCCGGTGACGTCGTCGCCGAACTTCCGCCACAGTGCGGCCGAGTCCCTGAGCTTGTCCTCGTCAGCCGTCGGCCAGTTGAAGCCGAGCATCTGGAGAACCCATTCGAGCTCGTCCGGCAGCATCATCGACACAGCAGAAAGCACCCCCGTCGGACCACACGGCCGTACAACTCCCTCACTCATCAAGGGAAATCACTCAGCTGTACAGCCGTGCGCACAGCTTACGGACTCACCCGCAGGCAACTTCAGAGGATTGCCGTCACAAATTCGTTGCAGGTCAGCGCTGTTGTCCGGGGCGGCAGCCCGCGGCCCGGGCGCCGGTGACGTCGTG